>NZ_CALPDF010000049.1 GCF_943193175.1 Neobacillus muris
GCCATAAAGGGTTCATGACGACAAAACTAAGAGGAATCCGCCCGGAAATGTCGCCATGGCAGGTTCATGACGACAAATCCAAGAGGAATCCGCCCGGAAATGTCGCCATGAAGGGTTCATGACGACAAAACTAAGAGGAGTCCGCCCGGAAATACCGCCATAGAATCCGATCATCCCCATCGAGTTTGCGCCCATCCCAATCCAGGCATCTCAACAACCAGCACTACTCCTTTATTCCAATAACCCGAATCCGCTTATAATCCGCATACCAAGCCCCATTTTGATATAAAACAGGCTTCAAATTGATTTCTACTTTACTAATAATAGAATCCCTGATATCCTTCGAAATCCCCTCCAACATACCGCCGCAAAACATCTTAACCCAATTACTTAACCCATCATCGCCATCCAGTTTTGTCGGTCTATCAAAATGCTGCGCAAACACAACCCGGAACCCGGCAGACTCCATTAGAGCGGAATATTCACCGATACTGGGGTAATACCATGGAAAATCCTCGGCATCATATTCCATGCCCATTTCTAAAAATTGATCCATAATCCCATCGGTAATCGCCTTTACATTTCCTTTCCCGCCGAACTCCGCAACAAACCGGCCACCTTGCTTCAAAGAATCAAAAACGCAGGACAGTACCTGATCTGGACGCTTAATCCAGTGCAGCACCGCATTCGAAAACACCGCATCAAATTCTTCCTGATAAGGGAGGTCCAATGCATCTGTCACTTCAAATAAAAGTCCGGGGTACTTCTTTTGAGCTTGCGCAATCATATTTTCCGATTGGTCAATCCCTGTCACATGGACCCCAAGCTGATGGAGCTGGAAGACAAGGTCCCCTGTTCCGCAGCCAAGATCAAGAATCGACTCATCCGGCTGCGGCGCTAGCAATTCCACTAACCCTTTCCCAAACTTCGAAACAAAAGCATGATTGTTATCGTATAAAACGGCATTCCAGGTATCGTTCTTAAAAGACTCCATCCATCGCACCCCTTAATTTTCGCAAAAGTATATAAATTTATATTATAATAGTTTCCGAAAATTACCAAGCTTGAGGTGATCTTATGTCCATTAACGGAATCAATCATTTGTTATTCTCCGTATCCAATCTGGAGCAGTCAACCCACTTCTATCAAAAGGTATTTGATGCCAAACTGCTTGTAAAAGGGAGAACGACCGCTTACTTTGACTTAAACGGATTATGGCTTGCATTAAATGAAGAAAAGCAAATCCCGCGAAAAGAAATCCATGATTCCTATACCCATATTGCTTTTTCAATCGATACTGAAGACTTTCCTAAAATGAAAGACAAACTGAAGCAGTTGAACGTGAACATTCTTCCTGGACGCGAGCGGGATGAACGGGATCAACAATCCATCTATTTCACCGATCCAGACGGCCATAAATTTGAATTCCATACCGGCACACTGGAGGATCGCTTAGAGTACTACAGGCAAGCAAAACCGCACATGGAGTTCTATGATTAACAAAAAAAACCAAACTGGCAAATCATTAAAATGACTCACCGGTTTGGCTCCCAGCAACGGGCATCGTGTCCGCTAACAATTCTATATTTTTCAATACCTTGGTGCTGTAAGTAAAGTCCCCATAACAGTAAGGATAGCGGAAGTTGGTTTTATCGCCGCCGCAATTATAGCGCTGGGGATTTTTCTGTACCTGCAGCCTGGAAAATTGCTTGGCAAGTTCTTCGCTGTGTTTTCCGCCATGCTCGGCTACAAAATCGATATATCCGACGCCCATATTGTACGATTGAATAATCGTTGGAAAATCAACCTTCTTCTCATTCCCATAAGCAAGAACCCGTTGAAAATAGGAAACGCCCGCTTCAATGCTGCGAGTCGGGTCGGTAATGGCATTTCTGGCCAAACCGGCTGACTCTGATGACTGCATCGGGTCGCCTCCCTTTCCGTGGCTTTCCTGCTGCATAATGGCCACAAGGACCGGAGTATAGCTCTCCAAATCGAATTTTTTTAATTCTCCTTGGATAACAGGACTATATTTCATCGCTTCAGCAAAGGGACCTTCTACATCTGGCTGTGATTTTGGTTGCTGAAAATAATATTGGATCCCTGCCAACAGGCAAAATAGCAGAATTAAACTGAAGATCGTTTTAACCTTTTTCCTTTGCTTCCGTTTCATTCTTCTCTCCCAAATTGATAAGTATATTTTAGGATGCTATCTCGATCGTCTCCTGCAGCACAATCTCCACATTCCCCAGAATAGCACGGGAAATCATACAGGAAGTTTCCGCTTTTTGAGCAAGCCGGCGGGCCAATTCCACATCCTTATCACTGGCAGCGGCCTTCAACACAATATGAGGACGGTGAAAAATCTTTTTGTAGGTAAAAACACCATTAGTCACATCGACAATGCCTTCCGATTCCATTGTTAAGCCTTCTTTATCAATCCCGCTTCGCTGCAGCATCGCTGCTAGAGTAATAATATAGCAGGTGGCCGCTGCACCAAGGAGCATTTCGTCCGGATTGGTCCCAACACCGGGTCCGTCCATTTCCGGCGGAATGGAAATCTTCGTTTTGAGATTTCCTGCTTCAATTTCCCCGACATCATTCCGCAGCCCGGGCCAATTTGCTTTTAAATGAAATACATGCTCTGCCAATCTTGTTCCCTCCATTAATGGTTTTCAATTTGACTCCCACATGAATTGGAAAATATGGTATGGTAAAGGTACATATGTCCAGTGGAGTAGTGAAATGAATTTTTTTAAAAAAATTACCTTGTTTGTGATCCTTTGTTTCTATCTAGCCATTTTGACAAAAATGGTGCTGTTTAAATATATCCCGCTATCGGAAATCATTCATCATTTTAACTTTAGCAATCATCCATATTTCTGGCGCTCTAATAATTTTGTTCCATTTAAAACGATTAATTTTTATTTGTACCTAGACAACGTCAATTTGGATATCCGGATTAAGAATTTAGCCGGGAACGTCATCGGATTTATCCCGTTTGGTTTCATCTTACCATTGATCGTGAAAAAGTTTCAAAGTCTTAGATTGGTTACAGCCGCTACTTTTACTTTAAGCCTGACATTTGAAATCCTGCAGCTTTTATTTGAATTTGGGAGCTTTGATGTCGATGATTTAATTTTAAATACGCTTGGAGGAATCTTGGGCTTTCTTCCATTTAAACTGGCCAGGTTGATCCTGCAACGCAAAAAAACATAGTGGACTGAAAAATGGCGGCTCTTTTCTTAAAGGACTGCCTATTTTTGATTCCAAACTTGTCCATACTGGAGGAGTAATCATTGCGGTAAAGCGGAAAAGTTTGGTATTATCAATATTATGAATATGGACGAACGGAGGTCACAGGAATGTCACGAATTTCAACCGATCAGGTCAAATACGTTGCCAATCTGGCGCGATTAGCGATAACCGAAGAAGAGGCAGAAATGTTTACCAAGCAGCTGGATGAGATGATCACATTTGCTGAGCAGTTAAACGAATTGGATACCGAAAATGTACCACCTACATACCATGTGCTGGACATGAAAAATGTCCTGCGCGACGATGTGCCAAAGCCAGGGCTGCCGCGTGAAGAAGTGTTAAAAAATGCCCCGGACCATCAAGACGGGCAATTTAAAGTGCCAGCCATATTAGGGGAGTAAGAGGAGGATTAACTGTGGGTTTATTTGATTATAAAGTTTCCGACCTTCATGAACTCTTGCAAAAAAAAGAACTGAAGGTTTCGGAGCTTGTTGACGAATCGTATAAGCGCATCCAGGATGTCGAGGACCAGGTCCAAGCATTTTTAACACTGGATGAAGAAAGAGCACGCCAAACAGCGAGAGCTCTCGATGACAAACTTAGCACAGACGCCAATGCCGGATTGTTGTTTGGTATGCCAATTGGCATAAAAGATAACCTTGTAACCAAAGGTTTGCGGACAACCTGTGCCAGCAAGATTCTAGAAAACTTTGACCCAATCTATGACGCTGCTGTTGTCCAAAAACTGCAGCAGGCAGAGACAATCACAATTGGCAAATTAAATATGGACGAGTTTGCGATGGGTTCCTCCAATGAAAACTCGCGGTTCCAAAAAACACGGAATCCATGGAAGTTAGACCGTGTGCCAGGCGGTTCTTCCGGCGGCTCGGCAGCAGCCGTTGCCGCAGGTGAGGTGCTCTTTTCCCTTGGATCAGATACAGGGGGCTCCATCCGCCAGCCGGCAGCGTTCTGCGGTGTGGTCGGACTAAAGCCAACCTACGGCCGCGTATCACGGTTCGGGCTTGTGGCCTTCGCATCCTCCTTGGATCAAATCGGGCCAATCACCCGGACGGTTGAGGACAATGCCTATTTGCTCCAAGCGATTTCAGGATTAGATCCGATGGATTCCACATCGGCCAATGTCGAAGTTCCTAACTTTGCGGAGGCATTAACTGGTGATGTGAATGGTTTAAAAATTGCCGTGCCAAAAGAATATCTTGGTGAAGGGGTCAGCGAATCAGCACGCCAATCGGTGCTTGATGCCTTGAAAGTGCTGGAAGGACTTGGCGCTGTTTGGGAAGAGGTTTCCCTCCCGCACTCCAAATATGCTTTAGCTGCCTATTACCTGTTATCTTCATCAGAAGCTTCCGCTAACCTGGCCCGTTTTGACGGTGTCCGCTATGGCTACCGGGCGCAGGATGCTGAGAACTTGCTGGATTTATACAAAAAGACGAGAGCAGAAGGCTTCGGTGACGAGGTTAAACGCCGGATTATGCTGGGAACCTTTGCGCTAAGCTCTGGTTATTATGATGCTTACTATAAAAAAGCACAAAAGGTTCGTACGCTTATTAAGCGAGACTTTGAAAATGTGTTGGAAAATTATGATGTGATTATCGGACCAACCACGCCAACACCTGCGTTTAAAATTGGCGAAAACATCGATGACCCGATGACGATGTATGCCAATGATATTTTAACGATTCCAGTCAACCTTGCCGGGGTACCAGGAATCTCGATTCCATGCGGCTTTGACAATGGACTGCCATTGGGCTTGCAGATTATCGGCAAACATTTTGATGAAGCGACGATTTACCGTGTGGCACACGCTTTCGAGCAAGCCACAGACTACCATAAACAGAAGCCGCAATTGTAGGGGGTGAACAGAATGGAATTTGAAACAGTCATCGGACTAGAAGTCCACGTCGAACTAAAAACAGAATCGAAAATCTTCTCATCCAGCCCGAATCACTTTGGAGCCGAACCAAACGCCAATACAACCGTAATCGATCTTGGTTATCCTGGAGTGCTGCCAGTTTTGAACAGAAAAGCTGTTGATTTTGGGATGAAGGCGGCTATGGCCTTGAACTGTGAGATTGCCACTCACACCAAGTTTGACCGGAAGAATTATTTTTACCCGGATAACCCGAAGGCTTACCAAATTTCGCAATTTGACCAGCCAATCGGCGAGCATGGCTGGATTGAGATTGAAGTAAATGGCTATACGAAAAAAATCGGCATTACCAGGATCCATCTGGAAGAGGATGCTGGGAAGCTGAATCATGGTAATGGTTATTCATTGGTCGATTTTAACCGCCAGGGCACACCGTTAATTGAAATCGTGTCCGAGCCGGATATCCGCACCCCTGATGAGGCTTATGCCTATTTGGAAAAATTAAAGTCCATCATCCAATACACGGGAGTTTCCGACTGTAAGATGGAAGAGGGGTCGCTGCGCTGCGATGCCAATATTTCCATCCGCCCAGCAGGACAGGAAGAGTTCGGCACTAAGACAGAATTGAAAAACTTGAACTCGTTCAACTTTGTCCGTAAAGGATTGGAGTACGAGGAAAAACGCCAGCGGGAAGTCGTTTCTGCCGGAGGAAAAATTGAGCAGGAAACGCGCCGGTTTGATGAGGCAACCGGTACGACAATCTTGATGCGTGTTAAGGAAGGCTCAGATGATTACCGCTACTTCCCAGAACCGGACCTGCTCGAGTTATATATCGATGAGGACTGGAAAGAACGGATCCGTGCTGAAATTCCGGAGCTTCCGGATGAGCGGCAAAAACGCTATGTGGAAGAACTCGGCCTGCCGGTTTATGACGCGAAGGTTCTCACAGTTACGAAGGAAATGGCTGATTTCTTTGAAGCCGCTGTCCATGCAGGTGCGGATGCGAAGCAGGCGTCTAACTGGATTATGGGGGAAGTATCTGGCTACTTGAATGCGGAAGGCAAAGAACTGGATCAAGTTCCGCTGACTCCAGAGGGCCTTGCAGGCATGATCAAACTGATTGAGAATGGCACGATTTCTTCCAAAATCGCCAAGACTGTATTCAAAGAATTAATTGAAAACGGCGGCGATGCCGAGCAAATCGTCAAGGACAAGGGGCTTGTGCAAATTTCCGATGAGGGAACATTGCTCAAAATTATTGGCGAGGTACTCGATAACAATCCCAAATCAATTGAGGACTTTAAAGGCGGAAAAGCTAAAGCAACTGGCTTCTTAGTCGGCCAGATTATGAAAGCCACTAAAGGACAGGCTAACCCGCAAATGGTGAATCAATTGTTACAGCAAGAATTGCAAAAACGCTAAAAATGAACTGGCAGAATCGCTTCTGCCAGTTTTTTTGTCGAGTGAAATTTCGACTTTTATTGTCCCCATTTCCCGGGAAAACCCTTTATCCGCCAAAACGGAAAGGCTTATTAATCAAATGTTTAATTAGGCTCGAATAGAAAAAGGAATTGTCGAAAGAAGGGAAGACCTCCTTGTTTCGACATGATTTACTATCATCACCATCAGCCGCCGACAAGTTTCACATGAAACATTTTGATAGAATCCAGTTATTCAATGCAAAGAAAGCAAATTTAAACAAACGTTTGATTGAAAAAATGCGAGAGGCAGAGAGGCAATAGGATCCGATGAAGAGGCTCCCCCTGATTTTTTTATTCAGCATGATTCAGAAGAAATCTTCGAAACCGGCATCCTATGCCGGGATATGGTACGATTATCTCAAGATTTACTGAAAGAAGGAGAACACGGGGAGGCAGAAAATGGATAAAAAAGAGTTGGAGTATCAAATTTTGGAGCTAAAGGATGAATACTTGCAGCTTCAGCATAACCTTGAAAAAATGGAGCTCGTTAAAGGAAACCTTGCTCCGCTGGAAAAACGGCTGGCTGAAATTGAAGAGGAATTGAGTGTTTTAAATCAAAAATTACGAGAATGGCAGAGGTAATAAATAAAAAAAGGTTATCTAGCAGGATAACCTTTTTTAACCATCCTTTTTTTAGTTAAAAAGAAATCATTGCGCCTCGTTCATCAAATACAGCATCGGGATTCCAGGCTGCTTCCCAAAGATTGTTTTCAGGGTCGGCAAAATAAGCGGTCCGCCCGCCCCAAAAGGCATCACTGGGCTCACGAAGAATCCTGGCCCCGGCTTTCCGAATTTGTTCTATGATTGCATCCACCTGCTTTGGTTCATCAACATTAATAGCAAAAGTGACCGGCCGATAAGTTTCCGGTGATACGGTCAGCTCCACACCAGCTTCCTTCGCTAACTCTTCAACAGGAAACAGAGATAGAATGACCCCGGCTGTTTTAAAAACAGCATAGCTGTCAGAACTGAATTCTGTTTCTTCCCATCCTATCGATTGATAAAAAGATCTTAATAGCGGTAAGTTGTAAGCTCCTATTGTCAGCAGACTAACCCTTTGCGGTACCATTTCGCATCCCCCCCAAATGTGCTATCGAATCTATTCTTCAAACACCATTTCTTTTCCTCCTGAATCAAAAAAAGTTACAATAATGAAGAGACTTCATTAATTCCAAGGAATGCTGCTAATGGATTGGAGACCCGATAGAAATGCTAAATTACCGCTATATAAACAACTTGCCCTGCATATGGAAAACGGCATTGCGGACGGAACCTTTCCTCCTGATAAACCCTTGCCTTCGGAAAGAGGGCTGGCACAGGAGCTTGGAGTAAACAGAAGCACAGTTGTGGCTGCCTATGACGAATTGGAATCAAAACGGATCCTTCTAAAATATTGGTCACTTCAGGGGCACAGCAGGCTTTGCATCTTGTCGTTCAATGCTTATACCTCGAATCTATAGCCAAGTGGCCTTTTAAAAAATCTATTTCACCATATGATAACGTAACTGGGCCAAAAATGAACCATCCAATTCTCCTGAAAATGAACCATCCACCTATAGAAAGTACTTTGATAAAAACAAAGGGAATATTTGTAAGCGGTTTGATTGTGCCGCTAAAAAAAAGTCGATATGATAGGAATAGAAAGGAGTGGAGGTTCATGGATCTTAATGAATGGTTTGAAAAAGGAATGTCCCCCGAAGAGTATATAAACTCAATGACCAAGAATAAAGAGGAAATGCTTTCGATTTATCATCAATTTTCCTTATCCCAGCAGGACAAAAGCAGGCTGGAGGAATTGAAGCCGCAACAATTGCGGGCGATGGTCCTGTCGGAGGATTGGTGCGGGGATGCGATGTTAAACAACCCAATCCTGCTCCGTATTGCCGAAGCAGCGGGAATGGAAGTCCGTTTTCTGCTGCGTGATCAAAATTTGGAACTGATGGACCAATACTTAACAAATGGAACGTCCAGAGCGATCCCAATATTTATTTTTATCAATCAGGATGGAAGCGAAAAAAGCAAATGGGGCCCGCGGGCACCGGAAATGCAGAAGCTAGTGGATCAAGGCCGTGCAGCCCTGCCGGATAAGGATGATCCTGATTTTCAAAATCAGCAGATTCAACTGTATAAACGATTAGGCAAGGCATATCAAACCGACCCCGCCATTTGGCAGACGGTTGCAGCCAGCGTGATGTCGAAACTTTTTAGATAATAGCAAAACCCCGGCAAGATAGAAGGTGCCGGGGTTGTTTATTAAACTTAAATATTGCTGTTCTTGGGAGGAAGCCGGTCGTTTAGCAAATGTTTATCATTTACTTTTGGCTCCACTCCTAGAATGAAATTTCGAATGTTTGAGCGATGAAGATAGACTAAAAGGAAAGAAAATAAGATAAAAATAAGTTCAAAGTTAAGATTTGGTGTGAAATAGTCATAGACCAGCATGCTTAGACCGACAGAAATCGATCCAAAAAATAAATACTTGGTTAAAAAACTAATGAAGAAAAACGACACGTACGCAGTGATGAAAAGGGGAATATTGGCGACTAAGAGCGCCCCCGCCGTGGTGGCAATGGCTTTTCCGCCCCTAAATCCTGCAAAAATCGGGAAGCAATGCCCAATGACGGCAGCCATTCCAAAATACAGCGGCTCGGCATCAAGCTTAAAGAAAATTGGCATTGCAGCAGCAGCAGCGCCTTTCCCTAGGTCGATGAATAGGACAAACAGGGCAGATTTTTTTCCAAGGACTCTTAGTGTGTTGGTGGCGCCGGGATTCTTACTGCCATGATCACGGATATCCACTCCAAAAATAACCCTTCCGACAATGAGTGCGGTTGGGATACTTCCAATGATATAGGAAGCAAAAAGCAGGATCCAGAACATTATTCCACCTCCTACAGATCTATTTTTCTTTTATTCTATCACAATTAAATGGTATTATTTTGTTGGATTTGCACGTTTTGGAAATCTTGAAGGAGTGCTTAAAATGGAAAGAATCGATTTTGGCCAAGTTGCTAATAGTTATGCCCGCTCAAGGGAAGATATTCCAGTTTCACTAATGGAAAGTCTGCAGTTCCGAAATATTCGTTTTGATGGAAAAAAAGTCGCAGACATTGGTGCTGGAACGGGGGCTTTAACTCGAAAGATTTCCATGAGAAAGGCGGACGTCATAGGGGTTGAGCCGTCTCAGGAACTGATAGAACAAGCTAAAGCATTTAATAGAACGAAAAATTATGCCATCCCCTATCTGCAGGCGACAGCGGAACAAACAGGGCTGCCAGATTCCGAATTTGATATAGTAACTGCGATGCGGGCCTGGCACTGGTTCGACCGGGAGAAGGCGATAAAAGAAATAAAGAGGATTTTAAGGCCTAAAGGAAAGCTGATTGTTATCGATTCTGGCTTTTTGACTAAGCCGGCTGTGGTTCAGACTACGTTAGCCATTGTTTCCAAGTATGCTCCCGATGGGCCGAAGCCGGCTGGATCGAAGGCTAAAGCCAAGCAGCGGATTAATGGGTTCCCAGTTGAATGGTTTGCTGAATGGCAGCATAATGGCTTTGATTTGCGGGATTTTTATAAATTGGATTATTCGATTCGATTTACGAAACAAGAGTGGGTCGATCGTATCCGTTCTGTATCATGGCTAGCCGCGATGGAGGAGAATGTCCGGGTACAGGCAGTGAAGGAATTATTCGACACTCTCCCAGATCAAGAGATATATGAAATTCCTCATGAATGCAATGTATGTATTTTGAGCTTGATCTAGATAATATGCTAGTCACCTCAGTGACTAAAGCAATAGAATAATAGAATGATTGGTTACTGAAGATTATGGAACATGCCCCTCCCAAGAAGCATGTTCTTTATTTTTTGCTGCAAAAAATTTTTTCAAAAAAGTGCAGGGGTTGTTCCCGCTTCATTCGTCTATTTAAATGAGAAAAACAAACAAGAAAGGGGGAGAAGGCCATCGAGGATTCCGTTTTAATAGAAAAAGTCCTGCAGGGCAGCGAACAAGCCTTTCGTCTTCTGGTCGAAAAGTACCGCAATGATGTGTTCCGGACCGTCTTTGCCATCCTTCGCGACCAAAAAGAGGCTGAAGATGCTGCCCAGGAAGTCTTGATCAAGCTCTATACCTCTCTCCCCCAATATGGGAACCAAGGATTCAAGACCTGGCTGACCCGTATCGCTGTGAACCATGCCATCGATGTAAAAAGAAAACAGGCGAGGAAATTGGAAGAAACAGTCCAAGATACGGAGCAGCCGGGGATAGCAGCCGCACAGGACAGTGTGGAAAAACAAGTTATCCATAACGAACAAAGAAGGCTGGTCCGAAAGAGGCTCGATGAACTGCCGGAGAACTATCGCGATGTGATCTATGGATTTTACATAGCTGAAAAAAGCTATCAGCAAATGGCAGAAGAACAAAACGTCCAGGTAAAAACTATTGAAACCAAGCTTTACCGGGCCCGTCATTGGATGAAGAAAAACTGGAAGGAGGATGATTTTTAATGGGACATTATACATTCGATGAATGGATGCAATACGTCAAAGATGAACTCAATGAGTCAGCTCGGGTGGAGCTGGAAGATCATTTATATTCTTGTGACTACTGTCTCGAACTTTATCTGCAGGCCATTGCAGACTATGAATCTTCCCTTCCGCTCCTTACAGACGAACAGGGATTTACGGATCATATTATGGCAGCATTGCCGAAAACGGAGCCGGCTTTACCAAGCCAAATCATCAAGCTGGAGATCGGTCCAAAAAAGGCTCGGAAAACGAAGCGGTTTTACAAGCAAGCCGTTTTCCACTACCTGCTGGCAGCAGCAGCCACGCTTTTGCTGACATTTACGGGAGCCTTCCAGTCCATTGCGAAATATGCCAACTCCTTTGAAACACAGAAAATACAAGAAAAAAAGCCTTCAGTCACGGAGGGGGTATTGAATAAAACTTTTGCATGGATGGATTCATTCGAAAAAAAGGAGGCAATTAAGAAATGAAAAGTTCAACGAGAGCGCTAACGTTATCACTATTTCCAGGCCTCGGCCATATTTACTTCGGTACGATTTTTCGCGGGCTGCTTTATTTGCTTACCGTAATGGGTTGTGCATTGATTGCGGTTGCGGGGATAGCAAGCAATAATGGAGAAGTAGCTGCCTTAGCCTTTGGGGCTGGGATTTTTATCTACCTGATTAGTTTTATTGACATGGCCATTCAGGTTTCCAAACAAAAGAAGCAGGCAAAAGCATTGGCCCTCGATGGACAGCAGCCGCCAGTCTCTGGGCAGGATTCGGAACGCTTTTATACGCTTTTGCTGTCATTTATTCCGGGACTTGGACACTTCCAGCTTGGATTAATGAACCGCGGCCTGACACTTCTGGCTTCCTTTTTAGGACTGTTTATAATGATTATCTTCATTTCAGTCATCAGCAACCGCGGGGAGTTCCTTGTGTTCTTGGCTGCCCTGCCAATTATTTGGGTCTATGGATTTTTCGATGTTGTCCAGCAGGTCAATAAAAAACAGCGCGGCGAGGAACTAGTCGATAAGACCATCTATGAAGATTTTGAAAAACTGCGGCAGGATGGGAAAAAGAGCAAATCAATTGCCACCTTCCTATCGATTTTCCCCGGGGCAGGCCATCTTTATTTAGGCTTGCAGCGCCGCGGCATCCAGCTGATGGCAGCGTTCTTGTTCTCTGTCTATATTTTGGATGTCCTGAGGCTGGGAATCTTCTTATTTTTAATCCCGATTATCTGGTTTTACAGCTTTTTTGATGCTCTGCAAAAAATCTCGAAGCAGGGGGAAGAGCCCCTGGAGGACACGCCGATTATTTCTTATTTAATGAATCATCAGAAATGGGTAGGAATCGGGCTGATTCTATTAGGTCTGTACTATTTAGTCATGAATATTCTGGTGCCGGCTTTGTCGCCGATGCTTCAGCGCTATTTTAATACCAATATCATGTATTGGCTGCAAAGCTATATCCAGACAGGCATTGTCTGCCTGCTGCTGATTGGCGGCGGAATCAAGCTTTTGTCCGGAAGCAAACGCAAAAAGGAGGATGGGAAGATATGAAAAAACGGCAAATTGGGGTGGCAGCAGCAATTTTAATTGGCGCAGGGATCGGATTCTTTTTTAGCAAAAGAAAAGGAGGGGCTTCGGAATGATGCGAACCTGGCGTGTTGGGACATTTTCCATGGGTGCTCTGCTGGTCCTTCTTGGCTTGTTCTTGTTTATGTCAAGGTTCCTTGGTTTCAATTTCCTCCAGGTCATGACCGCTTGGTGGCCGATCCTGTTAATTGTATTGGGCATAGAAATATTAGTGTATTTGTTTTTGTCCCGTCAGGAATCACCGATGCTCCGTTATGATTTCTTAAGTATTTTCTTTGTCGGCCTGATTGGAACAATAGGAATTGGGTTTGCCCTGTTAAGTTCTATCGGCCTGCTCGACAAAGCTCAGGAGTTAGTTACCAGCGAAGAACGTTCATTTGAACTGCCGGAATTTTCTCATCCGCTAGATGAGACGGTGAAGCGGGTAGTGGTGAGAACTTCGGGATATAATATGACAATTGAAGCGGCAAAGGAAAGAGAAGCTTCCATGTTTGGAACTTATCGGATGCAAACCTCAAAACAATCCAAGCTGATAAAAAAGGCTGAGGATTATGTGGCGGTTACCCAAAAAGGGGACACGCTTTACTTAAACGTGAAATCTCTGCCAAATGAGGCAGGTCCCTTTGACTCGCCGCAAGAAATCGCGGCCACCATTCTGGTTCCTGGTGATGTAAAGCTTGAAGTGATGGGGACCGGCAATCAGCTTACCTTAAAACCGCGAATGCTGGCCAATAATTGGAATATCGAGAATGCTTCCGAGGTGGTAGTCGATACATCGGAAACAAACGATATGACCGTGTCGGCAACTGGGGTGGAGAGCATCCGAGGCCAAGCTGATGAATGGAAGATTTCAGAGCAGCCCGCTGACGGCGCCCAAGGGAACGGAGAAAAAAATGCCATCTATCAGTCCGGTGAAGGCAAGTATCGGATCAGCATTGCCAATACCTATCAGGTGAGTCTTTTGTCAGGGCGATAAAACAGGAAGAAGCAGCAAATTTAAGCAGCGTCGTGCCGAGCGGCGCTTTTGCTTTTAATAAAACATGGCATTAAAACCAAGTACTATGACAATGTCATGGCTTATTTTTTGCAAAAAAATAAAAAACCGTTATGATAGGATATGGATGTTGGGAAATATAAAGGCTGATTGTAACTTTTTCTAACAATTGGTAAAATATTGAATTAAAAGAACGGTTTTTTGATTTCAAGATATAGGATGATGATAATGAAAAGAGCTAGACTGATTTATAATCCTACTTCAGGACGTGAAATGATTAAGCGGCATTTGCCCGATATTCTTGAAAAACTAGAGATGGCTGGCTATGAGGCTTCCTGTCATGCGACAACTGGTGCCGGTGATGCGACAAAGGCCGCACGGATTGCCGTGGAGCGTCAATATGATGTAGTGATTGCTGCTGGCGGTGATGGGACGATCAATGAAGTAGTCAATGGTCTCGCTGGACAAGAATATCGCCCAAAACTAGGAATTATCCCCGCTGGAACGACAAACGATTTTGCCCGGGCCTTGCAAATTCCAAGGGATGTCCCATCTGCAGTGGATATCATCACGAAGGGGGATGTCATTCCTGTCGATATTGGCCGGATCGATGACAAATATTTTATTAATATTGCTGGAGGCGGCCGGCTGACGGAGCTGACCTATGAGGTTCCCAGCAAGTTAAAAACCCTGCTTGGCCAGCTGGCGTATTATTTAAAGGGTATCGAGATGCTTCCTTCGATTAAAGCAACTAACCTTAGCATCGAGTATGACGGGAAGCTTTATGAAGGGGAAACCATGCTATTTTTGGTCGGGCTGACAAATTCGATTGGCGGCTTTGAAAGATTGGCGCCGGATGCTTCTATTAACGACGGGCTGTTTTCCTTATTAATTTTAAAAAAGGTCAACCTGGCAGAGTTTATTCGGATCGCTTCATTGGCTGTCCGCGGTGAACATGTCAATGACCCCAATGTGATTTATACAAAGGCTAACCGGGTGAAGGTTTATTCGGAAGAAAAGGTTCAGTTAAATTTAGACGGAGAATTTGGCGGATTGCTGCCGGCTGAGTTTGTCAATCTATATCGCCATTTAGAGGTCTTTGTGCCGATAGCCGACATTCGGCCCAATGATATGCCGACCGACTGGGTTCCAGGCACTAGATATAGCTAAGTTCGTTCCAAAATGGGGCGGGCTTTTTTGTTTATTAAACAGGCCGGCCGGGTAAAGTTTTGGGTGAAATTGGATATATTTTCC
Organism: Neobacillus muris; assembly: GCF_943193175.1. Taxonomy (GTDB): domain Bacteria; phylum Bacillota; class Bacilli; order Bacillales; family Cytobacillaceae; genus Neobacillus; species Neobacillus muris. Next base: position 14,988 of record NZ_CALPDF010000049.1, read on the forward strand.
TTTATCTGGTGAGGAAAGCTGTGTATAATGAGAAAAAAGACAGTAGTCATGACAGGGGTAAAGGAGTGCAGTTCATGAAAGCTTTGATTAATATTGATTATACGTACGATTTTGTTGCGGATGCCGGGGCCTTAACTTGCGGCAAGCCGGGCCAGGCAATTGAAGAAAAAATTACGTCTTTAACGAAAGAGTTTATTGAGCAAGGGGATTACGTCGTGTTTGCGATTGACGTCCATGACAAAGGCGACGAATTTCATCCGGAAACCAAACTCTTCCCACCTCATAATTTGCGGGGCACGGCTGGAAGGGATTTATTTGGCTCACTCCAGGAGGTATATGAAGCTCATAAGGAGAGGGAAAACGTACTGTATTTGGACAAGTCCCGCTATTCGGCATTCGCCGGCACCGATTTAGAGATCAAGCTAAGGGAGCGGGGAATTACCGAAGTCCATCTGGCGGGTGTCTGTACCGATATTTGTGTGCTTCACACGGCTGTTGACGCTTATAATAAAGGCTTTAAGATTGTCATTTACAAGGATGCGGTGGCATCTTTTAACCAATCAGGACATGGCTGGGCCCTTGGACATTTCGAGCAATCGCTTGGTGCGCTGGTGAAATAGTCTTTTTAATGGTATGATGGGTAATAATGTTGGATAACTGTACTAGTTTTTACGGAGGGCCTGTTATGAAACATATGTATCAAGATGACAGCTATACTCTGCATACGGACCTGTACCAGATTAATATGGCAGAGACGTATTGGAGAGATGGCATTCATAATAAACGTGCTATATTTGAACTGTATTTCCGGAAGCTGCCGTTTGGAAACGGCTATGCGGTTTTTGCCGGATTAGAAAAGGTCATTCAATATCTTCAAGGCTTTCGCTTTACAGAGGATGACTTGGACTATTTAAAAAATGAAGTCGGCTACGAGGACGACTTTTTAAATTATCTGAAGGATTTGCGCTTTACCGGATCCATCCGGGCGATGAGAGAGGGCGAGCTAGTATTTGGCAATGAAGCGATGTTGCGGGTAGATGCCCCGCTGGCAGAAGCTCAGCTGGTGGAAACAGCCTTACTTAACATTGTGAATTACCAAACATTAATCGCCACGAAGGCATCCCGGATTAAGCAGGTAGTCGGCAATGAAGCGGCGGCCGAATTTGGGACAAGACGGGCCCAAGAAATGGATGCGGCCATTTGGGGTACCCGGGCAGCTTACCTTGGCGGATTCGACTCAACTAGTAATGTGAGAGCCGGAAAACTATTTGGCATTCCCGTATCCGGGACCCATGCCCATGCGATGGTACAAGCATATAAGGATGAGTACACGGCGTTTCATAAATATGCGGCAGCACATAAAAACTGTGTGTTCCTAGTGGATACATATGACACGCTTCGTCTGGGCGTGCCGAATGCGATTAAGGTCGCAAAAGAGTTGGGCGACAAGATTAATTTTATCGGAATTCGCCTGGATAGCGGAGACTTAACATATCTATCGAAGAAAGCCCGTAAATTGCTGGATGAAGCCGGCTTTACAGAGGCGAAAATTTTTGCCTCCAGCGATTTGGATGAGTATACGATCATTAACCTGAAGGCGCAAGGGGCGAAAATTGACAGCTGGGGAATTGGCACCAAATTGATTACAGCCTATGATCAGGCTGCGCTTGGTGCGGTTTATAAGATGGTGGCAATAGAGAGTGAAGATGGGAAATTGGAGGATACGATTAAGATTTCCTCCAATCCGGAGAAGGTGACTACTCCTGGGCTAAAGCGGATTTATCGAATCATTAATAATGTAAACCATCACGCTGAAGGCGATTATATTGCGATGGAGGATGAGATCCTTCCGGATAAACGCCTGCGGATGTTCCATCCGACCCATACGTATTTGAAAAAAGTTGTGACGAATTTCACCGCCAAAGAGCTTCATGTTGATATTTTTAAAGAGGGACAATTGGTTTACGAAGTTCCTTGCCTGGAAGAGTCTCGTGAGTACTTAAAGCAAAATCTTGATTCCCTATGGGATGAGTACAAACGGACGATGAATCCGGAGCATTACCCTGTCGATTTAAGCCAGAAATGCTGGGATAACAAGATGAAAAATATCGAAGAAGTGAAAGAAAAAGTGGCAGAAATGGAATAGGTGCATATATAAGCAGAAGACGTCCTAGCCGGGCGTCTTTTTTATATGACGGCAGCAGCTTTCATGATGGGCATATTTGCGGCCTGACTTGCGCGTAACGGAAAAATATATCCGTGAAAAATAAAAAAAGAAGAAGGCAGACGAAGGCTGATTGTTTTAGCCCTCGTCTGCCTATTTGGCTATTTTTTCTTAAAGAAATCCATTAGAGCATGAGTAATTTCAATGCCTTGGTAGGTAAAAATACTAACTGCTGAAACGGAAAAGAACGCAATTGCCAATAAACGGATCCACATATCATTTCCTCCCCCTTATTCATTTTTAATGAGAATCGGGGAGGGGGATGATGTAATTAGATTGATGAAAAATCGGGAGCAGGAATGTGAAATTCCTAAACCATCTAGCAGGATAAGCAATGACCAATTGAACGGCTCTTACTAGCATGAGACTTATGGTCAATAGAAAAGGCAGGTCAAATGGCTGCTTCTTTTTGTCATCCCATTTTGCCTTTTCCATCAAATCATCTAGACTGATGATTGCCTTTTCGACGGGGTGTGAATGGGCAGGAGTATGTGCAGGATTCTGCTGCAAAAAGGTAAAAGAAAAAAAGGCAAGGAGCATCATGATGGAGAGATGTTTGCTCATCTTCATCGTTATTCACTCCTTCTTAAGGGAATGTTTTAATCATAAACACTTTCTTTATATTTGAAAACAAAAAAGTTCCGACAGCCTTTGATTCCATGCGACATATGCCGCCGCTGGGAAAATTCATGACGTTGAACATGGCGGAAACGATTTTTCTTTATGAAAAATCGTTATAATTTTCCATGTGGAAAGTGATAATAAAATGATGACATAAAATGTTAAAGGTGTTTTATGGAGCGATTGTCGCAATATCAACTTTTTGCATTAACATTATTTTTTCAAATTGGCACAACGATTATTTTTGGCTTTGGTGCATCTGCAGGCAAGGACGCTTGGATCGCAGCCATTGTTTCGACCGTCCTTGGGATCCTAGCTGTTGGAACCTATTTAATATTGATGTACTTAAATCCAGGATTAACATTGGTTGAATGGTTTCCAGCCCAGTTAGGAAAATGGATAGGCACGCCTATTGCTTGGCTCTATCCTTTTTTATTTTTATATGAACTGGGAAGAGTATTAAATGATATTAAGTATATGCTTCAATCCCTAATTTTCCCCGATACCCCATTTTTGCCTTTGATTGTTCCATTTTTGCTCATTTTAGCCTATGGCCAACTAAAAGGCATAGAAGTACTAGGAAGAGTCGGAGAGTTGATTTTACCTATTTTTTTATTTCTATTTATTATTTTAGCCGGTCTTATTTGGGGAAGTAATATCTTAGCGGCGAGTAATCTTCGCCCTATATTAGAAGCGGGCTGGCTTCCGATTTTCAAGGCTTCCTTTCCACTTGGAGCCAGTCAGGGGTTTGCCCAATCTATTGAATTGGCTATGATTTGGACGCTCACCAAGGGTCCTTTTAAAACCATTGCAAAGATTAACTTTGCGGCTGTGATCGCGTCCGGATTGATAATTTTAGCCAGTCAATTGATGCTGATTATGGGATTGGGTGAATTCAACTATCAGACAGAAATATTCCCGATGTATATATTGATTCGAAAAATACGAATAGGCAATTTCATACAAAATCTAGACCTTATTGGTGTCATGTTTATGATGATAACCGCTTTTTTCAAAGCGTCACTGCATATGTTTTTCGCGATTCGCTCCATTCAGCTGCTAACCAAAATAGAGGATAGCCGAAAATTGCTGCTTCCCGTCATCCTTTTGGGCCTTTATTTAGGCTATAGTGTATCTTCAAGTATCACACAACACTTAAAAGTGGCCCTTGAGGTATTTCCCCACGCCTTATGGATTCCTCTTTTATGGGTTCTACCCTTTCTATTGATAATGATCACTATCATCAAAAAGACAGTTAAACACTTTTTAGGGGCTAATACATATGATTAAAGAATGGCTGTTTCCATGGGAATCACATATTATGATTAAGCATCCCTTCGCAATGCCGGTGTTTATGGTTATATTATCATTTGTGATGTCGTGTATAACTTGGATAAGAAAACGGCCGAATAACAAGTAATAAAGTTTTTACAAACTGTCATTTCCCCTGCTATGAAAATGAAGAAAATATCAAGTATTACTATTTTCCATCCTGAACAGTATAATCAGGAGTGGGAGTTGAATGAGATGAACAAAAAAGACATCGCTAATATTCGCAAGCAATTTAAATTAGATAATGAACATATTTTAAAAATTAAAGAAATCTTCAATGTTTATGTCCAGAAAGAAACAGGCGAGATTTACCATCATGTCAGTCAGCCGTTCCAGATGTTAGAGCAGGAAGCCCAAGAATTATTTTTATCCAACTTTAAAAAGGTCCTGACCGGACATCTTGATACTAAACTGTTTGAGCTGAAATTTATTCGGGATGTAGAAGATAGCACCCAGATGTTTCTGTTCGAAGGATTGAAAGCAGAGTCGGATGATTGGAAAGAATACATGCTCGAAATTGTCACGAAAATGTTTCCGATGACGGTCTATGAATTTGATACCGTAGTGACGTTTATCCGGGGAGAATATCGGAAGCCGACCCGGAAACGCGATCTGGAATCAGAGGAAGGCGGGGATGATGCAGTTTATTACAACGAGTTTATCCTTTGCAGCCTGAATAAAACCGATCAGCCGAAAAAGGCTTTGACGTTTGATTATGTAGAGAAGGAATTCAAACCACATCATTTCTTTGACCCTATTATTAATTTAGATTCACCCATGTCAGGCTTTTTGTTCCCTGTGTTTAATGACAATGCAGCAGATGTAAACCATATTCTTTATTGTGCTGGAAAAGCCAATCAGCCGGATGGCCGATTTATTGAAGAGGTTCTTAATTGCGAAGAGATCATTACAGCCCAGGAGGATAAGGATATCTTCGATTTGGTTTTAAAAGAAGCGATAGGAGATGAAGTGGACCCGCAGGTCATTTCCAACGTTTATGAGGAAATCGATAAGCTTGTACAAGAAAATGCAGAAAAAGAAGAGAACGAAACTCCAACATTGGATGTTCGTGACATTGAGCGGATTTTAACGGACAGCGGCGTTGAAAATATCGAGATGGCCAAAGTGGAGCATACCTTGAAGGCCATCGTGGATGATGAAAAACATGAGTTTAAAGCCAGCAATTTAGTTCCGAAAACGATCAAAATCAATACGAAGGTGGCTGATGTTACTATCAATCCGAAAGACCTGAAGTATGTAAAGTATATTACATATCAAGGCAAACGGTGCCTGCTGCTTGAGGTCGATGAAGAGGTTATGGTCGATGGTTTCCGTTTGGAATCTGATACATTATAACGGGAATCGTTTCCCTTGAAATGGAGATGTAAAAATGAAAGTGACAATAACGAATGAGGCAAACCAACAGCTTGTAAAAGAGCTTGGAGCGGAACCAGCCATTCGGATTAATGAAATCCGGACCACTGGTTGAGGCGCCGCCTATATGTATGAACTTGCTCAGGCTGAGCAAGGGGAAAACACGGACGAGATGTTCAAAAACGGAGAAATTACAATCATAATTGATCGGCTAGTGATCAATCATCTGGATGGAGACATCGTGATTGACCATAATAAAAACTATGGCTTTATCCTTAAAAATAACTACGAAATCTTAACCTTTGGGATGAAATTAACCAAGAATTCGTAAAGCGAAAGAAGATAAACTAGCCAGATTAGGTTTTAGTGATTTGCCAGCTGGCTGAAAATCAAGACAGTTATTCTATGAAGTAGCAGGTTAGTATAATTACGAACTTGCTGCTTTTTTGTTAAAATAAATTATGGCATTTTTACAAGGAGAGAATTGTTATGGCTGTCACTCATACATTCAGCAAAGGAGAGGAAATTGCCAATTCTATTACTCATGGGATAGGTGTTCTTCTTAGCATTGCAGCATTAGTCTTATTAATTGTGTTTTCCGCAATACATGGAAACGCTTGGCATATAGTTAGTTTCACATTATTCGGTGCAACAATGCTCCTTATGTACACTTCATCTACATTGTTGCACGCTTTCCCAGAAGGCAGCAGAGTGAAGGACCTATTTGAAATATTTGACCACTCTTCTATCTATTTTTTTATCGCTGGATCCTATACGCCCTACATGTTTGTCGCCGTTAAAGGCTGGCTGGGCTGGACGATCTTTGGGATTGTATGGGGAATTGCCATTGGCGGGACCGTTTTTAAATCCTTTTTCGTCAAAAAGTTTTTGTTCACCTCCACTTTGTTATACGTCGTAATGGGCTGGTTAATTGTTTTTGCTTGGAAGCCTTTATCGGTCTCCCTGGAGTCTGCCGGTCTAACGTATTTAATCATAGGTGGATTACTATATACGGCGGGATCTGTTTTTTACATTTGGAGAGGATTCAAGTACCACCATGCGGTATGGCATCTATTCGTCATTGCCGGAAGCATTATGCATTTTTTCAGTGTCCTTACTCTTCTGAACTAAAAGCGTGAATTTACCATATTTCCCTTAAGTGTGGGTTGTTCACTTTTGCAGGATACTATGGTCAGGATTTTTTTGACATTTATGAGAATATAGGGGTGATATGATGGCAAACCAGCTGCCGCCTGGTCAATTCGAAACTGAAAAATGGCCGATCCTTCACAAAGGGGATGTGCCCAAGTTTAATAGCGCCACATGGAATTTTAGGCTTTTTGGTGAGGTAAAAGAAGAAAAAGTTTTATCTTTTAAAGAATTCATGGGGCTTCCGAAGACCGTTTCAACCGTCAATATGCATTGTGTGACTACCTGGTCTAAATTTGATACTACTTTTGAAGGAATTGCACTAAGAGAGTTATTGAAGTTTGTTAAAATCAATGAGGGCGTAAAATACATTAAAATCTATGGTTACTACAACGGGGACAGATTTGGTTATTCTGCCAACCTGCCGCTTGAGTCTTTATTAGGGGACGATGCTCTGTTTGTATACCGTTGGAAGGATCAGCATCATGATTGGCAGGATATTGATCCCAAACACGGCTATCCGCTAAGGTTCATTCCACCGGAAACATTTTATCTATGGAAGGGCTCCAAGTGGGTGTCAGGAATTGAATTTATGAAAGAAGACGAGGCTGGGTTTTGGGAAGAGTTTGGCTATTCGATGACAGCCAATCCATTTAAAGAAGAACGTTACAGTTAGTACGGATTCCCCTTTTATAAAGTCTTATAGTTAATGTTGCCATATTTTTACCAGCGTGATAATATATGGGTATTAAAATAATTGAAGTGTACCGGAGGAGCCTGTCACCAAGGGAATATTATGCCCATTGGTGACGGCTTTTTTTTTATTCATTATTAGCAATTAGGATATTGAGCCATTTGGTACATCAAACGGTGAGGAATCATATGAAATCAAAAAATAAAATATATCGAATGTACAGAGTGTTATCTATGGCGTTAATGATTTTCCTTAAAATTTATTGGTATAAAATCCGCAGGAAACCGAAAACAGAGTGGGAGAAACTGTGGGGAAAGATAGGAGAACAGTTTCGAAAAACACTGTTTGAATTAGAAGGCCTGCTCATCAAAATTGGACAGATACTGAGTACTCGTGCAGATTTATTGCCCCATGCCTTTATTCATCAAATTGAGGATCTCACAGATAAGGTTCCTCCATCCAATTGGATGGAAATTCAGGAAATTTTAGAAGCTGAGTGGGGAAATTCTTTAGAACAAAATTTCCTTTTTATCGATAAAACTGCTGTTGCTTCGGCATCTATTGGTGAAGTGTATAAAGGCGCTCTCAAAGATGGAACAGAGGTTGCCATTAAAGTGAAGCGGCCTAATATTGATTCTGTTGTACAAACCGATTTTCGCATCTTAAGTATGATCATTTGGTTTGCGGATCACTTCGTTCCCATTCCTAAAGGATTTATTAATTTCAGAGTTTTGTTTAAAGAACTAAAGCAGGTGATTGAACAAGAGCTTGACTATTCCAAAGAACTTGAGACCATTCAGTATTTTAGAGATCGATTCAAGGATATGGATATAGTACAGATTCCTTCTGTTTTTCCTGAACTTAGTTCATCCAATGTATTGGTGATGGAATGGTTTGATGGAATGCGTCTCACCGATATGGAAGAGCTGGAGCACATAGCAGTTGGCCGCCGAGAAATCGCTCAAAGGCTTTTAAAGGTGTTCCTTCCTCAATGGCTGGAGCCAGGAACCTTCCATGCAGACCCACATCCAGGAAACTTATTTGTTTCAAAAGAGGGGAAAATTATCTTACTTGATTTTGGAATGGCAGGGGAAATAACTAAAAAGGATGCTGCCCATTTTCAGGCTTTAATTGAAAGCTTTCTGGCTAAAAATTATTCCAAAGCTGTGGATTGCCTCGTGGATTTAGGATTTTTGCTTCCTGAGGCCGATACTAGAATTGTGGAAAAGCTATTAGCGGAGTTTACTTCATTTGATCCCACTCAATTAAAAGAAATGAATCTGATGGCATTCAAAATGGAATTAAACGATGTGATTAAAACGCTTCCGATTCAAGTTCCAACAAGGTTTGTTTTTCTAGGGCGATCCTTCGTCACAATCGAAGGGATTATCCGCAGCTTAGCTCCTGATGCAGAACTTATCGAACTAGGAAAGCCTATTTTCATGGAGTGGATTCATAAACAAGGGAATAGCAAATGGGCATTTGTTTGGCAATGGATCCAATCGCAGCCAATCTTTAAGTTTTTTCATTCCATTATGGAATTTTTGGATACACCCAAAACATTAGAGAAATTAAAGGAAAGTGAACAAAGAAGACACTTTCAGTTTATCATCTATGAAAATAACAAGAAATATTGCTTTTATTTATCCCTTCTCGGATTGATAGGAATAGGGGCAGGCGACTATGTCTCACATGGACTTATTCTATATCTGTCTGTCGGTGTAACGGCTGCTTCTGTAACAGGCTATTTCCTTTATAGTCAAAAATTAAAAAAATGGTTGAAGTACATGCAAGAAAGGCGTTGAGAAAGAGACAGGAAGAAATGCACTTTAAGGGAGGTTAATGATGAAAAGAAGAGCTAGAACCGTCATTGCCCTTGTTGGCTGTTTGCTAATTTTTGTTACTGGCATTGCTAGAATATTTGCTGGGTCACCTTCTGATACAACTATGTTTATTAGCTATTTATTTGCTGTAACTGGGGTAATAGGAGCTATTGCAAATGGTGTATACCTTTCTAAAGCAAAATAGCATATAGAATACAGGACTTGAGGCCGTCATGTGACGGCCTTTTGCATGATTTGGGAAGGTTAACTTAACTGGGGCGGGCATAAACACAGGCTGCGTTTGGAAATATAATATTATCAATTCCTAAGGTGGATAAAATGGATAACTATACAAATGACAATACCGCCAGAAGATATGTGGCCCATGTTAGTATTTTGGGAACCACACAATTGCATTTGAGAAACCCTTATATAATTGCTTGGTGGTCCGCCGCCTTTCCGGGATTTGGGCATCTGCTTTTATCCAAATATCTTAGAGGATATGCCTTATTCATTTGGGAAGTGGCTGTTAATATCCAAGCACATATTAATTCTGCGATGATTTATTCCTTTCAAGGAAATATAGACATGGCCAAAGAGGTACTAAACACGAGGTGGCTACTTATGTATATTCCCGTATACCTTTTTGGCATCTGGGACAGTTATCGGACAACCGTAGATATGAACAGGGTTTATCTTTTGGCCGAGCGGGAAGAACACCGTTTCAATTCATTTTCACTAGGCGCTTTAGAGATTAACTACCTGGATAAACGAAATCCTGTTGTGGCTGTTATGTGGTCATTGTTTATTCCTGGTTTAGGCCAGCTTTATATTCATCGGATTTTAACGGCTATTTTTGTCATTGTATGGTTAGTAGTCTTTTATTATTTTTCGCATGTTCAAGAAGCTATTTTCCTCTTGATTTTAGGCAAAGTAAAAGAAGCTACCTCTGTTTTAAAGCCTGAGTGGCTCCTTTTCATCCCTTCCCACTATGGGTTTGCCGTTTATGATTCTTATATAAATACGGTTGAAAATAACAAACTTTTCGAAAAAGAATTAAGAAATCATTTAACCGAGAACTATCAATCGGAAGGGTTTCAAATCCTAAAAGGACAAAAAGTGAAGTGATATATTTGCAGCTTTTTTCAACATTTGAAACGAATGGATTTTTAGAGATGGCCATTTCAACATTGGAAAAGAGAGGGATTCCAAAAGAGAGCATATTTGCGGTCCCTCTCGATAACCGGGCAGAAAACCGTAAGATTTTTGATACGCTGCACCGTTCAGATGGCACCTCCCTCATTGATATTGGTATGGGACTTGCCACCGCTTTTTCAGTCATTGGAGCAAGCATAGGGTTTAAATTGGCTTGGGGTCCGATTTATTGGGGATTGATAGGGGCATTTGCTGGTTTCGTTCTGGGATTCTCTATTCGGCTTTTTCTAGAATTGGTTTTTAAGAAAAAGAAACGAGTCTTAAAAGGCAAGCACTCTGAAGTCATCTTAATTGTTGATTGTGAAGAATCAGAAGCTGAATTAATTGAGAATATACTTTGGAGTCATTTTGCACTAGGTGTAGCAAAAATAAAAAGATTGAAATCATAATGAATCCCGAATGCCGCTAAATCAAATGATAAAATACTTTTTCAAAAGGAGAATGGTAAAGTATGTCCAAAGAAACCCTATCACCTAGGTCATTTGATGAATACGGTGCATTAAAAAAAGTGATCATGTGTGAGCCAGCCTTTCTTTCCTTGCCAAAAGGAGCCGATAGCTCAAACAACATCAATATTAAAACGGCCCAAAAACAGCACGATGAATTGATAGTGGCATTAGAGCATTTTGGGGTTGAAGTGATCCTGCTTCGCGCTGATCCCCATCATCCAGAGCAAGTCTTTACTCGGGATATAGGCTTTGTTGTGGGGAATACAGTTTTCATTACGGAAATGAAGAAAGAGAGAAGACGAAAAGAGGAAGCTTTTTTGAAAAGCTGGCTGAACCAAAAGCAAGTCCTGTATTCAGATTTATCTCAAGATCATATAGAAGGTGGGGATATAATCGTTGACAATGGATTTGTTTTTATCGGATTAAGCGATCGGACAACGGTACAATCCATTCGGCATATGAAACATTTGCTGCCCGACTTTCAAGTGATGGCTGTTCCGTTTCGGGATAAATTCCTTCATCTTGATTGTATTTTTAATATAATATCTCCCGATGAGGCACTCCTGTATCAGGGTGAAATGGACGAGGAAGCAGAGGCATTTTTATCGAAAAAATACAGTCTCATCAAAGTATCCAAAGCGGAACAAAAAAGTCTGGGGACAAACGTTCTTTCCATTGGCAGCAAAAAAGTGTTTAGTATACCTGAAAACAAAGAGGTGAACAGGCAGCTGAGAGAAAGAGGATATGAAGTAATTGAATTAAAATTTTCGGAAATGATTAAAGCTGGAGGTTCATTTCGCTGCTGCACTTTCCCGCTTGAACGGGATCCGTATAGGTAGAAAAGAAAATTCATATCCATGATAGACAGAAAAGCCTCTTTACAATTATTTACTTGGGGAGTATTATCTTGTTCATAGGAAAAAATTTCATATGATGCCTAATCCTATTTGGGAACGGAGGACCCATGATTTTGGGGGTGAATTCTGCAGATTTGTAGAAGGGATGATACACTCTTTCGCCGTCCTAACCCGTCAGCTAACTTCGTCGGCTACAAGCGAAGGAGGTCAGAAGACCACCTTTTTAAAGGTGTTTTTTTTATGCCCATTTTTAGGGGCCAAAAGAATAGGAATAGCTGTCAAAAAGCTTAGTCTTCTTAAAACACTGCAATTAGTGTCCTTTACAAACCGGAATGTGGATATTATCAGTAGTATAATGAGTGATGGAGGAAGATTAAGGGAAATCTAAGAAAAGCTTTTTTCATGCCAATTAAACCGGATAGGAGAAAGTTATGAAAAAAATCATTGATTATTTCAATCCCCCAAGAATTCTGGTCTTAGGATTTGCGATTGTCATTTTAATCGGGGCGATTTTGCTGACACTGCCAATTGCTGCAGAGAATGGAAAAGGCCTTTCCTTTTTAAATGCGTTATTTACCTCTACATCTGCCACATGTGTGACAGGACTTGTAGTAGTTGATACAGGGGACACCTTTTCGATGTTTGGCGAAGTAGTCATTTTATCGCTCATTCAAATAGGCGGATTAGGGTTTATGACATTTGCCACCTTTTTCTTTGTGCTATTAGGGAAAAAGATTTCTTTAAAACAAAGGCTGGTCCTAAAGGAAGCATTTAATGATTTTTCGATTGGGGGGCTAGTCAAATTTGCCAAAAGAATAATAATATTTACGGCCTTTTTTGAAATAGTTGGCGGACTCATTTTATCGATTCGTTTTTCTTTTGATATGCCGGCAGGAAAAGCTATTTATTACGGTTTTTTCCATTCTATATCGAATTTTAATAATGCAGGCTTTGATTTAATGGGCGAGTTTAGAAGTTTAACTGGTTATGTAGATGACCCAACCGTTGTCTTAACTGTATCCACATTAATTGTGTTAGGCGGTTTAGGCTTCATGGTGGTAAACGAACTTTATGAGTACCGTAACACGCATCGGTTATCGATCCATTCCAAGATCGTATTGGTGACAACCGCCATTCTGCTCGTTGCGGGGACTGTGCTCATCTTCATTTTTGAGTATGGAAATCAGAAAACATTAGCTCCTTTATCGGGAACAGGAAAAGTATTGGGCTCTTTGTATCAATCTGTCACTCCTAGGACGGCTGGTTCTAATACATTGCCGATTGGAGATTTGACGCATTCCACTTTGTTTCTGACCGTTTTTTTGATGTTTATTGGGGCTGGATCAGGCTCTACAGCAGGGGGAATCAAGGTGACGACCGTGTCTGTGTTAGCAGCCAGCATTTGGTCTCAAGTGAAAGGAAAAGAGGAGGTTGTTATATTTAGACGCAAGATTGTGTTTGAAACCATCTTAAAAGCAATGACGGTCGCAACCTTTGGGATCATCATTGTGGTCGTCATTACCATGTTTCTTAGCATAACAGAACCGGGACACGATTTTATTATGTATCTTTTCGAGGCTGCTTCTGCCTTTGGCACGGTGGGGCTCTCCATGGGGTTAACCCCAGAATTATCCCCCGTTGGACGGATCATTGTTATTTTTACTATGTTTGCCGGAAGACTGGGCCCGCTGACATTGGCTTTCGCCATGACCAAAAGGCGCAATAAGGATTCAGTTAGTTATCCAAAAGGAAACATCATGATTGGTTAATTAAAACAATAGCAGGGAAGTGTGAAATAAAATGGCAAAAAGTCAGTACGCAGTAATTGGTTTAGGAAGATTTGGAACAAGTGTTGCTTGGAGATTGAATGAAGCTGGGCAGGAAGTTTTAGGCATAGATATGGATGAAGAACGAGTGGAGGATGCAGAGCGGTTTGTCACTCATGCTGCGGTGGCGGACTCGACGGAACAGAAAGCAATGGAGTCGCTAGGGATCACCAATTTTGACTGCGTTATCGTTGCCATAGGCGATGATATGCAATCCAGTATCTTAACTGTTTTGCTGCTCAAAGAAATGGGAGTGAAAAAAGTTATTGCCAAGGCCATAGGAAAACGGCATGGAAAGTTATTGGAAAAAGTGGGCGCGGACTGGATTATCTATCCCGAAAGAGATATGGGTGAACGGGTCGCGAATCAGCTCCTTTCGCCTAATATGCTAAATTATATCGAGCTGTCAAAAGAATATAACATAGAAGAAATCAACATTCCTTTGAGTATGGCGGAAAAGAGCTTGCGGGAGCTTGATCTTCGTGCCAAGTATAATATCAGTGTGATCGCCCTTGTTCGAAATGGAAGCATCATAGTTTCGCCCTCTCCGGATGAAATTATTCATTCCAGTGATCTATTAGTGGTAATAGGGAATAGAAACGATTTATCAGGGTTTTCGAATATAAAATAATTCTACTTGGTGAAGACTGGCTTAAAATCGGAAAAGTGATTTTTATAGGCAAATGAATCAAATCATTCACCATGTTTCCGGGCTTTCGCATTGTCCGCCGCTTTGTGATACAATCTGTCTAGTTATTACGGAGTAAAGGAAGAAGCGAATGAGCAGAACATTGCCGGTTAGCAAAAATGATTACATAGATGTAGTATTTGAAGATTTAACCCATGATGGGGCAGGTGTTGCCAAGGTCGATGGCTACCCGTTGTTTGTCGAGGGCGGGCTGCCCGGTGAACAGGCAAAAATCAAGGTCATTAAAGTAAATAAAAGCTACGGAATTGGCCGGTTAATTGAGATTTACCAAAAAAGCCCTTATCGGGTCGATATTCCGAGCAGTGAAAAGAACAAATACGGAGGCTGCCAGCTTGAGCATATCAGCTATGAGGGACAGCTAAAGTATAAGGAAAACCAGGTCCGCCAGGTGCTGACTAGGATTGGCAAGCTGGAGAATGTGACCGTCCATCAGATTATCGGAATGGACGATCCTTGGTATTATCGGAATAAGGCACAGGTGCCGATAGGTGAAAAAGACGGCAAGCTAATCGCCGGCTTTTTTAAGCCAAGAAGCCATGAGATTGTCGATACGGAGGAAAGCTTGATTCAGCTGCCGGAAGTCAATGAAGCGGTACAAGCGGTGAAGGAAATTTGCACCGAGCTAGAGATTTCTGCCTATGATGAGGAGTCCCATAAAGGGGTTCTGCGCCATATCATGGCCCGGTACGGCAAGCGGACAGGTGAACTGATGGTCGTGCTGATTACGAGAACAGCCGATTTCCCGGATCAAAAGGAGCTCGTGGAGAAAATAGTTGAGCGGCTGCCCAAGGTAAAGTCCATTGTGCATAACGTGAACTCCAAACGCACAAATGTCATTTTGGGTGAAAAAACAAAGGTGCTCTGGGGAAATGAGGTTATTTACGACTATATCGGCGATGTGAAGTTTGCGATTTCAGCATTATCCTTTTACCAGGTAAATCCGGTACAGACTAAAGTGCTGTATGATAAAGCGCTGGAGTATGCGGAATTAACGGGCGAGGAAAGGGTCATTGATGCATATTGCGGAATCGGTACCATTTCATTGTTTTTAGCTCAAAAGGCTAAGAAGGTTTTTGGAGTGGAAATAGTGCCGGAAGCTATTGAGGATGCCCGCCGGAATGCAGAGTTGAACGGAATAGCGAATGTGGAGTTTGCGGTTGGGGAAGCGGAGGCCGTGATTCCGCGATGGTATAAGGAAGGGAATGCTGCGGATGTTTTAGTGGTGGACCCGCCGCGTAAGGGCTGCGATGAGGCACTGCTCAAGACGATTATGGACATGAAGCCAAAAAAGGTGGTGTATGTCTCCTGCAACCCAGCAACATTGGCCCGGGATCTTCGGATTTTAGAGGATGGGGGATATACGACGCTGGAAGTGCAGCCGGTCGATATGTTTCCACATACGACACACGTCGAGTGCTGTGTGTTGCTCGTAAAAAAATAGAAGATATATAAGGGTCCGAAAATCGGTAGTGGATTCTCGGACTCCCATCTTCTTTTATTTCAATTCTTTCTATTAGTTTGTGAAGCATTTCTTCGTCAAGAACAGGGTTTTGAACAAACCGTTCAATTTGTTGGATTAGTTTTGTAAAATCAATCGTTTGTTTTTGTTGAAGCAATCCCTTTTCTAATTTTAACTTTTCCTCAGTTAGTTTAGCGAGTTGGATACCATTATCCTCAATGAGCAATCTGTATTCTTCATCTTGGATTTCACCCCGTATTTTCATGCGAAGTGCAGTCGTTTTGTCTTTCTTTATGTTTTCTATCTCCTTGAGAATGTTAGTGAGTTGTTTTTGATCCCGCTGAATGAATTTTGCAACCTTTTTCTCAATGTCTTTTTGAATAGATTTTGTAGAGAGTGCTGAAAACATTTGCTTTATATCATTTGAAATTGCCTCAATCAGTCCATTTTCTCTTACATGGTGATCTGAACATTTTGTATGACCATACTTATTGTATGCCCCACAAATATATCCCTTACGATTGGCTTTATAATGCATACTCTTACCACAATCAGCACAAAAGGAAATATTTGTGAAGAGATGTTTTTTTGCATATGGTCGTTTACGTTTTCTTTCAGAGATTAACTGTTGAACAACATGAAAATCATCTTTAGAGATAATAGGCTTGTGTGTGTTTTCGATGACAACATAATTTGCTGGATCAATCTTTTTACGTTTTTCAGTTGTTACACTAATGGAAGTTTCCTTTTGTTGAACTAGATTACCAATGTAATGTTGATTTTCTAGTATTTTTCTAACGGTAGACCCATGCCATAGTGAGCTAGAATTTCTCTTTCCTGCAATTTCAGAAGGAGTTGCTATACCCTCCTCTAATAGCTCCCTCGCAATTCTGTCAAATCCTTTACCTGAAAGATAAGAGTTGAATATTTGACGTACTACATCAGGAGTGGAATCATCTCTGACCTTTAAAACTCCATTCTCAACATAATATCCGTAGGGTGGAATGGAACCCTTAAATTTACCGATCTTTGCTCTGATTTGTAGAGCAGTCTTCACACGTTCACTTGTTCTTTGGGATTCTTGTTCATACATCCAAGCGTATAGTCCAAACATCTGAGTATTTCCCGATAGTGTGTCAATAGCACCATCCATGGTGAGGATGTGTATACCTTGAATTTCTGCTAGATTTTTAATTTCATAAGATAATTGTCCATTTCTGGCTAATCTGGATAATTCCTTTGCCAAAATAATGTCGAACTTCTTCATTCTTGCATCTTCAATCATCCGTTTTAGAGCAGGACGTTTCTTTGATTTCGTTCCAGACTCAATGTCTAAATATATATCAAATAAGTCCCATCCCTTCTCGGATAATAGATTCATAAACAATTCTTTTTGGTTTTCAAGGGACTGTTTTTGTTCTTCTTTGTTTGTTGAGACACGAATGTAAATTGCTGATCTCATGCCACTTCCTCTCCTTTCTCGTTAGAAGAGTCAGTGGAATTCACCTTAGTATTATCATAGAATTCCTTAATGAGTGCGTCAATTTTTTCATTCAAAATGGATTGGAAAATGTCTTCGAGGGTAATTGGGGATTGATTGTTGAAGATTCTTTCGAGGGTCATGATGTTTTCCTCCTGTTGTTTTTATTTATTGTAGATTCTCATTTTAAAATAATTGAGTGGGGAATTTCAAAGTCATAAGGTTTGAGGGTGTTCGACGGAAATGTAACTTATGATTTACTTTATTGAGGTAAACTTCCTTCCTTTCATTGTAAAATCTTGTTATGTTTCTATCATAATTAGGAGAATGGCATAAATCAAAATTTTTAGGTTCGAGGAAGTATCAATAACATAGAATAATAACTACTATCAAAAGACATCAAAAGAAAATGAAAGCCAATAAACGAAACCGTAAGCATACAGCTTTTACGGTTTTTTTCTTGTAGTCATATACCTGTAATCTACTAGATAAAAGGAAAATACTGAACCTTTACTATTATGCACTTGCTGTAATGTTGTTGAACTATTTTGTGAGGACATTGTTGAATATTTTCTTTACAACTTCAGTAGGATGCTTTACTTAACAATCACATTGGTACCTATCAATGTGTTGAGAAGTCATATAAATTAGTTAGGGACGGGAAAGACGAAACTAAGAGAACCCTTGATAACAAAGGGTTTCCTTGCTCCCGTGAACAAAAACAAAAGGAGATGGTTTAATTGATTCACACATTCGAATTGATGTTGCTCGTAGAATATCACGATATTCAACACCTATTTTCCATGTATGGTGTTAACCTCAACAAGTATGATTACTTTGGGGCTGCGGTTAAAAAACTTAACTGTGGAGTAAAAAAGAAATTCCCAGCATATTCTATTACTTGGATTAGCTGTCGTGCAGATGGGGACTGGAATCTACACTTGAAAGTGGATGCTGTCAAAATGTTGAATAGAGGAGAGGTTATAGAAGATGATTATGATTTGATAGAATCAGATATACGAAAATTCCTTATCAGACATCTTGGACACTCTGAATATTTTGATTCGCATACTCTCACAAGAATTGACTACAAAATGGACGTGAAGCTACCTAATCCAAAAGAAAGGGAGCTGTTATTCCACTTGCTAGAAAAATACACAATGAAGTATGGATACAAAGAGAAAATCAAGTGGGGAAAGGATGATGACGGCAATCCTATAAAATATGAAACATCTCAATACCATAAATCCAAGAGTGTAGAACTGGTGATCTGTTTTTTGCAAGCAGAAAGTGCAGAAAAATGCAGCGAAATTTACATAGGCTTGCAGCTAGTGTTTACATTAAAT
>NZ_CALPDF010000050.1 GCF_943193175.1 Neobacillus muris
AATCAATAAATTTGGTATTTAGATTCTGTGATAATAAAAAATTGCCGAGAAAAATACCCTTTCTCGACAATCTGAGAGGCTAAATCAGCCTCTTTTTTCGTGTTTGCCGCTGTCTAACAGATCGATATATACCAATCCAAATAGAAACCCATAAAAATCCTAATGCATAGCCGCCTAGTACATCCGATGGGTAATGAACCTGCAATATAATCCGGCTTGCTCCGATTAATAGCAATAATGAAGCTATGATTACAATGGTAATGGACTTTCCAATTTTCGACTGAACCGATTCCATGACCAGATACGCAATTAAAAAATAGACAATCATCCCAACCATGGCGTGGCCGCTGGGGTAACTATAGCTCGTAACATGAATAAGGTGTTCAATCTCGGGTCTTGGCCGTGCAAATGCATCCTTTAATAGGTTGCTAACTTCATTGCCGAGTGCAACAGCTAAGGCAAAAACCCCTGCACCTAAATAATTTTTCTTTTTAAACAATAACCATAGGAGAACCAATACGCCGACTGCCCCAATTCCTTTTTTATCCCCCATCTCCGTAATTTGAACAAAGAATGGAATAACGGAGTCAGGTACTCCTGAAAACCAATCCGCCACTTTACTGTCCAGCCAGAATGGACTGTTCGCCCCCACCTTAATGGAAATGATGACTGAGACGATTCCAGCTGCGACAAGCATGATACTAGAAAGGCCTATTTTGTTTAATACTCTCATTTTTTTGTGAATCCTTTCGTGCCCTTTTAAGTTAAATACTTTAAAAGTATAAAAAAAAATGTAAGAAAAATCTATATAATAGTACAAATAAATATTTAGAAAATACAGTTTTTAAAAAAGTGCCAGGCTGCTTAGACTTCTGGGACCTTGGTTATTAATCTTAACCGATAGGCATTCATCGCCGTTTCTCCCAAATGCTTAAGCAGGTTATTATTTGCATATGCCCCCACGAAGGCACCAATTCCTGGAACGAGCTGCAGCAATTTGGCCAGGTCAATAAAATCACGATACTCCTGCTGAAACCTTCGCCAATCCATTTCTCCCAGCACCTTCTTACGGTCCTCCCAATTTTCTATCTCAGATAAGGTTTGCTTCCGGATCTCATCACTCGAAAAAGCAAGCTGAAAAACATGCAGGATAAACAATCGCTCCTCATATTCCTTTGTATCAAAACCATAGATAGCAGCAGCCTCAAATAAAAATTTCATTTTTATCGTCAATAGCAGCGGAAAATCAGCCAACCCTAACAATATGCCGCCTGCTCCGGTTCCCGCCCCTTCCACTATAGCTGTTTTCCGGTAAGTCTCCACTTTTTTTCTGAGAAGTCCATCTTTCTCTTGAAGAGACAGTCCTCTTGCTTGATGGGAATTCGTTGTCATCTGAGACCCCAGCAGCGTCGCCTTTACCATTGCTTTAATGCTGTCAGTCATAACCTCATGAACCTTTTCAGGAATCAGTTCGCTCATTTTCCCTTGAGCTTTTTTGGAAACACGGCTCAACATCCCTGAACGCTTGATTATTTTTCTTTTCCAGTCTTGGACTTCATCATAAACCAGCAGTTCATAGTCATTCATTCTATTACTCCCCCATCATGAACATATGTTATTTACGAAAAAAAGACCAAATGGTTTCAAAAAAAGAGGCAGACACAAAAAGAGCCGGCCTCCTGAATAAATCATTGATGAGCAAAGCCTGAAACCTTAAACATGGGCAAGCCCCATTCATTTAAAATTTTAAGCGTTTTTTACTGTAAATATATACAAATAAATAGTTAAACATGACACCAACTGCAAAACCGAGCAATGCCAAAAGGGTTTCGCCTTTAATCAAGACAAATAACGCAAAAGTGAAGTCTTGCACTATTAAAATAACCATTAATATCGACGAAAAAGCCGACCACTTTGCTTTGTCCGCTGCCGGATATAAATCAACCCACAGCTTATTCTGATGATGTTGAACAAGCGGCAGCAGCTGGAAACCCGTTAAATACAAAAATAGGACAATCAGCAATATTTGCCCAATTCCAAATGAAATGAAATAAAGAGCAGCCGTTCCAATAATGGTTAATCGAATGAATAATCCCAAGTAATCTGAAGAACGGAGAAAAGTTCGTGAATACAAGTACAAATAAGTGTTACCCTGTGAAAATGAAATTCCCCTGAGCAAGAAATCAAGCCATTTTCTCCTCTTTACGGATTCTTTTAACTGTGGCACATCTGTAAACAGATTCGCCAATCGATAAAAAGAGGCCATTCTTTTTTGTTCCTGTTCAATTAACAAATCCCATTTTAGTCCGAGCGGGCTTGTCCGGACATGGAAAAATCCATAATAAGCGGCCATTATCAATCCTAATAACAAAATAAGGTAAAAGCTGGCTTGTTTTAACAACAGATACGTAAAGAATACATTCATCAACAAGCGCGTCAACAGGTCCCATCTGTGGACTGATAGCTGAACAAAAAAATGTATTTTCCAGCCGACAGCCAGATTCCATGCCTTAATAACTAACAACACGATAAAAATCGGCAGGAACAAGCGGTATCCATTATTATTCACATGAGCGTACATCGGCATCAGCACAGCTAGTACCATTAAAAGTATATATCCTTGAAAAGATATGCTGGCCACACCGGAACGCAGGAAATATCCCTTTAGGTTTGTTTCCAACGGGATTAAAAATACCCGGTCCGCTTCAAGCAAAAAATTGTAAACAGGGCTCCGCGTCAAGAATATCCCGATCACCACAGCCGTGACCAATTCTGCAGGAAAATCCGCTGGCAATGTTTCAATCCATTGCTGATAATAGTAAGCAGCCGTTCCAACAAGGAAAAATAGCACAATCACCAAATGGCCGCTAAATATATACTTTAAGTATCTTCCCAATTCTTTAACACGTGCACCCGCCCGATCTCTCCAAAGCTTTTTCTCATCAAACATAATTTTCTTCCTTTGTCAGTTGGATATACAAGTCATCTAAAGTAGCATTTGGCATTGAGAATTGCTGCCTTAATTCGTCAAGAGTCCCTTTTGCCCGAATTTTCCCTTCATGAAGAATGACAAAGCGGTCACAATACCTCTCTGCTGTAGCAAGAATATGGGTGGACATGAGGATGCCTGCACCACTCTCTTTTGCTTTTTTCATCAAATCCAGCAATGATTGGATTCCGAGCGGATCCAATCCAACAAATGGTTCATCCACTATATAAAGCGAAGGCTGGACCAAGAAAGCGCACATGATCATGACTTTCTGTTTCATCCCTTTTGAAAAATGGGCGGGAAACCAGTTAAGCCGTTTTTCCATTCGAAACTCCTTCAGTAATGGAGCCATTCGCTTCTCACAGTCATCCTCGTCCAAGCCATAAGCCATAGCCGTTAGCCGCAAATGCTCCGCTAATGTTAACTCCTCATATAAGACAGGAGTTTCCGGCACAAAAGTAAACATCCGCCGATAGGCTTGCTTATCCTGCGAAATGGTTTGACCATTTATTTTAATAACGCCCTGATGCGGTTCCATTAAGCCGATAATATGTTTAATGGTTGTACTCTTTCCGGCTCCATTTAAGCCAATCAGGCCGACTAGTTCATTTTCTTCCACTTCAAAAGAGACATCTTTTAATACTGGGTTCCGTGTATATCCCCCAACCAAATGTTCAATCGTTAATAACGACATTCGCAACGCCCTTCCATATTTCATGATTTTTAATTATTTTACCAAATGATTCCCGATAAAAATAGAAATTGGTCATTGTAATTTTATTGTGTATATAACTGCTGCTAATGGACATGATAATTTACGAAGGGGAATTCCAGTGATGAAGTGATTCATCTAAAACTTGAGATGAGGTGTTTACAAAAGACACTTTTCTTTCAAACCCATTAGCTTCTATACGTTCCAAATAAGGGGATGGTTGTATTGTACAATGTGCAGAGTAACCATTTTGAGTTCAAATAACACCAAAGTTTAGGACAATAAACTGAAAATGAGGTGTTTATCGCAGATCGTCATCCGTTTTTAAAGGTAGGAAACCGATAAAAACAAACAGGGGATGGTCAGCTTGAACAATGATGTTTCTTAAAAAACACTCTATTGCCAAATGAGGTGTTTGTCAAAGAACATTCCTGAATGAACGTCCAATTGAAGCATTTCCCCTTCGAAAGGGTGGGATCCCATGCGGTCCCGCCTTTTTCTTTTGGTGCCTATATGGTAAAATAATACAAACTTCAATTGAAAGGTGTTGTGTTTTACATGAGTGACTGTATTTTTTGCAAAATTATCAATGGGGAAATTCCTGCTGCAAAGGTGTATGAAAATGAACATGTATTAGCCTTTTTAGATATCAGCCAGGTGACAAAAGGACATACATTGGTGATTCCAAAAGTACATAAAGAAAATTTGTTTGAATTAACCCCGGAAATTGCCGGGCAGGTCTATTCTGCAGTCCCTGAAATTGCAATGGCGTTAAAAAAAGAATTTGAGCCTGAGGCTCTAAACACTATAAATAATAATGGAGAATTGGCGGGGCAGACTGTTTTCCATTTCCATATTCATTTAATCCCGCGCTATGGAAAGGGCGATGGACTGGGAGTAGTCTGGAAAAGCAATCAAAGTGACTACACATCAGAGCAGCTTCAGGAAATGGCAGCAAATATCAGCAGCCGGATAGGATAAATATCCTATTCTCTGAAAATTATATCTTCCTTAAAATTATATTAATATGTTATAATATTTTTAGTTCTTCGCTGCAGGCAACGAGTGCACTGCAGGAGGAATAAATAGCTTAGTTAAGCAGAGGAGAGATGAGAAATGAATACGAAAAACTTGGTGGTATTAGCACTTTTGGCCGGAATTGGGGTTGTTCTGCATACGTTAATGCCAGCTTTCTTGCAAATAAAGCCAGACATGATGCTAGCCATGATGTTCCTAGGAATTGTACTCATACCAAACATAAAAAGTGCAGCACTTATGGGAATTGTAACCGGGATTTTGTCAGCTTTAACGACTAGTTTTCCTGGAGGCCAAATCCCCAATATTATCGATAAGGTGCTTACTTCCCTAATCATTTTTGGATTAGTTATTGTCTTCAAAAAATATTCAAATACTACCGCCGGGGTTGCAGTTTTAACAGCTGTTGGCACGATTATTTCCGGATCAATCTTTTTAGGATCTGCTTTCTATATTGTTGGTCTGCCTGGGCCATTCCTGGCATTGTTTGCTGCAGGAGTATTGCCTGCGGTGGTCATTAACACCATTGTAATGGTTATTTTGTATCCAATAGCTCGGTCCATATTCAAAAGAACAAATTTATCATCAACAGCTGCCGTCACCCAAAAATAATCGACGGGATACTTTTAAGAAAAAGAACCCCAATAAGGGTTCTTTTTCTTAAATTCAATATTTTACAAATTGGAAAACAGGATGGCAATCAAAAAGCAAAGGCCTGCCCCCAGAGAAAGAGTAACCGTACGTTTTTTTATCATTTGTTTTGGAGGATAAACCCCTGGTTTACTCAAATCAACTATATGTTTGCCAGCACCTAAAAGCAGAATCGCACTTAAGATAAAAAACAGGATAGCAGCGCTTATCATTCTATTATCCCCCTGAATGCTACCGATATAAATTGTGTTAACTATTTATATGATTTTCCGTCCATTCGTATGAAAAGTTCCTACATAACTATTTAAATAAATTATTTTTATCTGAAATATTCTAAAAGTTGCCATTATTCATGGAGACCCTTTAAAATAGATTAAAAGATCATATTTTCAAAATACAAATTCATAATTTCTAAAAATTTTGTTAATTTTTACTTTATTAATTTTTATTTTATTGGCATAATGAAAATAGAGTAATATAAAAGTAGGTGAATATGGGGATGGCAGATAAACAATATTCAATGAAGGAAGCATTTTTTTTTTAGTCAAAGAATTGCCCAATTAAGCAAAGCCCTTTGGAAATCAATTGAGAAAGACTGGCAGCAGTGGATTAAGCCTTTTGATTTAAATATTAATGAACACCATATCCTTTGGATTGCCTATCATTTAAATGGCGCCTCCATATCGGATGTAGCGAAGTTTGGTGTCATGCACGTTTCAACAGCTTTCAATTTTTCAAAAAAATTGGAAGAAAGGGGTTTGCTTAAATTTTCTAAAAAAGAAAACGACAAGCGCAATACGTATATCCAGCTTACACCAGATGGAGAAAGCATTCTGCTCCAGTTAATGGAAACTTATCAGCCCGATGGAAATGCTGTTTTGTCTGGGGCATTGCCACTTCGAAATCTTTATGGCAAGTTCCCTGATATTATTGAAATAATGGCCATCGTCCGCAATATTTATGGCGATGATTTTATGGAAATTTTTGAGCGGTCCTTCAACAATATTGAAAATCAATTCATCGAAGAAGAAGGTAAAATCAGGAAAAACGAGAAAACTGAAACTGAACTTGCTTAAATCGCCAAGTGCTTATAAGTATTTTGAAAATTCCTGAAAAAGAGGCATATAAAGCCCCTGTGTTATGCATGCCTTAATAACAGATTGTGTATCCAAGTTAGTGGGCAATGCATCTGTAAATTCTTCTAAAAGCGGATGAAAATACAAATATCCATCCGCTTTTTGGTCTGCATATTTTTTATTCAATTTGTCACATAAAGTCAAAATGTCTTCCACTTCTTGTTCAGATAGGCCATTTTCAATGATCAGGCGCAGAAACTCCAGCTCAGGATTTTTTGTCAATTTTACTAACAATTTTTGATGGTATTCCAGCAGTCTCACTTTTTCCCATAGGTTTTCTAGATCCTTCACAATTCAAAGCCTTCTTTCTAAACATGGCAGTATATAGACTAATCATGGCCATTTCTAAATTTACTTAAACCTTTTTGCAAGCATAAATGATGCTACCAGACTTTCCTGCAAAATGTCTATCTTTTTTTTAAGATTTCTGATATTGTAGTAGGGGTAAAATGTACAACAAGGAGGGAATCAGTGATGATCTCCATTTTCATTATCTTAGCGATTTTTATATTATTTTATATTAATAAAATGACTAGCATACTCTGCCTTCAAAGAGAAATTCCGGAGGAGCGCCAGCACAAAGTGTTTCGCACTATTAATATTCTCATTACAATCTTGCTGATTTCTTCATATGTAGAAATTCTGTATACATAGTCCTGGCAAATAAAAATACAAGCGATGAGGAATATCTCATCGCTTTTTCTATGCTGTATTACCAAACCCAAGCAGCACCAACAATAATCAAGAGAATGAACAGAACAACGATTAACGCAAATCCTGCTCCATATCCAGCAGCACCAGACATATTCCTTCCTCCTTCCCGTGTCAAAGTTGAATAGAACCCATTAACTCTGTTTTTTCCCAATTCAAAAACAAGAGCCAAATTTGCAGGAAATCCTGCGGTTTTTGCACTTTCTACCATATACTATTCAACAGCTTTCCATTTCGACTAGGCGGTTAACTTATTTTTGTGGAAAAGTTTTCGAGAATTTTGTCTAAATTTACAAAATGATTGGGATTTTCTTTTTGCAGTAGTAACCATTTATGATATAGTAAAGGATATGGACAAACAGCCATAAGAATTCACTTATAGGAGAGATTAAAAACATGAAAAAATGGATTATTGCCTTGACTTTGACGGGCAGCGTACTAACATTAGGTGCCTGCAATGCGGGTTCTGATACGGTAGCAGAAAGTAAGGCGGGAGACGTCACACAAGAAGAGCTTTACAATACAATGAAGGACAAAATCGGTGACCAGGCCCTGCAGCAGCTCATGTATGAAAAAGTCCTCTCAAAAAAATATAAAGTGACTGATGAAGAATTAAATAAAAAGATTGACGAATTAAAGGCACAGCTTGGAGAAAATTTCGAGGCAACCCTTACTCAGTACGGCTATAAAGATGAAAATGACTTAAAGGAAACAATGAAGCTTGGCATGCTTCAGGAAAAAGCTGCTATGAAGGATATTAAAGTAACCGATAAGGAACTAAAAGAATACTACGATAACTACAAAACGGACATAAAAGTTCGTCACATTCTTGTTGATGATGAAGCAAAAGCAAATGAAGTGAAGCAAAAATTGGATGCTGGCGGCAAATTTGAAGATCTTGCCAAAGAATACTCCACAGATACGGGCACAAAGGATAACGGCGGTGACCTGGGCACAATAAACAACCAAAATGCTGCGTCCTATGATCCTGATTTCATTGCTGCAGCATATAAGCTTAAAAAGGATGAGATTAGCGGACCTGTTAAATCACAATTCGGATATCATATCATCCAAGTAACCGATATAAAGGAAAAAGGCTCCTATGATGATATGAAGAAAGATCTTGAGTATGAATTAAAGTCATCTAAATTAACCAGTGATGACATTAATAAAGCTATGGAACGCGAACTGAAAGATGCAGATGCAAAAGTAAATGATAAAGACTTAAAAGACGCGCTTGACCTTTCCACATCTGGAGAATAATCAGCAAAAACGGAAGCACTTCAAGGGTGCTTCCGTTTTTATTATTCGTTCGTGGCTTTTATGCCCTTTTTCATTTCCTTTTCTTGTTCAAGACGCTGCATATAAATTTCGCCTTCACGTTCAATGTCTTCCATTTCAAGCTGCCGCTCTTCCCTTCCAGTTTTAATGGCCATTAACGCACTTATCACAATTCCAGCCACCACAGCATATACCCAAATAGGTATTGTCATTTTCTCTACCCCCTTATATGGTTGTCCACTTTTTAATAAAGGATATTCCAGCAAACACGAAATATACACAGAAACAAAAAAATAACCCGGTGGACGGGTTATTTTTTCATTTATTTATGAAACACAGGCTTATAAAATGAGCGATTATCCAATGCATAGATCCGCTCGGTAAACTCTCCTGGCTTTACTTTGTCTAATGCGCGGTCCAGCATGTTCATTTTTGCATCGAGGTTATCAATATAGTGCAATATTTCAGCTTCTTTTACTAGCGGTGGCTTCGGGCTGCCCCACTCAGCTTTTCCATGATGGCTGAGTACCAAATGCTGCAATATAAGTACCTCTTCACCGGAGATTCCCAATTCCTCGGCTGCTTTTCCTATTTCATTGATCATGATGGTAATATGGCCAAGCAAATTGCCTTCCAGTGTATACACCGTAGACACAGGCCCTGATAATTCCATTACCTTTCCCATATCATGCAAGATGACACCTGCATACAGAAGGTCTGTATCAAGGCTTGGATAGAGAGAGGCAATGGACTTAGCCAAATCAAGCATGCTAATAACATGGTAGGCAAGACCTGAAACAAATTCATGATGATTTTTTGTTGCTGCCGGATATTCTAAAAATGCCTTTTGATGCTTCTTTATTAGATGGCGGGTAATTCTTTGGATATTTGGGTTTTTCATTTCAAATATATACTGGGTTAATTTACTGGCCATTTGGTCTTGGCTCAATGGAGCAGCTTGCAGGAAATCATCCAGATTTTGACCGTCTGCTGCTCCTGATTTCCGAATTTGCCGGATTCTCAACTGGCTCTTTCCGCGGTAATTTTGCAGGTCACCCACGACTTTCACCACATTTTGCGCAGCGTACGTTTTTTCATCCTCTTCATTGACATCCCAAAGCTTAGCCTCAATTTCTCCACTTTTATCTTGGAGAATCAACGTCAGAAATGGTTTTCCATTACTGGCAATCCCTTTTGCAGCACTTTTTATTAACAGAAACAATTCAACCTGTTCTCCAACTTCATAATGGGCAATCCCTTTTCCCAACTGACTCACTCCTTTAATCTCTATCTTAAAACCTACTCTCTGAACTCTATGATACTTTCACAGCATCTAGCCTAACAACATTCTCTTTTGAAAAATGTGATAATAAATGGTCATGACATGTAAAGAATAAGATTTGGTTTTGTCCTAACTGCCGCAATAAATGTAACACTTTTCCTGTTCTTTTAGAATCAAAATTAACAAAGCTGTCATCGATAATGATTGGTAATTGATATTTTTCATATATGGTTAAAGCCAAAGCCAATCTAATGGAAACATAAAGCTGTTCTGCCGTCGCTTGGCTTAATTCATTTGCCTCAAATACCGTTTGGTCACGCCTCTCGACCCGAAAACCGGTGCCCGCTGGATGCAGGTAGATTCTTTGATAGGACCCATCGGTTAGAAATGTTAGAAGCTCCTCAGCTTTAGCAAGCATCCTTGGTAAGTGTTCATTTTGATACTTATCTATTGTCCGAAATAGGATGTCCTGAGCAAGGGAGTAAACCGCCCATTCTTTCGCTGCCTCTTCCAGTTCAAATTTTTTCTGTTTATAGCGATGGAGAATATCAGAGTATATGCCGCCCTCTTCCAGAATTTGAATTTCGTAGTTTACGGACGCCTGTTTTTCATGCTGCGTTTTTAAGACTTGGTTGAGCCTCTCTGCTTCAGTGGAGATTTCATCCATCATGTCCTCCACTTGATGGATTTGCAAATTCTCTATCCTTTCTTGTCGGGAGAGAATTGAAAAATGCAGCTGTCCTTCAATAGCAGCAAGTCTATCCTTCAGCTCTAGTATTTTGTCAGCTTTTTTCCCAAGCTCATAGAATTGCTGTTCCGTTTCGGCACCTGCATTCCTAATCCATCTGTTAAATTCTTTCTGAAGATGGTCTCTCTCGGTCGTTTTTTGCGCTAGTTCGGTTTCTAGTTCTGAAAGCTTGCTTTGTCTCTCACGGCGGGTAATCATTTTTTCTTGCTCTTCCTTTAACTTTTTCCGCAGTAAATAAGTAATCTTTGGAATATCTCCACTTCTCTGTGATAAAAAACGCTGCTCATAGATGCTAAACTGCCGATCAAGCTTTTTCTGCTGGTCTCTAATTTGTTGCAGCTTCGAAGTCCACTGTTGTTTTTCCCTGTAATTAGCTTTGAACTGTTCTATTAATTGAAAGGCTTCAAGCAGAAAGGATGAGGCCAGGTAATCGGGTATCTTCAATTCTCTGCTCAAAGAATTAAGCTTAGCTTTATTCTTAGCCGACTCTGCCTCCCATTCTTCAAACTTAACAATAATCCTTTCAAATTGGGATTGTTGATGATTCAGCTTTATGTTTAACAAGTGCAGCTGCTCCTTATTCCGGTCATCCTGTTTTAATTGGCTTGCCAGTTTTTCGACATCCTGATATTCGGCCGACCTCAGCTCATCGGTGAGCTGCTTTTCTTGATTTTGCAACTGTTCTAGTTTCCTTGTGTACTGATGATCTTTTTGATTTTTTCCATTTAGGAAGAAAAAAACTGCAAGAAGCAATCCGCCAATCAGTCCTAACCCCAGCAATATCCACTGTTCAGTCAGTACCCCATAAACGGCAAACCCGGCCAGAACGAATGCGAAAATGATTAACTGCAGCCTAAATCTGGTGCTGGAGGCCCGGTTCTGCACGATGGATTCCTGATAGAAAGTGATTTTATCTTTTATTCTGCCTAATTGTTCCTCTAAGCTCTTTTTATCATTTCCATGTAACATATCTTCCAGCCGTGTCCGCTCCTGTTTGGATAAACAAAGGCTTTCCGTTAACCTGACTTCTTTTTCTATCGCTTCTAAGCGCAGCTTTTCTTCTTGATATTGTTTTTCCAATTCTTGTTTGGCTTCTTCCAGCCTGTTATTGTTTCTCGTCTGCTGTTCTACCTGGTTTTTCATAAAAAAATTCGTGTTAATCGACAGGGCATCTTCTTCCTCTAATGGCAAATGCAGTTTCTCTTTGAGGATGGAGAGTTCCTCTTCCGTATCAGCCAGTTTTAGCTCGCACTGTTGAGCGTCATTTTTTAACTGCTCATAGATGGACGCCTGGTCTAGAATAGAGAGAATGGCTGCTTCCTCGCCCAATAAAGCTTCATTTGGCTGATGGGAAGCTAAGTCTTGTTTGGCCATTCCAATTCGCTCAGTAAGGCTCGCTATTTCCGCATTTAACGGAAGGATTAACTGCTTTACATTTTCCAGCCTTTCAATTCCCCGGACAGGGAAGTTGATCTCGCCTTGTGCCTCCAGTTCTTTCCTTGTCCACATCTCCTCTTTTACTAACGGTTCTATTCTCTTCCATTCTTGTAATTTATCCACTTTGGCTTGAAGCTCGGCAATCCTGCCGTTAATTTCACCGATTTCTACCTGCAGCGTTTGTTTGGCTGTAAGGAGAGCTTCATACTCATTATTTTTGGCAGCAGCTTTTTTCAATTCTTGGCTGATTCCATGCAGTTCATGTAATTTTTCATTTAGAAATGGTTTTTTTCCACCTGGCTTAAACCGTGAGTCCAGCTCCTTTTGAAGAACAGCTTCCGTTTTCGAGAGCCGCTCGGTTCCTAACATTCCTGCGGAAAATAAAAATTTGCCTAATTCTTCTCCTTTCATTTGATGGATATTTTGCAGTCCATGCAAATTAAAAGAAAAAATAGCTTGGAAAATGCTTTTATCAAAATGATCCAGCAGCTTTCCCAGAAGCTCCTCGCCCCCAGTCGTTCCATCATTCAAGACGACGGTGACATCGCCTGCAGCTTTTCCTTTTATCCGTTCAATGACACAATAGCCGTACTTCTCATGCCAGATTTTCAGATTCCCCCCATATTTAGCACTATGCTTCGGTTCATAGCGCAGCTCTGCCTGCTGTTTAGCAGGGAATCCAAATAAAATGCAAGTTAAAAACGCAGACAAGGTAGATTTTCCCGCCTCATTCCCACCAAAGAAAACCTGAAAGTTTTCAAAATGTTCAATTTTAACGTTTTCTAATTGGCCAAAGCCATAAATATTGGCTGAGATGATTTTCATAACAACCCTCCCCTACTATTCATGATAAAGCAGGTCAATCAGCAGTTTTTCAGCTCGTTCCACTAGTTCCCGCTTCTCCTGCTCTGTTAAGCCGGTTAAATATTTTCTGCCTAAAGAATGCTCATATAATGGAGCTAATGCTTGATCTTGGTCCTGCACTTGATAGTGATCGATAATATCGAAGAGTTCGGAATAGAAATTTGCCTCCAGTTTCAGCTGGCCCCTATCTGCCTGCTTCCCAGTTAAAATGGTTAGATTCACAAGCCATACAAACGATTGGTCATCCTTCTCATCTTCTAACAGCAGTTCAAGCAGGTCCCGGTCTAAACTTTTTGCCTCTAGTTCATCCGTCAAATGAACATTGTTAAGTGTCAGGCTTAAAAGAGTCCCGATCCCGTCACGGCGAAATTGATTGATTGCTTGCAAGCATAATTGGTAGATTTCATGAAAGCTCACAGCAGCACTTACATCGATGGACGCCTCTTCCCAAACAATATCCGAAGCTTCGATAAAGTCCATTTCACTTCCATAATTCGTCAAGGAAACATGATAAAAACCTTTCCTTCCCGTTTCTTTTTTGTTCCTCCCTTGAATGTTGCCAGGATAGACAACAGGTGGGCTTTCCGATAATACGGCCCGTTTATGTATATGTCCAAGCGCCCAATAATCAAATTCCTTTTCCTGCAAATCACGAATCGAAAAAGGGGCATAATTATCATGATCGGTTCTTGTTCTCTCATTTCCGTGCAGAATCCCGATATGAAAATCTGCACCTGCCACCTTTTGATAATCATCTATTTTACGATCGAACACATGCCTTGTTCCATAGCTGAATCCATATAAATGGACGATTTCTCCTGTTTTGGCCGTAATGGTTTTACATTCAACCTCTGTATCAAATATATGGACATTCCTAGGCATTTCCATGTGTACCCATGAACCCTTTAGGTGATCATGATTCCCATGGACTATGAAAACAGGAATCCCCTTTTCCTCAAGTTTCAGCATTTCGGCGCGAAAACGGGATTGCGCTCGGAGACTGCGGTCTTCCCCGTCAAATAAGTCGCCTGCAATGATCACAAAATCGACTTCCCGTTCAATAGCAGCAGCCGTCACTTTTTTAAATGCCGTAAATGTGCTTTCTTTTACTCTAGCGAGAATCTCGGCAGGCAGATACTTCAATCCGACCATCGGACTGTCTAAGTGCAAATCAGCCGCATGAATAAATGATATATTCCCCATAGTTTTATTCCTTTCCACATAGCTTTTCTCTATTGTATCATCAGCAAAATACGAATGCACGTTCTGTATAAAAAAGTATAAAAAAGCTTTACCGAAAAAGGTAAAGCTTTAGATAACTAGTCATTTTTTGTTAATTGCAATGCCTTTTTAATATCTTTAAAGGAATTCGACTTTCCATACATTAAAACTCCGCCGCGATATACCCGGGCGCCAAACACCGCTAAAACAATAATGGTTGCCGTGAGTATGGCAATACCCAATATGGCCTCCCACACGGGAATCGTCAGCATGCCTACACGCAGAAACATGATCATTGGGGTGAAAAATGGAATGTAGGAGGTAACTGTTATAAATGGTGCATCCGGCTTCCCCAGCCCAAACATGGCAATCATAAATCCAGCGACCACCAAGAGGGTCATCGGGGTGATCATTTGCTGAACATCTTCGATTCTGCTGACAAGCGAACCAAGGAAGGCAGCAAGTGTTGCGTAAAGAAAGTAGCCCAGTATAAAGAATACCACGGCATAAAAAATCGTTGCACCAGGAATATCTCCAAAGCCGAAAACTTCAGAAAACCCGTTATTCAGCGAATCCATATTCTTCTTAAAAGAAGTATAACCGACAATTAAAAAGACAGCTAGCTGTGTTAAGCTTAATAGTCCAATCCCAAGAATTTTGGCAAACATCTGCTTAATGGGAGAGACACTGGAAATCAAAATTTCCATCACTCTTGAAGACTTCTCTGTCGCAACCTCCATGGCAATCATATTGGCATACATGATAACGGCAAAATAAATGATAAACAGCAGAATATAGACAAGCCCTCTTGCCTGATTAAGTTCTTCTTCTGTTTTTGCATTTTTCTCAAGTGCTACTTTGTCAAAATCAACTGGTTCATATAATTTCTGCAGCTGGGCCGCTGTTAAGTTCATTTGGGACGCTGCCAGCATTGTTTTAACCTGCTGTAAGCTCGTCTCTAGGTCGGTAAACAAGGAAGAGTCAGCAATACTCATTGCTTTAAATATGCCTTCTGGAAGCTGCTCCTCGTTGAACCGCAAAGTAATAATCCCCTGATAGTCTCCTTTTTCGACTGCTTGTTCGGCTTGCTTGTCACTTCCCTTATACAAGGTTAATTGAATGTCTTTGTTTATAGTTTTAACTTGCTGCTTGAACGGCTCATACAGCTGCCCGGTTTCATCCAGCACAGCTACCTTTTCCTGGCCGCCATTTTCATCAAAGAGGTTAATGATATTTTGAATATTCGTCAAAGCCAAGACAATCACTACAGTAAGAAGTGTCGTCACAATAAACGATTTGCTTTTCAGTTTATTAAAGTATGTATGAAACAAAATAATCCAAAAACTATTCATAGGAATTCCCTACTTTCTCGATAAAGATATCATTTAAAGATGGCTCTTCGAGGGCAAATTTTCGGATGAATCCTTTTCCAACAATCTCTTGAAGAATATTTTCAGCGACTAGTTCACCCTCAATCTGCAATTCAGCACCTTCCATTGTCATTCTGCTCTTCACGACTCCAGGGTGGTCCTTTAAGTAGTCTAATGGGAAATCCGCATGAATCATTAAGTTCTTCTTTCCAAAGGTCCGTTTGATTTCCTTTAAAGCCCCATGAACTACTGGTCTCCCTTTATGCAAAATGCATAAGTGTTCACACATTTCCTCTACATGGTGCATCTGATGGCTTGAAAAAACAATAGTCGCCCCGTTTTCCTTTAAAGATAGAACAGCTCCCTTTAACTGTTCTACATTCACCGGGTCGAGACCGCTGAATGGCTCATCCAATATTATTAATTTCGGTTTATGTATAACAGCCGCGATGAATTGGATTTTTTGCTGGTTGCCTTTTGAAAGTTCTTCTACCTTTTTATTTTCATATTCTGGAATTTTAAATTTTTCCAACCACAATCTTAATTCGGCCAGTGCCTCGTTTTTTGGCATTCCTCTTAATCTAGCTAAGTAAATGAGCTGGTCACGAACCTTTAGTTTCGGATATAGTCCTCTTTCCTCAGGAAGATAGCCTACTAAATGGCTTGTGCTGTAATTCAATGGATGGCGGTCCCAAGTAATTTGTCCCTCACTAGCATCTAGCAATCCTAAAATCATTCGAAACGTAGTTGTCTTTCCAGCTCCATTTGCTCCTAAAAATCCAAACATCTCCCTTTCAGGAATCTCCAGTGATAAATCATTTACGGCAGTAAATTGTCCAAACCTTTTTGTAACATGTTCCAGCTTTAAGGACATATCAACACCCCTTCCTTTCTATTGCAAATATACCATAAAACGGTGGAAAAGTTTTCTTTTGCTAAATTGACGAAATTATGCAAAAATAAGATTGGATTAAGAGGTTATCGGAGGGGATGAGAATGAAAATGTACAAATTAACAGCTTTCGAAGCAAACGGTGAAAAGATATTAGACGAAACCTTTCAGGCTGAAAATGATGATGCCGCCAAGAAACATGGAGAGCAATTTTTGGCAGAGAAGAACCTTTTAGATAAAACATATCGCTGCACATCTCCAGCGGGTAAACTGTTACTGTTCCATTCTTAAAAAATCATCCATAAAACAAAGAAGGATGACTCATCACGTGAAGTGTGAGTCATTCTTTCTCATTTACCGATAAATACAGGTTTTCTTTTTTCAATAAACGCTTGAATGCCTTCCTTATGATCCTTTGTTTCACGCATTTTTTGCTGTCCGAATTTCTCTAATTCCAAAATTTTTAACAATTGCGGCCGATTCTTCTCCGCAAGGATTTTCTTTGTTTTAATCATTGCTTGAATCGGGCGGCTTAACCAGTCCAGGGTCCGCATATGGAGTACCTCTTCAATGCTGCCTTCTGCAACCTCTTGAATGAGCCCAAGCTTTAAAGCTTCCTCTGCACTCATCATTTTTCCATCCCAAATAATCTGTTTAGCTTTTGTTTCACCTAATCTTTTTTCCAAGAAAAAGTGAGCTCCGCCGTCTGGGATTAAACCAATCCCGATGAAGTTCATGGCCAGCTTGCTTGATTGATCTGCAATGATGTAGTCCGCAGCAAGAGCTAAACTGAAACCTAAGCCTGCCGCAGCACCAGATATCGCGCTTATTGTTAATTTGGGCATGCTGTAAAGAGTAATAATCAATTCGCTGATGCTGTCCATAATTAGAAAGAAATCGCTTCCATTCATATTTGAAAGCATGGTTTTAATATCACCGCCAGATGAAAAGGCCCGGCCCTTGCCTGTTATCACGAGAATATCAATATCATCAGATTTACTTATTTCTTTCAGCCTGCAAACCATACCCCTAATCATTTCAACGTCCATAGCATTTAAGGCTTCAGGCCGATTCATTTCAAGTGTTGCCACTCGTCCAGCCACCTTCAGATTTACCTTATCGGTTAAATAATTTAATGACATAGGAACCCCTCCCCATTCCATTTTCCTTCTACTCTATTATATAGGGAATGAAGTGAATAAAAAATAAAATTTCTTAATATATTGAATTTTTCATCCTATTCCAAGGGAACTCTTCTAAAAAAACTACCGAAAATAAAAGCACAGGTTTTTTCTTTAAAAAGAAATGGCCTGTGCTTCCATAGTATCTTTGTTTTGGACTTACCATATTTAAGCTGGTGCAGCTTTTTCGGAGAATATTTCCTCCAATATTTTTATTTTCTTTTCCGTATAATCTTCGTATCCTTCATTGTAGGATTTAGGATCCTTCGGATTGGCAAAATGAGTGATTTTTCCTGTTGCAGGATGGATAAATTTACTGGAGGCACCGCATCCTAACCCAAGGATCGTCTGCATCTCTTCCATGATCATAATGTTGTATATGCTTTCTTGATTTGGGAGCGAATAGCCGACATTTTCCAAATTGCCAAGAATGTTTTTCTGCCTGTATAAATAATAAGGAACATAACCATGATTGATTGTCCAATCTTGGGCGAGCTCCATCATTTTTTCAACTTCGTCGCGTCCGGCCACTTTATATTTATTCTTATTCTTAGTCATTTCAGACGCTCTTTTAAAGGACAGCGTGTGGACAGTCAATGATTCCGGCATCAATTTTTCAGTTTCGGCTAAAGAATGAGAGAATTCCTGGAGCCCTTCTCCCGGCAGCCCGATAATCAGGTCCATATTAATATTATTCATGCCAAGTTCCCGGGCTAGGTGGAATTTATCTACGGTTTCCGTAACAGTATGGTGCCGTCCAATCGCCTTCAACGTTTCCTGTGTATAGGATTGCGGATTGATGCTGATACGGTCAATGTTCCATTTCTTAAGGATTTCCAATTTTTCAGGAGTAATCGTATCAGGACGCCCCGCTTCAACTGTAATTTCACGAATTTTGTCTACATCCGGGAATGATGAGTACATTTCTTCGTAAAGCATATCCATTTCTTCTGCGGTGATACTGGTAGGTGTTCCTCCTCCATAATAAACGGTTGTTATTCGGATTCCAGCCTCCCGAAGCCATTCACCCATTTTTCTCATTTCGTAATGAAGTCCTCCCAAGAATGAATCCACTGAACCTTGACGCCCGTTGATCGCATAGGCTGGAAATGTGCAGTAAGCACATTTTGTCGGACAAAAAGGGATGCCGATATAGATGCTGACTTCCTTTTTTAATGAATATAAATCCGGAACAACCGCCAGCTGACGGTCAACAATCTGCTGCATTAATTGGATTTTCTCATCCGTAATCAGGTACTCTTCCCGTAACTGCTGATGGGCCTGTTCCATTGGAACACCTTCCTGATTTTTCTTGTGAAGCAGCTTCGTCGGCCGGACTCCTGTTAGAATCCCCCATTTTTGCCTAATGTCCGTAAATTCTTGAAGGACCGTTAAATATACATGAGACACAGCGTTTTTCACTTGTTTGAAGCGTTCTTTTTCCGTTTCAGCCGGGAGTAGATCCTGCTCATAAGCAGACCTAAACACTTTTTCATCTGAATCTTGCAATTCCGCCGTAACCGCTAATTTATCTTGAACATTCAATTCGAATTTAATCTGAAAATCATGATGTTCATCAGCCGCTGCAATAATCTCTGACTCTTCGAAAAACAAATTAGCAATCAGCTGCAACGGCCTGTTAAATCTTTCATCCTCTAGCCCAGTTATTAATATTCGCAAACGAATCACCTTTCAAAAATAAACTCCCTTAAGTTTACAAAATCAAAATAGCAAGGTCAATATAGTGGAAATGATTCACCAAAACAAAAAGATATCAAAGGCTTATAGCCCATGATATCCTGCTAAATCATTTTTTTATGATTTTCATTTTTCTAAGAAACTCAATCGGCTGCTGCTTCCTAAAGTGCTCCTTGACCATATAAGCCACACCTTGCTCATTTTGCGATCTTGTGACCCAATCCGACGCTTTTTTCACTTCAAAATCCGCATTCCACATCGAGACACCCAGTCCTGCCGCTTCTATTAATGGAATATCATCCCAACCGTCGCCAATGTAGACCATTTCCTTTAAGTCAAAGCCAATCTGGCTTCCAAGGTATGCTAACCCTGTAAGCTTTGATACGCCGGCCGGTACAATGTCCAAACGCAGCGGATCGAGCTGGATCGCCTCAATCTCAGTAAACATGGTCTTAAGTGCCTTCTTGGCATCTGCTAAGTCACGCTTTTCTTCAAAATAAACCTCAATTTTAGGAGGAGTCATTGGTTGTTCGTGCAAATATTCACTTAAGGAAGAGACAAATTGCTGGGAATATACAAACGGATCGCCTGTTGTAAATACGGTTTTTGCCAAAAGGCTATGATGAATTTTATATTTGTTGGCTAAAGAGAATTGTTCATGGACAAGGCGGATTTGACAAGGCAGGGCCTCTAGGAATTGAATGGTATCGTACGTAATATCTTCAGAAATGCGCTTGACATAAATCGGCTTTTTTTCTTCCCCGGCAATATATGCCCCCTGATGTGTCACCAATGGTGTTGATATTTTTAATGCCTTGGCAATCTTTTTGGCTGCAGGAAAGGCACGAGAGGTAACCAGTGTTACATAGACCCCTTTTTGCTGCACATAGTCAATCGCATCCTTCGTTGACTTATGGATTCTGCCATTTGTTTGAAGCACTGTACCATCAATATTTAACGCAAGCAAGCGATAGATCATTACGTTGCCCCCTTGTTCTTGGTGGAAAATTCCTCTACTACCACTTTTATGTTTTTCCATGCATTTATAGAACAAACAGAGCAAGCAAATGGCACATGAAACAAAAAAGATGCTTCCGATTTCACGAATCCGGAAGCACCCGATTGGGCCTAAAACTGGCCGTATAACTCTGCTAATGGTTTTAAAATAATTTGGTTTAATTCCCCAATCACCATATTCATTCTTTGTTCTGCCTGCATAAGCCGGGTAATTTTTTCATTTTGCTGCACTTGCATTTCGATTGACTGTGCCGCCTGTACATCCTGCTCGGTGATATTCTGGCCGGCCATTTGCTTTTGCTGGAGGGTCATTTGAATTTGCCTGAACTGGTCAAATATTTGCTTGGCTGCCCGATCATCGTTTACCTCTTGATACACCTGCTGCAGTTCTCTAAACTCTTCACTTTGCCGGATGGCTGTTTCTAAGCTTTGTGCGGATTCATGTAAATTAATTGCCACTTAAGTACACTCCTTCATAAAACAATATTCCTAAACTATAACAAACTATTCGATGAAATGCGAGAATGTTCATCTCACCATTAGGCTGGCAATCACATACCATACTACAAATGCCTATTATATAGACGAAAAAATGAGGAGTGGTTATGGCACCTTCACTAACCTCTTTATTAATAAAACCAGAGGATTCCTTACGACCAAATGATGGGTTCGTTCAGATATCCCGTCAATTAATGAAAGATTTAAACATCAAACAAGAGCAGCCAATAAAATTGGTTCTGGGAAAGAAAGAGATTAGCACAGCAGTTCAAGCCATTCAATCAGAAACTAAGGAGCTGGTGATGCCCAAAAGAATGATAGAAGCCTTTGGACTGCCTGTTCATCCCTACAAATTTCTGGCAAACTATCTGCCTGAGAAGAATACACTCTTTCTCGGCCCTGTTATTGGTCTTTTGACCGATTTTAAATTTGCAGCCGGCACCGAACCAGACTTTCGTTCTGTTCATGCCTTTTGTGAAGAACTGGACTATTGGATTCGTGAGATGGGCGGATTTTTTTATGTATTTTCCTATGAACAATTTCCTTCTCAAGGTTACTATTTTGAAAATGGAAAATGGATTAGGGCAAACCTCTGCCTGCCGGATGTCATTTACAACCGAATCCATTCTCGTAAAGCGGAACACTCAGATTCCTTCAAGACATTTCGGAATACACTTGAGCAACTCGGAATTCCGATCTTTAATGACAGGTTTCTTTCAAAATGGGAAGTATACCTCGAACTGAACAAAGCGTTCCATTTATCCCCTTATTTGCCTGAAACTAAAATTTTCTCAAAAGAATCGTTAGTGGAAATGATTCAAAAATTTGAATCCGTGTTTGTTAAACCCGTCCACGGAAGCCAAGGGAGAAACATTATGAAGCTTATGAAAACGGCCGATAATCAATTTGCCCTTACGTCCTCTGCCAAACAACCAGCAGAAACTTCTGTGATTGACCTTTCCGTACCAGGGCTGTACCAATATATAAAACCAATGCTGCCGAATCGTTTGTATCTGGTTCAACAAGGGATATCCTTCTTAACATACGAATCCTGCCCAATGGATTTTCGGGTATTATGCCATAAAAAAAGTGATGACAGCTGGAAAGCAACCTCATCGTTGGCCCGAGTCTGTGCAAAAGATGAATTTGTTTCCAATTTGGCTAGAGGGGGAGCCGTCATGCGGCCTTTGGCTGCCTTACTGTCTGGCATGGGCCGGCAGAAAGCGCAGGAA
Organism: Neobacillus muris; assembly: GCF_943193175.1. Classification (GTDB taxonomy): domain Bacteria; phylum Bacillota; class Bacilli; order Bacillales; family Cytobacillaceae; genus Neobacillus; species Neobacillus muris. The sequence goes on from NZ_CALPDF010000050.1 coordinate 21,955, forward strand.
ACACTCAACTGGATGAAAGAACTGGCTTGCAAAACCGCTGAACAAATCGGAAATACCGAGCAAGGACTTGTAGGGGAACTGGGAATAGACATTGGAGTTGACGGAAGTGGCAAACCTTGGCTGATCGAGGTAAACTCCAAACCTTCGAAGGTGTTCGAAGACCATAAGGGAAAGATTAGACCCTCTGCAAAAGCGATTACGGCCATTTGTACAACTCTTGCTTTCGACTTTATGATAGAAAAGGAGGCTGGCTAAATTGACAGCCATTGGAATTATGAGTTTGCACCTAGAAAGTGAGGCACCCTACATCAATGAGATAGCGGCGCTCGCCAAATCGTATGGAATGGAATGCTGCCGGTTTATTCCTTCCCGAATTCATCCACATACTCAACAGGTTAAAGGCATGAAGTATGATTCAGAAGCAAACGGCTGGATGGATGCAGAATTTCCTGTCCCCGCTATTCTTTATGACCGCTGCTTTTATGGAGAGGATGAACATTCCAAGCAATGTTTAGCAATTGTATCCTGGTTAAAGAAGCGCGGAGATGTCACCTTTTTAGGCTATGGACTGCCTAATAAACTGGAGCTATATGATACATTAAAGACTACCAAATTGTCTCCCTACTTGCCGCAGAGCCAGCCAGCGAATGACTCAAAAGCTGTATTAAAAGAACTGGCAGCCAAAGATAGAATCATTTTAAAGCCTATCAATGGATCGCAGGGGCATGGCATCTACTTTCTAAAGAGAAGTAACAAAACGATCCATGTCAAAACAGAAAAACAGAATAAATTAGTTTCGAGGATCTTTCCAAATGAATCGAAATTCATGAAATGGCTGGATTCATTAGTCACAAGATTCCCCTATATGATGCAGCCTTATTATGAATTATACAATCAAAACTTGCAGCCTTTTGATATTAGAGTACTGCTGCAAAAAAACGAACAAGGAAAATGGAGAGAGCTTGGCCGAGGGATTCGCATCGGACAGTCCGGGGGAATTTTATCAAATTTAAGTGCTGGCGGATCGGTTATTAGCTTTTCCGAATGGATTTCTTCTTTGCCTCCTTCAAGCGCTGACTATATAAAGCAGGAATTGCATTATATTTTAACAGAGCTGCCGAAACTGCTAGAAAAGGAATTCCTGCCTTTATTTGAAATTGGGGCCGATATTGGCATCGCCAAAAACGGCTCCATTTGGATACTCGATATCAATTCAAAACCCGGGAGGAAGGTTCTGCTTCAAACTCACCCAGAGTTAGCGGAAACCCTGTACCGCGCTCCGCTCCTTTATGGAAGGTACCTTTCCCAGAAGGAACAAACAGAAAGGAAGAGCATCTATGCGAGAACGTTATCACATTGAGGTTGTTCAAAATGACCAACTAATTGCTTTTTGCCCCCCCTCCCTTTTAAAGGAGCAACAGTTAAAACGAATGGCTTTCGGTTCACTCTCTATGGAAATAGAATTTCTTCCGCATCCCGATAAACAGGATCGGATTGTCTTAAGCCGAGAAATACAAAAGGGATTAAAATTTCCTGATAGTCAACAAGCATTGCATGCCTTTATTGAAAATGAAACTCTTTATATTGGACCGCTGGTAGGAATTTTTACGGCAGGATTCATGGATGATCCCGCCAATCCTATAGGTGAACGAACCGAGTTCTTTAAAAAGCTCCTATCGGTCAATAAAACAGTTGGCGCCCTTCCATTCCTATTTGGTGATCACGATATCAACTGGGAGCAAGGGACCATTGATGGATATTTTTATCAACAACATTCTTGGCATCGGCAGGAAGTTCCGTTCCCAAATGTTATTTACGACCGGCTGCCTAATCGGAAAATTGAGAGGAGCCCAAGGCTAATCAAAATCAAGCAGCGCCTGCAGAAGGAGTACTTAATTCCTTGGTTCAATCCCGGTTTTTTTAATAAACTCGATATTTATGACCGTTTGCAGCAGGATGACTCTGTAGACGGCTATCTACCGGAAACGCATCCATTCACTTCCTTCTCTTTAATTGAAACCATGCTGGCTAAGTATGGCCATGTTTATATCAAGCCAAAAAACGGCAGCCTCGGCTTAGGAGTTCATCAAATTCTCTATGATAAGCATTCAACCGATTATTTCTGCCGATATCAAGATCAAGAAGGCATGAACCGTCTGCGGAAATTTCCCAGCCTTGAGCTATTGTTTAAATGGGTATTTCCGAATCAAACACTTGAAAATATGCTTGTGCAGCAAGGAATTCATTTACTGCGAATAAACAGGCGTCCGGTAGATTTTCGGATCCATACAAATAAAGACGATTTAGGCAGCTGGCATGTATCGGCCATTGCCGCAAAAGTGGCCGGCCACGGCAGTGTCACCACCCACAAACGAAGCGGCGGAGAAGTTAAAACATTAAATGAAATATTCACCAAAGAGGAAGCAGAGCTTTATACAAAAAAGCTGTCGGATGCAGCCTTGCAATTAAGTAAAGTCCTGGAACAAAATGTTGAGGGCATCATTGGCGAAATTGGATTTGATTTAGGAATTGACCGCCATGGAGACGTTTGGCTATTTGAGGCAAATTCAAAACCAGGCCGGTCCATCTTTAGCCATCCGAAATTAAAGCCATTTGATTTTGAAACACACAAGTTATCCCTGGCATTTTCTATATTTTTAACAGAGCAAGCCTTACTGCATCCAGAGGAATTATATAAATGAACCATCCCAGCCCCCTCATCGGCGTCATGACGGCACAAAAATCAAATGGCTCCATCGCAGGAAACAGCCAGCTTTTTATTGGCCTGCAAAAAGAGCTGGCCGCCCATCATGCCTTGAGTTATATTTTTACGGTTGAAGGCGTTGATAAAGAATTTATAACCGGCTATATTTTTTCATTTGATCATAATAGGTGGATAAAAAAAAATTTCCCCTACCCAGATCTCGTCTATAATCGGATTCCTTTCCGTAAGGCAGAAAAAGACGAGGCAGTCCAGCACTTTTTTGCAAATTTAAAAGAAAGGAAGATCCCTTTTTTTAATCCATGTTTTATCGACAAGTTTGAGCTTTATCAATTAATAAAGAATCATCCTATCCTAAAAAGCCATTTGCCTGCAACGATACTCGCCAATGAAAAACAGGAACTTCGGTTATTCCTTAACCAATATTCTCAAATTTACTTAAAACCCGCCAATTCCTCAAGGGGCAGAGGCATTTACCGTATGAGTTTTGGTTCCGCCAATCAAATTTGCCTGGAGGGCCTAAAGGAACGGTTTACCTATTCGTCCTTCGAGCAATTCTGGGATCACTGGTGCGAAACACTGATGAATAAGCCGTATTTAGCACAAGAAGACATCCTTTCAGCTGAATACCAAGGATATCGATATGATTTTCGGATTCTTGCCCACTCCGGCAAATCGGGCTATCAGGTAACTGGGGTTGGCATTCGTCAATCGCAAAAACAGGAAATCACGACCCATATTCCTGCAGGAGGAAAGCTTCTCCCCTATTCCATCGTCCAATGCAATGCCCATGATCATTTTATTGAAACCATTATTCCTGCCATAGGGCCGGCTTTGTCAGAGCGTTACGGTTTTTTTGGTGAATTTACCGTTGATGCAGGAATCAGTGAATCAGGTCAATATTTTATCTATGAAGTCAATTCGAAACCAATGAACTTTGATGAACTGGAAATTGAAGAGAAAAAAATTACTCGGCTCTGTGAGTTATTCCTCCAATTAACCGACCAAAAGTCCATTTAAATTTTTTCTCAAAAAAGGTAAGATTTTAGTAGCTGAAAAAAATCCAGGGGGACACGGGTATGATTATGCACTATCAGTTTAAACCGCTCTTTGAGGGAAAAAATATTCCGGGCTGGACGTTTTCGTTTTACTATAAAAACCAAAGATTCACTGGAATTTATCACCAAACCGGAAAAATAGAATGGACGTCACTGCCTCCCGCACAAGACCAAGAAGCCATTGCCGGCCAGATTCACGAACTGATGCTATTCCATATTTATCAATAAATAGTGACAATTTCACCAGGAACATCGCCCGAAAAGTTGAGAAATAGTTCTCAGCTTTTTTTATTTGCCCTAGCTGTTATAATAGAACAAATGAAAAAAATGGGGAAATGATTATGCTTAGAAATTTATTAACCATTTACAAGAACTCCTACATGCTAACGGAAACATCTGATATTGCCTCTGAAGAGGTTTATGCTTTTGGTGATGCACAAGCCAATGAATGGATATGCATACCCAAAAAAGAAATAAGCGAAAAAGAATTGAGGCTTTTAAAAACTCTTTATAAACAAGCGGAATATAACCCGTCCGTTCCATCAGCCGCCGACAGCTGGTATCATTTTTTATGGCTGGATGGTCCCGTTCCTCCGGTCCATTCCCAAACATCCTTTCGATTTATTCAATTTCAGGTATTTAATGATGATGTGGACCGCAAAGAATTGGAATCCGCTTTGAAAGGCTTTTTTTCGGAAGAGGTCATGATTATTTGGGAAAGTTTAACGAGGGGCTTAATAATTGAGGAAAAACGATTAATTTCACTTTCAGAAGAAGAATTAATCTCCATGTCAGAAACATTGGAAAGTGATTTTTTTGTAAAAATTTCATTTTTCATTGGAAAACTTTATTCTTTTTCAAATCAGCTTTCTTCTTTATTTAAGCAAGAGAGAGAATTCTTTTCCTTCGCATTGGCAAATATAGGCCAATCAGGAATTTTTACGTATGAGCGAGTATTTCCAGTTTATCTTGCCCGACAAATGCCTGACGAGTTCATTCAAATGATGAATCAGGAGGTTTTTGAATTATTTTCCCAGGACCCTGAAATGTATTCGACCATTTTGGTCTTTCTCGAAAATAATTTAAATGCCAGCTTAACGGCAAAGAAATTGTATATCCATCGAAATACCCTACAGTACCGTTTAGATAAATTTACCGAAAAAACCGGAATTGGATTAAAGGATTTTTACGGTGCATTCACCGTTTTCTTAGCTTGTATGTTATTTGAACAAAAACGAGTATAGACCGCTAATTAAACCGTTTACAATTTGCCCAATAGAAACGCTTTCATTTTTGTGCAACCTGTCCATATGGATTTTTCGCCAATCCTTGTAAACTAAAAGTACATCAAACATGAACAGGGAGGCAAAACAAAATGGCAGAATTGAAATTGGATCATATCTATAAGATTTATGACAACAAAGTAACGGCAGTTTCTGACTTTAATTTACACATTCAAGATAAGGAATTTATCGTATTTGTTGGTCCTTCTGGATGTGGAAAATCAACTACTCTAAGGATGATTGCAGGACTTGAGGAAATCTCCAAAGGTGATTTTTATATTGACGGAAAACGAGTAAATGATGTTGCTCCAAAAGATCGTGACATCGCGATGGTTTTCCAAAACTATGCCCTATATCCGCACATGACTGTATATGATAATATGGCGTTTGGATTAAAGCTTAGAAAGTTCCCTAAAGATGAAATTGACCGCCGCGTAAAGGAAGCTGCCAAGATTCTTGGATTAGAAGCCTACCTAACACGTAAGCCTAAAGCATTATCAGGCGGTCAGCGCCAGCGGGTTGCTCTAGGCCGTGCCATTGTCCGTGATGCAAAGGTATTCTTAATGGACGAGCCATTATCCAATCTAGATGCTAAACTGCGTGTAGCGATGCGTGCTGAAATCGCTAAGCTTCACCGCCGCTTAAATACTACAACTATTTACGTAACACATGACCAAACGGAAGCCATGACAATGGCGACACGTCTTGTCGTTATGAAGGACGGAATTATCCAGCAGGTTGGTTCACCAAAAGAAGTATATGAAAAGCCAGAAAATGTTTTCGTAGGTGGATTTATTGGTTCACCAGCCATGAACTTCTTCAGCGGCAAACTGGAAGATGGAAAATTTGTAGTCGGCAATAGTTCTGTCGCTGTTCCTGAAGGAAAGATGAAATATCTTCGTGAACAAGGCTATGTCGGCAAAACCATGACTCTTGGTGTTCGTCCGGAAGATATCCATGATGAGCCTGTATTCATCGAAGCTTCTTCTGGAACTAAGATTACTGTCACTGTTGAAGTTGCTGAGTTAACTGGTGCTGAACTAATGGTATACTCAGGTATCGATGGCCAAGATTTTGTTGCACGGATTGACTCCCGTACAGATATCAAACCTGGAGACAAATTAGAATTAGCACTAGATCTAAATAAAGCTCACTTCTTTGATGCAGAAACAGAAGTAAGAATACGTCCACAAGGCGAGCAATAAACCACTAGCTATTTATCAGATACATTCCTAGAGGCCCCTATCATATGGGGCCTCTATTCTTTAATAAAAATGGTTTCTTCCTTAAAGCAAGATGGGCAGCGGAATAGATGCGGACATTTATGCCCGGAATTTGTGTCTGGATGCCCATCCTCCATTTTCATTAAGTCAATCTCCATATAAGGACTATAATCATCGTAGAAATCCATTTCTCTGCCGTTTTCCAACATAGGCTGGCCGCAGTCAGGACACAATACATAAACCTCACGCAATCCATTGCAAACCGGGCATATCGACATTTTTTTCACCCTTTAGTTTATTGATCTGTATCGATAGTTTATGTTAATCAAAGCGCCCCTATGTTATGGAATAAATTTCTAATCCCTTTTTCGTATAAGCAGATAAATTCTCGCCATAATATTTATTACCAACAGCAATACAGCAGCAACAATCACATCAAAACGATGGATGCAGCCAAAAAGGGTTTCTCCGGTGCAAATCCGGTACATCCAGCCATGAACAAACGGAAGCGCTTGGTTCATCCGGTTTACTGAGCGCTCCAAGCCAAATTTTAGCACAAAGGTTATAAGATGATTCTGATAGGCCTGTGCTAAAGCAGAATAAAAGTATTAGCTGATGGGTTAGGTCAAGGTGACAATGGTTTAATCCATTATGGTTCAATCCCATACTAACCCCAAAACTAATAAGAGGAGTGTTAACTAACTATGGCTAACAACAACAACTCTAACCAACTTTTAGTACAAGGAGCACAACAAGCACTTGATCAAATGAAGTATGAAATTGCTCAAGAGTTTGGTGTAAATCTTGGTGCAGACACTACTTCTCGTGCTAATGGATCTGTCGGAGGAGAGATTACTAAGCGTTTAGTATCTATGGCTGAATCTCAACTTGGCGGTTTCCAACGCTAAAATAGTTATTCAACAATAAAATAATATGGCTTAAGCCCCCTTCCATATATGGGAGGGGGCTTTCAATGATAAAAAAACTGCAGATATATGACTGCAGTCGATTGAGATGCTAATTCTTAATTAATGTATAACTGATAAAATAAGTGAGGATTAATAAACTGCCAATGGCCAATACAACTGAATAATCTGACATTCTTTTCCACCCCATTTACAAAAATCCTAAACTACCTTCAAGCTAACATAAACAGGAAGTTTTCCAAGTGATTTTTGTTACACTTTTACGGCGAAAATATGGACATTTTTTGAATTAGAAAGTACAAAGGATTTCTGTTTTCGGCTGTACTTTAGACTCCCAACTGCCAATGGCCAGTTATACTTCTTCGATTGCAGATATTTCCTTAAATCGTTGTTTAGATTGCTTCTCGTCAAAGCTGCTGAAAATGCGGTAATTTTTTTTATCCAAAATTCGGAAATGTTTACTCAAAATATTCTGCTGCAGCATATAGCCATTTTTTCTTGAAAGGACTCTCCACCAAATCCGGCCGCCAAAAGTTTTCGTCTTCCGATAATCAATTTCCTTTCTTGCAACTGTTTCCAATACTTCGAGAGGCTCATTCCCAAATAAAAATTGTACGGTTTCTGTTTCCCTAAATAAGGCACAAATAGAAACAACAGTTGGCCAATTGGCCAGCACCCTTCCCTTTTCAATTTGAACAAGTGTTTTTTTGGAGACACCAATAATGTCTGCCATTTTTTCTTGAGTGTATCCAGCTTCAGTCCTGATTAATCGGAGCTTTTCTGAAACAATTATAATGATATCCTCCCTGGTCATACTAAGCCCTTCCTTCACATACATCTAGTGTAATTTTATACAAACCGGGTAAATATTAAAAGAAATAAGCAAAAAAAACCGCTGAGATTATCAGCGGCCATTTTTGAGCGATGTTTATTTCACCTGTTTGGGAATACAGCATTCCTTTGAGCAAGATTTATTTATCTCGCATGCTGCACATTTTCCTTGTTTCGACTTTTGAATAAATTTTACCAAAGCCCAAGAAGCGTATCCAAAGACCGCAATCCCAATAATAATGCTGGAAATCATATTTTCCATCTCCCATGTGTATTATACAAACCCTAACAGTTTACCGCCTTGATAAATGATAAAAGATAGAAGGTAAGCTATCACCAATGGATACCCAAGGGCAAAGGCCGTCCATCTTTTCGAGCCTGTTTCCTTATAAATTGTTGCGGTGGTTGCTAAACACGGAATATATAATAAGATAAATACCATGAAGCTAAAAGCAGCAAGCGGTGTGTAGTAACTCGCCAATAGCCCTTGCAGACTTGAACTCTTTGGAACGAAGTAAATGATATTCATCGTAGAAATGATGGACTCTTTAGCAAGGAAACCAGTAATCAGCGAAGCCGCAGCCTGCCAGGTACCAAAGCCTATCGGTGTTAAGACAGGGGCAAGCACTCCGCCAATTGCCGCCATAAAGCTGTGGTCCATATTGACTTTTACCCCTCCAGGACCGGCATAGGATAATAACCAGATAAACACAGAACCTGCAAAAATAAAGGTACCCGCCTTCCTGACAAATCCTTTCCCTTTATCCCAAGTGCTTCTCCATAAAGACTGAAACTGCGGAAGCCGGTATGGCGGCAGTTCAATGACAAATAAAGAGGTTTCTGATTTTAACAGGGTGGAAGAAAATACTTTTGCCAATACTAGTGCTACTACAATCCCTAGGACATACAAGCTTAACACAATAAATGCCTTATGGCCGACAAAAAATGCCCCGACAAATAACGCATAAACTGGAAGCCGTGCTGAACAAGACATTAATGGTGTCAGCAAAATCGTTAAAAGCCGTTCACGCGGGGTTTCGATTGTTCTTGCTGCCATTATTCCCGGAACATTGCAGCCAAATCCAATCATCATTGGAATAAAAGCTTTGCCGTTTAACCCAACTGATTCCATAATGCGGTCCATAACCAACGCCACACGAGCCATATACCCAGAATCCTCTAACAGAGAAATAAAGAAGAATAAAATAAATATTTGCGGCACAAACACTAAAACCCCGCCCACGCCTGCTACTAGCCCTTCAATGACCAGTGCATGAATAAATTCTGAAGCCCCCGCATATGCTAAAGCTGCTTCAAACCAGGAAGTAACCGGGCCGGTCAGCAGCGCATCCAAGGCATCAGATAATGGAGTTCCAAGCCAATCGAACGTTAGCATAAACATCAAATACATAAAGAATAGAAAGATCGGCATTCCTAAATACTTATTCGTGACAATGTGGTCAACTTTATCAGTGAGCGGAACAACTGCATCCTTTTTGACGGCTGCAATGGAAGTAATCGCTTCAATGGTTTCTTTCCTTTTTTGATAGATGAAGCTGGCAGTTGTTTTACTGTTATAATTTAGTTTTAGAGCTGCCTCCAAATTTAAGGCAATGGTCCTAAGCTTCTCTGCATCTGAAATTTGATGAAGGTAATTTCTTACGTATTCATTTCCTTCAAAATATTGAACCGCAAGAAACCGAGGGGAATGTTCAGTACGGCCTTCGAGCTCATGTGATAGTTCGGCGATTGCCAATTCCATCTCATTTCCATATGCCACCGGGTTTCCGCTTTGAGGCTGGCTTGATTTTGTGGAAATCACATCAACCAACTTATCACAGCCTTTGCCGCTCCGGGCCACAACAGGCACAACGGGAACACCCAGTTTTTCAGAAAGCTTGCGGGCATCAATTTGAATCCCGCGCCTGCCGGCAACATCCATCATATTTAAACCAATCAACATGGGCTTCCCAAACTCAAGCAATTGCAGGGTCAAGTGCAGATTGCGATCCAATTGGGACGCATCGAGTATATTTAGCAGCCGGTCCACCGTTTCATTTAGAAAAAAGGAAGTCACCACTCCCTCATCCCTAGATAGCGGATTAAGGGTGTACACTCCTGGCAGATCAATTAATCTGCCAATATTATTTTTGAAAATACCGACTTTTTTCTCTACTGTTACACCGCTCCAGTTGCCAACGTACTCATATGAGCCTGTAAGGTTATTAAATAATGAGGTTTTTCCTGTGTTTGGATTGCCAATTAAAGCGATTTCCATCATACTTTCACCACTTCCACTTGAACTGCTTCTTTGCGGCGGATTCCAACACATTGCCCGCATGATTCAATCATGATCGGACCCCCAAATGGCATTACACATTTGACACATACTTCTGAACCTTCCGTAATCCCAAGATCAAGTAAACGCCTTTGAACAAGATGGCTTACATTGGAAATATCGATTATTTTTCCTTTTTCGCCTGCTTTTAACGAACCAAACATGCCTGATCACCCTTTTTTATGTTAACTGAGAATGATTCTCTTTCTTATACAAACATTTTACCACCTAATTTGAGTGTCAAAGTCACGATTTTATGACAAAATAACGAAAAAAAGAAAGCCCGAGGCTTTCTCAGGCTGTCGAAAAACCTTCGACAGCTTTTATTTTATCTTTATTCTTTATTAATTCACCGCGTTAATACGGTATAATATTATTAGTAGTTGTCTATGCGAATTGTCGGTTGATTTGCGCTCCAGGCGCTTCGCTTTCCGCGGGCGTGCCGGGGAGCTTCCTC
>NZ_CALPDF010000051.1 GCF_943193175.1 Neobacillus muris
TGAACGCTTCATGACGACAGAATTGGGGCTCTAGCATTGACTTTTGTCGTCTTGAACGCTTCATGGCGACAGAACTGGGGCTCTAGCATTGACTTTTGTCGTCTTGAACGCTTCATGGCGACAGAACTGAGGCTCTGACATTGACTTTTGTCGTCTTGAACGCTTCATGGCGACAGAATTGGGGCACCATCATTGTTTTTTGTCCTCTTGAACCCTTCATGGCGACAAAGACGAAATAGATCTTGCTAATCTTGTCCTCTTGAACAAAAATTTGGGAAAATACAAAAACCGGCCCATTAGGACCGGTCCTTCGTGTTGTGGCGCTCTTCTAAAGTTTTGAGTACAACCTTAAATGGAAGGCCTTGCTCTACCAGCAATACCTGAAGGTGATAAAGAAGGTCAGCAGCTTCCCATCTTAGTTCTTCATGGCTGCGGTTCTTAGCCGCAATAATTACTTCCGCAGATTCCTCTCCAACCTTTTTCAAAATCTTATCGACGCCTTTATCAAATAAATACGTCGTATAGGCCCCTTCCGGACGCTGACGTTCCCGATCGATAATGATTTGTTCAAGAGTTTGCAGGATTTGGTAATCTCCCAAACTCGATTTCCGTTCCGTAACTTCCTGTGAAAAACAGCTGACAGCACCCGTATGGCAAGCTGGGCCTTTCGGGTTCACCTTTACAAGCAGCGCATCTTGGTCGCAATCATAGTCGATGCTGACAATCTGCTGTGTGTTTCCGCTCGTTTCTCCCTTGTGCCATAACTCCTGACGAGAGCGGCTAAAGAACCAGGTTTCACCTGTTTCTAACGTTTTTCCAAGTGATTCTTTGTTCATATAAGCCAATGTTAAAACTTCCAACGTTTCTGCATCCTGAATAATCGCAGGGACTAATCCCTTTTCATCAAATTTAATCGTGTCCGGATTCATCGGACCGTCACTTCCTTCTCACGTAAATAACTTTTGATTTCCTCTACAGAGGTTTCTTTATAATGGAAAATCGAAGCTGCAAGTGCCGCATCTGCTTTGCCTTCAGTAAAAGCCTCTGCAAAATGCTCCGCATTGCCTGCCCCGCCGGAGGCGATAACTGGAATCGATACTGCTTCACTGACAGCCTTGGTCAATCCTAAATCGAACCCGTTCTTTTCACCGTCACTGTCCATGCTGGTCAAGAGAATTTCTCCTGCGCCACGCTCCATTCCTTCTTTTGCCCATTCAATCACTTTTTTGTCAGTAGGGGTCCTTCCTCCATGCGTATAAACCCGCCATGTTCCGATTTCTGGATCATATTTTGCATCGATCGCCAGCACGATGCACTGTGACCCAAAATAACTGGAGCCCTCTCTAATTAATCCTGGATTGTTTACGGCTGCGGTATTCAATGCCACTTTATCGGCACCGGCCCGAAGAATTTTTTTCATATCTTCAAGCGAATTGATGCCGCCGCCTACGGTAAACGGAATGGCCAATTCAGAGGCAACGGCTTTGACCACTTCGACCATTGTTTTTCGCCCCTCAACGGAAGCGGAAATATCCAAAAACACCAGTTCATCTGCCCCTTGCTCATCATAAACACGGGCAAGCTCAACCGGATCACCGGCATCGCGGAGTTGAACAAATTGGATTCCTTTTACGACACGGCCATCTTTGACATCAAGACAGGGAATAATTCTTTTCGTCAGCGCCATTTATGCCTTCACCTCTTCTAAAGCCTGCTGCAGCGTAAATCGATTTTCATAGAGGGCTTTTCCTACAATCGCCCCTGGGATGCCTGCATCAGCCAGCGCCTTTAAGTCTGCTAAACTGCTTACTCCTCCGGAGGCAATCACATATTTCCCAGTCACCGCTGCCATTTCCTTTACCGCTGCAATATTAGGTCCTGACAGCATTCCATCGGTGGCAATATCGGTAAAAATAAACGTTTCGGCGCCGGCATCAGCAAAGCGTTTGCCAAGCTCCACCGCTTTGGCCTCGGATGTAGACAGCCAGCCATGGGTGGCCACATAGCCATTTTTGGCATCAATGCCCACAGCTATGCTGCTGCCATACTTTTTAATCATTTCAATAGCAAATTCAGGCTGAGAAACGGCAATGCTCCCGATAATCACCCGGTCGATTCCATTTTCAAGGTAATGGAAAATATCCGCTTCTGAACGAATGCCGCCGCCGATTTGAATTTTCACATTGGACAGCTGCTGGGCGGCTTGGATAACAAAGCGGTCATTCACCCGCTTCCCATCCTTTGCCCCATCAAGATCCACCATGTGAATCCATTCAGCACCAGTTTCCGCAAACGTCTGGGCCATGCCGAACGGCGAATCCCCGTAGACGGTTTCCTGATCATAATCTCCTTGGAGAAGGCGCACGCATTTGCCGCCCCGCATATCAATTGCCGGATAGATTATCATACTCATCGAATTGCTTTCCTTTCTTCGGCCATTTTTAAAAAATTCCCCAGCAGTGCCATTCCCAGGCGGCTGCTTTTTTCAGGGTGGAATTGCATCCCGTAAATATTGTCTTTTCCGACAATAGCGGAAACCTGTTCATGATAATCCGCTTTGGCCAACATGACATCGGATTGTTTGGCATTGACAAAATAGGAGTGGACGAAATACACATAATCCTCTTCCAACTTTTCTAAAAGCGGTGACGGCTTAACAAATGTCAGCCGGTTCCAGCCCATATGCGGCACCTTATAGGTTTCTCCATCCTTCGTACTACCTGGAAATCGGCGGACATGTCCCGGAAGCAGCCCAAGGCCCTCTGTCAGGCCATTTTCATCGCTGCTTTCAAACAGCAGCTGCATGCCAAGGCAAATCCCTAAAAGCGGCTTGCCGGAAGCCGCAAACTTTTTGACTGTGCTCGCTGGAAGCCGTTCCATGGCATCACGGAACGCCCCTACACCTGGAAGAATTAACGCGTCCGCACGAAGCAGCTCTTCTTCCTCTGCCGAAATATAATAATCGGCGCCCAAACGTTCCAATGCCTTGCTGACACTAAACAGATTTCCCATTCCATAGTCGACAATCCCAATCACGATGCTTGTCACCCCTTGTTTGTTTTGATTACAGCATTCCCTTAGTGGATGGAACACCTTTAACCCGTGGGTCAATCATGGCCGCCTCATCTAACGCCCGGCCAAGCGCTTTAAAAACCGCCTCAATCATATGGTGTGTATTTTTTCCATAATGAACAATGACATGAAGATTCATTCTCGCCTCGAGTGCGAGTTTCCATAAAAATTCGTATACCAGCTCCGTATCAAAGGTTCCTACTTTTTGCTGCGGGAACTCTCCGCGCATTTCGAAATGCGGCCGATTGCTGAGGTCGACCACCACCTGGGCAAGTGCCTCATCCATCGGAACAAAGGCATTGCCATACCGTTTAATTCCGCGTTTGTCGCCGAGCGCTTCACGAAGCGCCTGTCCTAAGCAAATCCCGATATCTTCTGTAGTGTGATGGTCATCGACATCCGTGTCGCCTTTTGCGTCAACCGTTAAATCAAATTGGCCATGCTTGGTAAACAAGTCCAGCATATGGGTCATAAACGGAACGCCGGTTTCAAGATTAGATTGTCCTTCACCGTCTATTTCAAATTTTAATTGAATGTTCGTTTCATTTGTTTTTCTTTCAATGCTTGCGGTTCTGGTCATGAGGACTGCCCCCTTTGGATTTTTTCTGCTGCTTTTTCGATTCGCAAATAACCAAGCGAAATTCGCAAATAAAAAGATTAAAAATTCTTTTTGTCATTGTTTATTCTGATTTCTACAGCACGTGCATGAGCTTCAAGGCCCTCCGTACGGGCAAATGAAGCGATTTTTGCGCTATTTTCCTTCAAAGCCGTTTCGCTGTAAATAATGACACTTGATTTCTTTTGAAAATCATCGACGTTCAGTGGACTCGAGAAGCGGGCGGTTCCATTTGTCGGCAGCACATGGTTCGGTCCGGCAAAGTAATCACCGACAGGCTCTGAGCTGTAACGGCCAATAAAAATGGCACCGGCATGGCGGATTTTCCCCAACAATCCAATGGCATTCGCGCACTGTATTTCAAGATGCTCAGGCGCCAATTGATTCACCGCTGCCACCGCTTCTTCCATATTAGCTGTTATGTAAATTGCACCGTAATCGGCAATTGAACGAGAGGCAATTTCCTGTCTCGGCAATGTTGCGAGCTGCTTTTCAATTTCGGCTGCGACCTGCTCAGCAAGCAGCTCTGATGGAGTAACCAATACACTGCAGGCTCTTGGGTCATGCTCCGCCTGTGACAACAGGTCTGCCGCCACCTCGGCAGCCTTCGCCGTATCATCTGCCAAAACGGCAATTTCGCTTGGTCCGGCGATCATATCAATGTCAACATCGCCATAGACTTCCCGCTTGGCCAATGCCACAAAAATATTGCCTGGACCGGTAATTTTGTCGACGGGGTTAATGGATTCGGTACCATAAGCAAGTGCCGCAATCGCTTGTGCGCCGCCTGCTTTATAAATTTCTTTTACCCCGGCTTCCTTTGCCGCCACCAGAACGGCAGCCGGCAGCTTGCCATTTTCATCAGGAGGGGACACCATGACAATCCGTTCCACACCTGCCACTTTAGCTGGAACAACGTTCATCAAAACCGATGAAGGATAGGCAGCCGTTCCCCCCGGCACATAGACGCCAACCGAATCCAACGCCGTAATTTTTTGGCCAAGGATCGTTCCATTTTCTTCGGTTGTCATCCAAGATGGCCGCAGCTGCTTCTCATGATAGATTCGGATGTTTTCTGCCGCTTCCCGAATCGTAGCAATCAGATCCGCATCCACTTGACGATAGGCTTCCTCCATTTCCGAATCGGTAACGGAAAAATCAGTTAATTGGATACGGTCAAATTTTTCGGTGTATTCCCTTAAAGCCTCGTCCCTACGGGAACGCACATCGGCGATAATTGCTTTTACCACCGCTTGCTGTTCGGAGGTTCCCGCTTCAATGGACCGTTTTAATGAAACTAAGTCTGTTACTTTTTGGATTCTCATTTTATAAAACCTCCACGACTTCATGAAGACGTTCCACCATCTCATCAATCTGTGAATCTTTAATCCGGTAGCTGACCGGATTGACTATCAGCCTGGAAGTGACTTCTTGAATTCTTTCATATTCCACCAGACCATTTTCCTTTAGCGTCCTGCCTGTCGAAACGATATCGACTATCCGGTCAGATAGGCCGATTAATGGCGCAAGTTCAATCGAACCGTTCAGTTTAATAATCTCAACCTGCTCGCCTTGCTCCCGGAAATACGCTTCCGCCACGTTGGGATATTTGGTTGCCACTTTTGGAGCTACCTCGTTCATTTTTGTATCAGGGAGCCCAGCGACCGCCAAATAACAGCTGCTGATTTTTAGATCAAGCAGTTCATACACGTCACGCTCTTCTTCAAGCAGGACATCTTTTCCGGCGATACCGACATCAGCCACCCCATGCTCCACATATGTCGCGACATCCATGGGCTTAGCTAAAATGAAGCGCAGGCCTTCTTCGGGAACCTCAATAATTAATTTGCGATTATCATCAAATTCTGGCGGCAGCTTGTAGCCTGCTTTGCGAAGCAGTTCGGCCGCTTCTTCAAAAATCCGCCCTTTTGGCATGGCAATCGTAAGTACGTTAGTCATCTTTACGCCCTCCGATTAAATAAGTAGTGTCGGAAAATTTCTTGGTGAACGCATCGAGGTCGTTGACACCATTAATGTCCTGCAGCACCGCTTTGTTTCCTTGCTCATGCATTTTTTTTGCCAATCCAAAAGCCTCTTTTCTCCGTTCTTGACTGAATAAAATGCAGTGAGCATTGTTTTCCAGCGGTCCGCCGCCAAGTGCCTCAAGCAGCATATCCACTCTTATGGCAAACCCCGTTGCAGTTGCATTTTTTCCAAACTTCTCTATTAAACTATAGCGGCCGCCATTCCCAATCGGAAAGCCGACATTTCCTGCATAAACCTCAAATAAGATCCCGGAATAATAGCTCATATGGCTGACAATGGAAAGATCAAACTTCACATGCTCCTCGACACCGTAATCCTTGATTACTTCCCAAAGCTGCTGCAGCTCGAGTATGGCCTGTTTGCCTTTTTCATTTTCAATGATATCCAGGGCATTGCCGATGACCTCACCGGCTCCCCTCAATTGAAGCAGCTTGAGGAGCCTTTGTTTATCGATGGTGGACAGCTGGAACGAATTGACCTGCTCGCGGTAGCCGACATAATTTTTTTCATATAAAAATTTCCTTAAAGTCGTGGCCCGGCCGTTCGTTCCCAAGATCTGCATAAATAATTCCTGGGCAAATCCTACATGGCCAATCGATACCTGAAATTCAGTTAATCCCGCTTTCTTTAAAGAAGAAATTAACAGGGCGATGACTTCTACATCACAGGAAACGGTTTGATCATTTAAAAATTCAATCCCAATTTGTTCAAATTCAGCCGGCCGTCCCCCTTCCCGCTGCTGGGCGCGGAACACGTTGGCCGTGTAGGCCAATCGGATCGGCAGATTTTCATCTAACAGTTTGGAAGCGGCAACCCTGGCAATTGGCGCTGTCATGTCTGGGCGTAACACGAGGGTATGTCCGTCCTTATCAAGCAATTTAAAAAGCTGGGCATCGCTTATCGCCGATGCTGCGCCAACTGTTTCATAGTATTCGAGAGTCGGTGTTTCCATAAACTCGTAGCCCCACTGCCTCATGGTTTCTGCCATTTGTGTCCGGACCCGATGCTTTTTTTCATAGGTTTCTGGAAGCGTATCCCGCATTCCTAATGGCTTTTCGAACATAAATAAGCGACTCATCCTGCTCATCCTTTTCTAATGCTTTAGTATGCTAATATATTAGTGGATTAAAGTTAATAGTAGTAGTTTACGCTTTATTAAATCATTCGTCAATGGAAAAGTCCGAATATACACGATTTTCAACAGATTGCCCCATCATGCATAGCACTTTATTGAAGTATACTTTGTGAAAAGTTGAAATTATTAGCATCGATTGTCCCTCCAAAACGTTCGTTGGAATTATTAATCATTTTGTAAATTTCAGATAAATCAACGCAGACTTTTCGACATTTTTCAAATGAAAGACCGTTTCTCTGCTTTCAAGTGAAGCTGTGTCTAATAATAGCCATGCTGACAGACTGTGTGATTTCTTCCCTAATAGTTTTGTCATTAAGAGTCGTTATTAAAGACAGTTTCACCTGTCTCTTCGGTTAAATTGTGTTTTATCTAGTAAAAAAGCCCGTCAATCATGACAAGGCTTCTTGTTCAGCTGTTGGTTTTTCCATAAATCGGGTCATTGGCCCAGCGTTCGGCTAGCTGCTCCTTCGTATAAATCACCCTCATCGGATTCCCTCCCACAAACGCTCCTGCGGGAACATCCTTATGGACTAGCGTGCCCGCTGACACAAAGGCGCCGTCGCCGATCGTGACACCGGGGAGAATCGTGGAATTGGCGCCAATCATCACTTCGCTGCCGATCCTAACCTCCCCAAGCCGGTATTCCTTAATTAAATATTCATGCGCCAGAATCGTCGTATTATAGCCAATGACCGTATTTTTGCCCACGCTGATTTTTTCCGGAAACATCACATCAAGCATGACCATTAATGCGAAGGAAGTCTGGCTGCCTACCTCCATGCCCAGAAAGGTGCGATAAAGCCAATTTTTCATGCCTAAAAACGGTGTATAGCGGGCCAGCTCAATCACAATAAAATTTTTTACGACCTTCCAAAACGGCACCGTCTTATACACATGCCATAACGAATTCGCCCCTTCAACGGGATAACGGGTCGTCTTTCTCATCCTCTCACACCCCGACAATTTTTAATAAATCTGTCATATGGTCTAGGATGTAATCTGGTTCATATTTTGCTATATACTCCCGCCCTTTAATCGACCAGGCGACACCCGCGGTTTTCGTACCGGCATTCTTCCCTCCTAGAATATCATGAAAATTATCCCCGACCATGATGGTTTCATCAGCGGCCGACTTTAGCTGTTCTAACGCTTGGTAGATGGGTTCCGGATCTGGCTTCGTCTTAGTGACGTGATCATAGGCAATGACCACATCAAAAAACGGATCCAATTTCATCAACCTAACGCCTTTCATAGCCACATCGAGCCTTTTCGTCGTAACAATCCCCAGCTTAAATCCATTTTCATACAGCTTCTCGAGGGTTTCATAAACACATGGGAATTCCTTAACCAGCGAATCATGATTGGCAATATTAAAGCCACGGTATTCTAGAATCATTTCCTCGACACGATCCGGGTCAATACTGCCAAAAGCCTCATGAAGCGTCGGGCCCATAAACGGAAGAACATCTTCCCTTGTGTATTTCCCAGGGAAATATTTTTCCAGTGTATGCAAATAGGTGGTTATGATTAACTCATTTGTATCAATTAAAGTTCCATCTAAATCGAACAATAATGTGGTAATCTGGTTAGTCATACATTGCTTCCTTTCTTCTTAGCGTGCCTGTCCGTTTCCAAATCGTCCCAACAATCAGGGTTAAGGCGATAGCAGTCCCCAATCGGATTAAAAACAGCGGCAGGATCGGAATCCCCAGCGGAACAAAGATCAGCGTGTCCTCTACTACTGCATGGCAAGCCATAAGGAAAAGGAAGGCCAGTGTTATGTCCTTTTGGCTAACCCCTTCATCCTCTACCGCTTGAATCATAACACCTGCCCCATAAGCCAGGCCAAATAGAAGCCCAGCTGCCATCGTTGTAGAGGTGTTCTCCTGCATGCCTAGTGATTTGGTAATTGGAGCCATCGTCCGCGAAAATTTGTTCAGCCATTTAATATCTTTTAATAGTTGAATCACCATCATTAGCGGAATGACAATCATCGCCATCTGAAGAATTCCCAGACCTGCCTTTTCCAGTGATTGCAGGATCATCCCCATCCAGCCTGCGGCCTGCTCTGCAGTTCCATTCAGCAGACCGTATTTCGCTTCCTGCCCGCCTCCGTGCCAGACTAGATGAATCACGGCAGCAGAAACGACCGCCAAACCCGGCCGGGTGATGAGTACAATCCACAGTTTGACTCCTGCTCTCATGGCAACGCCCGATTCAATGAATAAATTGTGGGAGAACGACAGCATCACAGCTAAGATGAATACTTCTTTTACTGTTAAATCGAGCGTCAAAATCGCTCCAATCGCAGCATATAAATTCAAAAAGTTTCCCAGCACCAGTGGAATCGCCGCATCGCCAGACAAGCCAATCAGCTTCATTAATGGGGAAATTAATTTGATCACCCATGGCAAAACGGGTGTGTACTGCAGGATTGACACAATTAGCGTAACAGGAAAAATAACTTTTCCTAACGTCCATGTCGTCTTCAGGCCGGACAGCAGTCCTCTTTTCAATGAGTCAAAAAGCATTACCCTGAATCTCCCCCATAAAAATGCGATTTCTATCTATGCTTAGTTTTCCAAATCCAAATAGCGTGCCTTTGAAGTGCTTCTAGCTCGGCGGTATACGATGATGATAATCGCCGCCACAATCAGGGCAATGGAAATCATTTGTGCCATTCGAAGGCTGCCCAGCATCAAACTATCTGTGCGTAATCCTTCGACATAAAATCGGCCAATCGAATACCAAATCAAATAGGATAGGAAGATCTCCCCGCGGCGCAGATTGACTCTGCGAAGCAAGATTAATAGGATAAACCCGGCAAAATCCCAAATGGATTCATAAAAAAAAGTCGGTTGATAATAGGTGCCATTAATATACATCTGATTGATGATAAAATCAGGCAAATGCAAGTTTTCTAAAAATGATCGTGTTACTTCACCACCGTGCGCTTCTTGGTTCATGAAATTTCCCCAGCGGCCAATGGCTTGTCCGAGAATAATACTTGGTGCAGCAATATCGGTCAGTTTCCAAAAAGAAATCCCCCGCGTTTTACAATACACATAAGCCGTTATGACAGAACCAATCAATGCTCCATGGATGGCAATGCCGCCATTCCATATTTTTATAATATCACCAGGATGGTTTTGATAATAATCCCACTCAAAAGCAACATAGTAAATCCTGGCTGAAATAATTGCAATGGGTATCGCCCACAACATTAAATCGGCAAACGTATCTTTCGGAAGCCCGCGCCGTTTTTCCTCACGGATGGCCAAGAAAAGTGCCAGTGCCAGACCGCAGCCAATGATAATGCCATACCAATGAACCTCAATCGGACCTAGTGAAAAGGCAATTGGATTCAGCGGCTGAATATTTTCGTTCATCATTCTTCTCTCCCCTTTTAACTACAGCTCATCATGGTCGCCGTCTTCGATGACATCGGAAAGCCGGTCCGTAAACTGCTGAGCGGCATTCACACCCATTCTTTTTAATCGGAAATTCATAGCGGCCACTTCGATGATAACGGCAAGGTTTCGTCCAGGGCGGACAGGTACCGTCAGTTTAGGAATCTCAGTATCGATAATTTTCATTGTCTCTTCATCAAGACCTAGACGATCGTACTGCTTTTTGGCATCCCATATTTCCAAGTTAATGACTAAAGTAATCCGCTTATTGCTTCGGACTGCACCTGCGCCAAAAAGTGTCATGACATTGATAATGCCCAGCCCGCGTATTTCTAGTAAATGCTCAATCAGTTCCGGAGAGGTTCCGACTAATGTGTCCTGGTCCTCTTGGCGGATTTCGACACAATCATCTGCCACAAGCCGGTGGCCGCGTTTCACCAATTCCAGTGCCGTTTCACTCTTACCGACACCGCTTTTTCCAGTAATCAGCACGCCAATTCCATAAACGTCTACCAAAACGCCATGAACTGCAGTAGTCGGTGCTAATTTGCTCTCTAAAAAGTTGGTCAGCCTGCTGGAAAAACGGGTAGTTTTCATTGGCACTCTTAAGACGGGAACAGATTCCTGCTCAGAGGCTTCGATTAGCTCAGGCGGCACATCCAGCCCTCTCGTCACAATAATGGCAGGGGTAATGTCCGTACATAATTGCTCCATTCTGGACAACTTTTCCCGATCGGGCAATCCTTCAAAAAAGGAAAGTTCCGTTTTTCCCAGCAGCTGGATGCGGTCTGCCGGATAATATTCAAAGTAACCAGCCATTTCAATACCTGGACGCGAAATATCGCTGGTGGTGATTGGGCGGTTGATTCCTTCCTCTCCACTAATCAATTCTAGTTGAAATTTTTCCAAAATATCTTTCGTACGCACTTTAGGCAAGAGGGCCCCTCCTTTTAACAGTTAAAACGGTATTATCCGTTTTCTCTTGGTTTAATCCATTACCACCTATTTTAACATTTTTTAACCAAGAACCATACTTTCGTTCATGCAAAAACAAAAAAAAGGTGTGCCACATCGTTGCGGCAGACACCTTTTTCATTTTCGTTTCGAGGACCTGGACGGTTCCAGCAAGGTTTTTTGTATGATGAGATTGACTAGTGACATGAGCACCGAAAGAAACAGGGCCATCCCAAAACCTGAGATTTCAAAGGCATCCCCCATAAAATAATCGGTCAGCTCCAGTGTAATCGCATTTATGACAAATAGAAACAGTCCCATTGTCAAAACAGTTGCCGGCAGGGTCAATAAGATTAACAGCGGACGAACCAAAATATTTAAGATGGATAACAGGATACTCGCCTGAAGCGCGGCCCAAAATCCGGTCAGGTAAAAACTATCATGAAAATATCCTGCGAATGCCATAAACAAAACGGCATTGATTAAACACCCAATTAACCATCTCATACCCTATACTCCTACTTATATCAATGATTTTTTTAATGTAACCGAACCTGTTTTTGTATCTGCATAAACCTTTAAGTCTACATCAGGCTGATCGACGGATTGAAACCGAAGCGATTTTTGGATCATTTCGCTTTTTTCCTCCAGAATTTGTACACCGGTCAGTTGAAGGTTAAACCCGCCAAGATTTGTTTTAAGCTCTCCTTTAACCGTTATGCCTTCTGGAATGGACAAATCAAGTGATCCCGTCGTGGTCTTGGCATGGAGCCATTCACTGCGCGCACCGGTTAGAGCAGCTGTTATCGATCCGTTAAATGATACAGCTTCTGTCTTTTGATAATCCCCTTCCAAAATGATCGTGCCGTTTATCGTCTCTGCCTCAAGCTGTTCGAACTGGCTGTGTGTAACGGAAATCTTTCCGTTCGCTGTTTCGATCTCAGCCTTTTTCCCATTTATTCCCTCTAGATTGATTTTCCCGTTTGCTGTTTTGACCCGCAATTCATTCGCATGGAAACCGCTGCCGGTGATAGAGCCGTTAAACAATCTGATTCGGGCCTTGTTAAAGTCCGCCTTTGGCAGATAGATGACCGCATCAACCTTCATCCATTTCTGCTGGGTCACAAAACGCAGCCGGCCGCTTTCCAGTGAAAAAACAACATCCCGCAAAAAATTCTCCCGGGCTTGGTCCTGTGTTTCCACTCGGTAAACCTTGGCTTGACATTCCACGCGGACATCCGGCTGGTCCCAGGCAGAAAGTTGGACTGAACCATTAGCAATGTCGATATCCAGATCACGCACATTGGCATCCCCATGCTGGAAAATGTGTGAAATATCGATGGAGTGGCCAAAATTCAAATCAAAATCCATATCTTTGATTTTTTTTAGCGCAGAGTCGACGAATTCAAAAATCTTTTCCTTGGTTGATTGCAACTTCGCATTGAATGGATCTTCTTTTTTGGATTCCTGGAATTCGACCACAGTGGAGAGCTCGTTCAAGATTTGTTCCTGCTTTTGCTCCATAGTTTTTTGGTCTTTCTCCAGTTCATCCAGCAGCGTCAAGGCTTCATCAACTGTCAGTTTTCCCTCTTCAACCATTTTTAAAATCCGCTTGCGTTCCTCTTTCATCTTTTCCACCTCAAAATGATCAGAATTAAATTTCATTTATGTCATTGCAGCAATCCCAAATGTACAAGCCTGCCTTTTACTTCTTTACTAAATCTATTCAGAAATAAGCACCTTTACGCCTTTCACGATGTTCCAAATGACTACCACTAGAGAAACAATCGCAAGAACCGCCATACTGATCATTGAAAACACTGGGATTTCATTCCCCAAGCCAACAAACTCAAAAATGAAAATCAACACAATCACCGGTACACAAAATAGTGGAATAAGATGCGACAGCAAGGATTTTTTGGCATGATGCTTCGTGATGTCATCTCCGCTTGCCAGCCAAACCACCAACGGAAAAATAAAACCGGCAAAAAATATGCTAAAATAACACAAACTCGAAAGTATTTTTCTAGTATCCATTTCGTTCTTCCCCCTTATCCATTATTTTACGATTGAGAAGGTCATAAGTTTCGTTGCTTTTTTAAAAAAACAGGACTATTATATCGAAATAAAAAGAGCCGAAATCCCTTTTGACAGGATTTCAGCTCTTTGGAGCCTATGCATTGATCGTACTTTTCTGTTCTATTTGCTGGCGCATGCGCGTCCGGTCCCGCTCCAAAATCGGTTTTAGATATTTGCCTGTATACGATTCCGGTACCTCTGCCACCTTTTCTGGAGTCCCTGTCGCCACAATGGTTCCGCCTTTGTCGCCGCCTTCCGGTCCAAGGTCGATCAAATAATCAGCGGTCTTTATAACATCAAGATTGTGCTCAATCACCAAAACAGTATCGCCATTTTCCACCAAACGCTGCAGGACAACCAACAGTCTAGAGATATCGTCCACATGTAGTCCCGTCGTTGGTTCATCCAAAATATAAAAGGTTTTGCCCGTTGAGCGGCGGTGCAGCTCCGAAGCGAGCTTGACACGCTGTGCCTCTCCGCCTGAAAGGGTAGTCGCCGGCTGGCCAAGCTTCATGTAGCCAAGCCCTACATCATAAATAGTCTGGATTTTTCGGCTGATTTTCGGAATGTTTTCGAAAAATTTCAATGCTTCCTCTACAGTCATGTCCAGGACATCTGAAATATTTTTTCCTTTGTATTTAACCTCTAAGGTTTCACGGTTATACCGTTTCCCATGGCAAACCTCACAAGGAACATAAACATCAGGTAAAAAGTGCATTTCAATTTTGATAATCCCATCGCCCTTACACGCCTCACAGCGGCCGCCCTTGACATTGAAACTGAAGCGGCCCTTTTTGTAACCGCGGACTTTGGCTTCATTCGTTGCAGCAAACACATCACGAATATCGTCAAACACGCCAGTATAAGTGGCCGGGTTGGAACGAGGTGTTCTTCCAATTGGCGATTGATCGATGTCCACGACTTTTTCCAGCTGCTCAAGACCTTTAATGCTCTTGTGCTGCCCCGGTTTCATTTTCGCCCTGTTTAACTTTTGTGCCAGCGACTTATGAAGAATCTCATTAATCAATGTGCTTTTCCCGGAACCTGAAACCCCAGTTACGGCAATAAACATTCCTAGAGGGAATTTGACATTGATGTTTTTCAGATTATTTTCTGCGGCTCCTTTGATTTCCACAAATCGGCTATCTGGCTTGCGACGTTCCAATGGCAGCGGGATAAATTTCTTGCCGGACAGATACTGGCCTGTCAATGAATTCGGATCGGCCATCACTTCTGCCGGCGTTCCTGCCGAGATGACCTCACCCCCGTGTTCCCCGGCCCCTGGCCCAATATCAATCAAATAATCTGCTGCCAGCATCGTGTCTTCATCATGTTCGACGACAATCAACGTATTCCCGATATCGCGCATGTTTTGCAGTGTTTCAATCAGACGGTCATTATCCCGCTGGTGCAATCCAATGGACGGTTCATCCAAAATATATAATACGCCTGTAAGCCTCGACCCGATCTGGGTAGCCAGCCGAATCCGCTGGGCTTCCCCGCCGGAAAGGGTTCCGGCCATCCGGCTGAGTGTTAAATAATCAAGGCCTACATTTATTAAGAAACCAAGCCGTTCATTAATCTCACGCAGAATTAACTTGGCAACCTGGGTTTCTTTATCAGAAAGCTCCAAACCAGCGAAATATTGCACGGCCTCTCCAATCGAAAAGTCGGTTACATGGGCAATATGATGACCATTAATCAACACCGCAAGGCTTTCTTTTTTCAAACGGTAGCCTTTGCAAGCAGGGCAATGCTGCTGAGCCATATATTTTTCCATCTGCTCACGGATATAATCAGAGCTTGTCTCTTTATAGCGCCGCTCCACATTGTTTAAGACACCTTCAAATTGGATGTAGCCTTCGCGTGTTTGGCCAAAATCATTTTCATACTTAAAATAGATTTTTTCATGACCGGATCCGTATAAAATTTTGTCAAGAAGTTGGTCTGGTATATCCTTTACCGGAATATCCATGTCGATTCCGTAATGGCTGCAAACCGCTTCTAACAGCTGCGGATAATACTGTGAGCTGGTCGGCTCCCAAGGAGCAATCGCATGCTGCCTCAATGTCAGTTCTTTGTTGGGTATCACAAGGTCAAGGTCGACTTCCAGCTTGGAGCCTAGGCCGTCACATTCCGGACAGGCACCAAATGGGCTATTGAACGAAAACATCCGCGGTTCCAATTCTCCTATGGAGAAACCGCAAATCGGGCAGGCATGGTTTTCACTGAAAATAAGCTCTTCTTGGCCAATGACATCCACGACCACCTTTCCCTCACCAAGTTCGAGGGCCGTTTCAAGAGAGTCCGCTACCCGCGCTGCCATTCCTTCTTTTACAACAATGCGGTCGACCACTACTTCAATGGAATGCTTTTTGTTTTTATCCAATTCGATTTCTTCGCTTAAGTCAAACATTTCTCCGTCCACACGCACACGGACAAAGCCTTTCTTTTTAATGTCCTCAAGAACTTTTACATGCTGCCCTTTGCGTCCGGAAACAACCGGGGCAAGAATTTGCATTTTTGTCCGTTCCGGGTATTCGAGGATCCGGTCGACCATTTGTTCAATCGTTTGGGAGGAGATTTCAATATTATGGATGGGACAGGTTGGATGTCCCACCCTGGCAAAAAGCAATCTTAAGTAATCATAAATCTCTGTCACCGTTCCAACCGTTGACCTCGGGTTGTTGCTGGTCGTTTTTTGGTCAATGGATATGGCAGGGGATAATCCCTCAATTGTATCCACATCCGGTTTATCCATTTGGCCGAGAAACTGCCGGGCATAGGCCGATAAGGATTCCACATATCGGCGCTGGCCTTCTGCATAAATCGTATCAAACGCGAGTGAGGACTTTCCTGATCCGGAAAGTCCCGTTAATACAACAAGCTTATCTCTCGGAATGGTGACATCAATATTTTTTAAATTATTGGCCCTGGCGCCTTTGACAATTAATTTTTCCATCGCCATTGTTTCGTCATCCTTCCGCTTTCAATTCCAAAATTAAATCACGAAGCTCGGCGGCACGTTCGAAGTTTAAATCTTTTGCCGCTGCTTTCATTTCTTTTTCCATATCGGCTATCAGCTTTTCCCGTTCTTTTTTGTTCAGCTTGCCAAAGGCTGCTGTTGGCTTGTACTCTTCCTGATCCTCGGCAGCATGTGTCGCCCGGATGGCTTCGCGAATATCTTTCTGAATCGTTTGGGGAGTAATCCCGTGCTTGCGATTGAATTCTTCCTGAATCTCGCGGCGGCGTTTCGTTTCGCTGATCGCCTTTTCCATGGAATCGGTGATCCGGTCGGCATACATGATGACTTGGCCGTTGGCATTCCGGGCTGCCCGGCCGATTGTTTGGATCAGCGACCGTTCGGAACGGAGGAAGCCTTCTTTATCGGCATCCAATATAGCGACCAACGATACTTCCGGGATATCCAAGCCTTCCCGCAGCAGGTTAATTCCAACAAGTACGTCATATTTGCCGAGACGGAGCTCGCGGATAATTTCAATCCGCTCCAGCGTTTTGACTTCGGAATGCAGATATTGGACTTTTATGCCAATTTCTTTCAAATAATCGGTTAAGTCCTCAGACATTTTCTTTGTCAGCGTCGTTACCAGCACCCGTTCATTGCGTTTGGTCCGCTCTTGAATCTCACCGATTAAATCATCAATTTGCCCTTCAATCGGCCGGACATCGATCGTTGGATCGAGCAGGCCGGTCGGCCGGATGATTTGTTCGACCATTACCGGTGTATGTTCGATTTCAAATGGTCCAGGAGTGGCTGATACAAAAATCGCATTGTGAATATGCTTTTCAAATTCGTCAAACATCAGCGGCCGGTTATCCATCGCAGACGGCAGCCGGAATCCATGATCCACCAGCACCTGTTTCCGGGCCCTGTCGCCATTGAACATTCCTCTCACTTGCGGCAGGGTGACATGAGACTCATCTATGACCAAGAGGAAGTCCTCCGGAAAGAAATCAAGCAGGGTATAAGGAGTGGAGCCGGCCGGACGCAGTGTCAAGTGCCTGGAATAGTTCTCAATCCCTGAGCAGAATCCCATTTCCCTCATCATTTCTAAATCATATCGTGTCCTTTGTTCAAGACGCTGCGCCTCCAGCAGTTTTTCTTCCGCTCTTAGTTCGGCCAGCCGCTCTTCTAGTTCTTTTTCAATATTTTCTATTGCAATGCGCAGTTTTTCTTCCCTTGTAACGAAGTGGGATGCAGGAAAAATTGCGACATGGCCGCGTTCGCCGATAATTTCTCCAGTTAGTGCATCGACTTCGCGTATACGGTCGATTTCATCGCCAAAAAATTCAACCCGGATACAGTGCTCATCCCGGGAAACTGGAAAAATCTCAACGACGTCACCACGAACACGGAACGTTCCCCGTTTAAAATCAATATCGTTACGTTCATATTGGATATCAACCAGTTTTCTAAGCAGCTGGTTCCGTTCCACTTCCATTCCGGTCCGGAGTGACAATACCATCTCGCGGTATTCTTCCGGTGAACCGAGACCGTAGATGCAGGACACACTGGCGATAACTATGACGTCTTTGCGTTCAAACAAGGCAGATGTGGCTGAGTGCCGCAGTTTATCGATTTCATCGTTGATGCTGGCGTCTTTTTCGATAAAGGTATCGGTTTGGGGAACATAGGCTTCCGGCTGATAGTAATCGTAATAACTGACAAAATACTCTACAGCATTATTCGGGAAAAATTCTTTAAATTCACTGTAAAGCTGTCCAGCCAGGGTTTTATTATGGGCAATCACCAAGGTCGGTTTGTTAACCTCTTTGATGACATTGGAAACCGTAAATGTTTTCCCTGTACCCGTTGCACCGAGCAGAGTTTGATAGCGTTTGTTTTGATGGATGCCTTCGACTAATTGACGAATGGCCTCAGGCTGATCCCCTTGAGGTGAGTATTTGGAAACTAACTCAAATTGATCTTTCACAATTGTTCCCTCCCGTCCTCCGCATTCTAAAATTCAATACTAACATTCTACCACATTCCACCAAAAACAAACCACAAATATGCGAACTAATATTCGTTTTTTTATCGTTATTTCCATTAAGTGGTATGCTATGTAAACAAAAAAGCCTGCCCAAGCAGGCAGACTCTGATTATTCTTTTGTGCCGGCCGGTTTTGGCTTCATTTTTGCCGCAAGCCAGAAGCCCGCCGTTAACGAGAAGGCATCAACAACGATTAGAGGAAAGGCATTTGTGTATCCTTTATAGACAGATGCCGCAATCAGGGCAACCGTTAAGACAAGTCCAATCAGGCGATTATAGGTTACGCGTGAAAACAGCATGACCAATAGGCCTGGCAAAATAAGCGCCGACAAATATTTGATTACCATCTCCAAATGGTACACCTCATTTTAACCTTTTTGTAAATCAATTCTAGAAACTTATCCATAAAATTGCAACAAAAATGTTCTCATTGACGGCGCCTAAGTCCTTCTACATTAAGCGATGAAGTGACGGATATAGACTAATAGAGACAAATGCGTAAGCTTAAAAAGGTGCCCCCATTGGAATGGGGGCACCTTTTAAATTAGATTATCTAAACTGTCTGGCCTGGACTAGCTTTTTGTTTAAATACTGTTTTGCGGATGAATGGAATTACCCAGCGGTCTAGGCCGTATCTTCCTGCATTGAAGCCGCTGAATGCGATAAAGAAACCTAAGAAAATATCTTGCGGGTTGGAAGAAACAGTGCCTGCAAGGAAGAATGAAAAGTTCATGACCAATCCAAAGAATGCTGCTGCTGTAGTTAAGCAGCCAAGGATTAAGCCTAAGCCAATTAAGAACTCGCCAATAGGGACGATTGTATTAAAGATATCAACATTTGGCAGAGCAAAATGTTTTAGGAATGAAACATACCATCCGTATAAAACCTCGCCCTCAGAGCTTACTGGATTTGCAATCGCTCCTTTTAAAAAGCCTGAAGCATCAAAGCCTCCACCTGTTAATTTATGAAAACCTGCTGAAATAAATGTATAACCCAAGACTAAACGAAAAACTAATAAAATAGCTGATGAAATTTTACTGCCTCTTAACCAATTTACGAACATTGAAGGTCGCTTCCTTTCTAAAATAAGTACTGAATGATTTCACACATAAAATA
Organism: Neobacillus muris; assembly: GCF_943193175.1. Classification (GTDB taxonomy): domain Bacteria; phylum Bacillota; class Bacilli; order Bacillales; family Cytobacillaceae; genus Neobacillus; species Neobacillus muris. The sequence continues at coordinate 19,443 of NZ_CALPDF010000051.1, forward strand.
TAACGTAATTTAAGGTAAAAATGTTGGTAATGTGAATTTGTTCACATAATGTTAAAAATCATGTGGCGAAACTATGAACATAGAGGAAATATGCTGGATTGGACCAGGTTGAACCATGGAATTTGTTTTATAACGGGCATTTAGCCGTGGCTGGAACAACAAACTTTTAAGGCCTCACAAAGTTACCATGCTCCATAGATTAGACAGTACAACGGAAAGTCCTCCGATTTATCCGTATAGTTTTATACCACTATCATAAAATAATCTCACAATCACACTATATTGGAGGTATTTCCTTTGGGAATATTTAGGGATACAAAAACAAACTCGTTAACCGCTGCGGAAGTATCCGCACTTTGGCTTCAATACACGGGAGATAGTATGTCAATATGTGTATACAAATATTTTCTTAACATTGTTGAAAACAATGAGATTAAATCTATTTTAGAATTATCATTACAGTTATCGGAGAGCCATATTACGAAAATCTCAGAATTCCTGAAAAACGCCAATTTCCAAATTCCAATAGGATTTACAGAGAGTGACGTGAATGTTAATGCTCCTCGCCTGTTCTCTGATCAATTTCTGCTATTTTACTCGTATATTATGACCATACATGGGTTAACCGCCTATAGCTTAGCAATTACAAACTTCGAGCGGAGAGACTTACAAGATTATTTTTTTGAATGTACAGCTACCTCTAAGGATTTGTTTCAAAAGATCGTAGAATTGGCTAAGGGGCAGCAAAAATTCGCAAGTGTCCCCACAATTCCATCACCACAGGGGGCAAAGTTTATGGAAACAACAGGGATGATTTCTAATTTAGTTGGTGATAAAAGACCGCTAAATGGTTCGGAAATCAGCACCCTTTTCTTTAATTCCACGAAAACTGGATTTATCAAGTCGCTAAGTTTAGCTTTTAGTCAGGTAGCGGAGTCGGAAGATGTTCGTGATTTTATGATAAAAAACATGAAACTTGCAGGGAAGGATGCTGAAAGCTTTAATGATATATTAATCCAAGATAATTTACCAATACCCGATAAATGGGATGCCGAAATTACTGATTCTACTGTGAGTCCTTTTTCTGACAAATTGATTATGTTCCACTCAGGTTTTTTAATAAATGCAGCACTTACATACTATGGCGCATCACTAGGTTCAAGCTTCAGATCAGACATACTTTTGAACTATAGTAAAGTTTTTACCCATGCGATGGAGGCTGGGGCATTATCCTACAGGATTATGGTGAAACATGGATGGTTAGAAAAACAGCCTGAAGCGATCGACCGAAAAGCCTTGACACAAGACTCATAAAATGGAATGTTTCATCAAAGAGGCTGTCTATTAAGGGGTCAGACCCCTTAATAGACAGCCTCTTTCTTCTTGTATGATTGCAATAGACTAATCTTTAGTTATTCCTTTTCGAATAAACCTGAAATGCCACCTCATAAAAAGACATGCAAACAGGTAAAACAATGCTGAATACCATCCATTCCACCCTTTATAGTTCACATAACCTGTATATCGGGAAAATTGTTCATATAGAACTGAAAACACAATCCAAAACACCATGTACGGAATAAATTTTCTTGTTTCACCCGGCATAAAATTCATATACAAAATCCCAAATAAAGCAGGTAATGTCAGTTCCACAAATAAATCTAACGGCTGCGGCCCCTGCCCATCCAATAAATCATACTGATCCAAAAGGAGTCCGAAGATTGTATCAGATAATAATGTGATGAATGATATAATGATCCATGCCATGTATATTTCTTGTTTAGTTAACCTTTTAGGTGAGAACAATAGTACAAGCCCGGCTAATAAGTAGGATACCACTATAAAGACAATAAACATTTTTATCTCCTATTTCATGGGAGTGTTAAACTTAATATCTCTCACACAATAATCATCTATTCCAGATGTGCAGTAAAAAAGGATGGCTGTGAAACCACCCTGTATTCGTCAAAACGTTTATATCACATCAAATGGAGCCTGCGAACAGCGGTACTCACCCTTTTCAATTTGAATGGTACTATGTTCAACCCCAAACTGATCATGCAGTTCCTTGTGTAATTTCTGCAGCAATTGATCGTTATCCGTTATATCTGTACGGATAAGATGAACAGTCAATGCCGGCTCAGTCGTACTCATTGCCCAAACATGCAAGTCATGTACTTCAATGACGGTTGGCAAATTTTTTAAATAATGATTGATTTTATCCATATCAATCCCCGCGGGAACAGCATCGAGAGATAAACTTAGCGACTCACGTAATAAGCTCCAAGTCCCAATGAAAATGACGATGGCAATTAATAAGCTGACGAGCGGATCAATCCATTCCCAGCCAGACCAAATCATGATAAAACCAGAAATCACTACACCAAGTGAAACCAAGGCATCAGCCGCCATGTGCAGAAATGCCCCGCGAATATTTAAATCATTTTTTCTTCCAGACATAAACAAAAGTGCGGTAACCGTGTTAATCACAATACCAATTAAAGCAACGACTATCACCGTTTTTCCGGCAACAGGAGCAGATGTGGAAAACCTTTGAATGGCTTCCCAAGCGATGGCTCCAATGGCAACAAGCAAAAACACTGCATTAAAAAGTGCCGCAAGAATGGAACTCTTTTTGTAGCCATACGTTAATTTGGTTGTCGGTGCTTTTTTTCCTAACCAAACGGCGATCCATGCGATGACAAGTCCTAAAACATCACTAAGGTTATGACCTGCATCCGCAAGTAATGCTAAAGAATCGCCAAGAATTCCATATGCCACTTCTACAATAATAAAAATGACATTTAAGGTTATACCAAAACCAAACGCCTTCCCGTAATTTGATGGTTGATGATCGTGATGGTGTCCATGGTGATGTCCGTGTTGATGATGATGTCCCAACTTTATCCCCCCCAAAAGCCCATGTGTTGATTGAGCCATTCTCTTTTTAAACTAACCTTCCCTTAAATCGATATTACTTCGCATAAATATCCATCCCCTCCATACATAGGGTTACCCTCTGCTTGCCAATTCCTCCTGATGGGCAAATGCGATGCGGATTAATTGTTTTACATGATCGTCATCAAGGGAATAATAAACAAGCTTGCCTTCTTTTCTATATTTGGCGAGTCCAAGACTTTTTAAATGCCGCAGATGATGGGAAGCCGTTGCTGTTGTTGCTCCAATAATTTGTGCCACATCACATACGCAGAGTTCCTTTTCAAGGGTCAATGCATAGGCGGCTTTCATTCTTGTCTCATCCGATAATGCCTTAAAAAGCTTCGTGACTTCCACAATATGGTGGCTTTGGTCAATCTGCTGTTTAAGGAGTGAAGTTTTTTCACTGCTCTCGCAGACTGCCTCGCATACGTCACGCTCGTTCATAGGTTCACCCACTTCATTCAAATGTTCGTTTGAGTATATGATATTCAAATAAACATTTGAATGTCAATCATTTTGAAAGGAATTTTTGCATAAAATGAATCAATGGATTATGACCCAAACATGGGAAGATATACTTTTTTGCCATTGGGAGGCAGAACCGGATACGATTCAGCCATTGCTTCCTCCCAAACTTGAATTGGATTTGTTTCAAAAGAAGGCATGGATCACCATTCTCCCCTTCCGAGTCCGCCATCAGCGATTTCACTGGATGCCGGAAATTCCTCTGCTGAATTCTTATTTAGAGTTAAATGTCAGAACTTATGTGAAATACGGTGGAGTTAGCGGGGTATATTTTTTTGAACTGGATGCGAACCACTTGCCTTCAGTGTTAGGGGCAAAAACGTTATCCCTGCCGTATCGGCTCGCCAAAATGGACATGCTTCAGAAAAATAGCGAGATTATTTTTAATAGCAAGCAGCAATTTGGAAGCGGAGAATTTTCGGCCGCCTATCGGCCCAGTTTGGAAGCAGCTGTGCCAGTTGAGCCTAATAGTTTAAGCTTTTGGCTCCTCGAACGCTATACTTTGTTTACTGATTTCGGCCGTCTGCTGCTGCGAGGAGAAATCCGCCATGAACACTGGGAGGTTAGCAGTGCGGAGGCTGCGATCAACAAAATCGCGTTACCTTATTTGGATTTGCCCTCAGTGCCTTCACTAGTACATTATGCCAAGGTTAAACAGGCTTATATTTTGCCACTAAAGACGGTTGGAAAAGTATAATTTGGCCATATAATCCCTTTGTAGCAAAGAAAACTCATTCCCCAGCCGGAAATTATGAAATATAAGAACGGGAGCATGAGGGAAATCCCAGCCTTTATATACACCTTCTTCAAAAGAACCCCTTTTAAGATCCTGTTCCATATTTCTATTTAAAAGTAAAAACTCCTTCTATTTAACTGAAGGAGTTTCATGATTGTTTTTTAGCTGCCGGAAAAAAGCTTTAAGCCTAATCAGTTGCCAAGCCATTTTATTCCGAATGAATTTCTTCTATAACTAAATTGGCAATTGCATGCCTTCTTACTGTAAGCACCAAATCAGCCAGAAAATATAAGCCCACCGCCGACCAAACCCAGTTCCAGTATGGATTTACGGCCTCGTAAACGTTTATGGCAGCGGGATGAATCCATTCTAAAAATATCAATGAAAGCACGGTCCAGCAAATAGAGAACGGCAAACATATGTGGCCATGAAGCTGAAAGCGTTTATCCGAATAATCCCACCATTGTTGATTGAACAGCTTTTTCAGTAAAGCACCGCTGACATATTCAACAGCTGTCGGAATGACGAAACAGAGCACTAGCCCCCAGTGGAGGTCAGGTGCCGCCAATAAAACTAATAGTAACGGAGCGAAACCATACATTGGTTTAAACGGCCCGTACAAAAAGTTGTCCTTTAAAAATTTCCCCTTCGTAAAAAAATTGAAACTGTTTTCCAACACCCAGCCCAAAAAGGAATAAATCATAAAATAAAACAGGGCTGCTCTCATTCCTTCAAGCTGAGAAACATCAAAAATGGAAACACCGCTCATCAAAACTAAGCACCTCTATTGTTCAAAATGACGCTTATAGGATTTGCTGGCATTCAGGAAAATATTCCTAATTTGAAGTAGTGCTGTAATACTGTACATAATGTTGAATATCACCGCTCCTCCTGATTATAATGATCGTAAGGAGTGGAATCTCATGCCAAAAAAACAAACAGACAAACGAGTCCTCCGCACAAAGCGGCTCATCCGTGATATGTTTACGGAGTTAATGGAAAAAAAAGGCTTTGAGGCCGTTACGGTGAGGGATATAACGGAAAGCGCAAAAATCAATCGAGGAACCTTTTATCTGCATTACCAAGATAAATACGATCTTTTGGAAAAAAGTGAAGCCGAAATTTTTTCAGGAATCGAGGAGATTGTTCAGGAAATAACCCCCGAAGATGCTCTGTCTTTTACCAATCAGAATCAACCCTTTCCCGTTATCGTGAAACTATTTGAATACTTTAAGGATAATGCTCCCTTCCTCAAAGCCTTGCTTGGACCAAAGGGAGATCCCGGTTTTCAAGTAAAGTTAAAAGAAATGATGAAAAGCCTGATGCACCGTTTTCTTATATCCAAGCTGGACGAAGAAGGAATCATGGTTCCTATTGATTTCCTCCTATCCTATATCTGCTCTGCCCATGTTGGTGTCATCCAATATTGGCTAGAAACCGGAATGGAAAAATCGCCGCAGGAGTTGACATTGATATTGGCAAAAATGACTTTATTAGGACCTGGGCATACGACAGGCTTAATAAAATAAAAATGGAGACAGCCCAATTTGGACACTCTCCACTTTCAGGTTAATGTAGGGCAGCACTTAATTTTTTTGGATCTTCAAAAGGCTGGTCAGCTTCACGATCATTTCTGAAGACTACAATATTATTAAATTCGGCATAAAGGACGTCGCCTTTTTTTACACTCCCCAATTCCTTGTATTTTTCCGTGGTCAATTCGGCCTCGTAATAATCGTCTGCCGCACACCTCTTTATTTGGATCCGCACGGTGGAGCCGACAGCATGGACATGGGATACTTCCACAGGAATGCTCTGTTCCTGCGGTATTTTTTTCAAAACAATTTCATGGGGCCGAATATAACCGGCCAACCCATTTTCTAAATCAGTTACCCGCTCGGTTGTTTCCAATAAAGCCGCACCGGCCAATTTATTCACTCTGCCTAAAAAGCTATAGACAAAGGCGTTGGCAGGCCGATGGTAAACCTCTTCCGGGGACCCAATCTGCACGGCCATCCCCTTGTTCATGACCACAATTGTATCAGCCATTTCCAGTGCCTCTTCCTGATCATGGGTAACAAAAACGGTCGTAATGTTCAATTTTTGATGAATCTCCCGCAGCCAATGCCTCAGCTCTTGGCGTACCTTGGCATCGAGTGCCCCAAACGGCTCATCCAGCAGGAGCACTTCCGGTTCAACAGCAAGGGCCCGCGCCAATGCAATCCGCTGGCGCTGTCCGCCGGAAAGCTGGGAGGGATAGCGGTCAGCCAATTGCTCTAACTGAACCAATCTTAATAATTCGTAAACCTTCTCTTTTATTTCCTTCTTCGTGGGCCGCAGCCTGCGCGGCCTTACCTTCAATCCAAACGACACATTTTCAAAAATTGTCATGTGCTTAAACAAAGCATAATGTTGAAAAACAAACCCAACCTTTCGTTCTTTAACCGTTTTATTCGTATAATCAAGACCGTTAAATAAAATTTTTCCTGAATCAAGGCTCTCCAATCCGGCTATTAACCTCAGGAGTGTCGTTTTCCCTGAACCTGATGGCCCCAACAAGGCAACAAAAGCTCCTGTCGGTATTTCCAAGTCTATGTTTTTAACAGCGGGAAACCGGCTAAACGTTTTCGAAACATCACAAATGCTTATTCCCATTTTCTAAAGCCCCCAGCAAATATTTAGTGTTTCTGTGATTTCCATTCGACCATACTTTTTATGACTAAAGTAACCAAAGCAAGCAGTGCCAACAATGATGCAACAGCAAAGGCGGCTGTAAAGTTGTATTCGTTATATAAAATTTCCACATGAAGAGGGACCGTATTGGTCATCCCCCTGATATGGCCGGAAACAACTGAAACGGCGCCAAATTCCCCCATGGCACGGGCGTTGCAAAGGATGACCCCATATAGAAGTCCCCATTTGATATTTGGCAGGGTGACCCGAAAGAAAGCCTGCCAGCCGCTTGCCCCGAGACTAATCGCGGCCTGCTCCTCCTCTGTCCCTTGATCTTGCATAATCGGGATCAATTCCCGCACCACAAATGGAAAGGTAACAAAAATCGTCGCCAGAACAATGCCGGGAACAGAGAAAATGATTTTAATATTGTGTTCTTCCAAAATGGGCCCCCATATTCCTTGCGAGCCGAACAGCAGGACAAACACAAGTCCCGCTATAACTGGGGAGACTGCAAAGGGGATATCAATTAATGTCGTGAGAATGTTTTTCCCCTTAAATTGAAATTTGGCGATTCCCCATGCCGCAATGACGCCAAACACAGTATTGATAGGAACCGCTATGGCTGCAGTAAGCAGGGTTAACTTAATTGCCGATACGGCATCCGGTTCCGTTAGTGCAGCAAAGTATAACTGAAGTCCCTTCTTTAATGCTTCTGAAAAAACAGCCAGCAGGGGGACAAGGATAAACAGACCAAGAAAGAGCATGGCGATTCCAATTAACAGCCACTTTCGTATGGCAGCAAGCCAAATTGCCGTTTTTGCTGCAGCAGCAGCTACATGATTCAACATCCCTTCTCTATTCATCATTTTTCTAAAACTCCTCTAGCTAGCTTGATGTTTTTTCGCTGTTCTCCACTGCCAGAAATTAATCAAGAATAATAGAATGAACGAAAATCCCAGCATGACAACGGCAATGGCAGCGGCTCCGCTATAGTTGTATTGTTCTAATTTCGTGATAATCAGCAAGGGCACGATTTCCGTTTTCATCGGCATATTCCCCGATATGAACACAACCGATCCGTATTCACCTAATGCCCTGGCAAATGCTAGAGCAAAGCCAGTGAGGATGGCCGGGGAAAGGGCCGGCAAAATGATTTTTAAAAAAATCTGCACGGCACCTGCTCCCAAAGTGGAAGCTGCTTCCTCATATTGACGGTCTAAATCCTGCAGTACCGGCTGCACAGACCGGACCACGAACGGAAGGCCAATAAACGTCAGCGCAATCATGATCCCAAGCTGAGTATAGGCAACTTTTACACCAACCGCTTCAAAGTATTGCCCTATCCAGCCGTTTGACGAATAAATCGTCGTCAGGGCAATACCGGCAACAGCAGTGGGGAGGGCAAAGGGCAAATCGACCAGCGCGTCGATCACCCGCTTTCCCCAAAACTGATATCGAACCAGGACCCACGCAATAAGCGTCCCGAACACAGCATTGACAATTGCCGCAATCAGGGAGGTGGTCAAGGTGAGCTTATAGGAAGCTGCCACCCTCGGTTCCGTTACCGTTTCCCAAAAATCTGCAAAATTTAATGAAGTCGCCTTTAGCAGCAAGGCTGCTAACGGAAGCAAAATGATGAAGCTAAGATAAACAAGGGTATATCCCATGGATAGGCCGAAACCGGGCAGAACCCTGCGGCTCTTTTGTTGAACAGCCAAATTGGTTCACTTCCTTATGGTTGATAGATTTCGTCAAAGATGCCGCCGTCATCAAAATGAGTTTTCTGGGCCTTTGTCCAGCCGCCAAATTTCTCATCAATCGTAAACAGCTCTATCTCCGGGAATTGGTCCGCATATTTTTTGGCCACTTCTTGATTTCTCGGGCGGTAATAATTTTTCGCCGCGATCTCCTGGCCTTCCGGTGTATACAAATATTCCAAATAAGCCTTTGCCACCTCTTCCGTTCCGTGTTTCTTTGCCGTTTCATCGACCACGGATACAGGGGGCTCCGCCAAAATACTCATCGAAGGGTTCACGATTTCAAACTTATCTTTTCCGAGTTCATTAATCGCCAGATAAGCCTCATTTTCCCAGGCAATCAATACATCGCCGATTCCTCTTTCTACAAACGTTGTCGTGGAACCCCGTGCACCTGAATCTAAAACCGGCACATTTTTATAGAGCTTGGCAACAAAATCCATCGCTTTATCCTCATCCCCGTTATTGTGTTCCAGGGCATACCCCCATGCTGCTAAATAGTTCCATCTGGCCCCGCCGGATGTTTTTGGATTGGGTGTGATCACGGAGACACCTTTTTTAATTAAGTCGTCCCAATCCTTGATCCCTTTTGGATTCCCTTTGCGGACCAAAAAGACGATGGTCGAGGTGTACGGTGAACTATTGTCATCGAGCCGCTTCTGCCAGTCTTCCGCCAGCTTTCCTGTTTGGGCGATGGCATCAATATCATAGGCTAGTGCGAGTGTCACCACATCTGCCTCGAGACCGTCGATGACAGCACGAGACTGGCTTCCGGAACCGCCATGTGATTGCTTAATCGATACCTTTTGACCGGTTTCTTTTTCCCAATACGCCGCAAAGCTCTTGTTGTATTCCTCATATAGCTCTCTTGTCGGGTCATACGAAACATTTAATAATTCAATCGGCTGCTTTTCTTCCTTTTTTGTATGGGTGTTCCCTGATTTGCCGTCCGTACTGGACGATTGATTGGAGCACCCGGCAGCCCATAATAGCAGAATGAAAGAGAACAGCGTGATCCAGACTTTTTTCATCATTTTGACAGACTCCTTTATCATTTTTTATGGGCTTTTCATGAAAAAAAGCCCAATAGTCTTTTGTACATGGTCATGTACGCTTAACTAGTGGGCCTTCGGGCGTCCGATCGGCATATTTTCATATTTTTAGTACCTGCTTTTTGGTGGTGTTGATTGGGACGGCTTGGTTTTTGCTTGAAGCGGAAACCGGTATTTTTCCAACCTCTCGATTTGGGTAATCTGTGAATCATGAACCGTAATTTGGACGGTTCCAAACTCCAAGCCTTCTAGTAAACTGGTAATTTTTTCGATGATTTGCTCATCAAGACGTCCTTTTAATGACAACAAAATCCTCCCCCTCTAATTTATTGATTCGGTTTTGCAATAAGTCATCTAACGTGGTGTGCTCAAGAACGTAAGCAATGGTATCTCTTACTAAGGACCATAATGGTTTTAATTGGCATCCTTTCTCTAAAGGGCAAGGCTCATATTGGGTTATCGAAGCGCAGCCCATCGGTGACAATGGCCCTTCCAAATCACGAATCACAGCGCCAATATTAATTGTCTCGGCATCCTTATGCAGCATATAACCTCCCTTGGCTCCCCGTTTACTTGTGACATATCCCAGTTTTTTTAACTGAAGCAGCAGTTGTTCCAGATAATGGACGCTGACCATGGTTTTATCCGAAATCTCCTGAATCCCCAGCACCTTGCCTGGATGATTTCCCAGCAGCAGTAATGCCCTTAATGCGTACTCTCCTTTACTTGATACCTTCATTGTTCATCCTCCTTGAATTAATGTTGAGTAATTCAGTCAAGATTCGGCGCTAAAAATGAAGCCCTTTCATCCCTGGGACAACATATGACATATGGCTGAAATCTGGTATCCAATATATGCATGCTATAAGAAAAAGGGCACTTATCCCATAAATTAAGATAAGTGCCCTTCAGTTTGCCTGATCAGCCACTCATTGAATCCCCATTAAATTGATAGGATTACTTTTTATTTATGATAATATGGATTTTTTGAAAAATCAATCTCTTTTTTTAAAAGTTAATCAACACATTGTTGTTTTTTGATTATTGTTTAATTCAGTGTTCGCAGTAAAATGAAACTATACCAACTATTGAAGTCCACTTTAGAAGGGGAGATTGCTGATGAATCCAGCCATTCGGGTCAAACAGATAAGTAAAAGCTTTAATAAGAAGCCTGTTTTAAAGGATGTCCATTTAACCATTGAAACAGGGCAATTGTATGGGCTGATCGGCCCTTCCGGTGCCGGGAAAACGACGCTGGTCAAAATGATTGTCGGAATGGAAAAAACCGATAGTGGAACCGTTCATGTGTTAGAGGAGAAAATGCCTAATTTAGCGATGCTGCAAAGAATCGGATATATGGCACAATCCGATTCCCTCTATACTGAATTAACCGGGGAAGAAAATCTTAAATTTTTTGCTTCCCTTTATAAATTAAAGAAGGAAGAGCAAAAACAGCGGATTGCTTACGCCGCAGGCTTGGTCCATTTGACAGGGGATTTAAAGAAGCGGGTGGCAGCATACTCAGGGGGAATGAAGCGGCGATTGTCCTTGGCGATTGCGTTGATTCAGGATCCCAAAATCTTGATCCTGGATGAACCCACTGTGGGAATTGATCCGGAGTTAAAATTATCAATTTGGGATGAGCTCCTTCGGTTAAAAAATGAAGAAGCTAAAACGATTATTGTCACCACCCATGTGATGGATGAAGCAGAAAGATGTGATTGTGTCGCCATGGTTCGCGACGGCCGGATTATTACAAGCGGCTCGCCAAAGGAATTAAAAGAAATGTACGGTGTGGACCGGTTTGATGATGTATTTTTGCAGGCGGGGGGAAAACAGTCATGAGAATTTGGGCACTGATTAATAGAATCTGCCGGCAGATGCTGCGTGATAAACGAACGCTGGCGTTAATGTTTGTTGCTCCGTTATTGATCCTGACCCTCATGTATTTCTTGTTTAATGGAAATACCGTTGATCCTAAGCTTGGTGCAGTGGGAATTGAAAAAAATCTGATTACGGCCATTGAAAAGGCTGATATTGACGTAAAACAATATGACCAGGCTGATGCTGATACAGTAACAAAGGACGACCTGGATGGCCTGCTTCAGGAGGAAAATGGGGAGTTATCGTTAATTCTTCAAAACGATGATCCGAGCACAGCTCGAGCGTTGCAATTGAAGGTCAACCAAGCGGCTCAAGCGGTTTCCCAAGTGAAACTGATTCAGCAAAATCCAGCTCTTGCGGGCAGTATGGCACAAAAAAGCATGGATGCCACTTACGTTTACGGGGATGAGGATACGGTCTTTTTTGATGTGTTAAGTCCGATTTTGGTTGGTTTCTTTGTGTTTTTCTTTGTATTTATAATATCCGGGATTGGTCTGCTCCGCGAAAGGACGACGGGAACTTTGGAACGGCTGCTGTCGACGCCGATTCGAAGAGCTGAAGTGGTTCTTGCCTACTTGGCAGGCTATGGAATTTTTGCTGTTATTCAAACCATTATTGTTGTTTTGTATGCCATCAATGTTTTAGATATTGTTCTGGTCGGTTCCATTTTTAATGTAATTTTGATTAATTTGCTTTTGGCTCTAGTGGCACTTTCTTTAGGGACCTTGTTATCATCGTTTGCCGCTTCAGAATTTCAGATGCTGCAATTTATTCCGATCGCAGTCGTACCGCAAGTTTTTTTTGCAGGAATTTTCCCGCTGGAAGGAATGGCTGATTGGCTGCAGGCGATTGCGAGGGTATTCCCGCTGTACTATGCAGGGGATGCTCTCAAGGGGGTCATGTATAAGGGGGCAGGTTTTGGGGATATTGGCGGAGATCTGCTTGCCCTTGCTGTGTTCGCGATTTTGTTTATCGTCCTCAACATCTTTGCGCTGAAAAAGTATCGGACTTTATAGTTAGCATTTTGGGTTATAAAGACGTTTGTAACTAATTAATTGTACTCAGGGACGTACTCGTCCGCCCTGGTGTGTCTAACACTGGTTTATGGCAACAAGATTTCTTGAATTCTCTGTTTTTTGTCGTCATGAGCTTTTCATGACGACAAATTTTACTGCGGCCAACGGTTTTTTGGCGCCTTGACCCTTTCATGACGACAAAATTTACTAGGGCCACTGCTTTTTTGGCGCCTTGACCCTTTCATGACGACAAATTTTGCTTGGGCCAACGGTTTTTTGGCGCCTTGACCCTTTCATGACGACAAATTTTACTGCGGCCAACGGTTTTTTGGCGCCTTGACCCTTTCATGACGACAAAATTTACTAGGGCCACTGCTTTTTTGGCGCCTTGACCCCTTCATGACGACAAATTTTGCTTGGGCCAACGGTTTTTTGGCGCCTTGA
>NZ_CALPDF010000052.1 GCF_943193175.1 Neobacillus muris
AATACTTAGGTTGACTTTGCACCCTGTTGATTGGAGTGGAGGGCACTCGACTCCTGCGGGAAGTAGAGGTCACTGGAAACCCCGCAGGCGCATTTGGTATTTAGATTCTGTGATAATAAAAAATTGCCGAGAAAAATACCCTTTCTCGACAATCTGAGGCTCCTATTGCAGGAGCCTTTTGGTTATGCAGTATATTCTTTACTTTCTTCTATTTCCGTGGATTTTACATATAAATCACACTGATGTAAAGGGATTAGTTTTGTTTTTTTCGTAAATTTATAGCCTAACCATAAAATAAGGAAAAATGGTATTCCGATGTAGGAGACCAATACTCCATTCCAATCAATTTGGCCGCCCATAAATGCTGAATAGTTTTGGCCTAGAACAACAATGCCGCATACAACAAAGGCGAAGATCGGACCAAATGGGAAAAATTTCGATTTAAATGGCAGCAAGTTTAGATCCCTGCCTTGTGCCGTATAAGCCCGGCGGAACCGGTAATGGCAGATCGCAATGCCAAGCCAAGCGATGAACCCTGACATGCCTGAAGCATTTAACAGCCACACATATACAGTGCCGTCTCCAAACAAGGAAGCCAGGAACGCAAGAGTTCCCACTAAGGAAGTCACAATCAAGGCATTTACAGGCACGCCGCGTTTGTCTAACTTTCCGAGGAATTTTGGCGCTTTTCCTTGGCGCGCTAAATCCCAAAGCATCCGGGTAGAAGCATACATTCCTGAATTGCCGGCTGAAAGTACGGCAGTCAATATAACTGCATTCATGACAGATGCAGCAAAAGCAATTCCTGCTTTTTTGAAAACAAGTGTAAACGGACTGACGGATACATCACTGTTTGACAAATCTCCGTTTGTAAAAGGAATTAACAGTCCAATCACTAAAATCGCAAATATATAGAATAACAGAATCCGCCAAAAAACTGATTTTACAGCACGTGGGATTGATTTTTCAGGTTCATCTGTTTCACCAGCAGCAACTCCTAACAGCTCTGTCCCTTGGAAGGAAAAACCCGCAGCCATAAAGATGCCCAACATCGCCATAAATCCCCCATGGAACGGTGCGTCACCCACGGTAAAGTTTTTAAGGCCTGCAGCATGGCCGCCCATGATGCCGAAAATCATTAATATCCCGACTAGAATAAACAGAATAACGGTAATGACCTTAATCAGTGAAAACCAATATTCTGCTTCTCCAAAGCCTTTAACAGATAGATAGTTCAGTAGAAACATGATGACAAGGAAAAGGCTGCTCCAAAGCAGTGATGGAGAATCAGGAAACCAGAATTTCATGATCATGGTTACAGCGGAAAGCTCGGCAGCGATCGTAATCGCCCAGTTGTACCAATAGTTCCATCCAAGCGCAAACCCTAGAGCCGGATCGACAAACTTGGAAGCATAGGTGCTAAAGCTTCCTGCAACCGGCATATAGGCCGCCATCTCAGCTAGGCTTTGCATTAGAAAATAGACCATGATTCCAATCACAAGATAAGATAAGATAGCGCCGCCAGGTCCGGCAGTATGAATGGCACCGCCACTGGCAAGGAATAATCCAGTTCCAATGGTTCCGCCAAGGGAAATCATCGTTAGATGACGGGATTTCAAGCTTCTTCTTAATTCATTTTGATTTTTATTTCCATGTGATGCCGTTTTTGCTGTGTTCATTATGAAACTCCTCTTTCATTTTAAATTGGGAAGGAGTTGGGAATAAAAAATGCCAACGAAACATATCGATGGCATGGTTTATACCCGCATCATACCTTCCGAAAGATAGCTCAACACACTTTGCTGGGAGACCAAAGTGTGACAGTTCTGTTCCTGTTCGGTAACAGCCCCAGCATGCATTTTCAGAGAACAATGCATGCTTCGGCAGTTTTTCCTTTCAAACGGAGTCAGGGATGTCTCTGCATCTCGTCCGTTTTACTTATAAAAACCGCGACCTCTACCTCATCGGTTCTTGATGAGGATTTTTTTATTAAATTGATATACTTATATAGTATATAAAATGGATTTAAAATGTCAAATGTCTAATTTGATGGAATTTAATTACTATTTCGAAAAAATATTTTCATTTACATATTAAGCAAGAATCTGTATTATTTTTTTTATAGTTGTCGGGAGGAGGAAAGTCATTGCAGCGTCTAGGTTTGATCATGGGCTCCCTTATTGTTGTAGTGGGTTTCAACCTTTTTTTAATCCCTCATGAAGTATTAAGCAGCGGGCTTAGCGGGATATCCATGATATTGGGGATGATTACTCCGGTTAATACGGGATTGGCCAATTTTATTTTAAATCTGCCATTGCTAATCATTGGCTATAAACAGCTGGGAAAAAAGTTTATTACGAATTCCATTTTTTCCGTTATCATTATTTCTTTAGGGCTGTATTTCGTTCCTGTCCACGCGATTGCAACAGACACGATACTTTCCTCCATATTTGGAGGAGCTTTAACAGGTCTGGGAGTTGGAATTGTATTTCGCTGTTCAGGATCTACCGGGGGATTTGACATTATCGGAATCATTATTTCAAGGAAAAGAGACTTTCCCATTGGTTTTTTACTTTCAACGATGAATGCAATTGTGATTGTGATCAGCGGTTTTCTGTTTGATTGGGATTCCGCGCTTAATACGTTGGTATCCATCTATGTAACGGGAAAAGTGGTAGATGCGATTTATACGGACCACGTGAAACTGACATTAATGATTATTACGGGAAAGGGCCAGGAAATGAGGCAGCATTTGTTAAACAATCTATACCGGGGCTTAACCATTATGGATGGTGTCGGAGGCTACTCAAATGATAAGCGCAATGTCTTAATGACGGTCATTTCCCGATACGAATTGAATGAAGTAAAAAATCTTATTAAAGAGGTTGATCCTCATGCGTTTGTCAATATAACGCAAACCATTGAGGTAATGGGGCTGTTTCATCGTCCATCCCCTGATTAAATGGCAATAAAGGTACAAAAATAACCCCTTCAATGTTTAGGGGTTATTTTTGTTTGGTTAATTATTTATATATTTTTCAAAGATAAAACCAAAATCTTTAATCCAATATTGCTTTTTGCTTTCTTCTAACCATTGAAAAGCAGCCTGGTTTAGCATTTTAAATTGAACTACTAAGTTTGCATCCTGACTGGTGACACGGCCTAATGTAGTAGAAGCAATTTCGATACTCTGCTTGGCGTACTGCAAGGAAATTTCGTTTTCATGAGTGATTTCAGAAATTTTAATCAAGGCTTTATATAAATCCTTAACTTCTTCAATGAACTTTTTATGAACATCAATGGAAAATGGGACAGAACCAATTTTAAATTTTATCTCTACATCCAAATCCACAGTTCCTGCTGTTTCCAGAAAAACATCGGTGATTTTATTGGTGGCATAGCTATAGCGGTGAAGCATCCGTTTCTTGCTTGTGGCACTTGTTCCATCCAGGTGGATCAATGCATTATTGGTAAAGCAATACTCGTCTGATTTAGATTTTATTAAAAAATAAATCTTCTCTTGGTCTTCATGCATGACATAATCATCAGCATCGACCTTATCATAATCTGCTGGTTTTATTACCGAACCGACATCACTTAACCCTAGCATGTCTGCTGCTACTTTCCCAAACATGGAACCAACCTCACTTTATTCTTAATTTTTTTCCAGTTCTTATTACGTCCAAAAGGTCCACAAAGTTTCACTATAGTAAGATTTTTGAACGACAAATATGATAGGACAGTTAACAATGGATGATGTCCTTCATTAGAATATTAACAAAAGATTCAGATTTCTGCTATACTAAGAATATCGAAACAAATTGGAAACAGGAGGCCGTCCAATGTAAAAGACACCCTTCCTTATAAGAAAACTAAATAAAAGGCGGGGTTTTTTATGTTGGATTCAATCGGAAAGCAGTATTCC
Source organism: Neobacillus muris (assembly GCF_943193175.1). Classification (GTDB taxonomy): domain Bacteria; phylum Bacillota; class Bacilli; order Bacillales; family Cytobacillaceae; genus Neobacillus; species Neobacillus muris. The sequence continues at coordinate 3,926 of NZ_CALPDF010000052.1, forward strand.
TTCCGGTTTCTTTGGTTTGGACAAATGTTTGCCAACTTGGGAGATATTTTATATGTCGTCTGCCTGATGAAAATAATCAGTGATACTACGGGCTCTGTAACCTACATGTCACTGGTGCCCTTTTTAAATACCTTTTCTGGATTGATTAGCGGATTATTGGCCCCATTGGTGATTAGGAAATATAGGTTGAAGTCGATTTTGTTTTACTCACAAACTGGGAAGACATTCCTTATGTTTCTGTTATCCATTTTTTCGGGCATGATACAGGCGCAATCCTTATCTTGGATTTTTTTGCTAGTCTGTTGGATCTCATTTTTGGATGGCTGGGCAGCACCTGCCAGAAATGCGCTAGTCCCAAGTTTAGTGGAGGAAAGCCGTTTAGTTAAGACGAATAGTCTCTTGTCCATATCTGACCAAATCGTGCAGCTGATGGCATGGCCCGCTGGCAGTATATTGTTAGTGATGGCCGGTGCTTCAAACATGTTATGGATCACACTGTGTTTGTATGCCATTTCTTCTGCATTCATGGGGCTGATCTTACAAAATGGGAAGCACTCGGAATCGGAACAGGATGGTTTATCACGGATGGGGGCATTAAAGCAGGGATGGAGCATTATTTGGAGTTCCAAACAGCTCAGGACCATTAGCATAATGAATATTTTGGAAACCTTGGCGAACGCTGTTTGGATTGCGGCGATATTGTTTGTATATGTTTCTGAGGCACTCAACAAAGGAGAGAATTGGTGGGGATTCATTAATGGTGCCTTTTTTGCGGGAATGCTCATTGCTGGATTATGGATTTATCGTTTTTCCTCGATAGTAGAAAGAAATCTCGGAAAAACGATCCTTTTCTCAACCCTTAGCCTCAGTTTCATCACAATCTTGTTCGGTAATACTTCTATCCCTTGGTTCGCTTTATTTCTTTCCTTTCTGTTTGGAATTCCACAAATGGCTAGGGATGTAGCAGAAACAACCATAATACAAAGAAATGCACGGGCACAAGTGCTGGCTAAGGTCTACTCTGCACGAGGCACGATGATCTATGCTTGTTTTGGGATTTCATCGCTTGTCATGGGATGGATAACGGAAAAGTTTGGTGTACGGACTACTTTCCGGCTGGCCGCCATCCTGTTTGTTTGTTCTTTTATGGTCGCAGCGAGAAATCGAAACCATTTATATAACAGCAGCCATGAACAAAGTTTGGGAAACCAGGCATTGAAATAGGCTCAAGTTGGATCCCCAGACACATGCATGCATGTGTCTGAGGGCCAAACCTTAATTAAGTAAGCTTTTTTTCAGCAAAGGAGAAAAACAAATGAAACCGATTTTTTTAGGCATCTGTGCTGCCTTCTTTTTTGCGTTTACTTTTGTTCTTAATAGGGCGATGGAACAGGAGGGGGGAAGCTGGATTTGGAGCGCCTCTTTACGCTATATTTTTATGATTCCGTTTTTGTTCTTAATCGTTGCAGCCAGAAAAAATCTGAAACCTTTATGGCTAGAAATGAAGAAAAAGCCGGGTGCATGGCTGCTTTGGAGTTTTGTCGGGTTTGGCTTATTTTATGGCCCTATTTGTTTTTCTGCAGCCTACGCTCCAGGCTGGTTAATTGCTGCCACTTGGCAGATTACGATTATTTCAGGTTCCCTTTTGGCACCTTTGTTTTATGAAACGACTACGTCAGCAAGTGGACCAATTAAAGTTAGAGGAGCTATTCCAGTCAAAGGATTAGCCATGTCTATGATTATCTTGTTGGGGATCATATTCATGCAGGTTGAGCAGGCAGGCCATCTGTCTCATATGGAGATTTTTTTAGGCGTATTCCCAGTTATCATCGCTTCCTTTGCTTATCCATTAGGAAATCGCAAAATGATGGATGTCTGCGGCGGGCGTTTGGATGTTTTTCAAAGGGTTTTGGGGATGACACTCGCCAGTTTGCCTCTTTGGCTCCTTTTGGCTATTTATGGTGTGATGTCAGCAGGCTTTCCGACTGTGAGCCAGACGATTCAAACAAGTATCGTCGCAATCTCATCAGGGGTGATTGCCACCGTGTTATTTTTTCAAGCGACGGATCTCGTAAGGGGAAGCATGCAAAAATTAGCAGCCGTGGAAGCTACGCAGTCGATGGAGGTTCTATTTGCTTTAGTTGGGGAGGTGACGGTATTGCAGGCGTCCCTTCCATCTGTTTTTTCATGGTGCGGCATCGTTTTTGTAATGGGAGGCATGGTGCTGCATAGTTATGTTTCTCAAAAAAAGGGGATGCTTGGAGGAAGAAAGGTCAGCGCTTAAAAAATATTTACCTTTAAAGACAGGAAATGTAAGGAAGCTGGCTGTAATGGAGTTAAACTCTGTTGCAGGCAGCTTATTTAATTCAGGCTATACGATAATTTGCAATAATAGTGTTCTTTTGAAAGTTCACAATGTTGTAACAACTACTTGGGAATCTTTAGGGATCTCGTGCTATAATATAAATGTAAAGAAAATAATCCATAACATCTTAGGAGGCTCAACCATTCGTGTTCGTTCCGTTTGTGAACGAAAATGTAAGGGTATTCCTTGCAAAAACATTTGGCAGTTGAGCAATGAAGTCTAGAGAAAAGCAGTAATCGGAGACTTTTCCTTCTTAGTTGGTTCCTAGTTTATTTGAATAGCAATCAATAAAAAAGGATGTCTATGGCTGGTAAATTCATACCAATAGGCAATAAAGTGGATGATTACAAAGAAAAGATATTTTTTGTTTTTTGATATCTTTCGAGCTATTAATCCAAAGAGGACATTGCCATACCAAACTTAAGGAATAAAGAGTCGAATCGGTCTCTCACCGAAAAGGTTTCTTTGAGGAATTTGAATTCCATATAAAAATGTGAATTAATTCCTTCAACGGAACAAACACACATCGGCTGATGGTTCATCGTTTCCTTTTAGATTGATAAGCCGCTAAAGGGGGATAAAAGTGGAACGCTTATTGGCTGGTGTCATGGTTGGGTCTCCTAAGATGTTAATCTCAAAAGGGAATTGTTTAAAAGCAGTTCCTTTTTATATTGCCTAAAAATCAGAAAAACGTTTTCAAAATGATATTAAAGTGATATCATATTAGTAATAATTGAAAGGGGAGTGATTCAATTGACGGAGAAGTCAATCAGCAAAATGAATGGTTTTTTGGGTGTCATATTGCTGTTGCTCTTTGCTGGGGTTGCCGTGGCCTGTTTTAGTAATTTTGTTGTTTCAGGAAATGTCTTTATGTTCATCGCAGCCTTTGTATCTGCATTGGCAATGCTTCTAGTATTAAGCGGATTTACAGTGATACAGCCAAATCAGGCAAAGGTTTTTACATTGTTTGGCAGCTATCTCGGTGTGATTCGCCAGGAAGGCTTTTGGTTGACCGTTCCCTTAACCAAAAGAAATACTGTCTCTCTCAGGGTAATCAATTTTAACAGTGACAGGCTGAAAGTGAATGATTTGGAGGGAAACCCTATTGAAATTGCCGCGGTAGTTGTTTATAAAGTGTCAGATGCAGCAAAAGCCGTTTTTGGTGTTGAGGATTATAAAGAGTTTGTTCATACACAAAGTGAAACGGGGCTGCGGCATATTGCAAGCCAATATCCATATGATAATTTTAATAATGACTATGAAATCTCTTTAAGGCAGCACTCTGACGAGGTTGGCGATAATTTGACCAATGACTTGCAAAAACGATTAGAAATTGCAGGGGTGGACATCCTTGAAGCAAGAATCATGCATTTGGCCTATTCTAGTGAAATTGCGCATGCTATGCTGCAAAGACAGCAGGCAAAGGCTGTTCTGGCAGCCCGAAAGGTGATTGTTGATGGGGCAGTTTCAATGGTGAAATCCGCCATTGGCCAATTAAGTTCAGAAGGCATCGTGGAACTGGATGAAGAAAAGAAAGCACAAATGGTGAATAATCTAATGGTGGCATTGGTTTCCGACAAGGGAAGCCAGCCTGTAATCAATACAGGCACCATTTACTAAGGTCGTGATTGCGTGGCTGAGAAAAAGCGATTTCTGCTTCGCATCGATCCAAAATCTTACGATGCAGTGGAAAAATGGGCGAATGACGAATTTCGCAGTGTAAATGCGCAAATCGAGTTAATTATCAAAAAGGCGCTTAAAGACGCAGGAAGATTGGGCAAATCCCAGTTACCTGGAGATAAGCAAGAATAATCAAACAATATGTCGTTTAAACAGCCAAATATTCGAATGGGATCGAATAAACTGTTGATTCCGATCAAATTATGTCGTTAATTAGGGGTAATAGAAATGGCTGCGCATCGGCTTTTGTCGTACCGTGCGCTTGCCTAGGAAATATTTACAGCAATATGCAATATTTCCAAAAAAAGATGGCAGCTTTCGCCATCTTTTTTGTTCAACGTGCTTGTTGATTTCCTCTCGAATTATCAGGACTGCTTTATATTAACAGTTCATACACTTCATTTAATTCCCGCAGCCTTTTTTCATCTTGCTCCTGCTTGGCATAGTTAATTTCATCTGGGAGAATTTTATTCAAAAAATCGATTTCACTGCCAGTTAAATCACGGACAAAGGATTCCTCCGATTGATAATGTCCCTTCATTAGTTTGTGATAAAGCTGCCTGGCACCTGTATGGTGCTCATCGGTATAATTGGATAATATTTCGCGTAAATATCCTAAGGTTTGGTCCATTTATCATCCATCCTTTCCTGATTATTTTCTATCGTGCTCCGGATAATATTCACCAAATACCAAGAGAGACTAAACAGGATGACTCCTTCCAACTGACAATAAAAAAAGCCCGTCATTTCGATTGAAATTCAAGGCTCTGTGATCGTTAGTTTTTTGAGCAGGAAATGATTCGGTAACTCAATACATCATGATACTTTACTAACATATTTCCATGCTGGTTTAGGATTCCGAAAAGTTCTGGCTCGAAATTTCTAGAAAAGTTAAATTCCTGGGCAGGGGCACTGTGTTTAAGGTCATATATTTGTCCCGTAATTTGTACATTTTGGAAACCAGCAGCTTCAAACATCTCTTTCCAATCATTTTCAAGCAAAAGAGAATCAATCGCATAGAATTGTTTGATTTCCGATGCCTCCAGATCATTTAATGGTTGGTTTATCGTCATTTCATTCGCAATGATACGGCCTCCAGGCTTTAAGACTCTGTAAAACTCCTGTATCGCATTGGGTTTGTTGACAAAAGCTAATACCGATTCTGACAGAACAAAATCAAAGGTATTATCCTCAAAAGGCATGCTTTCCACCGAACCTTGTGTCAATTGGATAGGCATTTTTAGGTTTTTAAATCGATCTTTAGCCTTTTCAATCATGATTGGATTAATTTCTAATCCCCACACATTTGCCTTATATTGCTGATACAAGTAAGCTGTTGATTGTCCTGTACCGCAGCCTGCATCTAATACAAAGGACTGCTCCGTTATGTTCTCGTTTAAAAGCATATTCTTCGTTAGTCCAATTCCTCCTGGATGGGCACCGCCCACGCCAAACTTTGCTAAAAAATCAAAATAGGTTAAACCTCCCATAGACACCACCCTATGATTGCTTTTTTCCATAGTATGAAAAAAAACCTTAAGTGGTTCTCTGCCAACAGGATGTTTGAAAGGGGGATTGGGGATAAATGGAGAACGATTCAAGGAATGCCAGACCATGGACTGATTTCTACTTATATAATTGTGCTTATTGTGCAGATTAGAGCTTGAGGGGGAGATTTCACCCTCTTAGATTATCCTAAAGGGGTGCTGACATGAGAAGCATGAGAAGGATGCCGTTTTTGAAAATGTTTATGCCGAAACAGAAGAGAAGAGGAACTCTTTGGGCATCTCTTTTGGGGGTTGGCATAAGTGCAGCCGTTTTTGGTTTGTCAAGAGGAAAACGCCAAAATCTCACACTGCCAATTCAAAATGCCTTTAAAAATACGGCACCAGCTAAGTCGAATCAGAATCAGGCGAATCATCAACAGCAGCAAAATTCTGGGAAAATGGGCAACCTTATTAAAAATATGGCGCCAAATTTTAATCTTAATCGAATGGATAATGCCGCTATCACTGAATTTTCAGAAGAGTTAATGGAAAGCGCATTAAATAAGAAATAAAATAAACAAGGGTCAGGCCTGCTTATTTAAACATGAACTAGGTCTGGCCCTTTGTATTTTTTATCCTTAATAAGGCGGAGATGGAACCTTCCGCGGGGAATAATTCATTCCTTCAGCTGAAAAGACTGAAATGATCAGCATTCCGCCAAGAGTTCTTGCCCGTATTAATATCGGTTGGTTATAACTATTTTTAAAAACGAAGTCTGGTCCATACCAGCTGACAGTTGCATCTCGTCCTGGAGGTATGTAGGGAACTCTTCTGCTGTGGGAATATCGTTGGATTATTTTAAGTCCAGCATTGTCAACTGCATTATATAGAGTCGAGGATACTTGGCAGATTCCGCCCCCTATATCCTCATCTATTTCCCCGCGAATGATGACAGGTGCACGCAAATATCCCCGATCTGCCGTCCGTTTGCCAACTACTTTATTAAAGGAAAAAGTTTCCCCAGGGAAGACAACGTAATTATTAATGGCATCAGCAGCGATCTTAATGTTGACGGACCGGTTCTTGTTATGTTGGTTAAAGGATGTAACATAACGGCCTATACGCAGGCTGTTAATTTCGCTTAGCAACTCGCTGTCAACTTTAGGGTAGGCTGTTACGAGCGGAACTTCAATTCGGGTTTGGAGCCGATTAAAATAAAAGGAATATAACTGCTCTGTTAATGCCTGACGATTGATTTGCGTGCCAAGTTGTTCTGGAATAATTGCCCCTCTTGCATCGATCGAAGCATTTTTCGGGGGAGTGGCAGCTTTTTTTTCAAGTTGATCCAAAAATTGCCCATATTTGCCAGTATTCATAATCGGAAAATCGGGAAGTTTGTAAAAAAATTCCTCTACATTGAAAGTGGCTACCGTTTCGCCGTTTTTGGTAATGGGAACACTTTCGGAAGCGTGAATGGCCTGTGCGGCCAGACATAGTCCAAATATCCAGGATAACTGCATGACCAATAACCTCCTCATTTTAATATTGCTAGAAAAGCGGCATTTCATGTAAACGTGGTTGGCTTTCTGTTTATTTGGAAAAATTTGCTGAAACATGTTATACTAGCAGTAGATAACATAAATGTAGATTATTGCTAGCAAACTGCTGCAGTAAAGGGGAGCAATGATTAATGGAGTCGGAAAGAATTCAGTTAAATGTTAGAATCACGAAGGAAACCTCTGCAAAACTGGATGAGATTGTGGAGTATTATCAACAGGGTTTAAAGCTAGGCAGGATTTATAAGGGTGACGTATTAACCGATATTATTGAAAAATCCTATGAAGTGATGCTCAAACAGAAAAAAATGAATAAACGTTTTTAATAAACTTTCGGCCGGAAGCTACTTTCCGGTCCTATTTTTTACTAAATTCGAATTTTATTTTTAGAATATTTAGAAAAGAGTTTGAATTATTGACGGCTGAATTGTATAATTATATCTGTACATACCAACCGGTTAGTATAGATGGGCGTTCATTTCTTTTTCGACTGATTAAAGATTTTGTAAGCGTGTTCAATAAGAACTCAAAGTTAAAGGGAGGTCTATTGATGAATTTTACTGGTAAAACAGCCATTGTTACTGGCGGAGGAAGCGGGATTGGCAGGGCAGCGGCTATCCGTTTCGCAAAAGAAGGGGCAGCTGTGGCCATCGCAGATGTTAATTCCGCTGCTGGCGAAGAGACAGTGAATCTCATTAAATCAATAGGAGGAAAGGCCATCTTCGTATACACAGATGTGGCCAATTCAAAACACATTCAAGAGTTAATCCAAACGGCGGTTAACACCTTTGGCGGTTTGCATATCATTTGCAATAATGCAGGAATCGGCCATTCAGAGGTAAGGAGCGTTGATTTAACAGAGGAAGAATGGGATCAAGTGATTGACATTAATTTAAAAGGGGTATTCCTCGGTACGAAATATGCTGTCCCAGAATTGATAAAAGCGGGCGGAGGAGCGATCATTAACACGTCGAGCCTGCTGGGACTGAAAGGGCAAAAGTACATGTCCGCCTATAATGCATCTAAGGCTGGGGTTGTCGTTTTGACACAAAATGCCGCTCTCGAATATGGTAAGTACAATATCCGTGTCAATGCCATTGCTCCTGGAGTGATTGACACAAACATTATTGATGGCTGGAAACAAAATGAGCGCAAATGGCCGATTATTTCAAAAGCCAATGCACTTAGAAGGATTGGGACTCCAAATGAAGTGGCAAACGCCATTGCTTTTTTAGCTTCTGAAGAGGCATCCTTTATTACTGGTGCGACACTCTCTGTTGACGGAGGCGGCTTGACTTTTTAGTTGACAAAACTTGAAAATCATCAAACTGGATTTTGGAGGTTTAATAATGAGTGAGAATAAAGCATGGCTGTCCCATTATCCTGAATCAATTTCCAAAACAATCGAAATTCCAGAGAAACCATTATGGCAAATTTTAAAAGAAACGACAGATGCATTTCCAACTCATAATGCCATCTCTTTTTATGGAAGAAAAATCAACTTTCAGGAATTGCACTCTTTATCGCTTGCATTCACCTCAGCTTTGCAGAAACATCAAGTGCAAAAAGGAGACAGAGCTGCTATTATGCTGCCAAACTGTCCGCAATATATCATCTCCTATTATGGCATTCTCACAGCAGGAGCCATTGTTACCCAAATCAATCCCATGTCGGTGGAGCGCGAATTAGAGTATATTTTGAATGATGCAGGAATTGAAACCATTGTTTGTTTAGATTCTCTTTATCCCCGGGTGAAATCAGTTCAGCCGCGGACAAACGTGAAAAATATTATTGTCGTCAGCCTGCAGCCGTCTGGACAAGACTTTGCTCCAGACCGGAGCTTTGAAAGCTTCCTCAAAGAAGGGGATGGACCGGTTACTACTGTGGAATTTGATCCTGCAAACGATATTGCTGTCCTGCAATATACAGGAGGAACAACAGGGAGGTCTAAGGGTGCCATGCTGACCCATCGGAATATTCTGGCGAATGTCCTTCAATCCCATGAGTTTTTTAAACATGAACTCAAAAAGGGGCAAGAAAAATGTTTAACCATTATTCCGCTTTTTCACGTGTTCGGGATGACTTCCTGTATGAACCTGTCCATCTATACAGGGGCAGAAATGATTATCCTGCCGCGGTTTGATTTAGAAGAGGTATTAATGACCATAAAAAATGAGCAGCCGACAGTGTTCCCAGGCGTTCCTACCATGTATGTGGCCATTACCAATCATCCAAAGGCGGAAGAGTACGGAATTAACTCGATCAAAACCTGCAACAGCGGCAGCGCCCCGATGCCAGTAGAACTGCTGCGCAGTTTTGAAAGAAAAACGGGTTCGAAAATCCTTGAGGGATACGGTTTGTCAGAAGCATCACCCACTACACACTGCAACCCTCCTTTTGCAGAGAGAAAGCCAGGCAGTGTAGGGATTGGCGTGCCATCAACTGAGTATAAAATTGTCGATTTAGCATCGGGCTCACAAGAGGTTCCAATCGGTGACCTTGGCGAAGTGATCATTAAGGGGCCGCAGGTGATGAAAGGATACTGGAATATGCCTGAAGAAACCGCCAATACCTTGAGGGATGGCTGGCTATATACAGGTGATATTGCAAGAGTTGATGAGGATGGCTATTTATATATTGTGGACCGAAAGAAAGACATGATTATTGCCAGCGGGTATAATATTTATCCCCGAGATATTGAAGAAGTGCTTTATGAACACCCTGCTGTACAAGAAGCGGTTGTCGTGGGTATTCCTGACCCATACAGGGGAGAGACAGTAAAGGCCTTTCTTGTCCTAAAGGCTGGAGAAGCTGCAACAGAGCAGGAGATCATTGATTTTTGCAGGCAGAACCTCGCCGCCTATAAAGTTCCGCGCAGTGTTGAATTCCGCGGGCAGCTCCCGAAAACAGGAGTTGGAAAAATACTGCGAAGGGCACTAAGAGAAGAAACGATCAAAAATTAAGTGCTTTTGATGCTTACAAAGAAACTCTTCTGTGAACCGGATTCTAAAAAATATTCACGGATTGAATAAAGGAGAGAAATGAATTATGGTATAATTTTTCTAGGATAATGCACAGAATGCGAGGACATGATGGTGAAGGAAAAAATTATTGGGCAAAGCATCCGTTTATTCGAAAAAAAGGGGTTTAGCGAAACTTCGATTCAAGATATTGTCGATTCTCTTGGTGTAACGAAAGGAACATTCTATTATTATTTTTCCAGTAAGGAAGAGTTATTAATGGACATTCACCTAGGGTATATTAATGAGCTGCTTGCCCAACAGGAAAAAATATTGAACGATGAAACAAAAACATGCAAAGTTAAATTATTTGAAATTGTCTATATGCTGATAACCGATATAAAATCGCTGGGATTAGCAGCTAAAATATTTTTTCGTGAAATGAAAAATTTAAGCCAGGAACGTCTTGATTTAATCGTCCCAAAACGGGACCAGTTTCGCTATAACATGGAGGATTTAATAAAAATGGGCATGAATAATGGCGAGTTTCGCCCTGAACTGAATCCTTCCATTATCACGTTTGGGATTCTTGGCATTACCAACTGGAGTTATCAGTGGTTTAATCCAGATGGGGCGGTTTCTGAACGGGAAGTAGCAGAAATATTTGTCGAAATGATTTTACAGGGAATCCAATCTTAGTTGTTAAATAAAATAGTAATAATGGAGGGTGGGATCTCAACGAATATCCTCTCCTTTACCCTATCACATACCAACCGGTTAGTATAATTGCCAGACTAAAAATCTGGACAAAAATTCGTTGGCTGAGGTATTTCACGAAACGGATAGTTTATTAAGTGGTTAGCGAGGTGGCTGTTTTTGCACGAAATTCAAGTTGTGGTCAGGTTTGGTGAAACCGATGCACTTGGGCATATCAATAACACCAGTTATTTTATTTATTTGGAAGAGGCGCGGATTCGCTTTATTGAAACTTTAGGATTTTCTTTGGATACCAACCGTTGGAACTTTATTTTAGCCTCGACAAAATGTGACTTTATCAGACAGGGCTATTTTAATCAGCATTTGCTGATCAGGACGTATGTCTCAAAGATTGGCACGAAAAGCTTCGAATTGGATCATGATATTATTTGTACAAAAACGAACCAAAGGATTGCAAAAGGGAAAGCCGCAATGGTTCACTTTAACTTTGAAAAGCAGCAGAGTGAACCGATGCCGGATCCGTTAAGGGAAGCATTAAAAAGAAATCTTGTCCTAACATCTTAAACAGAAGGACATCTTAAAAAGACTGAATTTTTAGATTTAAGAAAGGAGGATGTGACATGCCTCATCAAATGAACAAAGATACCATCCCCGTAAGAAGAGGGGAAGAACTAAACTTGCCTGTTTTGGAAAAATTTATCCGCCGTTCTATCCAACAGCCGCCATCAGGATCTCTGGAGATATTGCAATTTTCGGCTGGACATTCCAATTTAACTTATCAATTGAAAATGGGAGATTGGGAGGCAGTTTTACGGCGGCCGCCACTTGGACCTGTAGCGCCAAAGGCCCACGATATGGAGCGGGAATTTCGGATACTCTCTGAACTGAATCCCATTTTCCCTGCTGCCCCAAAGCCAATCCTCTTTTCTAATGATCCTGATATTGTAGGTAGTCCGTTTTTTATAATGGAAAGAAAACACGGCATTGTCCTGGACACTTCCTTTCCGGCAGGAGTTGAGGTTACACCGGAGTTATGCCGGCAGATATCCGTCATCATGGTGGAAAAACTGGCTGAACTGCATTCGATTGACTTTAAAGCAACGGGTTTGACTGAAATCAGCAAGCCACAAGGGTTTATGGAGCGCCAGGTTCATGGCTGGATTGGACGTTTTGATCGGGCAAAAACCGATGACATTCCCGGCGTAGATCTATTAAAAAAATGGCTGGAAGGCCATATCCCAACCTATTCTGAGGCCGCGGTGATCCATTATGACTATAAGTTGAACAATGCCATGTTGAATGAGGATTTTACCGAGATGGTCGGCCTGTTTGATTGGGAAATGACAACCGTCGGTGACCCGTTGGCTGATCTCGGGGCAGCCTTGAGTTATTGGAATCTTCCTGATGATTCCGAGCTCTTGAAAAAAGGATTGGGAAAGGATCCGGTAACAGCTGTACATCCTGGCTTTTTTACTAGACAGGAGTTTATCGAGCTATATGCAAAAAAGACAGGAAGAGATGTATCCAATTTGCATTTCTATCTAACTTTTGCCTATTTCAAGCTGGCTGTCATTTGCCAGCAAATCTACTATCGTTATAAACGGGGGCAGACAAGCGATCCTAGATTTGCTGGTTTAAACCAGTTTGTAAAAGGATTGATTCAACATGCAACAATTATAGCGGAAGAAAAAATGTAGCAATTATTATATGGAGAATAAAAGGGGGTCTTGTGTTCGATGAGGTTTACACAATCGATCGCACTGGTAACCGGATCCGGCAGCGGGATTGGCAGAGCGGCCGCAGTGAGGCTTGCCAGTGAAGGGGCAAAGGTCATTTTGACAGGCAGGACGAGGAGTAAATTAGAGGAAACCGCACAGATCATCAACCAAAAAAGCAAAATTCCTATGGCCGAGGTATTTGCAGCAGATTGCACAGACGAGGAAGACGTAGAGGAATTAGCTGAATATGTAAGCCAGCATTATGGCGATCTGCATGTACTTGTCAACAATGCAGGCGGTTCCAGAAACTCAAATCTTCTAAAAATGCCATTGCAAGAGTGGGATGAGGTACAGGATGTAAACTTAAAAAGCGTATTCCTCGTATCTAAAGCACTAGGAAAAATAATGGTGGAAGCAGCCAAGCGTGAAGAGCATAACCGGGCGATTGTCAACATCGCATCCCTGTCAGGACATCAGGCTGGAGCAGAAATTCCCCATTATAGTGCAGCAAAGGCAGCTGTCATCAACTTAACCAGGTCGTTTGCCTTGGAATTATCCCCATACGGTATCCGGGTAAATTCAGTATCACCTGGCTTTGTTGCAACGCCTTTAACAGAATCTGGATTGCAAAATGAACGATTTGTTAAGGCAATTCAACGAAATACGGCTTTAAGAAGAGTGGGCAATCCGGAAGAAATAGCCAATGTGATCGCGTTTGCGGCATCCTATGAAGCTTCTTATATGACAGGGACCGACCTTTTGGTAGATGGCGGCTGGTTGATAAAGTAGGAATTTATTCATTATCTAATAAGAAGGGAAGATGGACATGACGAACGAACATTTAGTAGTGGAGAAGCTGGGACCGATTTTATCGCTTACATTAAACCGTCCAGAAAGTTTGAATGCCTTTAGTCCGGAAATGATTCTGGGATTAACGGATGCCATTGGCGGTGCTAAAGACGATGAAGAGGTTCAGGTGATTGTATTGGCGGGGGCAGGCCGGTCATTTAGTGCTGGCGGCGATGTCAAAACGATGGGCCAGGCTAGAGGCAATCAGGTTTACGAACATATTGGCAAACTAAATAACTTGATTTTATTGATGAAGGAAATTGAAAAGCCAATTATTGCGGCTGTTCATGGCTTTGCGGCCGGTGCAGGCTTTAATTTGGCTCTAGCATGTGATTTGATTATCGCTGCTGAAGATAGCAAGTATGCACTAAGCTTCTCCAAGGTAGGATTAATTTCTGATGGCGGGGGCTCATATCATCTTCCTAGATTAATAGGACCGCATTTAGCCAAGCAATTCTTTTTCACAGCAGAGCCGATTCCGGCAGAACGTCTCTATCAATTAGGGGTTATCAACTATCTGTTTCCGTTAGAAAAGCTGCAGGAGGAGACGACTAAACTGGCATTGCGGTTGGCAAATGGGCCAACAAAGGCCTATGGCAGGCAGAAGAAATTGGTGGACCAAGCGTTTACCACATCATTAGCTGATATCTTAGAACAAGAACGGCTGATTCAGCCATTGATGGTGGAAACAGAAGACCATCAAGAGGGGATCACGGCTTTCAAGGAGAAGCGAAAACCGGCGTTCAAAGGCAAGTAGACTGATTTTTGAAAGCGTTTTTAAAAAATTGATTAAAGGGTGGCATGCAATGAAAACAGTTGAAACGGTAACAGGACCAATTCCAGTTGATCAGCTAGGAAAAACATTGATTCATGAACATTTTATTTTCGGATATCCGGGCTATCAAGGAGATGTAACGCTTGGCCCATTTAAAGAAGAAGAGGTATTAGAGCAGGCGATTGGCATTGCGCGGAAAATCCAGAGTTATGGTGTGCAAACCGTTGTGGATCCGACACCAAATGAATGTGGAAGAGACCCATTGTTTTTGAAAAAAGTTTCAGAGGCAACCGGGCTGAATATCATTTGTGCAACTGGATACTATTATGAGGGCGAGGGTGCGCCTCCATACTTTAAGTTCAGGCAGGGGCTTGGGACAGCCGAACAAGATATATATGAGATGTTTAAGGTTGAGATTACCGAAGGGATTGCAGGAACCGGGATTAAACCAGGAATCATTAAGCTTGCCTCCAGCAGGGATCAGATTACGGAATATGAAAAAATGTTTTTCCGGGCAGCTGCCAAGGTGCAGCAGGAAACAGGAATTGTTATTCTCACCCATACTCAAGAAGGTACTATGGGTCCAGAGCAGGCGAAAATGCTAATTGAACTAGGAGCGGATCCTAGCAAAATCATTATTGGACATATGTGTGGGAATACAAACACGGATTATCATAAACAGGTGTTAGACCAAGGGGTCCGGATCGGATTTGACCGTTTCGGCATCCAAATGCTCGTCGGTGCTCCATTCGACCATGAAAGAGTGGCGACATTGCTCTCGCCCATTAAGGATGGCTATGAAGATCAGATTTTACTGGCGCACGATAGTGTAAACATTTGGCTTGGACGGCAGCCGGTCATGAATGAACAAGTGACGAAAATTATGGAAAATTGGCATCCGGGGCATATTTTTGAAAATATTCTGCCAGCATTGCGCGAACAGGGTGTAACCGAAACACAAATTGATAAAATGCTGGGCACAAATGCCATCGCCTTATTTGCAGGTGAACCTGCGAAAGTGAAATAAACCTAAAAGGGGCTTGAATCCGTTCAAGCCCTTTTCTCATACATATGAAAAAACTATGAACAAACTATTAAAGTACAAAGAAGAATTAGGCAAATAGTTTGATATGGACGATTTTTCGATTACACTAATAAGGAGAAGTTTTCGCAGGAGTTGAATTCATTTGAAAATATTAGTTATTGAAGATAATAAAAGTGTCTGCTCCATGATTGAGATGTTTTTTGCAAAAGAAGGGATAAATGGCGTTTTTGTCAATGACGGCTTAGAGGGCTATCAACGGTTTAAAAGTGAGAGCTGGGATGCCTTGATCGTTGACTGGATGCTTCCCGGAATGGATGGTGTCACCATATGCCGGAAAATCAGGGAGGAAAAGCATTCCGTCCCGATTATTATGTTAACGGCCAAGGATAGTGAATCCGACCAAGTCCTTGGGTTGGAAATGGGTGCCGATGACTATGTGACAAAACCTTTCAGCCCGTTGACGCTCATGGCAAGAATCAAAGCAGTTACCCGCCGCGTCCAGAATCAAATTTCTGTTGAGCAGGATGGCCTTTTGGTGACAGAACATTTTAGGATTAATAAAACTACAAGAGAGGTGTCCGTGGACGGGAAGCCGGTCACGAACCTGACACCAAAAGAGTTTGACTTGCTCTATTTTATGGCAGAACATCCCCGCCAGGTTTTTTCAAGAGAGCAATTGCTTGAAAGTGTATGGGGTTATCAATTTTATGGTGATGAACGGACCGTTGATGTCCATATTAAACGGCTGCGGAAGAAAGTCGAAACATCCTCCCAGCCATTCTTCCACACTGTTTGGGGAGTAGGGTATAAATTTGATGACTCGATTAAAGCTGAGAAAGTTTAAGTATTTTTACCAGCAGTTTCTGAGCCATATTAGTATTATTGTGCTTCCGTTTTTATTATTAAGCTTATTATTCGCCCATTATTTGGAGAATTTAGTCTATCAAAATAAAGCGGACGAGCTGATTTCCTATGGCAAGGCCATTCTGTCAGATATGAAGGAATCTCCGATTGCTGCAGAACAGATTCTGAACCAGTATAGTTCCGTTTTAGCGGCAAGGAATATGAGTTTTAGTATGTTCGATCAAAACGGGCAGCTGTATATTGTCGGAAAAAAAGGGCGGATTTTAAATGGGCTGACCGAGGATGACTGGGATAAAATCACCAGAGGAAAGACATTGATTTTTCCGCTTGACTATAAACGGTTTGGGCAGGAAGGGGTCACCTTTGTTGTCTTGCCGTATGTGGAAAATGGGCAGTTTTTTGGCGGAGTGCTATTAACCTCCCCAATCAAAGGTTCTAGTAAGATGATTCAAGAAATTAACAAAATCTTATTTTATACCATTCTCATTGCTCTAGCTGTTGCCTTCCTGCAGAGCTGGTACTTATCAAGAATCCACGTGAAACGGATTAAACGGCTGCGTGAAGCGGCTTCATTTGTTTCTGCGGGAAATTATCATGTCCATGTCCCAGAGTCAAACTTTGATGAAATTGGCGAATTAGCGATTGATTTTAATAATATGGTGAAGAAAATTAATGCCTCTATGGAAGAAATTGAAAATCTGGACAATCGGCGCAGGCAGTTTATGTCGGATGTCTCCCATGAATTGCGAACACCGCTTACCACCATCAGCGGGATCATTGAAGGATTAAGAAATAATATGATATCTGAGGAAGATAAAGAAAGAGGAATCAACCTGGTCAGTCACGAGGCTAAAAGGCTGATTCGCCTTGTTAACGAAAACTTGGATTATGATAAAATTCGTTCAAACCAAGTCCAATTATACCGGGAGGATATTCAGGTATTGGATGTGCTTGAAATTATCCAGGAGCAATTAAGTTTTCAGGCGGAGGAAAAAAATGACCAAATTGTTGTAGAAGCGTCTCCTGACATATATGTCAATGCCGATTATGACCGCTTAGTGCAGATCCTTATTAATATAACTAAAAACAGCATTCAATTTACCCAAGATGGGATGATTTGGCTGCGCGGCAGGGCAGAGCCAAATGGCATTATAATTGAGATTGAAGATACAGGCATTGGGATTGATCCAGAGGAAGTAGAAAATATTTGGCACCGATTTTATAAGGCGGAAATATCACGGACTTCCAATCCATATGGAGAATTTGGGCTGGGGCTTTCGATTGTCAAGCAGCTGGTATTGCTTCATAACGGTGAAATTAATGTCTATAGTGAAAAAAATAAAGGGACGAAATTTGTCATTCGATTCCCGATTGTCTAATCGTTTAAAGCTGCCGTATGCCGGCAGTTTTTTAAATTTCTAAAATACGTTAAAGTTTGTTAATAATTTGTTAAGAATTGTCTGGTACAGTATAGACAAATACAAGAAATAAGAAAAAGGAGATCGATTGTGATGGAATTCAAACATGAAGATGAGTTTGAAACAACCCAATCAAACGTGGCAGAAAACAGAGAAAATCAACAAAACGATGAGGATAAAGAGTTAAAAAACTTCATTGAGGGTGAGGAAGCATCAGTGGAGCAAATGACCCTGGAGGAATCAAAAACGGCTGATGAACAGCTTGAAACTGCAGTGTCTTTGTCCAAGGAAGAAACAAGGACAGCCGCTAAAACCGACAAAAAAACATCGAAAAAATATCCGATGAAAGGGATAGCTGCTACGGTCGCTGCTGGGGTCATTGGATCTGTCCTAACCTTGGCAGTACTTCCGCATACGGATTATTTGCAAAACTTTTATCCGGATGCTGTGGGCCAATCCGCCAACAGCAGCACGGGTGGAACCTCTGCCAAGGTAAAACCTGTGTCGGCACAGCCTTCAGCTGTTTCTTCAAGTTCGATAGCGGATACTGTTGAACAAGTTTCGAAGGCAATTGTGGGGATTGTAAACTTTCAGCAGAGCAGCCAGTCAGGCAGCTTTTATGGAATGCCTAGTTCTTCAGAAAACGTGGAAAGCGGCTCTGGGTCGGGGGTTATTTTTCAAAAAAATAGCGACAGTGCCTACATTGTGACCAACAATCATGTCATCGAAGGAGCGGCTGAACTGGAAGTATCCTTATACGATGGAGAAAAAACGAAAGCGGAGGTTGTTGGTTCTGATGCCTTGACCGACCTTGCCGTGTTAAAAATTGACAGCAAGTATGTCACCGATGTAGCAGTTTTTGGGGACTCATCGACCTTGCGTCCTGGTGATCAAGTGTTTGCCATTGGTAATCCATTGGGAAGTGAATTATCCAGAACAGTGACCCAAGGGATTGTAAGTGCCATCAACCGCAGTATTAATGTTACCACCTCTGCCGGCAGCTGGGACACCAATGTTATCCAGACAGACGCTGCCATCAATCCAGGCAACAGCGGCGGTGCATTAATCAACACAGCAGGGCAAGTCATCGGAATTAATAGTTTGAAAATTTCTGAGGACGGCGTCGAGGGATTAGGTTTCGCAATTCCAAGCAGTGATTTTATCCCAATTGTCAACCAACTCATTAAGGATGGGAAAATTGAACGGCCTTATCTAGGGGTCAGCCTGGCAGACTTAGACCAAGTTCCGCAGGTATATTGGGACGGTGTTCCGGACTCTGTGACCAAAGGAGTCATGGTAATGGAAGTCGAACAAAACTCAGTAGCTGACAAAGCTGGTTTGAAAGCTAGAGATGTGATCGTTTCTATGAATGGAACAGAGATTGCGAGTTCCTCAGATTTAAGAAAATATTTATATACAAAAGTGAGCAAAGGCGACCAAATCAAATTCGAAGTGTACCGTGATGGGGAGAAAGTCTCTTTAACCGCCACATTAACGGATTAATTTAAAGGAGAAATTATTCATAATGACATTTTTAAAAACCAATAAAAAAATTGTTTCAGCCATTCTGGTCTTAGTAGTCGCTTTGGCTGTTATTCTCGGCATTACCCTGAAAAAAGACGAAGCAGTTGCCAAATTTAATGGCGAAGCGATTACCAAAGATGAATTGTATAATGAAATGGTCAAACAATACGGCTCTGCAACAGTTGATCAAATGATTGCTGATAAAATAGTGGCTGCAGAGGCTGAGAAGAAAAAAATCTCGATATCGGACGATGAAGTCGATAAACAGATTGATGCTTTAAAGGAATCGTACGGCGGGGAAGACATGTTTAATCAAATGCTTACAAGCAACAATGCCACTCTTGACCAAGTGAAAAAGGATTTAAAAGACTACCTGACTATCAAAAAGCTGCTTGAACCACAAATCAAAATTACCGATGAAGAAATGAAGACTTATTTTGAGGAAAATAAAGACTCATTTGCTGAACCTGAGCAGGTAAAAGCAAGTCATATTCTTGTGGCCGATGAAGCAACAGCCAAAGAAGTCAAACAAAAGCTGGATGAAGGTGCTGATTTTGCGGAATTAGCGAAACAATATTCAACTGATGAGGGTACAAAGGAAAATGGCGGAGAACTGGGCTACTTTGGAAAAGGTGATATGGTAGCAGAATTTGAGGATGCCGCATTTTCTTTAGAAGTGAATAAAATCAGTGACCCGGTAAAGACGGATTATGGGTACCATATTATTAAAGTGGAAGATAAGAAGGAAGCAAAGGAAGCCAATTTTGAAGACAATAAAGCAACCATTAAAGATACTTTATTGGATCAAAAATTAGACTCCGAATATACCACTTGGCTGGAAGATAAGAAAAAAGACTATAAGATCGAAAATAAGTTAGAGAAGGCGTAATGGGTTGAGTCTTTTATGGCAGATCCAAAATTCAGGTAAAACTAAAGGGCGAACGAAAAGTGTTCGCCCTTTTTGTCATGAAGAAATACAAGGGGTGCCAATCCCTATTGTTTTTGATGTATGGCGGATATCCTAGAGACGATGATCTAAGGAAATTTGTTTATCGAAGAAGGTTTTTATACTGAAAAAGATATCTGAATTAAGAGTTTAGGGGAAATAAAAGAAAACCTCAGTGAGAATGTTCCTTAAAATAGTGGAGAGGACTGTATAAAATGGGTTCCATAGTGGGACCCATTTTTGTATCTCTGGAATCAACCCGTATGAAGTTCCTTATTGCCACATATAAGTGGTAATAAAGTAATTGGACAAGGGATGGTTTGATGCTGAAGAAATTAGCAGTCATTGGTTTTGGCAGTGCCATGATAGGAATCGGGATCAATGGATTTATTCTTCCGTACCATTTGATAAGCGGGGGGTTTTTTGGCATTAGTTTATTATTAAATTATCTATTTGACTATAAAGCAGGGATCACTTTTATTCTCCTAAATATACCCGTTTACTTCTTTGCCTTTAAGTCGGACAGGGAATATTTTTATCATGGTGTCATCGGTGCAGTTTGTTCTGGATTCATGATTGAATTGTTGCTGCCGTTAAGCGGGAACGTCCATTTGCCTATTATCAGCAGTATTATCATTGGAGCCATTGCCATAGGGATCGGGGCAGGTGTCATGCTCAGAAATCACATAAGTCCTGGCGGGATTGAATTGCTCGCATTGCTCATTTCGAAATGGTCCCATCTAAACGTGGGAATTATCGCTTTTAGCATCGATACAGCCATTATTATGACAGGACTTATTCTACTTGGAGATCCAAAACTGTTATATTCTTTACTAATTGTCTCCATCATTGGCCTCGTAATCAGCATTATCACCTCCTTTGTATGGAAAGGAAATGGATAAGATTGTGATAAAATAAAAAAATGATACATTTTTCATTTTAAAGGAAGGCGATCATCATTGAAACCAGTCCCGGATCGGATAAAAGAAGATCTAAAGGTTTTGTTTGTCGGATTTAACCCTAGTATCCGCTCTAGTGAAACAGGCCGCCATTTTGCAAATCCAAACAACCGGTTTTGGAAGATTCTCCAGGAGGCAGGATTAACGCCAAGGAAGTTCCAAGCTGCTGAGGATGAACTGCTATTGGATTTAGGCTTTGGCATAACCAATATTGTTTCGCGGCCGACCAAAGCGGCAGATGAGATCACAAATCAGGAGTATAAAGAAGGAAAAGAAATATTAAAACAAAAGATTGCCCGATTTAAGCCCAGCATCATCTGTTATGTAGGGAAGGGGGTCTATCAACAATTCAGCGGAAATAAAACAGTGCCATGGGGTGTTCAGAAGGAATCGGTTGTGCCGGGAACCATTGATTTTGTAGCTCCTTCTTCAAGCGGATTAGTTCGAATGAGGGTCGACGAAATTGTAGAGATTTATAAACAACTTCCGTCATTGATTAACCAATAAAAAACATCAGCGGAGATGGGTTCCGCTGATGTTTAGAATTCGCCGCCAAACTTTTGCTGATAATGTGCAAGGGTGATAAGAGGAAAAATATAGCGATAACTATGGTAGTGGATATAAAATGCTCCCCCCATGCCTTGCCCTTTAGGATATTCTGTCGTCCAATCTTGTTTTTCTATGGAATAGACTAAAAAAGCCATTCCTTTTTTGATTTCAGGCGTGGGTTTGCTGGATGCGGCAATCAAGGCATCAAGGACCCAGGCAGTATCGGTTAATGTACTGGCTTGAAGCGGAACATAGGTATTGACTGTATCACTGTGGCATGATTCACCCCACCCTCCGTCTCGATTCTGGATACTTGCAAGCCAGTGGAGCGCTTTTTGAATACTTGGATGGCTGCTGGGGACGCCTGCAGCCAATAATCCTGTAACAGCAGCCCATGTTCCGTATATATAACAAATTCCCCATCTTCCATACCAGGATCCATCCTTTTTTTGATCTTTTACTAACCATTCAATGCCCTGTTTCAGGACGGAATGGTCTCGAGGAAGATTGGTATAATTCCCGAAAAACTCCAACGTTCTTCCAGTAAGATCGGCACAAGACGGATCTGCCAGTAAAAATTCCCCTTTATCTAGCGGCAGAAACTCAAGCAGTTTTGTATCGGCATTTCTTTCAAATGCCGGCCAGCCGCCGTCATCATTTTGCATGGAAAGTGCCCAATTAATTCCCTTTTCCCACGCGCCAAGCTGGGATGTAGCGATTCTTGAGATGGACCGGAGTGAGGCGGTTGTATCGTCTACATCTGGGTTCATGGTATTCACATCCGAAAATCCCCATCCTCCCGGCATTGTTTTGGGATTATGGATAACCCAATCACCGAATTTCTGATGCTGCCGGCTAAGCAGATACCGATTTGCTGCTTGAACCATTGAATCCTCTGGAGAAATCCCTGCTGTTTGTAATGCATAACTAATCAAAGAAGTATTCCAAACATGGGCGGTCGTGTATTGAACGTGAGGATGCCCATTGATGTCACAAGTCATTGACTTAATTCCCTCAATCGCATTTTTAATTATTGCATCTGTTTTTTTAAAGCCCAAAGCAAGCAGAGCAAAAATCATTAAAAAGGTGGAGCTATAGTAGCTATAAAAGGTGCCGTCTGGTTCAATTCGGTCGAGCATATATTTTTTGGCCCGTTCAATGGCAATTCGGCGCAATTCATCGGGAAGACCAACAAGACGTCTAATGCCATCTTCGAAAAACGACAGCAGGGACCGCCATTCATCCGACCGAACCCATTGCACATCCTCATTCCGGTTTAAATGCAGTTCCCTCAAATCTGGGGCAGCCTTTGTTTTAATGGAAAACTTTTTTGAGGCGAGAATCATAATAGGTGTCAGGTTCGCTCTTCCAAAAACGGAAAAGGAATAGAAATTGATCGGAAAGCTGGTTGGCAGCAATATCACTTCGATTGGCACTGGGGAGTGCCGAGGCCATGGATATTGACCAGTTAAGGCCAGCATTATTTTGGTGAAAATACTCACCTCTTTAAGCCCGCCTCTGGATAATATAAATTTTTTCGCAGCCCTAAGACGGGGATATTCTTTTTGATAAAACCCTGAAAATAGGAGGGCGTAATACGCCTCAACGGTAGCTGTTATATTCCCATCCCCTTCATCATAAAAAAGTTTCCAAGCTCCATTTTTCTCCTGCTTGCTTAAGATCCTCCTGCAAAGTCCTTGGATCAATTCGTCATCATTTATCTCCAACGTCCGTAATAAAATGATCATATAGGCGTCTGTAGATATTCCTGTATTGAATGGGTAACTCCAGGAGCCCTCGGGAGATTGGTCCTTTCTAAGCTGTTCAATGATCCAATCCTTACTTGTTTTCATATCCATCCTTGCATGCCCACCTCTCCCAATTATGTTCTTAGGCTATACATATTCCCTTTAGGCAAGGACGATTCACAGGGGAGGGAAACTGCCATTTTTTTTATCAGAAGCAGGGAAAAATCGCCGGTTGAACGAATTCGGGATGAATTAAAGAAAAAGAGCAAAAAATCAACCGTTTCCAATTATTCTTTAACTTCAAGCGAGAGGATGCTAATAGAGACGGTTGAGAAGGCAACTGCCCAGCATAATGTGAACAATGTGACCAGGACAAAAGCTTATCTTGATTTTTACTTGCGCCACCCCGAAATTCATTGGGCTTTTTTGGGCCATATGGTCTCTCGCAATGGCGGCTATAACATGACGGATTTGAAGGGTGAATTTCTGACAAAGCTTTTGTCAAAAAAAGACAGAAACTCATTTTTTGCTTTCTTAGAACGTGGAAATTGGCTCATTTTTCAGGATGTCTACCCGCAGTTCCTGTTATATGAAGAAAGTATCAAACAGAACAAGCCATTATTTTACTTATTGCCAAGTTTACATGTTTCTTCATTTATAGAGACAGTTTGGAACCATCTATGGCGGGGGGAGGACAGCTATACGCTTTGTATTGCGTTGGTCATCAATGAGCAGAATTACTTGGAAAAACGAGTGGTGCAAAACCCGGTTTATCAAAAGGAGGTCTTAAATAAATTCGAATTTATTATCCAGGATTTGCTCTCCTTTAACCACATCTTGTTTCCTTACGGCTCCAATCAATTAAGGGGACAGACCCTCCATCAATTTAAATTGCTCCATGAGCGGATATTGCTTGGAAAAAGGTTGTACTCTGTTTTATTTCATGATCAAGAAAGACTCAGCCAGACTGTAAGCTGGGCAAAGAAACACCCGCATACGGGATCAAGAAAAGACTATTGGCCGCATATTTTTAATAATGTAAATGAGGGAATTCCGGGACTGACTTTTCCGCTTCGATTAAAAGCCTGCAAGCTGCGGAAGGGAGCCAGAAAATT
This sequence comes from Neobacillus muris, assembly GCF_943193175.1. Lineage (GTDB taxonomy): Bacteria > Bacillota > Bacilli > Bacillales > Cytobacillaceae > Neobacillus > Neobacillus muris. The sequence goes on from NZ_CALPDF010000052.1 coordinate 28,201, forward strand.
TTATAGTCCGAATTTGGAGCATGCCTGGAAAAATGTGAGACAGCCGGAAGCTGAGCAAGGGGATTGGTATGACGACTGGCGTGTTGTGGAATATCTCGAGGATGACCATGTTTGCATGGATGGGGAGATTGAAAGTGACTACTGTAAAACACTCGAGCGGCTTGAAATTGCCGCATTGGCTAAAAAGACGATTAACTTTTTTGAATAAACATAGTTTGGCGGCTGCACTGCTTGCAGCCTTATGGAGTACTTATTTAGATCTGTATTTTGTGGGAAAAGGCCTGTACGCCTTTCCTTGGCGGCCGTTTGCAGAATTGTTTCCTATTAATATTCTGTTTACTTTAATCGTCCTGCCAATTTTTATGATGATTTTTTTGTATTGGGCCGCCCAAGTAAATGGCTGGGGAAAAGCAGGGATGATCCTGTTTATCAGCTTATTGATGACGATTCTGGAAAAATTTGCGGAGCAGCTGGGGCTGTTTAACCATTCGAAGGAATGGCAGCATCTTTATACATTTATTGGATATTTACTCTTTTTAACCGTAATCATGGGCTTTCATAGTTGGCTGCGCCGTTCTGCAGATGAATAAAAAAGCCGAGACTAATGTCCCGGCTTTCCCAGTGCCGCAATTGGCACCAGCCCCTTCCGTCCGTACAGTGGTTAAGTGTCCCGCAACAAGCGAATGTTCGGAAGGGGTAAGCTTATTTTACGATAAGTTTGGAAGAAATAGTACTGGAAATATGTGCATTACTTTCTTTTCTTCTTAGGACAGTGTATGATAAAAGTGATTTTGTACATAAGGAGTGTTAACAATGGCGAAAAAAGGATACATATTAATGGAAAATGGAGAGAAGATTGAGTTCGATCTGTTCCCCAACGAGGCACCAGGCACAGTGGCAAACTTTGAAAAATTAGCGAATGAAGGCTTCTATAATGGAGTCATTTTCCATCGGGTCATTCCTGGTTTCGTAAGCCAAGGCGGCGACCCAACTGGAACAGGTATGGGCGGCCCGGGTTACACGATTAAATGTGAAACTAAAGGAAATCCACACAAGCATGTCCCAGGAGCTCTTTCCATGGCGCATGCCGGAAGAGATACAGGCGGCAGCCAATTCTTTATCGTTCACGAATCACAGCCGCATCTAAACGGTGTGCACACTGTTTTTGGACAAGTTACTTCCGGATTAGATGCTGCTAAAGCAATGAGAAATGGCGATAAAATGACAGAAGTGAAAGTATTTGATACAGAAGAATAGTCAATCAGAGAGAGCCTTGCCGCTCTCTTTTTTTTATACTGTCGTAAACTGGACGTGTTTTGGGAAAAATACCTTCAAAAGAAAGCTTTGGAGGTTATGGCTTGAAAAAATGGATAGGTTTTCTAATGTTGATTTTATTTACCCTTCCCGCTTCATCACTGGCAAAAGAATCAGAAACAGCAGATTTGAAGGCTGCCATAATAATTGATGATTTCGGAGGAGGAATTGGGGGAGTCCGTGATTTCTTAGAAGGAGAAATCCCGATAACGGCTGCCGTCATGCCTTTTACTGAGAACTCGAAAAAACATGCGGAGTGGGCGTATAAGAATGGAATAGAAGTAATGGTCCATCTGCCAATGGAGCCGAAACGGGGAAAAAGATCATGGCTTGGACCGAAACCAATTACCGTTAATCTTACAACTAAAGAAGTCAAGCTGCGTGTATACGAGGCAATTAAAAGTGTTCCTCATGCTGTGGGGATTAACAACCATATGGGCTCCCGGGCGGTGGAGGATGAGAGAATTGTCCGAGCAATTGTTGAAATTGCAAAAGAGAAAAACCTCTATATTGTTGATAGCGGGACAAGTCCCAAATCAAAGTTTCCAGAAATAGCGGAAGAATTAAGGGTGCCACTTTTAAAAAGGGATGTCTTTCTTGACGATATTTCATCCTCCACCTATGTCAGAAAGCAGATGATTCGGCTGGCAAAGATAACCGAAATTAAGGGGACTGGTATTGCCATTGGACATGTAGGAGTAACAGGAAAGGTTTGTTCAGCAGGGATATTTCAATCATTGAAGGAGTTTGATAAGCGCCGTATTAAAATAGTACCAGTTTCTGAACTGTTTACGGATCAATTAAAACAGAATTTACTACCCGATTAAAGGCAGCTCCTTTGCTGCCTTTTACTTTTGGTAATACAAAAATCTTTTCACAATGAAATCAAGCTGGTAAAATGGCATCTGTTAACCAATAAAAATGACTGATGACATAGATAAATTTTTCATTGGAGAGGAAGGGCACGATTGATGAAACTAATATCATGGAATGTAAATGGCCTTAGGGCATGTGTTAAAAAAGGCTTTTTAGAATATTTTAATGAAGTCGGTGCCGATATTTTTTGTGTTCAGGAAACAAAGCTTCAGGAGGGGCAAATTAGTTTGGATTTGCCTGGGTATCACCAATATTGGAATTATGCTGTCAAAAAAGGATATTCAGGGACAGCGGTTTTTACCAAAGCTGAACCGCTTTCTGTACGGTATGGCGTTGGCAGTGATGAAACGGAAGAAGAGGGTAGAATTATTACATTGGAGTATGAAAATTTCTTTCTGGTCAATGTCTATACCCCTAATTCGCAAAGAGACTTGGCAAGACTAGCTTACCGACTTGAGTGGGAGGACCGAATCCTTTTGCATCTGCAAGAATTGGACAAAGTTAAACCGCTTATTCTCTGCGGGGATTTAAATGTAGCCCATCAAGAAATTGATTTGAAAAATCCTAAGTCAAATGTAGGTAACTCGGGCTTCACAAAGGAAGAGCGCGGTAAAATGACCACATTACTTGAAGCAGGTTTTGTTGACAGCTACCGTTATGTATACCCGGACAAGGAAGGGGCTTATTCATGGTGGAGCTATATGAATAAAGTGAGGGAGCGGAATATTGGTTGGCGAATTGATTATTTCATAATTTCCAACCGCTTATGTGAACTGGTCCAAAATGTGGATATTCATTCCCAAGTAATGGGCAGTGATCACTGTCCAGTAGTTCTTGAAGCCGATATAGGATAAGCAAAATTATTCGCCATATTAGAAGGGCGAAACCAGAAGCCTTTGTACATATTTTAAGATACAAAGGCTTCTGGTTTATAATTCGTTAAGAGCAGTGCCGATTTCATCATATTCAGGCAGGAGTTCGTTTTCTGCTGTCATGGGCTTTTGCTCATGATCTGCAGTCCAGCTGGAGACAACGTCACTTTCCTGGTTCTTCCTGTCTATAGCCATTGTTGCACCATCCTTTCAATAAAAAAGACTACACCTCAATATTATTACCTTTTGGAAATGGATTTAACCGCTGTATATGGAACCATAATCTTTGGCCATGAACAAAAAATAGTATTGACGATATGTCAATTGGGTAGTATTATATTTATTGTTGTTAGCGACAAAATGACTCAAATAATTTGTTTGAGTTGTTCCAATTGGCGATTGACAACAACGAATAGTTATGTTATTATATTTAACGTCGCTAATTGATAGATTAGTAGGCAGATATGATTGTTCTTTGAAAACTAAACAAACAAAAACGTCAACAATAAAACATTCGTTTCTTTTTGAAACGAAGCCAACGTTA
>NZ_CALPDF010000053.1 GCF_943193175.1 Neobacillus muris
CGGAAAGCGAAGCGCCTGGAGCGCAAATCAACCGACAATTCGCATAGACAACTATTAATAATATTATATCATATTAATGCGGTGAATTAATAAAGAATAAAGATAAAATAAAAGCTGTCGAAGGTTTTTCGACAGCCTGAGGACCTTGAGGGGTCCTTTTTTTTATCCATTGGCCAATTTTCGTGCATGTAAGTAATTCTTATATACCCTTAGGTTTTCGATCATGCAAAAATAAGATCATCTCACCAAACTTTGTAGCAACAGGCAGTACCACCAGTGAAGATACGACATTAAAGATGACACTAATGTGAGCTAATTGAACATTGGGGCTGCTGGCCAATAATGGAGCATTTTCGGTCAAGAAGGGGATAAGGGGGATAAACAGCGAAACCCCTACTACATTCAGCCAGACATGTGCAAACGCCGCCAGCCTCGATTCTCTTCCACCCCCGATGGACGCAATGACGGCAGTAATGCATGTCCCGATATTTGCTCCTAAAACAATCGCAATTCCGGCATCAAGCTGGAGAAGACCGGCCGTTAAAAAACTCATCGCTATCCCAGTCATAGCCGTACTAGATTGGATAATGGCGGTAATAAAGGCACCGGTTAACAGGCTGATAAGAATGCTGCCATTAATGCCTGTAATAAAGCGGTGGATGAGAGCCATTGAGGTGAGAGGTCCTGCCAGCATTTCAAATCCCTTCATGGCAGTAAAAACGGATGCAATCCCTAAGAAAAGCATTCCGACGCTTCTTATTTTTCTCCTTGGAATCAGGATAAACAAGGCCCCGATAATGGCAAACGGTATGAGAACAAGATCTATATTAAACGTAATTAATTCCGTCTTAAAAGTGGTCCCAATATTGGTTCCAAGAATAATGCCAATGGATTGCGGAAAGGTCATGATTTTTGCAGAAATTAATCCAATCGTAATCACCATCACCGCAGAACTGCTCTGCAGCAGGGCAGTAATAAATGTCCCTGTCAGCATTCCTTTCATTGGCGTATCGGTCAATTTAATGAGCCAGGTTTTTAAATTTTTTGCTGACAAATTGAATAGGCCGATTCTGATAATTGTCATTCCAAAGATAAATAATAAAATGCAAAGTACAAATAATACTACATACAGCATGTCTCAGGCACCCCCTTCTTCATTGTATGGTGCAGCACAGGGGGACATGCCATTTCATGCGGAAATTAACCTATGAAAAAAATAAATTATGGAGATTATGCATAAAAATATGATTTCCCAATAATGTAGCATGAAATTCAGTTGACCTTGTTTCAAGGTTATATTATAATTGCAAGGTACATGGATTGATGTAAGTGTGTTGTGTTTCGGAGGGAGGGAAAGAGAATGTCTAAAACCGTCGTTCGTAAAAACGAATCGCTTGAAGATGCTCTTCGTCGCTTCAAACGTTCTGTATCAAAAACAGGTACTTTGCAAGAGGCTAGAAAGCGCGAATTCTACGAAAAACCAAGTGTAAAACGTAAGAAAAAGTCTGAAGCAGCAAGAAAACGTAAGTATTAAGAGGGTGTAACACACATGAGTCTTCTTGAGCGTTTAAATAATGACATGAAGCAAGCGATGAAAAGTAAGGAAAAAGACAAATTATCTGTGATTCGGATGATTAAAGCTTCTATGCAAAATGAAGCGATTAAGCTTGGCGTCAAAGAGTTATCCGAACAAGATGAGTTAACGGTCCTTTCTCGCGAATTAAAACAACGCAAAGACTCCCTCCATGAGTTTGATAAAGCGGGTCGTGAAGATCTGGTTGAAAAATTACGTACAGAAATTGCAATCGTCGAGCTGTATATGCCAAAGCAGTTTTCAGAAGACGAACTTGCAGAAATTGTAAAACAAACCATTTCTGAAGTCGGTGCTACATCAAAAGCGGATATGGGAAAAGTGATGGCTGCGATTATGCCGAAAGTAAAAGGCAAAGCAGATGGTTCACTTGTTAATAAATTTGTACAACAACACCTTTCATAGTATTCTGACACCCAGACCACAGGATTGTTAATCCTGTGGTCTTTTATTTATGCATGCCGGCCATGGCTCCTGCTTTTCTAAAAAATTGTGCTAGAACCTCTTTTTATTTCATAAATATGAGATGAAAGGGGGTTCTTTTTTTATGGCAAAAAAATGGAGCCAGCGCATTCGCCAGTGGATGACGAAAAAAATGGATCTTCCTCAAGATGTCATCATGGACTTACCACGTATTACAATGATTGGACAAATCCATATTTACATAGAAAATCATCGAGGATTGCTGGCGTTCACCGACAAAGAACTCCGTCTGCTGTTAAAGCAGGGTCAAATCTTAATTAAGGGCAAATCCTTTGTTATCAAGACCATTTTACCTGAAGAAATATTGCTTGAAGGAAAAATTGATCAGGTCATCTATATAACTGAAAACCCAGGAGGATCAAAATGAAGAACCAGTGGATAGAATTTTTCTTTGGCATTGTAACCGTTAAGCTTACAGGGAAAGGGACGGAGCGGTTTATAAATGTCCTGATTAGAAATGGCTATCATATTTGGCATGTGAAACGGCACGGAACAGAAACGATCACTTTCCGAATAAGGTTAAGTGACGCAAAAGAAATTAGGCATTTTATTCGAAACAGCGGCTTGAAGCTGTCATTCCTGCAAAGAAAAGGGCTCCCGTTTCTATCAAAGAGAATGTTAAAAAATAGCGGCTTTATTGCCGGGGCAGCCATTTTTCTTGTGATTATTTTTCTTTTATCCAATGTGATCTGGGGCATTGAAATTAAAGGGGCAAAGCCTGAAACGGAATATAAAATCCGCAAAGAATTGGACAAGATGGGGGTCAAAATTGGCAAGCTGCAATTTACCGTTAAAAATGTGGAGGGAATCCAGCGCCAATTAACCGATAACATTAACGATCTCACCTGGGTTGGAGTGGAGCTGAACGGGACAACCTATCATCTTCAAGTTGTGGAAAAAAATGAACCTAAAAAGCCGGAACAGCTGGGGCCGCAAAATCTAATTGCTAAGAAAAAGGCCGTTATTGTTGGTCACTATATCGAAGAAGGGCAGTTAATGATTAGTAAAAATGACTACGTAGAGCAAGGGCAATTACTAGTATCGGGGCAAATCGGACAAGATGGTCAAAATCCCAGAATGGTAGCCGCAAAAGGGGAGGTTTGGGGTGAGACATGGTATAAAAGCCATGTAGAGCTTCCGTTAACTACAAAGTTTAAAGTTTTTAACGGAAAGGAAATGGTCAAGCATTCCATTCAGTTCGGGAAAATGGAGCTGCCTGTATGGGGCTTTGGCAAACCTGAATATAAAGAATATGAAACAGAGATCAATGAACATAAACTGCATTTTTTAAAATGGGAACTGCCCATTTCATATGTGAACAAAACAATTAGGGAGCGGGAAGAATTTACACGGACTTACTCAGAAAAAGAAGCGGAACAAATGGCGCTTGAAATGGCGAAAAAGGAAATAAAAAGCCGTTTGGATGAAGATGCTAGTATTAAGGATGAAAAAATTTTACACAAAGCTGTAGAAAATGGTAAGGTTATACTAGATATCCATTTTAAAGTTATCGAAAATATTGCAGTTGGACATCCAATATCCGAGGAGACTCAGGAATGACAGTAAAGTTAACCACGATAAATGTACAGCTTGAAAATCCAACAGAAGCTATGGCATTGTTGGGAAATTCAGACCAAAACCTAAAGGTAATTGAGCAGGAGCTAGGTGTTTCCATTATTACAAGAGGTGAATCCGTCAGCCTCTCAGGAGATGCCGATAAAACAGCGTTAGCAGGAGAAGTAATTGATCAACTGATAGTTGTGATTCGAAAAGGAATTAACATCAGTCAAACAGATGTCCTGTATGCTGTTCAAATGGCGCAAAAAGGGACCTTGGAGTATTTTGTCAATTTGTACGACGAGGAAATTGGAAAAACGGTCAAAGGAAAGACGATACGGGTCAAAACGATCGGCCAAAGACAATATATTATGGCCATCCGCAATAATGATTTGATTTTTGGAATTGGACCTGCAGGAACTGGAAAAACCTATCTAGCTGTCGTAATGGCAGTGAATGCACTCAAAAACGGCGAGGTGAATCGCATTATTTTAACAAGACCGGCAGTGGAAGCCGGGGAAAGTCTTGGATTTTTGCCGGGGGATCTGAAAGAAAAGGTTGATCCTTATTTAAGGCCGCTTTATGACGCATTGCATGATGTATTGGGAGTAGAGCATACCCAAAGGCTAATAGAACGCGGGACGATTGAAATTGCCCCTCTTGCGTATATGAGAGGACGTACCCTGGAGGATGCCTTTGTTATCCTCGATGAAGCCCAAAATACGACCAATAAACAAATGAAAATGTTTCTTACCAGACTTGGCTTTGGCTCAAAAATGGTCATAACAGGTGACCAGACACAGATTGATTTGCCGAAGGGGGCAAAATCCGGATTGGTTGAAGCAGAAGTCATCTTGCGGAATGTTAAAGGGATCGCATTTGTGAAGTTTGAACAAAGTGATGTTGTCCGGCATCCGTTAGTCGGCAGGATCATTGAGGCCTATGAGAAACTATCCATCCAAAATACATGATGCAAACGTGAGGATACGCCTTTTCTTTAGGGTATCCTTTTTTGCTTTAAAGGAAGGAAGATTTCCATCCTTCATCATGAGGAAGGTGAAACTTGCCAAAAAAACTGATATTATTTTACATAAAGCAATCTTTCGACTAAAATCAATAAAACAGTGTAGGATGGAAAATAACTGGCTGTGGCTGGAGGGATTTAGTTGGATAAACTGCAGCAGAACTTCGTAAGGATCAGAAAACTGCTTGATATCACTTTCTTTCGCGTACTATTTTTTATCGTTCTGGGGATGGTACTATTCGCAGTAATGTTCAGTAATGTGAAACCAGAAAAGTTAGATACGAATCTATTTTCGATTGCGGAGAAAACGATACGTTCCCCAAGTACGGTAGAGGATAAGGAAAGTACGGAAGCAAAACGGCAAGAGGCCCGCGATCAAGTCAAGCCTGTCTATACGTTGAAAAATGAATATACCCAAAACCGGGTTGATTTGATTTCCTCTATATTTAAAACAGCTGTGGAAGTAAATGATCAAATAGCTGAGGAACTTAAGGAACAAACCACTGACATCTTAGAGGGAACTCAACCGATTGCATCAGGGCCGAGCGTTTCTGAGAAAGCGGCAAGGCTTAAAGAAGAACTGACAGAGACGGTTTCAAAACAGCTGCCCAACCAGGTTTTTACTGCATTAGCCCAAGCCAGCAATGATGAATTGTCGATTGCGAAGGATTTAACTGTTACTGCTATTAGCAATGCCATGACAAAGAGAATTCCGGCTGATGAAGTCGAAAATGCGAAAAAAAGAGTCGAAGAGGAATTGAAATATTCTACTTTAAATGAGAATTTAAAGCTGGCATCCATTGAATTGGGCAGGTATGCCATCATCCAAAATGAATTTTATGACTCAGTTGCAACGGAAGAACTGCGCCGGCAAGCTGCGGAAAGTGTAGAACCCGTAAAAATCCTTCAAGGGCAAATCATCGTAGAGCAGGGGGATTTGATTAACCAGGAAATTTACCGCCAATTGAAACTTACCGGTTTGCTTAATAATACCAAATCCTTAAAACCTTTTGCCGGTCTAACGATCTTAATAATAACTGTACTTTCTGCGATCTATTATTATTTTTATCAGCTGGATTCAGCACCCGAAAAACGGCAAACCCATTTATTATTATATGGGCTGATTTTTCTTCTTTCGATATTTATCATGAAAATTATCAGTATGCTGGATGGATATTCCGGGGTGGGATATCTTTATCCTGCTGCCATGGGCGGTATGCTCCTGAAAATCTTAATTGATGAAAAGCTGGCCATTCTTACATCGATTGTTTTTGCTGTTTGCGGAAGTGTATTATTTAATGAAGGCGTTACAGGGATTTTCAATTTTTCAGAGGGTATTTATCTTCTTTTTAGTGCAATGGCGGCCATTCTATTTTTAAGTACCCATAACCGCCGGTCAAAAATCTTGCAGGCCGGTTTGTTTGCTGCGTTAATTAACCTGCTGGTCATTGCAGTATTATTGTTTTTGCCAAATGGAAAGTATTCAGGAATAGAATATGGATATTATGTGGTAACGGCAGTTGTATCTGGTTTTGGTTCTGCTGTACTGACAATTGGGTTATTGCCCTTTTTTGAAGCAAGTTTTGGCATATTGTCCACGATGAAACTGATTGAGTTATCGAATCCCAATCATCCGCTTCTTAGAAAAATTTTAATGGAAGCGCCAGGAACGTATCATCATAGTGTTATGGTGGCCAATTTGGCGGAGTCGGCTTGTGAAGCGATTGGGGCGAACGGGCTACTGGCGAGAGTTGGAAGCTATTATCATGATATCGGCAAAACAAGGCGCCCCAACTTTTTCATTGAAAATCAAATGCATAATGACAATCCGCATGACCGGCTGCCACCGGAAAAAAGCGCTGGGATCATTATTTCCCATGTAACAGATGGGGTGGCGATATTAAAAAAATTTCATATGCCGAGAGAGATTATCGAAATCGCCGAACAACATCATGGAACCACATTGCTAAAGTTCTTTTATCATAAGGCGCTGCAGACGAATCCTGATACAAAAGAAGAGGATTTTCGCTACCCGGGCCCAAGGGCACAGTCAAAAGAATCGGCGGTAGTTGGAATTGCCGATAGTGTAGAGGCCGCCGTCCGTTCGTTGTCCCAGCCAACACCCGAGCTAATAGAGTCGCTTGTAAGGAAAATTGTTGCCGATCGGCTTCAAGATGGGCAATTGAATAAATGTGACCTGACCATTAGAGAAATTGACACGGTATCAGATACATTGTGTGAGACACTTAAAGGGATCTTCCATTCAAGAATCGAGTATCCAGAATTAACGAAGAAAGAAGTGAAGCAAGCATGACATTAATCATTGATTCAACTGATGAGACTAATGAATTAACCGAGCAGCAAATACTCGAAATTGAAAGATTAGTCAGTTTTGCGGCCGATAAACAAGAGATTGAGAATAGCGAAGTGTCCATCACTTTTGTGACGAATGAAAAAATACATGAGATTAACCGTGAATACCGTGATAAGGATGCGCCGACAGATGTGATTTCCTTTGCCTTAGAAGAACTGGGGGAAGGTGAGACAGAATTAATTGGGGCCGATATGCATATGCCGCGCATCCTCGGTGATATCATTATATCGATTCCTAAAGCAAGGGAGCAGGCAAAAGAATACGGTCATAGTTTTTTGCGCGAGTTAGGCTTTTTAGCTGTACACGGGTTTTTGCACCTGCTTGGTTATGACCATATGACGGAGGAAGACGAACAGGTAATGTTTACACTGCAAAGGGAAATTTTAAATGAATATGGCCTCAAACGATAAATCAAAGTTTCGGGGCTTTTTCCGCTCCTTTTCCTATGCAGCTGAGGGGATTAAACATGGTGCCATACAGGAACGGAATATGAGGTTTCATATATGCAGTGGAATTGCCGCAGTACTGCTTGCTTATTTTTTTTCGATAACCAAAACCGAGTGGCTCGTCATTCTGATTGCTATTGGCGGCATGTTTGCCTTAGAATTAATGAACAGTGCCGTTGAACGCGTCGTGGATATGGTTACATCAGAATTTCATCCCCTTGCAAAGCAAGCGAAGGACCTTGCTGCCGGGGCTGTACTTGTTTACGCTTTATTTTGCGCGTTAATTGGCATAATCATTTTCTGGCCCTATATCTATCAGCTTTTTTAAATGGCAAAGGTGCCATCCATTTACGTGTTTATTACTTGTTAATGATAAATTTTATGAATATTTCAACTATTTGAAATTTTTAAGTTTTTTTGTAACAGATAATGATTTTCATTAAAATTTGATGTAAAATAAAAGAACAGCAGATTACTGCTGGAAAGGAAGAAGACTAGTGAACATTGAACAATTAATTGATGAAGCGAAGCTAGCAAGAGAAAAAGCATATGTTCCATATTCCAAGTTCGGAGTTGGAGCAGCATTGTTAACAAAAGATGGAAAAGTATATCATGGCTGCAATATCGAAAACGCTGCATATAGTATGTGTAATTGTGCGGAACGAACTGCCTTGTTTAAAGCATATTCTGAAGGAGACCGAGATTTTCAACTGATGGCCGTAATAGCAGATACGGACCGGCCGTGCTCTCCCTGCGGCGCATGCCGGCAAGTGATCTCCGAACTATGTCCCCGTGATATGAAAGTGATTTTAACGAACTTAAAAGGGGATATACAAGAGATCACCGTTGCAGAATTACTTCCTGGTGCTTTTTCTCCGGAGGATCTACATGCTAAATAATACAAACGAAACGAAGGATTTTAAATCAGGATTTATTTCCATCATTGGCAGGCCTAATGTAGGAAAATCAACATTTTTGAATCAAGTCATCGGTCAAAAAATTGCAATTATGAGTGACAAACCGCAAACGACCCGAAACAAAATTCAAGGTGTGTTGACATTAGCGGATGCACAGATGATATTTATTGATACACCAGGAATTCATAAACCAAAACACAAATTAGGCGACTTTATGATGAAGGTTGCCCAAAATACACTTAAAGAAGTCGATCTTGTTCTATTTATGGTCAATGCAGAAGAAGGCTTCGGCCGCGGTGAGGAATTCATTTTAGAAAAATTTGAAAAAGTTGATACGCCGATCTTTTTGGTCATAAATAAGATTGACCAAATTCACCCGGATGAATTGCTCCCAATTATTGAAACCTATAAGGAAAAGTATCCTTTTACTGAGATTGTTCCAATCTCGGCACTGCAAGGAAACAATGTGGATCGGCTATTGGAACAAATTAAGACTTATTTGCCAAACGGGCCCCAGTATTATCCTGCTGACCAGGTAACCGACCATCCTGAACGGTTTGTCATTACAGAATTAATCAGGGAAAAAGCGCTTCATTTAACAAGAGAAGAAATCCCTCATTCCATCGCTGTTGTACTTGATAAAATGGAACGGCAGCAGGGGAAAGATATTGTTCATGTTATGGCAACCATTATTGTGGAACGGGATTCGCAAAAGGGAATTATAATCGGAAAGCAAGGAAGCATGCTGAAAGAAATTGGCAAACGGGCTCGAGTGGATATTGAAAATCTTCTTGGCACCAAAGTGTTTCTCGAGTTATGGGTCAAGGTGCAGAAAGACTGGCGCAATCGAATGTCTCAGCTCCGGGAATACGGCTTTAATGAGGACGAATATTAACCGCTCACTTTAATTAACGTATTAGGCTTAGTTTTAAAATATGCATGAACGGGATTAACAATATTTACGTTTCATGATTATAGCAAAGGCAGGCTATGATAAATTGTAAGGTATGGGAATGTTTTATCGCTAGTCTAAAAATGAAAAAGGTGGGGTTTTCATGTTGGATTTTACGTGGAAAGTATTTACCCAGACAGGTAATATTGACACTTATCTTCTCTTTAAAGAGCTTGAGAAGGAAAACCAAGAAATACCCGGCAGTCTGAATGAAGAGCTAGCAGAAATCGATTTTCCTATTTCATAGGTTTGCCTTCCACTCATTAGGATGGTGGCTACTCATGCTGCAAAAATGTGAAGGCATTGTTATTAGGACAACAGATTATGGTGAAACAAATAAAATTGTGACCATATATACAAGAGAATGGGGAAAGATTGGCGTTATGGCGCGAGGGGCTAAAAAGCCTAATAGCCGCCTTTCCTCCATTTCTCAGCTTTTTACATATGGCTATTTTCTTGTGCAAAGAGGCACCGGCCTTGGAAGTATGCAGCAAGGCGAGATTATCACCTCGATGCGTTCAATAACGGAGGATCTATTTCTAACTGCATATGCCAGTTATATAGTCGAATTAACTGATAAATGTACAGAGGAGAAGAAGCCGAATCCATTCCATTTTGAATTGCTGTATCAAACATTGAATTATATGAACGAAGGTTTTGATCCTGACGTACTTATGAATATTTATGAAATGAAAATGCTGAATGTGCTGGGCTTATATCCCACACTTAATCAATGTTCCGTTTGCGGAAATACAGACGGGCATTTTTCCTTTTCCATCCGTGAAGGGGGATTCATTTGTCATCGTTGTATAGGTAAGGATCCCTACCATTTTAAAATTACGCCAGCGACTGTCAAACTGTTACGATTATTTTACTATATGGACCTCTCCAGATTAGGAAATATATCAGTTAAGGATCAAACGAAGGCAGAGTTAAAACAAGTCATCTCCGCCTATTATGACGAATACTCAGGGCTTCATCTCAAAACAAAGAAGTTCCTTGATTCCATGGATAAATTTCGTCATATGTTATAGATGTCTGGTTGACAATGTCTCGTATTTTCGTTAATATTTTGTTTAATAAAATATTTGCGTTGAAGGAAAGTAGTACTTAGCATCCTCTATAAAAGCGAACCTAGGACAGTGTAAGCTAGGGTATAGAGAACTAACGAAGGCATTCCTGAGCAATCATGTGAGAATTCACATATAGTAAGGTGGCTGCTCTATTGGGCAGCAAATAGGGTGGAACCGCGGGTAACTCTCGTCCCTATGCTTTTAAGCATAGGGATGGGAGTTTTTTATTTTTTAAAAAAGGAGAAATTCAGATGAGTGTATCAATGGAGCAAATCGTTGCACATGCCAAACATAGAGGTTTTATTTTCCCGGGGTCGGAAATCTACGGCGGCCTTGCCAATACATGGGATTATGGCCCGTTAGGCGTTGAATTCAAAAATAATATTAAACAAGCTTGGTGGAAAAAATTCGTCCGGGAATCACCGTATAATGTCGGCTTGGATGCCAGCATTTTGATGAACCCAAGGACATGGGAGGCTTCCGGCCATATCGGAAACTTTAATGACCCTATGATTGACTGTAAAAATTGTAAGGCACGCCATCGTGCGGACAAATTGATAGAAAATGCGCTTGAAGAAAAAGGCATTGAAATGGTTGTTGATGGCCTTCCATTTTCAAAAATGGAGGAGCTGATCAAGGAACATAATATTGCTTGCCCAGATTGTGGCAGCCATGATTTTACCGGAATCCGCCAGTTCAATTTAATGTTTAAAACATTCCAGGGTGTTACCGAAACAAGCACGAATGAAATTTTCCTCCGTCCGGAAACGGCCCAAGGCATTTTTGTTAACTTTAAAAATGTTCAGCGGACGATGCGAAAAAAATTGCCTTTCGGTATTGCGCAAATAGGAAAAAGCTTCCGGAATGAAATCACTCCTGGTAACTTCACATTCCGTACAAGAGAATTTGAACAAATGGAGCTTGAATTCTTCTGCAAGCCGGGTGAAGAATTAACTTGGTTCGATTATTGGAAACAGTATGCGGAAAAATGGCTCTTATCACTAGGAATGACCAAAGAAAATATCCGGCTTCGCGACCATTCAGAAGAGGAATTATCCCATTACAGCAATGCGACAACAGACTTTGAATACAAGTTTCCTTTCGGCTGGGGCGAGCTTTGGGGTGTCGCATCGAGGACTGATTATGACTTAAAACAGCATATGCAATTCTCAGGTGAGGATTTCCACTACCAGGATCCGGAAACAAATGAAAAGTATGTACCATATTGTATTGAGCCATCCTTAGGGGCTGACCGCGTAACATTGGCGTTCTTAATTGATGCCTATGATGAAGAACAGCTTGAAGATGGAACGTCCCGGACAGTGATGCATTTCCATCCTGCCTTGGCACCATTTAAAGCGGCCGTTCTGCCGTTGTCTAAAAAGCTTTCTGAAGGAGCGCGCGAGGTATTTGCCGATTTAGCTAAATATTTTAATGTGGATTATGACGAAGCAGGCTCGATTGGCAAACGATACCGCCGCCATGACGAAATTGGCACACCTTATTGTATTACCTATGATTTTGATTCCCAGGAAGATCATATGGTAACCGTACGGGACCGCGATACGATGGAACAAACACGACTGCCGATTTCCGAATTGGTTTCATTTTTACAAGAAAAAATGGCATTTTAAATTTTTAGAGGGCTGTCCATTTAGGGGTCTGACTCCACGTATACCAATATATAGAAGGTTTTTTTAAAATACCCTCTATATGGTGTGGTGTGGTGTCTGGCCTCTTTTCTTTTTGACAGCCCCTTTTCAAAAAGAATGGCCAATAGGTTGATTATTTTCATTAGATTAGGATTAGTATATAATATTCCTATTATACATATAACCTTTTATATTGTTAGTGAGGGTGGTGAGGACGATCGAACTGACTAAACGCCAGGACCAGATTTTGCAAATTGTGAAGGAGAACGGACCGATAACAGGGGAACAAATTGCTGACCAGCTAAACTTGACCAGGGCTACGCTGCGCCCCGATCTTGCCATCTTGACAATGGCTGGTTTCCTTGATGCCAGGCCTCGTGTTGGCTATTTTTATACTGGGAAATCTGGAGTACAGCTGTTAACAGAAAACCTTCAAAAAATCTATGTGAAAGAATACCAGTCAATTCCTGTTGTAGTAAGTGAGAATGTTTCTGTTTATGATGCCATATGCACGATGTTTCTTGAAGATGTAGGCACTTTATTTGTAGTGGATCAAAAATCACACTTAGCAGGAGTTCTGTCGAGAAAGGACCTGCTTAGGGCCAGCATCGGCAAACAAGAGCTGACTGCTATCCCCGTCAACATTATTATGACAAGAATGCCTAATATTACGATGTGTGAACGGGACGACTTGCTCATTGACATCGCCAGAAAATTGATTGAAAAACAAATCGATGCACTTCCTGTGGTTAGAAAAACAGAGGAAGGCTATGAAGTCATCGGCAGGATTACAAAAACCAATATCACAAAGGCTTTTGTAGCTTTGGGAGACGAGTAACGCAAATAGGAAAAAGGAGATGATGAGGCACCAATGGGTTCACATGTCATTTATGTCGTATCGGATTCGGTCGGGGAAACAGCAGAATTAATGACAAAAGCCGCCATCAGTCAGTTTAATGGGTCTGGAATGATATTAAAAAGATTTCCTTATGTTGAAGATCAAGAACATATTGATGAAGTTTTATCGCTTGCAGCCATGGATCA
Organism: Neobacillus muris; assembly: GCF_943193175.1. Classification (GTDB taxonomy): domain Bacteria; phylum Bacillota; class Bacilli; order Bacillales; family Cytobacillaceae; genus Neobacillus; species Neobacillus muris. The sequence goes on from NZ_CALPDF010000053.1 coordinate 13,114, forward strand.
TGGCATGATCGCCTTCACGTTAGTGAAGCCAGATATGCGTACATATATGAAGGACGCCGCTGAAAAAAAAGGGGTTATGGCGGTTGATTTAATTGGGCCAATCATCGATCAGGTTCAAGGCTATAGCGGCAAGACCCCTTTATTTGAGCCGGGACTTGTCCGTAAATTGGATGAGGACTATTTTAAAAAAATTGAAGCCATTGAATTTGCTGTAAAATATGATGATGGACGTGACCCGCGCGGAATATTGAAAGCAGATATTATTTTAATTGGCGTTTCAAGAACTTCCAAAACACCGCTATCGCAGTATTTAGCCCATAAGCGATTAAAGGTGGCTAATGTTCCGATTGTCCCAGAAGTGGATCCTCCTGAGGAGTTATTTACGGTTCCGAAAGAAAAATGTTTTGGCTTAAAAATCAGCCCAGAGAAACTGAATGATATAAGGCGTGAACGATTGATTTCCTTGGGGCTCAATGACAAAGCAAGCTATGCCAGCATTAATCGGATTAAAGAGGAACTGGACTTTTTTGAAAGAATCGTGAATAAAATTAATTGTCCTGTTATCGATGTAACCAACAAAGCAGTAGAGGAAACAGCTAACGTGATTTTGAATTATATCCAGAAGGCAAAACCATGAGGATGGCTCAAATGAAGGTGCCGAACCTCTTAGGCCCTTTCCAAGGCTTCTGTTTTTAGCAGCCTATGCTTGGAAAAGAATGTTTAAGAGGCCCTGCCTTTAATGGGCCATCCTTCTTTAAGACGGAAAAATTGAAAAAACGGTAAAAAATAATGGCAAAATCATTCTATTTGGACTATAATAAAAAATTGTGATAAAAATGCACACTTTTTAGGTTTAGACTTGCATATGAACGAATAAACTATTTATTGTGAGATGTCAAGAAAACCGATAAAAAAAATTTCGACATAACCTCCCTTCTTTAAGTATAAACTTTGGGTTTGTCCTTTCTATGAACCAGAAATGGCGCACCGTGCAAAATGTCTATTGGTTTTCGCCAAATAGGCGGGTTTTCCTCATAAATTTAATCATTTAAAGAAGGAAAATGCGGAGTGATGTAGAATTAATACAGAGGTAAATGACAGTCTGACAATTTATGTCGATGCGGATTCATGTCCAGTTAAAGCAGAGATTGTCGAAATTGCTTCCAGTTTTACAGTCCCCGTCCAATTTGTTTCTTCCTATGATCATCATATGAGAGATGAGATTACATACGCAAGTTGGAAATATGTTGATGCCGGGAAGGAAGCTGCAGATTTATTTATTATGAATCATGCCGACAAAGGAGATATCGTGATTACGCAGGATATTGGTCTTGCTTCCACCTTACTTTTAAAGGGGGTTCATGTTATGTCGCCAAAAGGATACTTATTTCAGGAAAGCGCTATGCAGACTGCATTGGATATGCGGTTTCTGCATGCTAAAGCCAGAAGAAGGGGAGATTACGGAAAAGGGCCAAAACCCTTTCAAGCCAAGGATAGAATTAGATTTGTGACAGAATTAACAAAAATTTTGTCGAATTTTGCAGGAATTAAACGATGATTTGTTGAATACCTGTATTACAGTATTACAGTAATGCAATGGAGATGTTTTCATGGCAGATCGTATTGCCGAAGAAAAAATTGACCAAGTTCGTCAAGCTGTTGATATCGTTGAAATCATTGGCGATTATGTTCAACTAAAAAAGCAGGGGCGAAATTACTTCGGTTTATGTCCTTTCCATGGAGAGAATTCCCCATCGTTTTCGGTATCACCCGATAAGCAAATATACCACTGCTTTGGGTGTGGTGCTGGCGGCAATGTTTTTTCTTTTTTAATGGACATTGAAGGAATTTCATTTCAAGAAGCAGCCATTAAATTGGCAGCAAAAGTGAACATTGACCTTGATTTGAACCAGGCTTCCGTCCACAAAGAAAGAAAAGCTTCTAAAGAAATTCAAGCAATGCAAGATGCACATGAACTTCTACGTAAATTTTATCACCACTTGCTGGTAAATACAAAGGAAGGTCAGCATGCTTTAGAATATCTTTTAGGAAGAGGTTTTACTCATGAGTCGATTGATAAATTCCAAATAGGTTATTCCTTAAATTCATGGGACTTTGTGGTGAAATTTCTTTCAAAAAGGGATTATCCTCCTGAATGGATGGAAAAAGCCGGACTTATTATCAAGCGAGAAAAAGATGGAACGTACTTCGACCGATTCAGGGATCGAATTATGTTTCCGATATTTGACCGTCATGGGAATACCATTGCTTTTTCAGGGAGATCACTTGGGGCCGGAGAGCCCAAATACTTAAATAGTCCCGAAACAGCAATATTTCATAAAAGCAAAACATTATATAATTTTCATCAGGCTAGAGCCAGCATAAAAAAATTGCATCAAGCGGTTTTATTTGAAGGCTTTGCTGATGTGATTGCGGCTGATCGGGCTGGAGTGGAAAATGGCATTGCTACGATGGGAACTGCATTAACAGATGACCATATTGCCTTATTGCGGCAAAATGCTGAGTCGATCACCGTTTGCTATGATTCCGATAATGCCGGTATTGAGGCAGCCTTCCGTGCCGGAAATTTGCTGAATGAAGCGGGTTTTCAACTGAAAGTAGCCGTTATGCCAGATGGATTGGATCCTGATGAGTATATAAAATTATATGGGGTTGAAAAATTTCGGAATGAAGTAATTGGCGCAAGCCATACTTGGATGGGCTTTAAATTTCTATACTTTCGAAGAGGAAAAAATCTTCACAATGAAGGAGATAGGCTTTCCTATATCGAAGAAATAATAAAAGAAATCAGCAAGTTATCCAAGGCGGTAGAAAGAGACCATTATTTGCGGCAGCTTGCATCGGAGTTTTCCCTATCATTAGATGCATTGAAGCAGCAGCAAAAACAGATTTATTTCGCCGAAAAAAAGACGGCTGCTGGAAACAGTCCTGTAAATCGTAAGCCTGTTATTGTCCAAAAGCAAGTGAGTGAGCTTAAGCCTGCCTATTATAAGGCAGAAAGATGCTTAATTGCCCATATGTTAAAAGATCGGGATGTGGCTTATAAAGTTCAGGAATTATTACAAGGAAGTGCGTTTAATTTTGACGAGCATCAGGCAATCATCACTTATCTATTAGGGTTTTATGAAGATCACTTGGAACCAGATACAAGCGCATTTTTATCCTATATCCAAGATGAGAACCTTAGAAGGACGGTTGCGGACATTGAAATGATGTCCATTAATGATGAAGTGGGAAATCAAGAATTAACGGATTATATCAAGCAAGTGTTGAATTATAAAATAAGGTTAAAAATAAAGGAAAAAGAGGCAGAACAAAAAGAAGCAGAGCGCCAGAATGATATTCAAAAAGCTATTCGCTTAGCTAGTGAGATTCTGGAACTGCGCAGGTCACTTTAAATTTTTTTCTAGCGTTTTTGATTTTTGGAAGGAGGGGACTCCCTGATGGCTGCTGAAAAATCAGCCCGTGCAAATGAGGTCGATAATGAATTGACCCTTGAACAAGTAAAAGAACAATTAACTGAAATGGGAAAAAAGGTCGGCGTCCTTGCCTATGATGATATTGCCGAGAAAATGGCCAATTTTGAATTAGAGTCCGAGCAAATGGACGAATTTTACGAGTTCCTTGGCGATCAAGGTATCGAATTAGTCGGCGATGCGGACGAAGAGGAAGAGGAAGACGATCCAAGCCTTAAAGATTTGGAAAAAGAGGATGAAGATGAGTTTGATTTAAATGACCTCAGCGTCCCGCCAGGAGTGAAAATTAATGACCCGGTTCGAATGTATTTAAAAGAAATCGGCCGTGTTGACTTGCTTTCTGCTGAAGAGGAGATTGATTTAGCGCACCGGATTGAGCAAGGTGATGAGGAAGCTAAACGCCGTCTGGCGGAAGCAAACCTGCGGCTGGTTGTCAGTATTGCAAAACGCTATGTCGGGCGTGGCATGCTGTTCCTTGACCTGATCCAGGAAGGTAATATGGGTCTCATTAAAGCAGTTGAAAAGTTTGATTACCGTAAAGGATTCAAATTCAGTACGTATGCAACATGGTGGATTCGCCAGGCAATTACACGTGCTATTGCAGACCAAGCCAGGACAATCCGGATTCCCGTCCATATGGTCGAGACCATCAATAAACTCATCCGAGTGCAGCGTCAGTTGCTTCAAGATTTAGGACGCGAACCAACACCGGAGGAAATTGCTGAAGACATGGATTTAACTCCGGACAAGGTTCGAGAAATTCTTAAAATTGCTCAAGAACCTGTTTCACTCGAAACGCCAATTGGTGAGGAAGATGATTCACATCTTGGTGATTTTATTGAGGACCAAGACGCTACCTCACCATCTGAGCATGCAGCTTATGAGTTGTTAAAAGAACAGCTTGAGGACGTTCTTGATACTTTAACAGACCGTGAAGAAAATGTTCTTCGTCTCCGCTTTGGCTTGGATGATGGCCGAACACGGACTCTAGAAGAGGTTGGCAAAGTTTTTGGCGTTACCCGTGAGCGGATCCGCCAAATTGAAGCGAAAGCATTAAGAAAATTGCGCCATCCGAGCCGCAGTAAGCGCCTTAAGGATTTCTTAGAATAATCGGTATATCAATAGTTTACTTCGTTCACTCGGAGTAAACTTTTTTTGTGGACATTGGCACGGCATTTGCAAGCGTTTTTCTTATTTCTATTTATTTTACTGAATTGTCGCTCACTTTGCAAATGGATGAAAGTGGTTTCAATGGTAAATTTACAAAAAATAACTATTTTAAAAAATAAACTAAAGGATTAAAAGCACCACGCCCAATTGGAGGAACGATTTTTCTGAAGCACAACTATTTTTTTAAAAATAATATAATCAATTTTTAAAAATTTTCATTATTGTGAAAATTAAACCTGACCCTATATAATAATATGTAAGCGTCTACAGATTTGGTGGGGGAGGATGAATATGAATTTTGATCTTTCAGCCGAACAGCAAATGATTAAACAAACGATTCGAGAATTTGCTGAAGAAGTCGTTGCACCTGGAGCTATTGAACGTGATCGAACGAAACAATTTCCCTTGGATATATTTAAAAAGCTGGCAGAACTAGGCATGATGGGCCTGCCTTTTCCCGAAAAATATGGGGGAGGAGGTTCGGATACAATCAGTTTTGCCATCGTAACGGAGGAATTAAGCAGGGTATGCGCCTCTACAGGGATTACCTACTCTGCTCATATTTCATTAGGCGGCGCTCCTATTTATTTATTTGGCACTGAAGAGCAAAAGCAGAAATATTTAACGCCGATCTGCAAGGGAGAGTCGTTTGGAGCATTCGGGCTGACGGAACCAAATGCTGGTTCGGATGCCGGGGGAACAAAAACATCCGCAAGGCAGATAGGTGATCATTTCCTTATAAACGGGAATAAATGTTTTATTACGAATGCGAGCTATGCAAAATTTATCGCATTGACAGCAGTAACGGGTGAAACAGATGGAAAAAAAGAAATTAGTGCGGTCATTGTCCCGACAGATGCTGAAGGATTTACGGTAATCGATCAATACGAGAAAATGGGACTTCATTCCTCTAATACAACGGAACTGGTCATAGAAGATGTAAGAGTGCCAGTGGATAATTTACTGGGCAGACGTGGAGAGGGATTTAAACAGTTTCTCGTCACCCTCGATGGAGGAAGGATTGGAATTGGCGCTATGGCGGTTGGAATCGCCCAAGGAGCTTTTGAAAGGGCACTCGCCTATTCCAAGGATAGAAAACAATTTGGCCGGCCGATTTCCTCGTTTCAGGCCATTCAGTTTAAATTGGCAGATATGGCGATGAAGATTGAATTAGCCCGCAATATGGTATATAAGGCTGCCTGGTTAAAAGATCAAGGCCGTCCGTTTTCTAAAGAGGCGGCCATTTGCAAACTGTATGCTTCAGAAATTTGCATGGAAATAACCAGCCAGGCAGTGCAAATCCATGGCGGATATGGTTACATGAAGGAATACCATGTAGAACGGATGATGCGGGATGCTAAGCTGCTGGAAATTGGCGAGGGAACATCGGAGGTGCAACGGATGGTTATATCAAGATTAATTGGCTGCTGAACTCCATATTAGTTCGAACGGGGCTGAATAAAAATCAGCCTCGTTTTGCATTATTCCGAAGATTATAGTGATAAAATAAGTTTAGGGCTTTTCCTTCTGAGATTTTTCAAGTAAAATAATAGTTGTTTGCAGACGTTTTAATTTATAATGTTAGTGCGTACATAAGGGAGGTTGTTTGATGAAGCGAAATCCGGTAGTTCCATTTATTCTAATTATGGTTTTTGGGATTGGACTTATGTTTATACTATCGTTCAAAGGCCTAGGCGATGGGAAGGAAATCGCCAAAGGTGAAGGCGAAGGCAGTGAAAAAACAGAAGTTGCAGCTTCAAAGCCAGAGGATATTTATAAGTCTACCTGTATTGCCTGCCATGGGGACCAATATCAAGGGGGAATGGGCCCATCATTAAAAGGTGTCGGCGATCGGTTGTCAAAAGATGAAATTAAAAAGGTTATCACTGAGGGTAGAGGATCTATGCCTCCAAACCAAGTAAAACCAGAACAATCCGACATGATGGCGGATTGGCTTATGAAATTAAAGTAATTTGACGAAGGGTCCTTTGCATAAAAGGACCTTTTTCTATACTATTAAGACATACATATCTAAAGAGTGGTGTTTTTCTTGAATTCAGACAAGCTGTCAAATCGCCTTGGTACGGTGGCAGATTATGTACCTGGTGATGCAAGAATGGCCGATATTGGCTCTGACCATGCCTATTTGCCATGTTATTTAGTGAAAACTAAGGGAATCCCCTTTGCGGTTGCTGGTGAGGTGGCAGAAGGGCCTTTCCGATCTGCCCAAAGAAATGTCGCGGCAGAAGGTCTAACAAAAATTATTTCAGTGCGTCTCGGTGATGGATTAGAGGTAATTGAACCCGGCGAGGTGGATTGCATTACTATTGCTGGAATGGGAGGAGCCTTAATCACAAGTATTTTAGAAACTGGCAAAGAAAAGCTAGATTCGGTGACCCGGCTGGTTTTACAGCCAAATATAAGTGCTGAGACCATCCGAAAATGGCTTTTAGAAAATCATTGGGAGCTTATGGAAGAAGAAATTTTAGAGGAAGATGGAAAAATTTACGAAGTGCTTGTTGCAGAACGCGGGGATGGTCTGCGCCCATATCGCCAAAACAAGGAATTGGGTCTCTTGATGGGTCCCTATTTACGGAAGAATCCTTCGAATGCTTTCCGAAAAAAATGGACTGCCGAAATTTCTAATTGGCAGCGGATATTGGAGCAGTTGGGCAAAGCTGTTCAAACTCCTGAAACAATTGAAAAACAAAAGGAGTTAGCTTATAAGATCCAATTGGTAAAGGAGGAATTAAAAGATGAAAACGCCTAATGGCCACGAAATGATCCAGCTATTTGAGCAATTTTCTCCCAAGGGCTTGGCAATGGAGGGGGATAAAATTGGGCTGCAGGTTGGCCGCTTGAATAAAAAAATTGACCGGGTCATGATTGCACTGGATGTGCTTGAAAACGTTATAGATGAGGCAATAGAAAAAAATGTTCAGCTTATTATTGCCCATCACCCGCCAATTTTTCGTCCGTTAAAAAATATCATGACCGACACGGTCCAGGGACGGATGATAGAAAAGCTGATTAAACATGACATCGCGGTTTATGCAGCACATACGAATCTGGATGTAGCAAAAGGCGGGGTAAATGACTGGCTTGCGGAAGCATTAGGTTTAAAAGAGCCGGAAGTATTAGTGCCGACATTTGAAGCAAGGCTTAAGAAGTTGGTTGTCTTTGTCCCTAAAAGCCATGCGGAAGACCTAAGACATGTTTTAGGTGAGGCAGGAGCGGGCTTTATTGGGCAATATAGTCATTGCTCCTTTTCAGCGGAGGGAATCGGGAGATTTTTGCCGGGAGAAAACACGAATCCTTACATTGGAAAACAGGGACAAATTGAAGATGTGGAAGAGGTCAGAATTGAAACGATCGTCCCTGAACCGCTTTTGAAAAAAACGGTGGCAGCCATGATTAAGGCCCATCCCTATGAGGAAGTGGCTTATGACCTCTATCCGCTTGATAATAAAGGGGAGGTCCTCGGGCTGGGCAGAATCGGCAAAGTGCCTGAAATGACCTTGAGGGAGTTTGCAGAGAAGGTGAAATCCGCCCTTGAGGTAGACACGGTCCGTGTGGTTGGCGACCTAAATGCGAAAATAAAAAAAGCTGCTGTTTTAGGCGGTGATGGCAATAAATATTTTACACATGCTAAGTTTGGCGGCGCTGATGTCTATGTCACGGGGGATATTTATTATCACACAGCCCATGACGCAATGATGCAAGGCTTGAATATGATTGATCCTGGCCATAATGTCGAGAAAGTCATGAAAAAGGGACTGGCCTCAACCTTGCAAAAAATGTGCCAGTCCGCAGGGTATCAAGTCGATATTTTTCCTTCCGTTATAAATACTGATCCATTTCAATTTGTATAGCAGCCTGTGAATTTCACATGAAAAAGCCGGTCCTTAAGACCGGCTCTCTATCGTTCCTTTTTTCACCTTTGGCAATATTTTGCTCAATGGAACTTGCTTTTGCCGTTCCCAAGTCGACTGATCGTTCGGGTCAAATTGTTCAAGGAAAGAAATTACCTCTTTGGTAATAGGCGTCGGTGTAGAAGCTCCAGCGGTAACAGCTGCCGTCTTTGCGTCCATAATCCAATCAAGCTGAAGCTCAGAAATATCGGCAATCCGATACGCCTTGGTGCCGGCAATTTCTTGAGAAACTTGGGCGAGCCGATTGGAGTTATTGCTTTTTGGGTCGCCGACGACAATCGTGACATCTGCTTGTCCTGCCTGCTCTGCTACGGCTTCCTGACGAATCTGGGTAGCATGGCAGATTTCATTGAAAACCTCTACATGCGGGAACTTTTCCTTTACCTTTTCCATAGTATCAGTCACATCCCACTGGCTCATTGTGGTTTGGTTGGTGACGATCAGCTTGTCATAATCCAGTTCAAGTGCTTCAACATCACTTGGATTTTCAACAAGATGCACCATGCCAGGGGCGACACCTAGTGCTCCTTCAGGCTCTGGATGCCCTTTTTTGCCGATATATATGGTGTGATATCCCTGCTCGGATTTTTCTTGAATCAGGTCGTGGGTACGGGTTACATCTGGGCATGTCGCATCAATGGCAACTAAGCTTTTTTGTTTGGCAAGCTCTCTTACTTCTGGAGAAATGCCGTGTGCAGTAAAAATGACAGTTCCTTTATCCACTTTTTCTAGGATTTCTTTACGGTTTTTCCCCTCAAGCGTAATAATCCCTTCCTCGGCAAATGCGTCAGTTACATGTTTATTATGAACAATCATCCCCAAAATGTAGATTGGGCGGGGCAATGATTTATCTAATGCTGCATTTCTGGCAATCACCATCGCATCGACTACACCATAGCAGTAACCGCGCGGTGAAATTTTAATCACATTCATTTAATGAGTCCTCCTAAACAGGTCACTATTTAATAGAGTATGTATTCATTATATAAAACTCCTAAAAATAATACAAAGATACATTTTTCCTGTTGATTTTTTTAGGGATAATAAAGAGGCTGACCCCTTATATGGGACAGCCTGATTAAATGTATAATTTCGGAATGGATGCTCCTTTTTGATTTTGATGAACTGGACGGGTTTGCTGTTTGTTTGCGTCTTTTGTTGCAGCAGCTGTCCTTTGGCTTGTTTGAGTGCGTGACCTTTTTTTATCGGCAGCCGTGATGAATGATTTAACGTTTGAGCTTTCTTCCTTGCTGCCAGTTGTTTTATTGGCAGTAGATTCTTCTGTATCAGCTGGTGCATTTTTAAAGCCTCTATATAATTTCCATAATGCAGGGAGGTTTCTTACGAGTGGCCCGTATTGCTGAATCATGGGTCCGAGGGTCTGTGCTGTTTTCAATACTTGCTGGGTATTGTTGAGGATGCCTGTAATGCCTCCAGGATTGCTTAAGGACTGAAGCAGCCCTCCGCCTCCAGAAACGGCTCTGCCTGCTCCTTGTGTCCCGCCAATCAATCCTGCCGGCCCACCCATCGGATTGCCTCGTCCGAGCAGTCTGGAGAGCAAACCACCGCCTCTGCCCATTTGCCGGCCTCCCATCATACCGCCAAATGGATTTGCAGAAGGGCCCATCATGGGATTTCTTCCGCCAAATATACCTGGGCCGGCCCCCATCATAGGGTTTCCTCCGCCCATCATGCCTGGACCAGGTCTTGTCATCTGGCCCATTGCTCCAAATAAGCCAGGTCTCATTCCACCTTGCATTGGAAAATTAGGTCTTGGCTGCATACCGTTACCTTCCTCTCTCATTTTTCATGCAATAACAACCCAGCAGACCCAATTTTCGATTAAAATAGTCATCACTTAATAATGGGACAGCTGGGAAAAGTGCAGAAATTTACTTTACCTTCTTGGTTTACAATATGCGATTACCCTGTTTTGGTTTAGGTAATATGCACAAAAGACAAATTAAATTCACGTTTAAACCAGGCAAGCTGAGTAAAAAATGATGAATAGAGAATTAAACTGGAGATTTGTCTGGAACTTTACTATAATTACATGATGGAAAAGTATATCGAAATTCCTATAGGATGGATTTTTGATTAGAAGGAGAACTTTATGAAAGAAAATAAATTTAATCGTTTTAAGTTTCAGCCGTTTATCAACGAAGCACTTCAGGACATGGGTTTTTTTGAACCAACAGAAATTCAGGATCAAATGATACCGCTGGTCTTAAAAGGTGAAAGTGCCATTGGACAATCACAGACTGGAACAGGAAAGACGATGGCGTATGCTCTGCCAATTTTGGAAGCTATCAAACCGGACCGCAAGGAGGTACAAGCCGTCATAACAGCTCCCACTAGAGAGCTGGCCACACAAATCTACCAGCAAATCGTTAAGGTAACTGAATTTTGTGACCCAGATCATGCCATCATGGCTAAATTGTTTATAGGCGGCACTGATAAGCAGCGTACGATCGACAAATTAAAGGTGCAGCCCCAAATAGTCGTTGGTACACCTGGAAGAATTTATGACTTGGTCCAAGAACAGGCTTTGTTTGTCCATACAGCGGCAGTGCTTGTTGTAGATGAGGCCGATATGATGCTGGACATGGGATTTATTGAGGATGTTGACCGAGTAGCAGCAAGAATGCCGGAACATCTGCAAATGCTTGTTTTTTCAGCTACCATTCCGGAGAAGCTTAAACCTTTCTTAAAAAAATATATGGAAAATCCTAAAACCATTCATATAGAACCAAAACAAAAAACAGCCGGGCTTTTAGAGCATTACCTGCTGCCATCAAGGCATCGCAATAAAAAAGAACTCGTCCATGATGCATTGATTGCCTATAACCCGTACCTTGCGATTGTGTTCACTAATACGAAAAAAATGGCTGAAGAAGTTGCGGATTACTTAAATGAAAAAGGGTTAAAAGTGGGCCGGGTTCATGGCGACTTGTCTCCGCGTGAACGAAAAAAAATGATGAAACAGATCCAGGACTTGGAATTTCAATATATCGTGGCAACAGACCTTGCTTCCAGAGGAATTGATATTGAGGGCGTCAGTCATGTGATTAACTACGAGCTGCCCTCCGATTTGGATTTCTATGTCCATCGAGTCGGCAGGACAGCCCGGGCGGGAAGCACAGGAACGGCACTGACCATCTATGATTTATCCGATGAGGATGCACTAAATCGCCTTGAGAAAATGGGCATTGTCTTCCAGAATATAGACTTGAAAAATGGGGAATTTGTGGAACTGGAAGACCGCAACCGCAGAAAAACACGGAAAAAGCCGGAAGAGCAGGAAGATCATATCATTAAAGCCATTACCAAAAAACCAAAGCAGGTCAAGCCTGGATATAAAAAGAAACAGCAAGCTGAAATCGAGAAAATCAAGAAGCGACAAAGAAGGCTGAATGCGAGAAAGAAATAATAAAGAATGGAGAGGAAAACACATGCTTAAAATCGGTTCACACGTATCCATGAGCGGAAAGGGGATGCTGCTGGCTGCCAGCCAGGAAGCAGTGTCTTATGGCTCCAATACGTTTATGATTTACACCGGGGCGCCACAGAATACGAGAAGGAAAAAAATAGAGGATTTGAATATTGAAGCTGGCAGAAAGCACATGGAGGAACATGGGATAGAGGAAATCGTTGTCCATGCGCCGTATATCATCAATATTGGGAATACGACAAACCCGGACACGTTTGAACTCGGGGTTCGCTTCCTTCGGTCAGAAATCGAGCGGACAGAGGCAATCGGAGCGAGGCAAATAGTGCTGCATCCAGGTGCCCACGTTGGTGCGGGAGCCGAAGCGGGGATTAAAAAAATTATTGAAGGCTTAAACGAAGTTTTAACAGGCAAGGAGCTGGTGCAAATTGCTTTGGAAACAATGGCCGGCAAAGGTTCGGAATGCGGAAAATCATTTGAGGAACTAGCGATGATTATGGATGGCGTACATTATCATGACAGGCTTTCCGTTTGTTTTGACACCTGTCATACTCACGATGCCGGATATAATATTGCTGAAGATTTCGATGGGGTATTAAATGAGTTCGATAAGATTGTCGGATTGGAAAAATTAAAGGTACTCCATATCAATGATAGTAAGAATACTGTCGGTATGAGAAAGGACCGGCACGAAAATATAGGTTTTGGCCATATTGGATTTAAGGCGTTAAATTATATTGTCCATCATCCTCAGTTAAAGGAGATCCCTAAAATCCTTGAAACTCCATTTGTCGGTGAGGATAAAAATAATAAGAAGCCGCCTTATAAGCATGAAATTGCGATGCTGCGCAATCAGGAGTTTGATGAAGACCTTTTAAATAAAATAATGCAGGACCAATAAGCAAAGGTATGTCTGAATGGATATGTTTGGATGCGAATGACCGTTCCTAGACCAAAAGCTGTGCCAGGTGCACAGCTTTTGGTCTATTTAACTAATTCATTGAATAACTTATTTACTTCTTTTGCTGTCTGTGGACCTGCGGCTTTGGCAATTTCCCGAATTATCCGGGCACGCTGTGCATCATCAAAAAGATTAATTTTTTTTCCTTTTAAGTATTGGACTATTTTTTCTGCCTGCTTTTGGGTTACCGAAATATTAAATTGGTCGGCATATTTTAATAACTCTTCTGCCGTAATGGTATTGATTTTATGATTGATGATATTTTGAAAAATGTTCACCCGAATCACTCCTCCATGCTAATGTATGAAGGGTCCGGCAGAGTGTGACAGTGGATGGGCCAGTAAAGCCAGGAGACTTTACAATTTATCTTCGCTATTGTATACTACTTTAAGTTAAATCGGAATGATTCTTAAAATTAAAGTGAGTGAGCAGATGATGACATCTATAATCGAAATTAAACAATTATCCTATCGCTATGACAAGGATACTGTCCTTGAAAATATTAATTTGTCAATAGCGGAGGGTTCGTTTTTAGCCATAGTGGGGCCGAACGGCTCGGGAAAGTCCACATTGCTAAAATTAATTCTTGGATTGCTTAAACTGCAAAAAGGGGAAATCCATTTATTCGGCCAAGAAATCAGAAGGTTTAAAGATTGGCAAAGAATCGGCTATGTATCCCAAAAAGCGAATTCTTTTAATACCGATTTTCCAGCTACCGTCTTTGAGGTAGTTGCGAGCGGGTTGACCAAACGTATTGGAATGTTCAATCGGTTTACTAAAGAACATGAAGCCAGGGTATTGGATGCATTAGAAGCTGTAGATATGGCGCAGTTTAAAAACCGGAATATTGGTGAGCTCTCCGGAGGGCAGCAGCAGCGTGTATTTATCGCCAGAGCCTTGGTAAGTGAACCGCAGGTGTTAATTTTGGATGAACCAACAGTTGGAGTGGATGCTGAAAATGTAAATGCATTTTATCAAATGCTGGATTATTTAAATAAAAGTAAAGGGATCACTTTGATGTTAGTAACCCACGATATAGGAACCATTTCTGATAAAGTTTCGCATGTTGCCTGTTTAAATAAACGTTTGCATTTTCATGGTGACTCAAAGGAATTTGAACAATTGAGGATGGAAGATATGTCAAATGCCTATGGCCATGACGTACAATTGCTGACACATCATCATGAATATGGAGGACGTTAGGATGATTCAAGGGTTATTTCATTATGAGTTTTTACAAAATGCCTTCTTAACAGGAATATTAATTGGCATTATTGCTCCGCTCCTGGGGGTTTTTATTGTTGTGAGGCGATTATCGCTGATAGCTGACGCCTTAAGCCATGTCACACTTACAGGCATTGCAGCCAGCCTGCTGTTGGAGAGAAGTGTCGCGCCGCTTACAGGCTTAAACCCAATCTATATGGGAATGGTTTTTTCAGTTGGAGGTTCGTTGTTCATTGAAAAGCTGAGAGAGGTGTACAAATCCTATCAGGAGCTGGCTATTCCAATCATAATGTCAGGCGGCATTGGTTTGGGCGTGATTTTTATATCACTGGCCAATGGATTTAATACCGATTTATTCAGTTATTTATTTGGCAGTGTTTCGGCAGTGAGCAGGACAGACTTGTATGTTATCCTTGCCATTAGCATTGTGGTGATTATGATAATCCGTTTATTATATAAAGAATTATTTATTTTATCGTTTGATGAAGAATATGCAAAAGCCTCAGGGATTGCAGCCAAAAGCATTCATTTTATCTTTATTGTGATGGTCGCTTTGGTGATTGCGGCATCGATGAGAATTGTTGGTGTATTATTGGTTTCATCGTTAATGACGCTCCCGGTTGCGGCAAGTATCCGGATTGCCAAAGGATTTAAGCAGACCATTTTTTATTCTATATTATTTGGAGAAATTTCTGTACTGGGCGGCTTAATTATTTCCTATTATGCGGACTTTGCGCCTGGTGGAACCATTGTTATGCTGGCTGTCCTCATTTTAGTTATTACAATACTCATCAGAAAAATGATGGCAAAAAATTATAGCCTTAAGGAGGAAATGTCAGGTGAACGTTCATGAAGCGATCCAGCATTTAAAAGATCATGGCTTTAAGCAGACAGGCAAAAGGGAAGATATGCTTCAATTGTTTTCCGACAGCGATAAATATTTAACAGCGAAAGACGTTTTTGACCAATTAAAGGATGACTATCCGGGATTAAGCTTTGATACGATTTATCGAAATCTTGCTTTGTTTGTGAACATGGGGATATTGGAAATGACGGAACTGTCTGGGGAAAAGCATTTCCGATTTACTTGTTCGGCTCATCATCATCATCATCATTTTATTTGTCTCGATTGTGGGAAAACCAAAGAAATTGAAACCTGTCCAATGAATTCAATCAGTGAGAATTTGAAGGGTTATGATATTTCCGGCCATAAATTTGAAATCTATGGACGTTGTCCAGAATGTATTCATAGGCAATTATAAAAACCAGCTTAGCCTCTTGCTAGCTGGTTTTCTTTTGGTGTTCTTTTAAGTGCCATTTGTTTTTTTAACCATTGCTGAACCCAACTATCAGCTTCATCCCAATTATTGACGCGAATGACGCCATCTGGAAGGGGATCCTGGTTATATGGTGTATTGAATAGGATGACAGGGATGTTGCAGCTTTCGTGAATCATAACAGCATTATCGTGCTTATCCTCAAAAAACAAATCAACATGATGCCTCTTGGCAGCATCAATCTTATCATGCGAACCAATTAATTCAATATGGTCGTAAGTTACTTCATGCCGCTGAAACCATTTTTCGGTAACCTCCAACAATTGAGGTCCGCGGGCACTTATAAAAAATAATTCAAATTGCTGTTTCCAACGATTTAACACCTTTTTAGCTCCTGCAGCCAAGGGTGATCCCTTATATATCAATGGCTCATTTTCTAAGAACCATTTGGCAAATACGTCCTCTGGGACATTAACGAACGGAGTCAAGTCGTATTCATTGACCTCTTCATAGGTTAGGTTAAGTTCAAAAGCCTGATTAATAAACGGAATCATCGAAGCAGGGCAGGTAACAGTTCCATCAATATCGATTCCAAATCTTTTTTTCATGAGCATTTCACCTTCATGCAGCAGCAGATAGTCTTGTTAGTTTTATTTTATCAAATCCTTCGTTCCAATAAATAAATTTATGATTAGAAAATTATCTCGCCATAAACAGCACTTTCCTTTTTTGGACATACATAACATAGTAAAAGCGGGGTGATAGTGAACAATAATTAATGCTCCTATTACTGAAAGCGAGGGATTCTGATGGCAGATGAAAGAGACGCTAAAGTGCAGGAAGCTCTTCAAAGTTCAAATATTGGACAAGATATTCCCAATTTCCCGTCAAACTTTAGGGAAGAAACAGCATCAGAGACGGCAACACCTGTTACCACTCAATCTTCAAAATATAAAGAAGAAACAGCAGGGGAATTTGATGCCTCTCGTCCTTTAAAGGTTTCCTTAAAAAAGGATGAACCTGCTTCTCAAATTGGAGCATCTGTTCCAATAAGGACCTCACAGTACAGAGAAGAACATGCTGCTGAGATTGCAGCTCCTGTACCGGTTTCCCGCCGGATTATCCAAACGGGGGAAAATAACAAGCAGGAAACCAATACTGCTGGGAGCGGTCTTGGGACTTTAGCCATTGCCCTTTCCGTTTTATCTCTATTTGTGATGCCGATTCTTTTTGGCGCTGCCGGCATCATATTGGGGTTTGTTGCCAGGAGAAGAGGGGCTGACACACTTGGTGCTTGGGCAATTGGTCTTGGTGCGGTATCGATTATCATCGGTATCTTTATTCTCCCGTTCTTTTAATATAGGAGCAAATAATAAGAAACCCGGTAAAAGCTTACCGGGTTTCTTTTGAATATTATTATTTTTGTGCTGCAGCTTCTGCTTCTTTTTTCTTAAAATATTCTTCAGCTACTTGGTCAATTTCTTTCTTTAATTCCTCAACCATATTTTCTTCAGGAACCTTACGGACAATCTGTCCCTTTCTGAATAGTAGGCCTTCACCGCGGGCACCTGCAATACCGATATCGGCCTCGCGGGCTTCCCCAGGGCCATTTACGGCACAGCCAAGAACGGATACTTTAATTGGGGCCTTGATATGCTGAATATATTCCTCGACTTCATTGGCAATGCTAATCAAGTCAATTTCAATACGTCCGCATGTTGGGCATGATATTAAGGTGGCAGCATTTGAAGAAAGCCCAAAAACTTTTAGCAGTTCACGTGCTACTTTTACCTCTTGAACAGGATCAGCACTTAAGGATACACGAAGGGTATTTCCGATGCCTTTGTTGATGATGGCACCTAATCCAGCGGCGCTTTTTACCGTACCGGAAAACAGGGTTCCAGATTCAGTAATTCCCAAATGTAATGGGTAGTCAAAGGCGCGTGATGCCTTGTCATATGCTTCAATGGCCAGATTGACATCAGATGCTTTCATGGAAACGATAATGTCATGAAAGTCAAGATCTTCAAGAATTTTAATATGATGTAGGGCACTTTCCACCATTCCATCAGCAGTAGGATATCCATACTTATCAAGAATTCGTTTTTCGAGAGAGCCGGCATTAACCCCGATTCGAATGGGAATTCCCTTTTCTTTAGCGGCTTTAACGACCGCTTCTACTTTTTCTTTTCGCCCGATGTTGCCAGGGTTGATTCTGATTTTATCAGCTCCGCCTTCAATGGCTTTTAGGGCTAATCGATAATCAAAGTGAATGTCAACGACTAAAGGAATATTGATTCTCTTTTTGATTTCCGGAATGGCATTTGCAGCGCGTTCATCTGGACAGGCCACACGGACAATTTGACAGCCTGCATCTTCCAACCGTTTGATTTCTGCTACGGTTGCCTCGACATCATGGGTTTTGGTAGTAGTCATACTTTGTATGATAATTTCATTATTTCCGCCAATTGTCAGGTTGCCCACCTTTATTGGACGGGTTTTTGAACGATGTATAATTTCACTCACGTGTAATTCGTCTCCTTCAATTGGATTCAAAAAAATAAACATAATCCGAATTAATTGTAACAGCCTTGAGCTAATTTTGACAAGAACTAGGTTTATCCTCTTTATTTTGAGTAATCAGGAAAATGATATGTAGTGCCGATTTGGATTTTTTCTGGGGATTCCCCTGGGTTTAACTTTTTAAAGTCTTCAATTAACGTTGAGATGGATACAGGAAGTGGTTTATTGATTTGATGCTCTACGATCGATATAACTGTTTCGCCAGGTTTTACTTTTGCTGAAAAGGCGGGGATATCCGTCTCGGGCTTCGCTTGGACTGTGGAAGCGGCGTTTGCTTCTGTTTTTTCAGCGGCGGGCAGTCCCAGTGTGCCGACAGTTAAATCAAAATAGATGACATATATAATTAGGATTGCAATGATTAACCCTAGTAATTTTTTCATTAGACAAGCCTCCAAATGAGTGTTTGTACATTCGTATGCTTGTCCACGCCATATTAGTACTACATACAGGAAAAAGCATCCTAAAACGGATGCTTTCAGGCTGTCGAAAAACCTTCGACAGCTTTTATTTTATCTTTATTCTTTATTAATTCACCGCGTTAATATGATATAA
>NZ_CALPDF010000054.1 GCF_943193175.1 Neobacillus muris
CAGGACAATATATTATGTCAGTAACAAAACTACAATTCTATTAATGAAAAAAATTAAAGAAAAAAAGAAAAATTGGTTAGAGAAAATAAGATTAAGAAACCGGAAACTTTGCTACCAATATTAAATGAGGACAAATATTTTGAAATACCAAATAGTTGGATGTGGATAAGATTACAAGATATTATTCTTGAACCACCTAAAAATGGATATTCTCCTAAAGGTGTTGATTATCCAACTTCAACAAAAAATCTTACATTAACAGCAACAAGTAGTGGTTTCTTTAAAGAAGAACATTTTAAATATATTGAAGAGGAAATCCCGGAGAATTCGTATTTATGGTTAAAAAAAGGTGATATTTTAATTCAGAGAAGTAACTCATTGGAAAAGGTCGGTATAAGTTGTATTTACGATGGAAATGATAATGCTTATATTTTTACCCTGATTTAATGATGAAAATTAAAGTGGTCGAACCTATAAACATAAAATTTATATACTATGTATTAAGTTCTTATTATACAAGAGAATACTTTAGAAAAAATGCTACAGGGACCTCTAGCACCATGCCTAAAATTAACCAATCTATTGTTGCAAATACTCTTATTCCCTTACCGCCAATTAATGAGCAAAATAGAATTGTTATGAAGATAGAAGAACTATTAAAATATTTTCATGAACTTGACGAAACAATTAAGCTAACATTTCAAGAAAGTGAGAAATTAATTAAAGCTATATTACAAAAAACATTCACCAATCGAATAAATTAAGTTAAAAAAGGAGCTTGATAATAACTAAAAGCTCCTTATTTTTTTCATGAGAATTAATTAAGATGATATAAAAAAATCTAAACAATAATCACAAAAAGCTGGTTCATCTGGATATTTATTATAAACCAATTGAGATTCACATCTTGCACAAGTTGCAATTTGCTCTGCACTGTACCATACCCCACAACAAAGACATATATATGAGTGACTATCCTCAATATAAATCATAGCTTGAGATCTGCAATCAATGCACTCATAACGAGGGTCAGTACCACCGTCTATAGCAATTTCGTGTAAATTATAGTTTTCATTTATGTATTCAACTTCAAAATCTGTGAATCTCGTTTCACAAAAATAACAATACGCTTCAGAATCCCCTTCAATAATAATAGTATCATTTGAGCAGTACGGACACTGCAGCCCATCTATCATCTGTATTTTAAGGTGTTCTTGTTGTTCAATTGATTTTAATTTTGCTTTAATATACCCGTTGTATTTATGCAGGTATTCAATGATAAATTGTAATTTTTCATCATCTTCATCTAAAAAGTAATTGTAAACAAGCTCATTTTTTATAAAAGGAACTAAATGAATAAGAATATTAACAATATGGGATTTTAAAGCTTCAATTCGAATGTTGACATGGAAATGCTCCATTTTATTTCTTTCGGATCTTAGCCAATCAAGCTCCGCTTTAAATTCGTTCTGTATTATTATATTGGCTTCTTTTAATCTGGATAAGAGTGTCTCATATTTTACTGATTGGAAATTTCCGTTTCTAAGGCTATTGCGATTATATTTATTTGTATTTTCAAATATTAGTTTCTCGTCAACATTGTAGAGACGTTCCTTCAGAATAAGTAAAACGCCTGAATAAAGATGTAGGGCAGTATATTTTAACTCATTATTTTCTAAGTCGTTAAATGACCTCAAAATGAAATCTAAACCATTATCAATCATTTTTAATTCTATTTTGTTTGGCATGTTATCTACCTCCTTTTAAACCGAATTTTTAAGGGGTAATAAAATTCTAACAAATCAATATAGACTATTAATACTAAATACTTCTTATTTTACAAATTTCGATAAAATATGATATCATAAAAGTATAGAACATCTGTTTGTTGAAGGAGGATGCTTTTGTTATCCAAAGCTGAGAAAATCTTTAATACTTTTGAAGAAAAAATCACAGAGTACTATAAAACAGATGCAATTAGATATTCACAAGTTCAAATGGCAATGGACGTAGCAGCGTTTTTGGACAAATCAGAATCAAAAAGGCTTATGTTTATGGAAGCACCGGTTGGTACTGGAAAATCATTAGGTTCTCTTGTTCCTGCATTGATTGAAGCTAATAAAGGTAGAAATTGTAGAGTGGTTTATGCCACGGCCACTATCAATCTACAAGGGCAATTAATGAATAGTGAAGTTCCTTTGCTAAAAGAGGTAAAGCTAGTAGGACAACCTTTATTGGCAAAGGGAAAAGCAAATTATTACTGTCATAAAGAGTTTAAAGCTAGGAAAAAACAATTTTCTCCAAAAGAAAAAGAAGTGTTTACAGAATTTTTTAAAAAGGCAGAAACTGGGCAAAGAAATGAATTTGAAGACCATTGTATGCTAGATGTTAACGATGTTAAATGGGAAAAAGTTGCCCTAAAAGTTTCTAAAAAAGTATGTGAACAGTGTGAATACTCACTAGTATGTCCAACAAATGGACATAGACAAAGCTTCTTGTCTCCATTTAACGACCTATTAATAACCAATCATGATCAACTAATTAGGTCAGTATTAAATATTACTTCAGAACCAAGACAAAGCCCCATGATCCCTGTTGAACCGGGAATAATTATCATTGATGAAGCTCACCACTTTTTGGAAAATTTTTTGAATCAACTTGAAGAATCTTTTACTATATTCAAACTGAAAAGTTTAAGGAGAGATATTTCAAAAACCCATAAAAAAAGGTATGAAAAGTTAACACACTCGATTGATGAATTTTTTAATATTAAAATAAAATCTGATGAAATTTCTCTACAAGGTCGCTATCCTGTATCAGATGAGCTTATTACAATATTAAAGGAATTAAGCACAATTGTTAATGATTCTTTAATAGAAAAATCAACAAGGGACCTACATAGACATTTTTATAATAAGTCTGATGAAGGTAGCGAGCTTGAAGATTTATCAATGGTATTGCATAAAATCCTTGATGTTAAATTTGTAAGTTGGATTAATTACGAAGAGAAAAAATTTAGTCTGATTTCTGAAACATTTCCGTCGGATTTTAGGAAATTTATTAAGTTTCTATCTATTACCAACAAAATTATTGTAATGTCAGGGACATTAACATCAAACGGTGATTTTGATTCATTAATTAAGCAATGGAGATTAAATAATAACGAAGTAATTACAAAGAAAATAAATTCTCCATTTGATTACCTTAATCAAGCAATTGTATATGTACCAGAAGGTATTGAGGATCCAAATAGTTCGAAATACCTTAGTTCTATCAGTAAGGAAATAAAATCAATGATTTCCTATACTGAGGGGAGAAGTCTGATCCTTACGACATCAAAGGAACACATGATAAATGTATCAAAAGACTTATCCTCGTTTTTAGAAATGAAACAAATTAATTTATATGTCCAAGAACAAAGTGGAGTTGAAAAATTAACAAATCAGTTTAAGAAAGATGAAACAAGTGTATTAGTCGGATCAGGCAGTTTTTTCTCAGGCTTTTCAGTTCCGGGCAATTCTTTAGTGTCTGTTATATTAACTAAATTACCGTTCCCAGTACCGACTGATCCATTTTTAAAATTAATTGGTCAGGGTTATGAAGATGAATTTTTTGATATGGTATCTTTCCCTCATATGATTAATAAGTTAAATCAAGCAGCAGGAAGGTTAATTCGTGATATTAATGATTTTGGGGTTTTTACTGTATTAGACCCACGCATTTTTACCAGAGAGTATGGAATAAGAATTCAAGAAGAATTTCAAAAACAGGGGTATAAAATAACCAGATCGTTTGAAGAGGCTAAGTCGTTTATACTTCAGAAGTTTAACCAAGGTAGTGAAGCCCGATATGAACAATACTCTAGACAAAGTATTGTTACAAAGGATGTTTTATTGGCTATTCCTGAAATAAAAAAAGAAATAAAGGTATCAAAGGAACCGAAGACTCGTCAGAAAAAAAATATAATTACCAATAAACAAAAAGAGTTTGCAAAAGAAATATGTAAACAAAAGAAGGTATATTTTCCTCGTGAGAAAAAGACTCCC
This sequence comes from Neobacillus muris, assembly GCF_943193175.1. Taxonomy (GTDB): domain Bacteria; phylum Bacillota; class Bacilli; order Bacillales; family Cytobacillaceae; genus Neobacillus; species Neobacillus muris. The sequence continues at coordinate 4,047 of NZ_CALPDF010000054.1, forward strand.
GATGACCTTTATCAATATTTAATTGATATTTATTATTTTAATTGGGAGGATACAGCCATTATTGAAAATGGGTTCCCTTTTTCAAACGAAGAAGAAAAAAGCCGTTTACAGAAAATTAATGGGACAAAAAGAAAGACTGTAATGCCAAAATGTCATGAACTTGGCTGCAGTGGTATTTGTGGAAAACAATATAAGGATGAAATTGAACATAAACTAATAAAAGAATATGGAGCAAATACTGTGAAGTTCTATCCTAGCCCCTGCAAAAAATTCTGTAGAGCACTAGTTGAACCTTTAGAAATTCTTGAGAATCACTTCAAACCAGCAAAATTAATGTGAACAAATATTCAAGTGTTATTGAGCTTTGGCTAAGGGGGACCCTTCGTACGTAAGGCGAAAAAACTAGAAACAGGATTGATGAAAGATATAAAGGGGCATAAACACCAATTTTTATAACAAGACCATAAAACGCTGAATAATCAGCGTTTTATTTTTTTAACATATATTTTAAGTAATATATAACTTTAGAAAAAGACAAAATGTAAATTAATACTAAAACCTTATAAAATCTGCATAAAATCTCCACATTTTATTGATAATCTATATTAGACAATAAATACGTTAAAAAGGATGGTAATAATGAAAAATAAAAAAGTATTTTTAGGAATTGCTTCATTTTTATTAGTCTTATTTTTAGCTGCTTGTGGAGGCAATAATGAGACAGCTCCAAAAGATAATGCAGATAACAAATCTAATTCTCATGAAAATATGAGTAAAAGTGATGAATCCGATTCTATGGAAGGAATGGATCATTCAGAAATGAATCACACAGGTTCAGGGGAGGTTCCGGAAGGTTTGGCAGAGGCAGAAATTCCGAAATATCCTGTAGGCAGTGAAGTGGTTATTCATGCTGATCATATGCCGGGGATGGATAATGCAGAAGCAACGGTTTCAGGAGCTTTCGATACTACGGTCTATTCGGTTACATATACCCCGACTACTGGTGGGGAACCGGTTAAAAATCACAAATGGGTGATTCATGAAGAAATTGAAAATGCCACTGATGAACCATATAAAAAGGGTGATGAGGTGGTTTTAAATGCAGAACATATGAAAGGAATGGATGGAGCAAAGGCAACAATTGATACCGAAGAACAAACAACAGTATATATGGTTGATTACACCGATATTAAAACTGGTGAAAAGATAACAAATCATATGTGGGTAACAGAAAGTGAACTATCACCTGTAAAATAAATAAAATATCTTGGAAATTTAAAGGGATTGGCAACAACAAGCCGATCTCTTTTCCATTTTTTATTATTTATAAGCTATCGATTTGTGGCCAAACATATTGTTCTGAAATTTAATTTTCAGTAAACATTCTGGATTACTGCAGAATTAGATTTCTCCATAATTTCTCGATATTATTATTATATGATGTAAATAATGATTACTTTTTATTGAAATTCAAGGAGTAATTTAATGAAAAAAATTAAGAAAATAAAGAGTATATCGACCAAACTTGGATTACTTTTCAGCGGAATATTTGTTGTTTTACTTTTCATTCTAGGGTCCATATTATATGGAGTTTTTATTAATGTGTTCGGCGATTATGTTAAGCAGGATTTGCTTGTAAGAGGAAATAATCACGCAAAGGTTCTGGAAGGACAATTTAATGAGGCAACAATAGCGCATGTAATCAGAATGGAAAAAGGAGCAACAACCAAGGTTTTAATCACTGATCCTGCTCAAAATGTAATTGGTTCTTCGGTTCCCCCGGATGAAGATATGAAAAATCATTTATTAGCTAAAGGAGAGAAACTGAAAAAAGGACTGCTAATAGAAAGTGATTGGAAGCACCATGATTATATTATTTCCGTTTCTCCTATTGGAATAAATGAAGGTTACGTATATATGTACTATCCCGCCAATATATTACGGGAAATTGTGGTTGTATTAAACCTATTAATATTAGTAGCCAGCTTAGGAGTTATATTGCTCGCTTTTGGATTTATCGGGATTTTATCCAAAAGACTTACAAAGCCGCTCTTAATGATGAAGGATGCGACAAATAAAATGTCCCTTGGGAGGTACCAACAAAAAATTCCCGTTGTAGGTGATGATGAGATTGCACAGTTAGGAAACTCTATTCAGTCATTAGGGGAACAGCTTCAATACTTTGAAGACAGTAGAAATGATTTCTTAGCAGCTGTATCCCATGAGCTTCGCACCCCTCTAACTTATATTAAAGGATATAGCGATATATTAATGAAGGGGATGTATAAAAGCAATGAAGAACAAAAGCAATATTTACAAATTGTCAATAATGAGGCTAAACGTATATCGATTTTAGTAAATGATTTATTTGAAATGACTAAATTGCAGGTAAATGAATTTGTGTTAGACCGTGAGTTTTCAAATCTCAATCAGGTTATCGATAAGGTTATAACAAATCTCCAGCCCGAAATATTGAAAAAGGGGTTAAAGATAACCTCCAACTTACATGAAATTCCGCTAATCAGTTTTGACCCTAAAAGAATGGAGCAAGTCTTATATAACCTTGTTGAAAATGCAATGAAATATACACAGCAAGGGGAAATTTTCATTTCATCCTATAAAGAAAAAGGTTTAATAAAAATAAAAATTAAGGACACTGGGATTGGCATTCCAAAGGCAGAATTGACCAAAATATTTGACCGTTTTTATCGTATTGAACAATCTCGTGCAAGAAAAACAGGAGGAACCGGACTTGGCCTGTATGTTGTCAAACAGATTGTGGAAGCACATGAAGGGGAAATTACGGTGGAAAGTGTTGAAAATATAGGTTCAACTTTCACAATATCCTTGAAAATATAATCTAATAGGGGAAGGAATAAGCGATGATTAAAATATTGGTGGTCGATGATGAGTTTGAAATGAGACAGCTTTTGAGGCTTTATTTACAGCAGGAGGGTTTTGCTGTGGAAGAAGCTGAGAATGGGAAGGAAGCGTATGAAAAAATTTTTAAACATGAATATCATCTAATGATTTTAGATGTAATGATGCCTCAGCTTGATGGCTGGCAGACACTTGAACAAGTACGAATGGTGTCAGAATTGCCGGTAATCATGTTAACGGCGAAAGGGACTTTGAAAGATAAAGTTTCCGGGCTATCAAAAGGTGCAGATGATTATTTAGTCAAACCATTTGAAGCCGAGGAATTAGTAGCAAGGGTTCACGCTTTGCTGCGAAGAATCCATCCAATTGATGAAAAGGAGAACTTATTAAAATATAAAGGGATAAAAGTTGACTTAAATGCTCGGAATGTTATTTATAATGATAAAAAAATCAGCCTTACGCAAACTGAGTTTGATCTACTAAAAGTTCTTTTACAACATAAAGGAAATGTCCTCTCAAGGGAACAATTAGTTGAACTGATTTGGGGTATAGAGTTTACTGGCGAAGATCGAACGGTTGATTCTCACATTAAAAATCTTCGGGATAAATTAAAAGCAGCAGGGGTTCATGAGCAGCCCGTTAAAACAGTTTGGGGAATCGGCTACAAAGTAGAATAGGTGAGAAAATGAAAAAGCTACTGTCCACCATATTTTTATTTTTGATTATCATTCTTGGGATTTCGCTCTTAATATTTGTCATTAAAATGACTTGGTTTCCTCCAACTTCAATGGGGATGATGATGGGGAAAAATATGATGTTGCATCACATGATCTTCTGGTTTTCGCAGATGACTATAATTTGTTTTTTTTTCGTAACGATAATTATGATTATTTGGAGGACCATGAACAGGAATAAAGATAAGAAATAAAAAAACACAATCAATGGTTAAAATAACGTTTCGTAAGACGATTCTTTGAACTAGTCCATAGAAATGTATATATATTGTTGGATAAAATCAGATACACAAGATTAAGGAGAGAAAAAGATTGAAGAAATATTTTATTACATTAGGTCTTCTTACAATGATATTAGTTTTAGCAGCATGTGGGCAGGATACAAAATCAACTAAAGAGCCACAACAATCTTCTGAACAGCAGCAAACAGAAAAGGCAAATGAAGAAACTAATTCCGACGGAAATCAAGGAAATATAGCATCAAACAGCTTTTTTAAACTATTTGATGGGAAAATAGACCATATACATGGAGTTGGCTATGTCGGGAATCAAAATGTTCCTTTTTTTGCTGCTCATGATGGTTTAAAGGTTTATGAAAATGGTAAATGGTATCAAACAAAGAAAGAAAATAACGACTATATGGGTTTTAACGCAACTGAAAAAGGATTTTACTCAAGTGGCCATCCCGGAGCAGATTCTAAATTGCCTAATCCGATTGGTATAAAAAGCAGTACGGATAATGGACAAACTTTGAATAACATTTCCCTTGAAGGAGAAACAGATTTTCATAGTATGGGTGTAGGGTACAGTAATAATTTGATTTTTGTATTGAACCCAGAAAAGAATTCTACAATGGAAGCAGGAAAGTATTATAGAAGTGACGATGTCGGGAAGACTTGGAAACAAGTTCAAGCAAAAGGATTAAATGATAAGATCATGGGGTTAGCAGTCCATCCGACTGATGCTAACATGATTGCCGCAGCTGGTGAAAAAGGAATTTATTTATCAAAGGATAAAGGAGAGACGTTTGAACGTATTGTAGATAATTTGCAAAGTACTGCCGTGTTTCTCTCCAAGGATAGTCTTTGGTATGGAGGCTATAATGGAACAGCACTTTTGGTAAAACGCTCTTTAACTGACGGCAGTGAAAAAAATATATCTCTGCCAAAAATGGAACAGGATGCAGTGCTTTATTTGGCACAAAACCCGCAGAATGAAAAGGAATTGACTTTTGTTTCTTTTAACGGGAATATTTATCAAACAACTGATGGGGCAAATAATTGGAATTTACTTGTAAAAGAAGGGCAGTTACAATAGACTTTTTATTCATTCAAAAAGCTGAGGAGTAGTTCCTTAGCTTTTTTGTGCTTCCAAGTATCGAGTTGTAACACATTGTCCTAAGAAAACACAAAATTTCTCCATATTTTTGAACTAGTATATAAGTACAAGGTAAGAAAAAAAGGAGGAATTTTATATGAAATTTGGAAAAACTGTTGAATCTGAATCGTTAAATTTTAGTACTTCCGAAAAAAATAAATGCTGCGGTGATTGTAAAGGCTCTGATAAATTAAGTCATAACCATGAACATCAGCACTATGACCATTGCAATAATAAAGAAGAACATACCCATAAGTGCGGGCATCACCATGATTTGGAGGTGAAATAATGAGTTGGTTATCCGTTTTGGCGTTGCTCATTTGTCCGTTAATGATGATTTTTTGTATGAAAGGAATGATGGGCGGCCATAACCATCATGATTCTCACTCATCACATGATTTGAATAATAAAATGAAGCATTTAGAAGCTGAAAATGAAAAGCTTCGAAAAGAAGTAGATGCCCTATCTTCACTTGTAAAAAAAGAATCTTAATAAAATAGCCGTTGCCATTCGTGGCAATCTGATTACTGTCAGTGAAATGTACCATCCTTGACATATTTTTTACCGTTGAGTGACAAAAAGTGTACCAATGCATTACAACCTGTTTACCACTTCGTACCATCTGGTTTGATTAACAAAGAAAAGAGTCGTAATATTTGGAATCAATAATGTTAAGTTGTTACACACTTTTGATTGATGTTCAATAATAAGATCAATCTTCCGCAAACGGGCTATTATCTTGAATAACGCTTAATAAGTAAAACTGGATATCTATGTTAAGTATAGAGCGTCTTGTGAATAAATGAACTTAAACTAACTCGGCAGTTTAGTCGTTTAACCCATTTATTATCGGTTGCATAAGTATTAAAATTACCTAGAATAATTGTTGATAAAGATTCATTTATAATTAATTATGAGAAAGAGGTCTAGATTGATGATTGATATTAAAAAGGTTGATGTTGTTTTACAACCTTTGATTAAAGAAGTTCCTACATTAAAAAACGGTCTGGATTTAATTCAAAAATATGCAAGTGTAGTTTGTCTAAATTACGTCTTCTTGCTCTAATCATTGAAGCTGCTGAGGTAACAGCAGAATAAAAATTTTCTTCTGAAAAATAAAAAATAACGTGATTTTTGTCTTTTTTATGATATGATAAGCATGTCCACCTTTGTTTTTCATTTTAAATATCTCCTTTTAATTTATTTTCTTCAATTTAAATTAGAAAGCAGGGGAAAGCATGGACAAAAAAGGTATTCTGAATTTTAGTTTTGCGGGATTGAGCGTGGTTTGTTTTCTTGGATTTGTAAACACTCTAGATGACAAAACTATTGAGAATTTTAAAAAGCTAAAATCTGTTGTGATTGACAAAAAAAAATAAATCATTAATTGTCTTTTAGGGTAGCTTGAATAGCTACCCTCTTTGTTTTTTTTAATAAAGTAAGTAAAACCAAAAACCGCCATATCTAAGGAAATGGCGGTAGAGTTTATCTATTTTCTTCATTCAAAGTTATAGCCAATTAGCATAAGTACAAAAAGAAATAATGTACCTGCCCTGCCCAAATGGATACACTTAAACGGGTGCGTTAGTTCAACAAGAATTAGCTTTGAGACATAAATAGTTATTTCATTAAGGGGCGCTTTCCTGCAATAAGGAAAGTGTTTTTTCCATTTTAGGACCAGTTTTTTAAGTAACACATGATATAATAATTTATATAAAAAAGGAAAAGGAGCAAACGAAATGATTCACGAAAGCGATAAAGTAAATGACTTGGTAATAACTGAAAGTGACTTAAACTTCCAGAAAATTTATTCAAAACCATATTTTCCAAAAGGTCTTGAAGAGGATTTAAAAAAAGCAAATTTATTATTATTACCGTATGAGGGGTTTAAAACTACTAAAGGTCCTGTTTTTCCAGAACAAACAATGGAATTCTATAAGTTTATTAAGAATTATGACTCTAATAAGTTGATTGGGGATATTTGTATTTCTGATGAAGACTATGCAGAACTTGAATTACATGCTGATTTAATTACTTTATCTAGTATGATAGTTACAATGGGGGTTCTCCCAATAGCTACAGGTTTGATTGCAAACTATCTTTATCAAAAAATCCAAGAGCGTAATCATAAAACCGATTTAAAAGTAAAAGTTAATATTACAGTTGTGGATGGTGATAAGTCTAAAAATATCTTTTATGAAGGAGATGCAGAAAAATTTGAGGAAACTTTAAAAACTGCTAATGAATTTAATATTTAAGCAGAAGGTGAGCTATTGTGGATATTCTACAAATCTCTAAGTATTTACAGTATTTTAAAGGAATAAAATTAAATAAGGATATTTTAGATCAACTATCTGAATTTAAAAAAATAGCTGTAAATAAAGGAGACCAAGAAGAGGCTAAAAATATTTGGTGTTTAGAACAGGTTTATAAAGTAATAAATCATTTTTTAACTGCTTATAAACAACTAGAAAAAAAAGAATATTATTCAGCATGGTGTAAACTAGAACGTGCAGACATCGAATTACACTTCCTTCGGAGGCACTTAGATTACAGTGGTAATAAATATGGTTTGGAATTTATTGAAAATATTATTAACCAATTACAAAAGTTGTTTCCATATCAAGTCTTCAGTAGTAGAGAATCAACCGTAAAAAAATGGCGATGCTCGATTTGCAATCAGGTTATTTCCCTAAGAAATTCTTGTGGTCACGAAATAGGAGAAATATATAACGGTGAACAATGTTTTCGAATTGCCGAAGACATAGAGTTTCATGGTATTGCTATAGTTACTAATCCTTTTGATAAATTCGCAGTTCTCTTTCCAGAGGGTAAAGAATATAACTATGCAATGCTTGAAAATCTAATGAAAAATTGGACAAACCCCTACGATAAATGGGAATTACATATCGTTTTAGATTTAAATGAAGAATTTAAGGGTTTGGGTAGAAATGATCCATGTGCTTGTAATTCAGGTGAAAAGTATAAAAACTGTTGTCTTAGAACTGGTGAAGATAAGCATGAACATTATAAGATATTATTTCTCGAAAAAGATCTAAAAAATTTCAAACGCCAAAGAAAACAGTCATTTAAAACATGGAAAAACTGATTTGTAAACAGGATTTTAATCTATATTTAAGAGTCCTTCCCAAAGACAATAAAAATTAAGGACTAACTTTTTCTTCAATAATCGGGGCTATTGTTGAAGATTTTATACCTAATTCCTCGCTAAAGTAAGGAGGGATTAGGCTTTTTATTTTTCCAAATCTTTAATTATGTATTCCATACTTTATTGACGTTACCACCATTGGTGTAATTTGTTGTCAACGAGTGGTAAATTCCTTGGTGAACACTGGTAAAAAATTTGGCAAGGGTGGTAAAATCACTTGGTCGTAATCAGGCAATCAGCTTTTTTCAAGCACCAGAAGATCATTTACTACTCTAGTTTATTATTTGTATTTGGAGGGAGATTTATTAGAAATGAGAAAGGCTAATCAGGAATAAGGAGTGTACAATATCTTAATTGAATTTCCTCCTTTGAAGTTGTGTTTACATTTTTTATTCCCCCTTAGTTATTCTCATACTGGATATTAGTGAAAAAGTATGAAGATTGTAAGGAGAAATCGTGACATCTTTTCATCAAATAAATAATTAAACGGTTTTTGAGATTTTATTTAGAATGGTAGCATCATTGCCAAATTTACACATGGCATCACAATCACAACGTAAATCATGAAATAACAGATATGAAATAGTTTGGGAATCAATAGAACGAATGGATGGCCTTAGTAATTGAGCCTTAATTTCTTTTTCCCTTTTTTCAGGTGCTACTAAATAAAATTGACAGGATTCGCTCTCAATTGAAAGTGATAAATCTGTCAATCGCAGGATGCCGGAATAAATGGAGGTACTCTTTTCCACTTCAAAACCAGCAATCACTTTTTCGTCATGATCAAGCCATAAAACATCAATCAATGCAATTGTATCGGCAACAGCTGGAGGAAAATTAAAAACTTTAAAATTATCAATGGAAAACTCACCAAGGTTTTTCCCATTCCATTCCCGTTTATGATCATTGCGTGCAATCCAAACTTTGTACCCAAGTGACTTACCTAATAGGGCAAGATAATATTGCATTTCGGTATGGGTGTTTTCTTCCAATATATCTTCAATCACATCTTTTTTTCTGCGGCTTTTTGCCTTTTCCCTTTTTTCTATTTCCTTTTGTATAAAATCTGCGGCATTTTTATCGATGATCATTCTATTACTGCCGATTTCAAAAAGCAATCCAGCTAAAGACCTAAATCTTTTGAAAGTAAATGACGATATTGCTCATTTGTTTCTAGTATTTTATCATGCATTTTCAGGTATTCGGTCCAAGAGCCTAACTTAATTTTTTCGTTAAATAATAAATTAAAGCCATTGACTATAGCAGTATTAAAAGGAGGAAAAAGAGTGGGATGCAAAAAATATAGGATATTTGCCACGGCAGGACCTAATCCCTTTATTTTTAAAGAGCCAATTGATAAATTTCTGTCAGTATTTTATCTGAACTCGAAGCTTCTAAACAGGCCTTTAAAAATCGTCAAAAAGCTTTTTGATTCTGACTATTTTCATAGATATCAGGGATGCGTAATTTTGGCTTCCAATAAAAGGCGTGAGCAGCTCCTTCAAATACTTGCTTTTGCTCGGAAATAGCTGTAATCACCATTTCTAAACTAGAGCCTTTAAAGTCATTTCCAAAGCTGCCTTCCTCAATTTCCGTTATAACTTTGGCAAGTCCTTTTCGGATTGTACGAAAGGCTTTTAAACGGTCACTGCTATGCAGGAACCATGTATGGTATACTGATTCCTCGTCGCTTTAATATTGTTCGATTAGCTTTTCCATATGGATTTTCCCCTTCAGTAAAAAATGAAATAGTAAATATAATTATATCAAAAGTACATTTGGTTTATTATGATAGAAATCATTTCTTCTATTCTAAATTTTTATCTCCATACTTTCTACAAGGTATTATGGTATGGTAATTCTATTACAATATAGTCTTGGGTGATGGAATGTACAGTATTCTTAGTAAAATTAGTACTTTTTTAAGCCAGCCATTTTTTAATATGGCAAATAGTTTAGAATCTTGGCCGATTGTATTTGCCTTACTATTAGGTCTTGTCGGAGCGCTTGCCCCTTGTCAGCTTACAGGCAATATTAGTGCGATTACACTATATGGGAACAGTTCTATCCAAAAGAAGATAGTCTGGAAGGATGTATTTAGCTTTACATTAGGTAAAATTGTTGCTTTTTCATTTTTGGGTGGATTGGTATGGCTGCTGGGGAAGGGTATCGAACAAAATCTGACTTTTTATTTTCCTTGGCTTCGTAAAATAATGGGACCTATCTTAATTATTGTGGGAATCTATATGCTGGGATTCATAAAATTGAAGGGTAACATTAAATTGTTTAAACAGTCAAAGGAATACAAGCAGGGAAGCCGTTTCGGATCATTCATGCTAGGATTAAGTTTCTCTCTAGCTTTTTGTCCGACCATGTTTATTTTGTTTTTTGTTACATTAATGCCAGTTGTGTTGTCCAGTTCATATGGATTTGTTCTTCCATCCGTATTTGCTCTTGGCACAGCGTTACCGCTTTTAATTGTGATTCTAATAATTTGGTATCTTGGCGGCAGCGGTGCATTAATGAAAAGAGGGAGGAAATTCGGGGCCATTGTTCAAAGGATTGCTGGTATTTTTATGCTGATCTTAGGGATTTTTGATACATTAACTTATTGGTCGTTATAATTTACTAAATCTAAAGAAGTAATAAATTAAATGCAAATGGGTGGGGGATTATGAAGAAACGTCGATTAGTAATGAGGACAATTATATTACTCGTTTTATGTTTGGCGGTTGGTTATACCCTGTATGCGAACTTAACAAAGGATAATAAAGTAAAGGTGGCTAAAGGACAAAAGGCTCCAGATTTTATCTTGACAGATATGCAGGGTAAAAAACATCGATTATCTGACTATAAAGGGCAAGGAGTATTTCTTAACTTCTGGGGAACTTGGTGTAAGCCATGTGAGAAGGAAATGCCTTACATAAACAATCAATACAATCAATTTAAAAATAAAGGTGTACAGGTTATCGCTGTAAATATTGCCGAAACAGAACTAGCCGTAAATGACTTTGCAGAACGTCATAAACTTGATTTTCCGATAGTGATAGATAAAGATAAAGAAGTAATGAATGCGTATGGAATTAATCCACTTCCTGCTACTTTTTTAATCGATAAAAATGGGATAGTAGTTGAATATTATACCGGTCAGCTTACCGAACAAAAAATAAGGGAGTTTATGGAGCGAATCAAACCATAATTACAAAGTGATAGAGCTATATTATTTATCTAAAAACATAGCCAAATTAAAAAAACGCTGAAAAATCAGCGTTTTTTTATGCCTCTGGCATTGGTGTAGGAGTAGGGGGTGTCCCTGTCCCTTTATATTTTTCGTCTATCATATTTCGAATTTCTTTTAATGGTGTTCCTTTTTCAAACTCTGATTTAGCCTCACGGGCTATGTCTACACAGACCCCTCAGCCAAAGCCCATCGTATCAAGAGTTACAGTATCGCCTTCTACGCTATCAACAAAACAATTTGTATTGCTTGTGTGACCATCCTCTTCGTAACAACCACAATAACAAGGCATATAATTCAAAACTTCTGGATGATCAACAGCAAACTGATAGGCTTCTAGGATTTTTAGACTATCAGTATTAGTAGTGATAACAGACCAATCATCGCTGCCAATTTTATAAGTTAAAACGGGGTTGCTATTCCCACTGTTAGATTGCTTTTCCTTTGTTGCCTGATCTTCAGACGAAGAGGAACAACCAGCAACTAAGGTGATGACAGTCAATATAGGAAATAAATACTTCTTCATCAAACCTTCCTTTCTTTTCTTCTATTAAAATGTTATTTATGTGTAAATTTAACATATTCTTTTGTAGGATAGCGAATTATACATATAGATGCAATAATTCAAATAGAAAAATTTCTGTTTTTACTAAAGTTTGGTTCAATAATTAGACACATTCCCAATTGAAGTAATCTGTATATTGTATCTGCAAAATAAACAGTTACATTTCGTGAAGTTTAATTAAGATCTTCTGTTAAAAATCTAAACGAATTTGACACTAGATATTCAAATAATTGTTTGACTATTCAAATGATATTTCATATACTAATATTCAAATAGACGTTTGATTAAGGGGGTAGAAATCTTGAAGCACGATGATGTTTGTGAAGTAACTTGTGTGGATGATTTAAAAGTGAAACGGGTAAAAGAAACTGTTTCTAAACAAAATACATTAGCTGTTGCACAAATATTTAAAGCATTATCTGATGACACGAGGATTAAAATTGCCTACGCATTAAGTGTGGAGGATGAACTATGTGTATGTGATGTAGCCAACATCGTTGGCAGCACAACTGCTACTGCATCTCATCATTTACGGCTTCTTCGTAATTTAGGGTTGGCTAAATATCGTAAAGAGGGAAAATTAGTATTTTATTCTTTAGATGATGAACATGTAAGACAACTGATTCAAATTGCCTTTGAGCATCAAAGGGAGGTGGAAAATCATGAGTGAAGCAATAGAAAAATCAAATCAAAAAACGGTTTATCGTGTGCAGGGATTCACCTGAGCTGGCTGTGCTACAAAGTTCGAAAAGAACGTACAACATCTGGATGGTGTTGTTAATGCGAGTGTGAATTTCGGTGCCTCTAAGCTTACGGTTTATGGAGAAACAACAATTGAAGATCTAGAAAAAGCAGGGGCTTTTGAAAATATAAAAGTCATTCCTGAAAAACAAAAGTTTGAAGAGAAAAAAGAGCCATTTTTGAAACAACATTCTTCGGTCATTGCTTCGTTTGTTTTCTTACTAATAGGATGGCTATCTGGGCAAATGAATGGAGAAGAAAGTATTTCATCGATTTTAGCCTATGGCATGTCCATTTTAGTAGGCGGATATCGTCTTTTTATTACAGGGCTGAAAAACTTATTTCGCTTAGAATTTGATATGAGGACCTTAATGACAATAGCAGTTATAGGAGCAGCTATTATCGGTGAATGGGGAGAAGGAGCAACGGTTGTCATCCTGTTTGCAATTAGTGAGGTTCTGGAATCCTACTCGATGGATAAAGCACGACAATCTATTCGTTCCTTAATGGATATTGCTCCAAAAGAAGCATTAATACGAAGAGATAATCAAGAGCTTACAGTAGAAGTGGACGATATACAAATAGGCGATATTTTAATCGTAAAACCCGGACAGAAAATTGCAATGGATGGAATTGTTCTAAAAGGATTATCGTCTGTGAACCAAGCTGCAATTACAGGAGAATCTGTTCCAGTTTCCAAGACCATTGATGATGAAGTATTCGCTGGAACCCTAAACGAAGAAGGACTTCTTGAAGTTAAAGTAACCAAACATGTAGACGATACTACCATTGCAAAAATTATTCATCTTGTAGAAGAAGCTCAAGCTGAAAAAGCTCCATCTCAAGCATTTGTGGATCGTTTTGCCAAGTATTATACACCAGTAATCATGTTCATTTCGTTGTTAGTAGCCGTGCTGCCACCATTATTTTTCGATGGAGATTGGAGTAAGTGGATTTATCAGGGGCTTGCTGTTTTAGTGGTCGGATGTCCCTGTGCTTTAGTCATTTCCACACCAGTTTCTATTGTAACTGCAATTGGGAATGCAGCGCGTAATGGAGTTCTTATAAAGGGTGGAATACATTTAGAGGAAATGGGGGTAATCAAAGCCATTGCCTTTGATAAAACGGGAACCTTAACGGAAGGGATTCCCGTTGCAACGGATTATCTTCCCCAAGGTAATACAAATGCTAATGATCTGCTTTCCATTATTGCTGCTTTAGAAAATGGTTCGCAGCATCCATTGGCTTCAGCTATCATGAAAAAGGCTGAACAAGAAAATTTACCCTACCAAGACATTGCTATAGAAGATTTCTCTTCTATTACAGGTAAAGGAATCAAAGGTAGGGTAAACGGTAAAATGTATTATGTGGGCAGTCCCGGTCTATTTGATGAGATCTTAACAAATGGAATTCCGTCGAATCTGAAGATAACCATTTCTGACCTGCAAAATAAAGGGAAAACCGTAATGGTAGCTGGTATCTCAACCGAAATATTGGCACTTTTAGCTGTTGCAGACGAAGTGAGGGGCAATAGTAAAGCAGTAATACAGAAACTTCACTCACTGGGTATTCAGAAATCAATCATGTTAACTGGTGATAATTCAGGTACAGCAAATGCAATAGGTCATCAGGTGGGGGTTTCTGATATTAAAGCAGACCTTTTACCTCAAGATAAGTTAACCTTTATTAAAGACCTTAGAGGTAAATATGGCCATGTGGCAATGGTCGGGGATGGGGTAAATGACGCTCCAGCTTTAGCTGCTTCCACGGTTGGGATTGCTATGGGCGGAGCAGGAACGGATACAGCATTAGAAACTGCAGATATTGCTTTGATGGCTGATGATCTGGGTAAACTGCCATTTACATTAAAATTAAGCAGAAAAGCTTTATCAATAATCAAACAAAACATTACTTTCTCTTTAGGGATAAAACTTGTTGCATTACTATTAGTTATTCCCGGCTGGTTAACATTATGGATAGCGATATTTGCTGACATGGGAGCCACTTTAATCGTGACACTTAATGGCTTACGACTTCTCCGAGTAAAAGACAAATAATTGAAGGCTTCCCGTTATGGGGAGCCTTTTAATGGGAGGGGATAAAGTGAATAATGGTTGGAACCGTTTGATTTATAAGTGTTGGTCCCCCATTTATGACCATTTTTTTAATTCAGGAATGTTCCTAAAGGCAAGGAAAGAGATATTTAAAGATATTTCGCTTGAAAAAGGTGATAAAGTTCTTCTTGTTGGTGTCGGAACTGGTGCTGAAATTCCTTACTTTTTAAACAAAGGATACCAAATTACAGCCATTGATTTTTCTGCTGATATGTTGAATGTGGCAATAGAGAAATACCCTAATTCAGATGTCACCTTCCTGCAAATGGATGCACAAAAGATGGAATTTAAAGAGGAATCATTTGATTTTATTGTAGCGAGCTTAATTCTTAGCGTGGTACCTAATCCGGACAAAACAATGGCTGAAATTATTAGGGTTCTAAAGGTGAACAAGGAATTTTTAATTTTTGATAAGTTTGTTCCTAAGAACAAAAAAATGAAATTAACACAAAGACTCCTAAGACCCATCGTTAAAGTATTTGGTACCGATATTGGATTAGATTTTTATGATGTATTTAAGGTAGTTGAAAATCGATGTGTTTTAATAAAAGATGAAAATGTTATGATGAATGGAATGTACAGGAAAATTATATGTAAAAGAAAGGGGAAATAAGTTGAGAAAAATATTCTTTATATTAATTAGCATGTTGGTGATGATCCCTACTATCGCTAGTGCGCACACGGAATTGATTTCTTCCAATCCGGCATCAGAGCAAGTGGTTAATGGTGACCTAAAAGAAATCGTCCTTACATATGGAGGGAAAATAGAATCATTGAGTACGATGAGATTAGTGTTGGACGGTAAAGAAGTTCCTTTGCTTAGTGTTACACCAGAAGAAAATCAATTAATCGCTGTTTTATCAAAACCTCTAGAAAACGGGTCATATAGGGTTCTATGGAGTATAGCTGGAGAAGATGGACATCCGATAACGGGTGAAATTCCATTTAAAGTACAAAAGGAAGAAAAAGAAGAGGAACAAAAGACAGAAACAAAAGAGCCAGTTACGGTTAAAAAGGAAGATTCTAAATCAGATGAAAAAAAATCAGTAAATGAAAAATCCGAGAAGCAATCAACCGATTCTTCTAACGTAAAAACAATCATCACCGTGGCAATTGTAGTCATTTTTCTTATCGGGTTGTTCTTGTTATTTAGGAGGAAGCGCTAATATGGGATTTGTTATTCCTATAGCTGAGTTTGCAAATTATTTACTTTATTCCATTGTAGTCGGACATGTTGCCTTGCAATTTGTTCCTGAAGCCAATAAGCCTAAAATTATAATGGCTAAACCAGTATTACTCCTTTCCACACTTGGAATTATCTTTTTCTCATTAGGGCCAATCGTTCAAACTGTTTCCTATTTTCAAAGTGGAGTAGGTCTTCCGTTAGCCATAAAATCTGTTTTATATGATTTTCAGGTAGGAAGAGCATGGATTTTTATTGGTTTTATGTCCACATTTTTGTATATGGCCATTTTGCTTAATGGCTCGAAATACCTGAAAGCAATTTTAGTTCTATTAATGATATTAGCTGTTGGATATTCCAGCCATGTCGCATCGTTATCATTTTGGGCAGGCATCTTGTCTCATAGTACACATTTTTTAATTGTAACATTATGGGTAGGAATCCTGATTCATGTTGCTTGGTTCGCGAAGGAAGAACTTAATTGGTCCAAATTTTTAAGGTGGTTTACTCCATTTGCAATTATATGCTTAATCATTATTATCCTAAGTGGTATTTACCTGATGACATTTGTTGTTGAACCAAAGGACTATTTCAAGACTTGGGTCTTGCCGTATGGACAAATGCTTCTGTTAAAGCATATTAGTATCATCCCTGTTTTAGTTTTTGCCCTTATAAATGGAGTGCTTTCAAAGAAAGCATTAATGGTACCAGCTTTTAATCCAAAATTATGGGTAAAAGCAGAAAGCATTATTTTATTATTTGTTTTTTATTTTACAGCTGCTATGGGAACGTTATCGCCACCGCATGATGTTGAATTCACTGTAAAGTCCGAGGGTGCTTCTAAGTGGGTAGAATGGTTATTGGGTAAAAATATTCCTTCAACCTTACAGATGCAATTTTTGCCGTCTTTTCAATCGGGATTGTTAATCGTACTTTCAATATTATTTTTAGTAATGATTATGTTCAGTTTCAAACAGCGAAGACCTATACTTGGAGTATCATTTGGAGTGATATTTATTCTTGTTTTATATATGGGCTTGGTGCTTTCTTTGTTCATTTAGATTTAATAATATATAACATCCTGAACCTGTAATAAAAATAATAATATACTTTGTCAAATATGAAAACGAATAAAAGGAAGTGTGATTATGAAACGATTCCTAATTGTCATATTTATGATGGTAGTTGTAGCGATTGTGGCAACTTGGATGCTAGGAAAATACCATTCGACCGTACAGCTTAATTTGAGGATACTAATTGCCATAGGTGGATCCCTCTTATCAGGCGTATTGACCTTTTTTATGTCGAAACAGGATGTTAATCGTGTGGATGCCATCTCGAATAAAAAATAATTTAATGAAGAGATACGGAAGATGAAACACTGATAAAAAAGAGTGTTCGGTTAATGAATTGTTGAAGGGTCAGGAATTCACCAATCTATTGTTTCATACCAATTATGTATGTTTTTAAAATCTTAGATGGCGTTTAAAATGGTAGGAACGACAATTTTTTAATCAATAGACAATCCATAAATTGAACATGATTGTCACATTTAAATCGATCTAGGAGAGATTATTATGGGACAACATCATCATAGCCATGATCATAGCCACAGCCACGGTCATGGACACAGCCATGCACCAGCCAGTTTTGGTTTTGCATTTGGATTTGGTATTATTTTAAACACTATATTTATCGTGGTTGAGGTAATTTACGGGATATTGGGCGATTCACTAGCCCTGTTAGCAGATGCGGGACATAATATAAGTGATGTTCTTGGATTGGTTATTGCTTGGATTGCAGTTTGGCTTGGAAAAAAAGCTCCTAGCAATAAGCGGACTTATGGTTTCAAAAGAAGTTCTATACTATCCGCCTTATTTAATGCCGTTTTCTTACTGGTAGCAATTGGTGCCATTGCTTGGGAGGCGATACAAAGATTTTCTTCACCGCAACCAGTAGCAGGAAAAACGGTCATCATTGTCGCTCTAATTGGAATTGTGATCAATGGTTTAACAGCGTTTCTCTTTATGTCAGGAAGGAAAAACGATCTTAATATTCGTGGTGCTTTTATGCATATGGCTGCCGACGCTATAGTATCTCTAGGTGTAGTTATTGCTGGTTTTGTTATTCTTTGGACAGGATGGCAATGGCTAGATCCAGTAGTAAGTTTAGTAATTGTGGTTGTCATTTTTATTGGTACATGGGGATTATTAAAAGAATCATTCAATTTATCTCTTGATGCTGTTCCTGAAGGAATTGATATTAGCAAAATAAAGGACTATTTAAAAAATCTACCAACAGTTTTAGAAGTACATGACTTACATGTTTGGGGTATGAGTACAACAGAAGCCGCTTTAACTGTTCATTTAATTCGATCTGGAATAGAAGATAACGATGAACTGCTTCAAAAATTGACAAAGGAATTACACGATCAATTCGGCATAGAACATGCCACAATACAAATTGAAAAAGGAACATTTAGTTGTTCCCTGCAACCTGAAGGTAGCATTTAACTACTTTGGCAAGCCAGCAATTTCCACAAGGGAATTGCTGTTTTTATTAGTGTAAGGAGAATACACCTTTGGGCTAGTGTAAATAAAGCTTGTGCTTTCTTCTATATATTTAGGGTTTGGCATATCTTAAATTGATAAAATGTTCAATCAAGACGACTTGAAAATGGGGGTTAAGAATGATTGAAGACATAAAGATAAGCTTTTTAATTACCCTACTTATTTTTGGAGCAATGTTTTTAGGTGGACTCACAATTCGACTTATGTTCCTTTTTTTAAATAAAAATACTGTGTACTTACAAATCCTTTGCGGGGGGTTGTTAACGGGTTTGTTTGTATTTGAGTTATTACCTGATACCTTTAGCCATTTTCAGACGATTGGTATTTTTACGGGCATTTCGGCTGGTATTTTTATTATGATTACAACAGAAGTTCTTTTACATAACAATTCTAGCATTCACAGGGGTAATCATGAGACAGTTTATCTTTTATTAGTTGCGCTAATCATTCATAGCATTCCAACAGGGGTCACCTTTGGTATGAGTCTGCAACTAGGCCAATTGATGAACTACGGACTATTAACCGCTTTTATCCTTCATCATATTCCTGAAGGAATGATTATTATGGGTTCCTTTCCGAATATACAAGGAAAAAATAGCCTTTTTATATTTAATTGTTTTATCCTTTCTATCATGATTGGTATCAATATTTTTTTAGGCCAGAATATTAGAATAGATTCATTAAAATGGAATACCGTCTTGATGGGAATGACTTTAGGAACGATGAGTTATGTCACATTTTATGAATTGCTTTGGAAGAAATCCAGAAATCTTCCTAAAGGTAAAGTGGCTTTAATCGTACTTATAGGAATGATTGGAATGCATTATTTCATACGTTTTCTTCCATCCCATCAATAGAATAATTTAGTGGGTCAGTTAGAGACTAACAGTTGTTTAGTCAATAAAAAGAAGGAATTCTTGTGACTCACATGACAGATCATCATCACACAGGAGAAACTGTGTCAGAAACTGGTACTTATATTTGTGCTGCTGGAGAAAAAAAGAACTGCAAAAGGGGAATACATTTCCTGAGTGTCCATCCACAGGAAATTCTACCACGTGGACCCATGCAAGCCACACTCATAGAACTGGAGAAATTGTTATGGAATCTGGCCATTAGATAGATGCAGATGGAGAACATGTAGTACTCCAGCAAGGAGAAAAATTCCCAAATTGTCCTTCAATTGGGGAATCTATAACTTGGACGCATGAACAATAAATAAAAATTGCTAAGTTAAAATTGAATTAATACAGATGAAAACAGCCTTTTTTTGTAGGGCTGTTTTTATTATTTGTTGCAAAACAATGATAAGAAATATCAACCATTAAAAGAAAATGAAGCCGACAGTTTACTGACGGCCTCTTTATTTATTTGGCTCTATATGAACATGTACATCGTAGACTCCATAAACTTTCATCATGACTTTTTCAACATGTGTAGCTATACAAAGAATGGTAGCATATTTCTGAACTTTTGCACTCTTAGCTTGAAAACGAATATTTAAGGAGCAACCTACCCCTTTTTAGATGGCATCTGTCAGCCACCTTCAATACAAGTTGAAGTAGAACTTCCTACAACTGAATTCAATTCTTGAAGCAGCAAAATGAGAAGTTCGTTTTCAACTATTGATTCTAATGGTTGTTTCGTAAGAGGTACATTATACTTTTCGAAAATATTTGCCGTGTCTCCCCAAACATCAACAATTGCTTCTGGAGTCATATTAGATTGTATGACCATTTCAAGCCCTCCTATTATTAAAGTGGTGCAAATCAAATCTTTGAAGCACCGATTAAACAGATAAATCTATAATACTCCAGCTTGGATAGTGTTAATTCTTCCGAATGATGGTCATTATACTACAATTTGAATAAAAGTATTGTATGTGCAAAATTTATTGTAAACTGACAATTTCAGAACTCGATATATAGTTAATAAAAAATGACTATCAAAAAAACAAACATTTTGATAGTCATTATTCGTTAGATGTTAATGTTTCAGATAGATAGCCCCGGCTAACGTTTTTTACAATTACTGTATTGTAATTCCGTTCGGAACTTCACCCACATTTATTGTATCAACAACTTCATTTTTATCATTGTCTATAACACTAACTGTATTATCGTACATATTGGTTACATAAACAAATTTATTATCTTTACTTGCTACTACTCCATGAGCGCCTTTTCCTACTTTTATCGTAGCAGCAACTTGTTTCGTTTTTAAATCGACTTTTGTAACAGTATCTGAAGGATTCTCGGTTGTACCTTGGTTCGCTACAAATGCATATTTGTCATCGGATTGAATATAAACTTGTGCGGGACCTGTACTAACTTGAACCTTTTCAACTTTGTCAGAAGAAAGATCAACAATCGCAAGGCTGTTTTCTCCATTTAATGTTGCTACTAGTGTTTTATTGTCTGAAGTTATTCCAGTAGTAACAGGAGCTTTACCCACAGTAATTTTTTTAGTCTCTTTCAAATTATCTAAATCAATTACACTTACTGTATCCTCACTCATATTGGCAATATAGGCAAATTTACTGTCTGTTGAAACTCGGAATCCGTGTGGACCTTTACCAGTTTTAATTGTGCTAACCACTTTGTAAGAAGTTGTATCGATTACAGATACGTTGTTACTTTCATTATTCGTAACAAGAGCATATTTATTGTTCTGCGTAAAGACAATATGTGCCGGATGCTCTCCGACCTCAACCTTTTGTATTAATTTATTAGATTTAATATCATAAAACAATGCATAACCATTCATTTTCATATCCATGTCCATGTCCATTGAATCGCCATCATGTTCCCCATGTCCGCCCATATTTGGAACCATCGTAGCCCCTAAAATTTTATCATCGGGTGATACTTGGACATTATGAACAGCACCTTCAGCATCGATTGATTTCATAACCTTATTCGTTTTAGCATCAATTTTTGAAATTCCATTTTCATTAGCTGTGAAATAGAAAGATGATGCCTCAGCTTGTTGGCTTTGTGAAGTTTGTTCCGACTTCTTAACCTCTTTTTTGTCGGGAGTCGTTGTTGTATTTCCACAAGCGGCTAAAAAGACACTCGTTGCTAATGGTATCGCTAATAAAGCAATCTTTTTCATATTGTTACCTCCAAAATGTTGTTATATCTACTATTCATTTATAAATTAACTTTTTGCAGAAAACATGTAGATTTTTTGTCCTTTTTGTGAACGAAGTAGTACAACCTACTGTTAAAGATTTACTTGGATTTTGCATTTCCAATAAAAAGAGGTACTAAATCTAATGCGATTTGTACCTCTTATAGCGCGCCACATTAGTATCTTTATAAGCCCAACCCCTATAAAGTTCTATGCAACATTTTTTAATTATTTAGAAAATTTTCAAAAGAAGTGTGTTACTTAACAACCTCTATTATTAAGTTTGGTACTTAACCATCATTTCTATTGACTGTATTGTTCTTTCCTGTTTGATTACGGCCACTGAAATGCACCACTAATGACATCTTTTGTACCAAGCAATGCCAACGCATTTACCACTAAACGACAGGGTATTTACCAGAGTGACCCTTGGGTTAAAAAGAACCCAGTGGAAAAGGCAAGCGAAGCGTTTCTTGATACTGAGTAGGCGGGTATGATAAACTGTCCAGCTGGCAGCCCCCCAGCGACCATCGAGACGCCCAAGGGGGATGCCCGGCAAGGGCTACCACATCATACCCGCCAGAGCAGAGGATCAGTGTCAAGAATGCCTTTGGAACGGACGGTAAGAGGGTTGGTAAATGGGTTGGCTACTGCTGGTAAATTCCTTGTATAAGGGTGGTAAAAAAGATGGCACAGATGGTAAAAAACTGTGGCTGTAATCACTGTTTTAATAAAATTTTTTTATTAGATATTTCCATAGTTACAGGGAAGTCCAATTCAATATTATGAATTCTCCTTAATTCAATTGGAATTGAAACTCGCCCATTACTAAAAATACATTGGTTTAATTGATTATGGTGTTGATTATCCCATTTCTCAATTACTAAAACGTCATTATCATAATAAATTGTTAAAAAATCCCCATTTTGAATATTTAATTGTTTTCGAACTTGTTTTGGGATCCCAATTTGACCATTTTTACTAATCTTCTTGTTTGTCAATGGTTTCACCTCTTTATGTCCTTTTTCCTTAATAATAGATAATCAATAATTTGATTTTCCAAGGTATTATAAATTGGAACTGTGTAGAAAGTTTGTAGATTTATGAAATAGTTAGAATTTCATAAATCTTAATAAATGCGGGGCTAAAAAATGTAGTAAGAGATTAACTATCTAGTTTTTTCTGTAAAATCATGATGAAGTATATTTATGGAAATTTTTTCGCCTCATAAAGTAATAATCCACAATTTAAACATATTTTCTCGATATTTTCTCAACACTTATTTTTTATTCTGTTGGAAAAGGATACGGGGGAGTGACAATGTTGAAAGGATTAAAAATAATATTGTTAGGTGTTGGTGTGATCGTGGTGGGATTTTCCAGCTTTTTTATAACAAGTTATTTTATTAATGGAAATGAGGATAAGGGAACTACCATTACTAAAATTCAGAATAACGGTAATACGCCGAGCAGACCTAATGTTAGCGGTATAGAAAATGTATTGACTAAAGAAAATTATGATGGAACTGTTGAGATAAAAACTACCTTACTAACAGAAAAAAGCAGCAATAATCAACTATTATTTGAGGTTGTTATGAATACTCACTCCGGAGATCTACTACAGTATGATTTTGCTAAATTGGCTAATATAGGCTTTGGTAAGGAAACCAATAATTCCGGAATATTTGAGTGGCAGCCTTCTAATCAAGACTCTCATCATTTAAAAGGAATTTTAACATGGAAAGGGCAGATCGATAAAAACCCTAGTTTTATTGATCTCGACTTAAAGACCATCGATCAAATCCCTTCCCGAATTTTTCATTGGGAAAAAAGCAAAGCAATTGATGAAATGTTGAAAAAATAGGTGAGTTTCGAAACCAGAATCCTTAGCATGGGCCGTGGGAATATTCCTTCATAAAAAATCCACTTTTATTTTATATCATGGTAAAAGACTCTGATGGCAGGGATAGAGAGGTGAGTGATTTGGGATGCTGTAGTAATAATAGAGGGCCAAATAAGATCTCTAATAAAATATTTATGCCCTTTTGGATAATTACAATAGTTATTATCGCATTAATCAATTACTTCTTAAATTAAGTGGCTGCATTCCAATAGGGATTCAGCCTTTAATTATTAGTAATTAACAAGTAAAAACAAGAGGTGAGTGAGTAATGGAAAATATTCAACAGATTGATAGGGTAGCCTTTGAAATTGGCCCAATAACAGTATACTGGTATGGAATAATAATCGGTGCTGGGTTGTTATTGGGATGGATTTTGGCATCTAAAGAGTCAAAAAAGTTAGGATTAAGCTCAGATATTTTGGCTGATTTCTTATTATGGGCGATACCTATAGCCATAATAAGCGCAAGAATTTATTATGTCCTTTTTGAATGGGGATACTATAAAGAAAATCTTGGAGAAATCTTTGCTATTTGACATGGTGGTATTGCCATTCACGGAGCGATCATCGGAGGAACCATAACGGCGATTGTTTTTACAAAAAGGAAGGGTATTACATTTTGGGAACTTGCTGATATTATTGCTCCAACAAGAAGCACACGGGGCTGAGGTGACAAGAACATTATTAGAAAATTTGCATCTGCCAAAGTTTATTATTGATCAAATGTATATTGATGGTTCTTACTATCATCCTACTTTTCTATATGAATCAACTTGGAATTTTATAGGGTTCATCATTCTTTTATTTATGAGACGGACTCATTTGATACGTCAGGGTGAAGTGTTCCTTTTATATGTTATTTGGTACTCAATTGGACGATTCTTGGTAGAAGGACTACGTACTGACAGCTTAATGCTGACTGATTCCTTGAGAATGGCACAGGTAATTTCATTATTTCTCTTAGGAGTTAGCACATTTTTCATCATTATCAGAAGATGGAAGGAGCTTGCAAAAGAACACTATACGGTGTAGATAGAAAAAAGGCTAAATAAAAATTAAGAATGCGCCGAGAATTAAGCGCATTCTTTTCCTTTTGGTATTCGGATAAGTGGTAATAGAATTTTTTTGGTTTTCTATAGGTTATTCATCATATTTTTTGTACCAGTACCACTATTGTTTGTACCCTCCATCATTCCTCCATCCTCATGGCAGGCTTTGTACATTTTTTGTAAATCCTCTTTTGAGGAATCTGGATGCATTTTTTGCATGAAAGGCAGCATTTTTTCAAAACTTAAACCATCACCTGAATTGTTATTTCCAGCTGCAAATACAGCTGTTCCAGCTCCAAGAACTAAAGCTCCACTTAAAATGCTAACAGCAATTTTTTTCATGATATAACAACTCCCTCTATAAATGTTGATATATCAACGGTTTGACCCGTTGGTGAAGTGACAAAAAAATATTTTTCGACATGTTTC
>NZ_CALPDF010000055.1 GCF_943193175.1 Neobacillus muris
CGTAGCGTACCCGTATGTTGGAATAGTTTCACATAATATAAAAATTTTGTTAGGAAACATGTCGAAAAATATTTTTTTGTCACTTCACCAACGGGTCAAACCGTTGATATATCAACATTTATAGAGGGAGGGTATAACTTTCAAAAATATGGTGCACATATTTTCCACACTTTAAAACATTGGTTTGGAATTACCAGCAACTGTTTTCAAGATTCAATCGTTTTACCAATTCACCTGTGGCAAATTATAAGGGCAAATTATATTCCATTCAATATGTACTCATTAAATTAGATGTGGGGTATTGTGACACCAAAAGAGGCTGCAGCTAAGATTGAGGAGAACGTAAGGAGATTGTCCGTGGTGAAGGTAAATTAGCTTAGATGATTCTCTTACCCGAGTAAAAGCAGGGGATATTATTCACCTTACAGCTGGTAAGAAACAAGTAATAAAGGGATTAATGGAATTAGAATTTATTGAGATCCAAACAGGAATCGGATTAGTGATGATTTTCACCACTCTATATTGATGGGATGACATAATTAATTATTTCAATAAATTAAACGCGAAAGTGATATTAATACACTGGAGAGGACTTGAGTTCTTTCCTTTTTTAATATCAAAGGTTATGGAAGAGTGAGTATTAATTTCTAAACACTTTCTTAGTAAACGGTGAATTAAGTGGAATTGGTTATTGAAATATATGGAATTTGATTGGCTAGTCTATACCGTACCTAAAATTAGGTTTATAATAAAATTCGTTATTACTATGATTTAATATAAACAATTGAAGAGACAATTTAAGATGCTGATGTTTTCCTTACTTTACTATATTGATGAAGTAAAGGACTTTGATTTAACTAAACATGCCAGTTTAATGAGAAAGCCCGTTATTCTTGACGGCAGTAATTCCTATGACCTTGTTAGTGCTAAGAATGCAAAAATGTGGTTTGAAGGTTTCTTTGGTTTTCAAAAATATCAGATGGTTGTTATGAAATTTATCAGGTTAATATGGCCTGAGGTTTTTGGGAGGGATATCATTGAATCTTGTTTTACTGTCAGGAGGATCAGGCAAACGCCTCTGGCCTTTATCAAATGACACAAGATCAAAGCAATTTTTAAAGGTGCTAGAAAGCAATACTGATGAGAAAAAATCAATGGTTCAGAGAGTCTGGGGTCAGCTAAAAAATGTTGGCCTTTCGAACTCATCAGTAATAGCTACTTCCAAAATGCAAAGAGATATGATTTATAGCCAGGTTGGAATGGATGTACCTCTTATTATTGAACCAGAACGGCGTGACACTTTTCCTGCAATCGCATTAGCATCTTCTTATTTGCACTCAGTCCAAAAGGTATCTGAGAATGAAGTAGTCGTTGTATTGCCGGTTGATCCATACGTTGAGGACCGATTTTTTGAAAATGTAAAAGAATTAGAGAATGTATTACTAGATTCCGGGGCAGATTTAGCTCTGGTTGGCGTAAAGCCAACATATCCATCTGCAAAATACGGCTATATTGTTCCTAGAGGAACAATTGATGGAGAATCATACTTTACGGTTAATCATTTTACGGAAAAGCCTAGTGAAGAGAAGGCACAGACACTAATTAAAATGAATGCCCTTTGGAACTCTGGTGTATTTGCATTTAAATTAAAATATTTGCTGGATATTTTAGTTCAAAAGGATTTACCAATTCAATATGACAAGCTTGCTTTTCAATATAAGACTCTGCCTAAGATTAGCTTTGACTATGAAGTAGTAGAGAAGGCAAATCATATAGTAGCGTTGCCTTACAATGGTTATTGGAAGGATCTTGGCACATGGAACACATTAACGGAAGAAATGGCCACTTCTCAAATTGGAAAAGGTATTTTAAGTGATGATACAGAAAATACTCATTTAATTAATGAACTGGATATTCCTGTTACTGTTATAGGGGTTAAAGATGTTGTTGTTGCAGCAAGTCCAGATGGAATATTAGTAGCAGACAAAGCCTCAAGTCCTAAGATTAAGGACTTAATCGGTGGGTTTGATCAGCCTCCAATGTACGAGGAGAGGATTTGGGGCTGGTCCCGTGTACTTGATTATGCCAAATACGATGACGGCAATGAAATGGTAACCAAGCGGATTTGTATCCACGGAGGAAAAAATTCCAGTTACCATTACCATAACCTCCGTGACGAAGTCTGGACTATTGTCCGCGGCGAAGGCGAACTCGTGTTGGATGATTATATAACCCGAGTAAAAGCAGGAGATATTATCCATCTACCGGCAGGCAAGAAACACGGAATTAAAGGATTAACTGAGTTAGAGTTTATTGAAGTACAAACCGGTGTAGGCATCAGTGACCAGGACTTCATCCCTTTGTATTTCGAATGGGATGAAGTGAATAATCATCTTAATAAATCGAAAGCAAAGGTAATTTTGTAACCTTTTCTATTATCCGGGAACTGCTTAAGTCTAAGGACATATTTATTATTTTTTGTCATTTTTCTTCTCTATCCTTTTTGAAGTAGTCTCTTAGCTTTGGTCGAGTAAGTTTTCGAAACATCCACACAAATGTTGGCTACATCTAAAGCATGGGGTACAAAGAATTCGAAAAACTATTCAATCCAAAGAAAAAACCCCATTCAGTTAAAGTTAAATGTGGTGAAGTGAAATAAATATGTAGTAAAGATAGTCTAGAATTTTGTGGAGATAGATAGGTTCTATTTTTAATGTGTAATGTTAGATTGGGGTTACAGCTGAATATTGTGAGGTTGCCAGGTTGTCAATCTCCCTTTCCAATTTATTGGGGAGAAGCTAAGATACCTAGAATCAGTTCTTAAAATCTTAAAAGAAGCTATAAGGAACCATGCGTGAGACTAAGATTGGCTACCTGACACCACTCGAAGTTTGTCGAACTTTGCAGAATCCTGGTTCTTGCATATCGCCGAGGGAATTTGGGGATGAGTTAATTTATAAAAGTACCATTTACTTTAAGAAAAGTTGGTCTAGAAAGTAAGTCTTATGTAGAGAGAAATCTTTCATTAGATAAAAAGAACCTTGTTCGTGGTACTCGTTGATGGGCTTCGTACTGAATCGCATCTTTCATTTTTGTTTATAGCCATGAAGAATTGCCATCACCGAATCTTGATTTGGAAGACCATCGAACTTGAAGTCATGAAGGGGGCAGGCGTGATGGCTTTGTTGGCTTAGCGAGCAATTTGGCTACTGGCTTCTCTGTTAGGAATCCATCTCGCAGAGGTTAAGTGTAAAGTATAATATTGATCCACTGCCTAATTGCAAAAGTGCTTTATTTGGCGGTAAGACTCTTGGAGTTGGTGGCTCTCAACTTTGGCAAAGATGGCCTAAAGTCATGGCAAAATTTATTCTTTTCATTTTGCAGTCGGCTATCGCAATTGGCCAGCTATACCTCTGCCATTAATACGGTGGTTCTAAAGAAGTGAATCATACCCCTTCCCAAAACGACAACTCTTCGCCCCTTTTAGAACGTAAAAGGCGGATTTGAGCTCAAGATATTTAAGTGTTGAACTTAAAGGAAGTGGGCAAGTTGCCAGTCGTTAAAGTCTGTGGTTGCTATGGCAATTTTTAATTGTTCGACTGAATTTTTCCCGCTACTTTAAAGACACTATAATCATTAGGACAGTAAATAATAACATAGTTACTGACCCTATTGATTCCACGATGAGCTTTGGGATATTTTTTTAGGGTTCACCATTAGAAGTAAGTAAAATGCATTGATCAAGTTCCTACAATCGCTTATCCTTACTCTCTTTCATTGTAGAATTAACCTCTTCAAAGCGAACTGCATTATCCTCAAAGGTAATTTTCTTTCGCATGAACCTTACTCCTTTCAATGGATAAAAATTTAGTAGAAGTTATATTTGACATTTCATGGCTAAAATCTTTTGTCGAATGAAGGGAAAGGGGTTGTCATTCGGAATAATTATCAACCACTATATAGTCTTTAAGGTTAAAGGCGGGAGTAAACGTAGAGTCGTCTCTCTGTTCTTTGGTTCCTAATTATAAAAAAATTAATGTCATGTGGAGGAATTTAGATGGTTTATGATTATTTAGTTGTTGGCTCAGGTTTATTTGGGGCTGTATTTGCTTATGAAGCAGCAAAACGTGGTAAAAAGGTAAAGGTAATCGATAAACGAAACCATATTGCCGGTAATATCTATACAGAAGAAATAGAAGGCATAAATGTTCATAAGTATGGTGCACATATTTTTCATACGAACAGTAAAGAAATCTGGGATTATGTTAACCAATTTGCTGAATTCAACCGCTACACGAATAGTCCAATTGCAAATTACCGTGGCGAAATTTATAATATGCCGTTTAATATGAACACTTTTAATAAATTATGGGGTGTAGTAACTCCTGAAGAGGCCAAGGCTAAAATTGAAGAGCTGAAAGCAGCAGCAGGCTCTGAGAATCCGAAAAATTTGGAAGAACAAGCGATTTCGTTAGTTGGGACGGATATTTATCAGAAGCTAGTTAAAGGGTATACAGAAAAGCAATGGGGCCGGAAAGCGAATGAGCTACCCGCTTTTATCATAAAACGGCTGCCGGTTCGCTTTACCTATGATAATAATTACTTCAATGACCGGTACCAAGGTATTCCAATTGGAGGCTATACCCAAATCGTTGAAAAAATGTTAACTAGCAATTTAATTGATGTTGAATTAGAACAGGACTTCTTTGAAAAGAAGGAAGAGCATCTAAAGACTTTCCCTAAAATCGTATATACGGGAATGATTGATCAGTTTTTTGATTATCAATTTGGTACATTAGAATACCGAAGTCTGCAATTTGAGACGAGTGTAATGGACAAGGAAAATTATCAGGGCAACGCAGTCGTTAATTACACTGACGCTGAAACCCCATATACACGTATTATTGAGCATAAACATTTTGAATTCGGACATCAACCTAAGACCGTTATAACAAAGGAATATCCACGTAATTGGGAAAAAGGTGATGAACCTTATTATCCAATGAATGATAAAAAGAATAATGGGATTTTTAATAAATATCGCGAATTAGCAGAAAAAACGCCAAATGTAATCTTTGGTGGTAGGCTTGGAATGTATAAATACTATGATATGCATCAAGTTATTGGAGCCGCTTTATCTGTTGTAACTCAAGAATTTAATTGAAATCCGAATAGGGATATGGGACGGGCATTGCTAAAAATTATATTTATAATGTGATTTTTCTACTTCTAACCTTAATTACTCCGTTATTACAGTATCTCCTATGTTTCTAGGGTACTGGGTAGCGGTGGAGTTGGTTGTATTTTAATTTCATTATCCTTTACTTTATTAATTTGGGATAATTGGAATTTCCCTTTATGGTAACCGGAAGATTGCGTATGTTCGTGAGAATTTATCGAAACTTAGTTAAATATTCTAGTGTATTTTTATTTATAATTTATTAACGAAACTGTGCTTTTTGGTTTTTTATAGGTTTCATGTTTATATCAAATCAATACCATCTTATCCAGTCTATCTATATTATTGTAGCAGTAGTTGGTGCCTTTGGATTTATAAGGAAATTTTAGAAGTGTAACAATATTGTTTTATTTGCCTAAAACGGTAGATAAGATAAACTTGATATAGCATGACATAAAAAATACATTTAACCATCTTTTTATTTGTTCGTGCCACATATTGCAGGTCAGCTTTATTTGGTTTTAAATAAAAAAATGTTAGGGTATTTGTCCACTACAGGTGAGGTAAGACTTTTTGATAACTTTAATAAAATTACCAAAATGGTTTTATCAGTTGTAACACAAATGGGTGTTGTCATGCTTCCCTGGAAAACCCTTACGTTCGCTAGGGGAGAATAATTCTGGTGCCTGTCACCACCCGAATTTTGTCGAAGATTGATAGTTTTAGATGAATAGAGAATAGTAGATTAAAATTGCAACTGATTATTGTGAGGTTGGCTGGTTGGTGATCTTCTTTTCTTTTTAAAGGAGTAACGTAAGCCCGTATTCAAACAACGCATATAAAACAGCAGCATCTCCTGGTACGATCAAGGCGCAATCCACTGGCACCGCTCGAATTTTGTCGAAGATTGCTTGATTGCTAATGGTGCCGGAAGTGGTAGAATGGGTGTGTAGAGTATGACTTCCGTATAATTTCCTCTATCGTTTTTTTCTCCTTCGTTTCATTATTATTCACTCTTCTTTATATAGAAATCCCTTTTTTATGAGCTGACTTTAAAATACGAGGCTATGCAGGAGGTTGTTTTATGACTGTAAAGGTGTCAAGTATTGGGTTAAAAGGATTGGAAGGTTACTGCGTTCAGGTGGAGGTGAGGATTTCGCCTGGGACGGAGTCGATGGTCATTGTCGGGTTGCCTGATGCATCAGTGAAAGAGTCACGGGAACGGGTGATTGCAGCACTG
Organism: Neobacillus muris; assembly: GCF_943193175.1. Taxonomy (GTDB): domain Bacteria; phylum Bacillota; class Bacilli; order Bacillales; family Cytobacillaceae; genus Neobacillus; species Neobacillus muris. The sequence goes on from NZ_CALPDF010000055.1 coordinate 6,420, forward strand.
AGCCGGTTTGATGCTGATGTGACAGACCAGAAGGTGGTGGTGAATCTTTCACCTTCGGAGCAAAAGAAAAATGGTCCATTGTTTGATTTGGCTATCGCCATTGCCGCTTTAAAGGAATTGAATTTCATTAAAGGGGACATTCCACTGGATACAGCCTTTATTGGTGCCTTGTCACTGGATGGAACGGTGATGAAGGCGGAAGGGATGCTGCCAGCTTTGACAGCGGCAAAGAATCTGGGAATCAAGAAGGTGTATTTTCCCTATGACCCTATGATACCCATTCAAATGCTGCAGGGCTTGGAATGTCGAGTGGTCCAGCATATAGAAGAAGTTGTGCAGCATATAGAGGGCCAAGAAAGTTTGGAGTTGTTACCTGCAGCAGTCAATGGTGCTCCCGTGCCACAGTTTCCGGATCGTCCCTTAAAAGATTTTGCTCATGTCATCGGCCATGAAAAAGCGAAGCGAGCGCTGACGATTGCGGGGGCTGGTGAGCATAATGTGTTAATGAGCGGGCCGCCAGGCTGTGGAAAAAGCTTGCTGGCTGAGACCTTTCCATCAATTCTGCCTTCCCTAACCAATCAATCCCAGCTGGAGGTCATGAGCTTATATCAGCTGGCAGGTGAGAAATTAGCTCGTCATACCCCGTATCGGCATCCCCATCATTCTGCATCATCCGTTGCAATTATTGGCGGCGGATCCACACCTAGGCCGGGTGAAATTTCTTTGGCCCATCACGGCGTTTTATTTTTAGATGAGATAGCAGAGTTCTCCAAAAAAACGTTGGATATGCTGCGGCAGCCGCTTGAGACCGGAGAGGTGACGATTAGCCGTGCTCATTCCACGGTGACCTATCCTTGTTCCTTTATCCTTATTGGTGCCATGAACCCCTGCCCTTGCGGATACCTTGGCTCCTCCAGCCATTATTGCACTTGTTCCCCAAAACAAATTCAAACCTATCGAAACCGTCTGTCAGGGCCGGTATATGACCGGATTGATATCCTATTATCTTTACAGTCGGTTAGCCTCAATCAACCTATCAACCAGAACGAATCTTCCATTGAGCTCAAGAAACAGGTGGAAAAAGCACGTGATCGCCAATATATGCGCTATCAGCAAGAAATCACCAATGCGAAGGTACCAGTTGAAACTCTGATGGAGACGAGCCCGCTTACAAGTAACCAGCAAAGCATGCTGACAAATGTGGCGGCAAAACAAAACTGGAGTAATCGGGTGCAGATTAAAATTATCCGGCTGGCCAGGACTATTTCTGATTTGTCGGGGGAAGAAGAAATTTCTGAGCAAGCCATCTGGGAAGCAATGACGCTGAGACGCCGGAGTTATCAAAAGCAACAGAGCATCGCGAGGGAAACTTGATATGGCACGTGAGAAACGAATCTGGATCCCCCAACGTTTTTACCATATCGTCTGCCGAGGGAATCGACGTGACCCGCTGTTTCGTAGTGCTTCCGACTTTGAGGCCTTTCTCCATATCCTAAGCCAGCTGCATAAGAAATATCCGTTTGAAGTGGCTTCCTATTGCTTGATGACCAATCATTATCACCTGCAGATCCGCAGTTCGGAGGTGCCGCTTTCCAAACTGATGTCACTCATCAATAAACGGTACGCCAATTACTATAATACGAAGTACCGCTTAACGGGGCATGTCTATGAGAAACGATTTTATGACCATATCATTGAAGATAAACAAGGAATGCTCGAGGTCAGCCGGTACATCCATTTAAATCCCGTTGAAGCCAAAATGGTCAGGAGGCCGGAATATTATCCTTGGAGCAGTTTTCCCCTATATAAGTACTCGAGAACAGTGCCCCCATGTTTTATGAATATGGACAGCCTGCTTGGGTTTTATGAAGGAACCGAAGAGATGAGAAAAGAAAAGTATTGTCAAAGTCTGGTTGAATAAGGTGCCAGGTACTACACGAATTTTGGCGGTTTATTTGTTCCAATTTTCTCTTCTGTTTAGATGGGCAAACCTTAATCAAAGCAGCTTTTGTGACACTTTTAAACAAACATTTGTATGACTGACAAAATTCATGTCAATTAATGAATAAAAGTCTTTCTAGACAAGTGTTTATGCAAAATCAATCAAATGTTTGTTTCATTTTTTGGGGCTGCCGGTCGACAGGATCCTTCATGTTTCAATCATCAATTGTTGAAAACGAGGGGAGTCAGCAAGAAATAGACTAGTTTTTCAGCAAATAATACGACTAGAAAGTTTGATTGAACATGATTTAACAGTTTTTTTCTTCGTTTTAAACAATCATTTATTTAATTGACAATATTCTACTGTATTTAAGATGCATAGTCCCTTTGTACCGGGTTTTTGGGCGTATTTAATTAATTGTTTGTTTACATTGTTAATTCCGGTCTGTGATGGAGCCTGCGGGTGCTGTGGTAAAATGGAAGAAAACAATGCAGGTGATAACATGAATTTGTGTGAAAGCTGTGAAGCAGCTGAAGCGAAAATTGTTTTAAGTATGGAACCCAATAGCATGCATTTATGTTCCAATTGTTATAATGAACTCATGGCCAAGGAGCTTGATTTGAAACTGGAGCAGCTGCCAGATACTTTTTCATTGAAGGATCATCAGGGTATTAGTCGCACATTTGAGGTGGATCGACGGATTCATCCTATAGGAATCTGCTTAGAAGCGATAGAAACTATTGAATTTGGCTATAAATTTGCTGTACATGGTGAATTAGACTGTGATCAGCTAGAACTGCTTACCAAATTAATCGCCAAAACACGAAAAGGGATAGCAAAGAAACAAGTAGAAACAAATGCTTTTCCGAATGGACAAATCCTCTATTCAATAATCGATGATCAGGTAACCGGCATTATTGAGTATGATGATACTTCTGATGGTACCCCACTAGTTATAATCGATGGAAATCCATTCACATGGGAGGAAGTTGGAAAGATGGTTATGTCATTTGAAGGCTTTCAAATAAAGATAAAAATGTATGATGTAACGGATGATGTAGAAGAGGAATCAGATTAATTTTTCGCCTAGCATTGTAGCAAATAATCAGAAAGACCACCACTATCATGGCAATATGGAAGATACCAATCACAGAATTTACCCTACTAAGAGGGAGGGAAATGAGGGAATATCCTTTTTACCATATTTAAGGGAAAATGGATTGAGGTGGGGAGCTATTTTTTTGTTAGGCAACAAGGGGGTGGTATCGTGACAAAGCAGAAGAAGTGGGCAATAGCAGCGATTGTATGGATGATATGTATCTTTTGCTTTACGCAGCTGCCCTATTTTACAGGGGAAAACACCTCTAAAGCAATCCATAAAGTAGTAGAAACGGAACATAAGGCAATCAGTACACCGAATGCAGATAATCATGAGGTTGGTATCTTAAACCTTGCCTTGCGAAAATCAACTCATTTTCTCGTATTCGGCCTGCTTGCATTTTTATTGTTTAAATCATTGGAAGCGAAACGATTCTCTTATCTCCTGGCATGGCTAATCACCTTTTTTTATGCGATGACCGATGAATACCATCAATCGTTTAGGCCAGGGAGGGTCTCTTCCTTTAGAGACGTTTTAATCGATTCATTTGGTGCTTTTATTTTTTTGACGGTATCCTATCTAGTTAATAGGCGAATGAAAGCCAAGACTCATTGATTTTTAAGTCATAATAATGAAACTCCACTGCCAATTTTTCCAGCAGCGGAGTTCTTTTTCTATTTATCTTAAAAGATCACTTGAAGTATAATTCGGATCCAGCCAAAAAGTGCTAACCATAATGGAACACTCAGAGAGGTTCCCCAAACTAATCCAACTAAAAAATTCCCTTGCTCGTCCATCGAAATCAACTCCCATATCAATTGGTTGATCCATTACATTGGTAAGGGCTTTAGTCTAATGATGTGTAACCGCTTTCAAATTGAGTAATCAAAAGATAATAAGGTTCTTAAACCAATAACCCTTTGGTCAAAGAAGAACTTTATAGGTGTTTGCTTTCTGCTAATTCTAACTGTTGGTCGCCTCTTTTGGAAGCCATCATGAGACTCATGATGAACAACATGAAACAGGGTGCCTACTAGAAAATAAATCATAGTATCCCTCCTATTGTTCCATAATTCGCAAGGAAGGTTTCATATTCGGTAACTGGCTGGCATAGTTTGGAAAACGTTAGCCCCTATAGTTTTGCGGCACCATCTTTCAATGGCTTTGCCCTTTCGTACGAACTATGTATTTGATAATGGGATTATACCATATCCTGTTAAAGATATATAGTAAATTCCCTATAATTAAGTGGCTAATCTAAAAAATAGTAAAAAAGAATGGTAAAAGATCTCGATTCTTTGATGAAGCAGCTTCATTTCTGGAATAAAAGAGAACCTACTAATTTTGAAGCCATTTTCACATAGGCAATACTGTTAAACTGTTGCTCTATTGGACAAGGATGATCTAATTAAGTGATCGATTGATTGGTTCGTGACGGAGTATGGAGAGATAAGTTGGCTTCCCTTTTTGAGCACCCAATTTGGATTGCATGATGTAATGGACGCTTGATAATTTCGTATAGCCATAACAAATTTTTGTATGAGTAAATTTTACTTAATGATTGGGGGGGTCAATAATTGTTAGTTTCCCTAGATTCGAGTAAACGGTTACTACTATTTTAGCCTTTTAAGATATACTAATGAATTGTTAGGACTCCTTAGTAAGTTAAGTAAAAAAAGAAGCAAATGACCAAATAGAGAAAAAGGGGAGCGGAAATTGGAAAAGGTAAAGGAAATTTTTTTACAGTCAACTATTATTTTTATCTTACTGATCATGATGGAGAGGATGTTGAAATCTCTTACCCATGAGGTACCTTTTATAAAGACTTATTGGTTTTTCCTTCCACTGCTGTTTGTCGTTCTTTTTATTATGGCGGACGAGATTAGAAAACGGAAAATAGTGTCTAAGATGATGCAGATTCCAGCCTTTCAATTAAAGTTCGATATCATTATCAGTTCTATTTTACTGGCATTTGTTCAATATTGGGTATCCTCTCTTTTTAATTATGTAGAGGGTACCTTAAAGCCGGCACTTTTGGTTATGGCATGGATAGGAGCAATTTATATTCTTTGGATGGTAACTCGTTCGATTGCCGTTTATGTACGAAAAAGGAAGAATGAGAGAAAATCAAATGAAAAGCTGTTCCTGGATTATCCCATTGAATCAGAGAAAGATGATCGGTTCAACCGTGCTTCATTTGCCCAGCGAATTTCAAATATTATCAATATGAGGGGGTATTCTGAAGGACTTGTTATCGGTCTATTCGGTCAATGGGGAAGTGGTAAGACATCTGTTCTAAACCTTATTAGGAAATCCCTAAAGGATGAGATTGTCTTTCACTTCAATCCTTGGTTTTTTGAAAATGAAAAAGAGCTTATTCGGCAATTTTTTATCCAATTTGGGAAGGCGGTTAGGCAGGAGGATGGAACGGAACAATCCATTCTGCTTGAAAAACTGTTGAGGGTCTATGGTGAAAAGGTTGCCTCGTTAAAAGTGAATCTAGGCATTACCTCCTTGTCTATTAACCAAATCACTTCCTTTTTTGCAGGCAACTCTTTTTCAAAAGATACGGATATTATGGATTTGCGAGATTCGATTATTGAGCTGCTACAAAAAAAGGGCCGTGGGATTACTGTATTTATTGACGACAATGACCGGCTAAATCGGAATGAGACTCAAACGGTTTTTAAACTTGTGAAGCTAATTGCTGATTTCCCCTATACGGCATATATCCTGGCGTTTGACGATCGTCTCGTAGCTAAAAGTTTAGCAATTTTATATGAAGATAACGCTTCTCATCATAAAGGGGATTCCTTCCTTGAAAAAATTATACAAGTTCCGCTGCATATGCCGCCAGCAGACCCAGCTGTTTTACGAAGTATGGTGTTTTCAGGAATAGACAAGGTACTGGAAATCAACAAAATGGAATTGAACAGAGATGAAATGCACCGATTTGTTAGTACGTGGGATCGCTCCATCGGGAATGTCATTACTACGCCAAGAATGGTAAAGCGTTATTTAAATTCTCTACTCTTTTCGATTCCTTTATTAAAGGATGAGGTGAACACCGTTGATCAAATCCTGATCGAATCTCTTAGAGTTTTCTTTCCTGAATTCTATGAATTCGTCAGATTAAATTCGGATCTCTTTTTAACTCCAGGCAGAAGCAGCACTTCCAATAAGGAAAAGATCAAACAATATCGCGATCAGGTGTTGGAGGCCATGCAAGTTTTTAATGAAGATCATCAATATGTTCTAAAAATATTTTTACAGGACCTCTTTCCAAGAACAAAGGTAGTTTTTACTGATAATACTTATTACGGACATACTTGGGATCGGGAATGGACGGCAAAACAAAGAGTGTGCTCAAGTGAGTATTTCGAGAGATTTTTTAAATATACCGTCCCAGCAGGAGATGTTCCAGATAACTGGCTGAAAAATCTTTTACAATTAATAGAAAGTTCATCAGATCAGGATGTTTTAAATGAATTAAATAAAGTGATGAAACAGCATGGGATGTCTAGGTTGATTCAAAAACTGCGCTATGTGGAAGAAACTGTCCCTGTTAGTACCGCAAAAAAACTTTCAGAAATGTTGGTAACTATGGGTTCTTATTTTTCAAGAAAGGATGGGGCGTTTGGAATTGTGACAACATGGAGCCAAGCTGCGGTTCTCATCTCTCAATTAATCAAACGAGTACCGGAAGAGGAGCGGGTGGAATTTTCGAAGCAGATATTAGCGATTGCCCAGCCTATATCATTTGCTAAAGAGATCTTTTGGTGGATGCGTCCTTCTGAGGAAAAAGATTTGACTGATATTATCCATACGGAAGAAGAGATTGCTGATATTGCTGCTTCGTTTATAAAAAGAATTAAGCTGGCAACAGAAAAAATTGATTTTCTTGATCAGAATACTACGGATCATGATGTGTATGGGCTATTGTGGATATGGCAGAAGTGGGGGACAAAAGAAGAGGTGGAGGATAGGATTAGAACATGGTTTAAGGCGGAAAATGGAGTAGAAAGGTTCCTTTGTGCATTCCTCGCCATCTCCTATAATTTGGAGACAGGCATTCCCCATGTTGGGTCATTTGGTAAGGAAGCCTATAATGCCGTTCAAGTCCTGATCTCGCCGGATGAGATTGATACACAATTAAAGCTAAAATATACACCTGCTTCCCATTATGATGAGGATGCAGAAATGGACCATGCTACACCTTACGAGAGGGTAGCCCAACAGTTCATGTGGATTCACCGGAAGGATTCTAGTGCCTGTCACCCCCCGGATTTTGTCGAAGATTGATAGGTTTTTAGTGTGCCTGTCACAACCCGAATTTTGTCAAAGATTTAATTCATCATGCGAAGGATGATGACGACTTACTTGTCCCAACACATATAAAAACAATGGTTGAGACAATTGCAGACTTTGATCTGGTTTACTCGGTCGTCGAGATCGTCAATTTTGGGCTGGACAACAACATAAGAAAACCAAAAAGCCGCTTCATTTTTGCCCACACCCAAGACCTCCAAGCCATGCGAAAGTTCTCAACCTTCGTCCCATCCGGCAGTCTTTACCGAAAATCACTACATAACACTATAGGCCAATTGGATCCCGTAGTACACAATTACTGAGACTGGGACTTCTATCTCCGGCTAGCCGAAAACCACCGCACTTCTGATGGCACTCCTCTCGTTATTATTGATGGAAAGCCATATTCATGGGAAGAAGTGGGGAAGATGCTTATGTCGTATGAAGGTTTTCAGATCAAGTTAAAGATGTATGATTTTACGGAGGATGTGGAGTAAAATAGTGTTTTTTCAAATATTTTCTTGTGGGTTATGGTCCTGGATTTATATGAAATTTTCAAAACTGTGAATTTTGTCAATGAATCTTGATTGAGAATTAGTAAATTGTGGTATATTATAAAGTAAGAAGATATGATAAGAGAGGTATGATGGGAATGAATTATCGGATTACATTAGAAAGAAATATTAATACTCAACCCCACTTATCAGCTTCCTCCCTTTATATGGACCTACGCAATGATGTATCTCAAAGTATTTCTAAGTTTTACGAATGGTCCTTTAAGGAATTCGAGAAACTATACAGCCAGTTTCAGAGCTTGAGACCGTTCAGTGATCCCAAAGAATTCTTGTACTTAGAGAAGATAGCTTTGGACTCGATTAGTTGGTATAAAGAAGAGGGAAAGAGGATTTATACTGACCTATCTCTGTCTTTAGCACCTAATCCGTTTCCTATCGTAAAGGAAAAGTTTGATCAATTTAGCATAAATATTCAGTCGCTAAAAAAAAGACTGCTGTTCCAGGTAGATACAATTGAAGAGCTGAAGGATTATGAGGATGTTTTCAATTGGCTATTGGAATTACCTTTCATGTTAAAGAAAAGACTGGAAGCACTCAATTTAATGGCTAGTTATCGTACTTCCATTAATCCTGCTGGTGTTAAAGGCTATTATGAAAATGCTGATTTGGTGTATACATCAGAGACAAGTTCAAAAGGAACTTGTCTTTTTTATAACAAGGTAAACTATAAAGAGGAGAATATTTATGATGGACAATGTTTACAACCAGCTTATTAGAGCGGTCGATCTAGATAATATTTTTATTCAATCTTGCAACAGTCAACGATTTCATCATTCACTGTTAAAAAGTAGTCAAATTGACACAAACATTCAGATGACGCAGCGACTGGAGTATTATAAAGATGATTTCTTTGCTACTTCCGCTTTTTTTGATATTAAAGCATTTGAAGAAGACCATGAAGAGAACTTAATCTTCAATATTCAATTTACATTTATTCTGGAATATAGAATAAGTGGATTGAATTCAGAACTTTATAATAGTGAGGAGTTACAAAAGGCTCTAGACCAATTTGTTAAAAACAATGTACCTGTAAATGTTTGGCCGTATGGTAGGGAATTCATTGCCCAAATAACAACGAGGATGGGGTTACCTCAGCTTCTTATAGGAACTTATAAATATTTTCCACAAAATGATGAAGTGGAAGAGTGAAAAACATATGAGTATATCCTTTCACGGACGTCCTCCTCTTCAATTCGAGGGAGGACATATTATTTGCCGGTTAACCGACAAATTTCTTGCAAATGTGTGGTCCTTTGATGTATTTTGTGATATTTTGCTGACGTTTCCAACTATAAAAAAGTTTGATAGAAGTCATTTAGTAGATGTACTAATGCCTGATTATCGAATGATGTATCCTCACGTATCCGAAACAAATTGGGAAGAGATAGTAGGTATGACTGAAGAGGTGTATGCATTCTCTCAAGAGGAATTTGATCAATTTCGCGGGGACTTATTAGAATACTTATTATCTCAACTAGGAGCAATTAAGGTTCTATTTCCATCGTCCTATGTAACTATCAAGGATTGCCGAATCTATGATGAGAATGGAAGGTTAGGAGAAAAGGAAGGTCACCCGGATACGAATATGGATGTTGCTTTTTATATGGGTGATCCAGAAATGAAATTAGAAACTATTTATTGCGAACTGTTAGAATGTAAAGCTAAGCTGGACAATTACCTTGCAATAGTTGAAGATAGGGACCCACCGATTAAACAAAAGACTAAGGAAAAATTGGATTACCTAAATTTTATCAATAGATACTTTTCATCCTGTACAAATTTCTCCATTTCGTTTGCAACTTTTCAGGAGAATGCAGACCGTTGCTTACACGCGTTAAAAAGATTAAATATTAACGGAATTGGTATCATTAATCGAAGTGAAATTGTTGATAAGATTAGTCATTATTAAGAAACCTGGTTATTAGTTTGCGGTTTCCATCACTCCCCAAATTTTTCCGAAGATTGATAGGTTTTTAGATAAATAGAAAATGATAGTAGGGAGTTGCAACTTATGATGCCAGGGGGACCGCGACTTCATTCTTCTCTGGCAATCAAAAATTTTGCGTTTAGATTTTCAATCAAGAAAACAGCTAAGGCACAACTAGCCATTATCCGCTCATTCTAGTGCCTGTCACCCCCCGGATTTTGTCGAAGATTGATAGGTTTTTAGAAAATGGTAGAAGAGAGTGGCAACTGATTATAAGGACAAGGGTCATTTGAATTAATCAAATGATTGATTAGTTGGTTGGTAATAGTGCAGGGGGAGATGAATAGTCTTGGAAGGAAGTACATTAGAGCTGGTGTTATGAACCGATTATTCGACGGTTTTTTTAAGGAAAAAGGGGAGAGTATTGGATATCCATGCGGTTGCACCGATATTCAAACAAACGTCTGTTTAACTGACAAAAAATTCAGGTTGTGAATGGTGTTCGTCCCTTATTTATTGGGGGATTTTTGATATTTAATCAAACGATTAGTTAGTTTTTTTGAGGTAGAATATGTGGATATCGAAAAGCTATGGGGAATATCAGAAATCATCATGTGAGGCAAGGGGATGAGATTAACGGCCTGGTATATCATTTGAACGGTGCTTTCTTCTCTTTCGATTCATTTTTCCACGAGGCAGCCAGCAGCGGGAAGAAGAGCATTCAGTGATCCTAAAAAACTAGGTGACAGTATCTAGAGATTTTACAGTTAAGTAGAAATGGTACCTACATAAGCGTAAGTACCATTTCTATTGTGAAAAATATGTTGTCCATAAGAATGTACGCCTTAAATTAATACAAACTTTCAATATCCACATTTTCAGGCAATTTGAAGGGGTTTTCTTTATGGATTCTGTCATAAAACATGATTCCGTTTAAATGATCGATTTCATGTTGGATGACAATGGAGCCGTATCCTTTAAATTTGAGAATGACTTCTTGGCCCGTTATGTCATAAGCTTTTACCTTAATTCGCTCATATCTCGGAACAAATCCCTTTACATCTCGATCAACCGAAAGGCAGCCTTCTCCTTGGGGTAAATAAATCATATTCAGAGAATGGCTGATGATTTTTGGATTCAGTAGCATACATTCGAGATCCTTTTGTCCATCGTCAAATAGTGCGGCAAACATTCGTTTATCAAGACCAATTTGATTGGCAGATAATCCTGAACCAGGACGGAGTCTATACTTTTTGGCCACCTCTGGATTCTGGCTGTTTTTCAAATATTGAAGCATACATTGCAAAGCATCTTGATCCTCTTTCGAAACAGGAAGTTTAACCTCTTCGGTCACCTTTCGCAATATTTTAGCGCCTTCTTGTACGATATCTTTCATGGTAATGATGTATTCCGGGTGAAATTTATTCATAAATAAATACCTCGTCCACCTTCGTATTTAATGCCTTTGCTATTTTAAAGGCTAATTCTAGAGTTGGGTCATACTTATCATTTTCTACACAATTAATGGTTTGCCTGACAACACCACATTCTTTGGCGAGAGCCTCCTGCGTTATCCCTAATTTTCTTCGTAATGCTTTTATGATATTTTTCAAATTTGATCACCTGATTTGTCCAATACTTTTGACATTTATCATACTATATAATTTTAGGAATGTCTAATGTGTTGGACATTTATTGTGTATTTCCCTTAAATGTACTTTATCACAATTACATATTGGACAAATTTCCGAATCGTTGTGGTTTTCTCTGTGTCGCAGTCTCCAGTTAATAACGGAAATAATTCTCTTGCTGCCGTAATTGGCCAACAAGGCTGGAGGGTACTGGGAAAATCTAGGTTATAGGGAAATGAAAAGAAGGGAAGCATTAATGGCTTCCCTCCGTGGTCTTGTCCGTCTCTTTCATCAATTCCTGCAAATCCGCTATGGCTAATTCGATGCTTTGCTCTATTTCTTCGTGATACCCTGCTCCAGTTAGATCATAATGGTGAATAGAACTACTATAGGCGAAACTCTTGTAGCCTTCCGTCACTTTAAAAATCTCAACCGTAATGGTCTGAGAGTTTCTAATATAGTATTTCCTAATCTCCAACTCTTCCCCGTAACTTTTGGAAGTCATCCTCATTTTAACACGATCCTTTCGCCGCTTCATTACAGGTCATAGGTGGTTTGCGAGAATTGTTTCCCCAAGAGAAGTCCTGTCATATGGATCGTACATGATATTTTGTTCCATGGGTGTGAACCTTTTATGAATGTTTTTTTCAAAGGAACCATTCTATCGAATGCGCCTTCATTATTTTGATATTGGCTACTTTTATCATCAGTGGAACAACAGGATAGATTAGATTTGTGCTACACTAACCATGAATATCGTATATAATTTTCCATATAAAAAACTTGTAGTATGTATATTCACAAATAAGGAGACTTTTCATGGTAACTAGTATTATCCCTGCATCGATCTCAGCGGGAGCAGCATTGTTGTCGGTTTGTTTAACTGCCTATAGTGTGATGAATTTGGTTCGTAGTAATAAACAGCTTAATAAGGATAAAAGAGAAGCCCAAGCTAGGAAAATAGCAGCATGGTTAACGCGAAGTACAGGTGAATCTGATGTTATCATTCAAAACACTTCCAATACTCCAATCTATGATGTATTAATTGTAGCAGTTGCAATCACTGGTGCGGCGCCTTATGACGGAGTGGAAACAATGAAAGCAAATAATACAAAATCTGGTAATCAAGCGCTTTACCCCTATTTAGTATTTCAAAAGATTCCTCCTGGAAAATTTATTAAGGAATTTGGGTTTTTAGAAGGCGGGATGCATGTCACGTATGGAATTGAATATGCTTTTACTGATTCATACGGAAATGCTTGGAGGATAGACGGAAAAGGAAGATTATCGGAGCTAGGAAAGAATTACCTCTATGAAATGTATTGTTTAGAAAATCCTGCACCCTGGTGTGATCTGGATTATTTTAATGATAGCTTGGAGAAACCAAAGGGGTAAAAGATCGGTTGTTAACAAAATAAATGTACTAAATTCCCTCAGGTTCAAACGATTTTTCCCGAATTCCCATCGGATGTGTGCCTGTCACTGCCCGAATTTTGTCGATTGGTACTTTAGAGAAATAGAGAATGGTAGAAGGAATATGGTGAGGGTTGGCTGATCAATTGGGGTGCAGTTCACTTTATGATACAGCTGCTTTATTTTTATTGCTTTTTAAAGTTTGAAAGGGACCGCAAGCATCTAATGAATTGGATGCTAGAGGGCTCGATAGGATAATGGGGTGAATCAAAACTTTCCATTGAAGATATGCATATTCTAGCTTCGTCACGTGGCTGCTAGGCATGTTTCAGTAATTATATTCATTGAAGGAATGGCATTTCTGGAACAAGCAGGAACGCTTTTTGTTCAAATAATGAAGCATAAAGGATCTAGGTTCTGATATAGTTTATTGTTGATATGAGAATTCATAGGCGGAGAAATTCCCGCTATTGTATATTGAGGGCCCTTAGGAAGCTGAAATAAGAGGAGAAATTCCGCTTAACGGCTCTAAATAAGCTAAAATTTATTAATTTTGATACAATAAACGGAAAAAATCCTCTTATTTTTAAGGAAATACCCATATTTCCCAATTTAAGCGGAATTTCTCCGTTTATTTTTCAAGCACAGAAAATCAACGTTCAGAGCTATAATATAGCCTAATTAATATTCCTATTTTGAATGATAGAGTCGTGCCAAGCTTAATTCTTTTTAAAAGATTTCCAGGATCCAAGTTTTTCTCAAAGGATAAAACGGGAGAAGTGTTCCAGCACTTCTCTAAAATAATCCGGATTAAATGAGAAATGGAAGCTAATGAATCAGGGTCCATTTTGGCGATTTATTCTACTTATCAATGACCCGCTAATCGTTTTTCAAAATTCGCCTTAAACAACAGAATAGCATCAATATTTACAGCAAAATCGTGGTTACTGATATTAAAATTAGTTGTAAACTCGCCAGACTTCTCACGAACCATAATTGTTGGACGGATATTGTCTCCGATAGCGTCCTTAGTTACAGCACTTCCATAGAAATACCAGTTAGTTTGAGTAGGCATATTTGCTGCATTCTTAGATAAGTCATTTTTTATTAATTCGCATAATTGAACCATGAAATCTTCAGTTAGCTTAATGGTTTTTCCATGCTGACTGTCAACAGATATATCAGCATATCCATACCAAATATTCCTGCTAGTATATTTTCCGTCATTTGAAGTGTATGTTTCATCAAACAAAATCTTCATTTTCATTACCCTCCGTAAAAAATTTCTTCTTAACAATATTTTACACCAATTAGAAATTGTAAAATAGCTTGCTGTTTGTTTCACTAACTCGTATGAGTGTTAAAACTTAAAAAACTTAATTTCATTAATTTTTTTAAGTTTTTCCGTGGATTTATGGAAAACAATCTATTATAATGGGAATCAAGATTTCCATTTTGTCGGAAGTGGATGGAGGAGTTTTGAGGCTATGTATCAAGAACACAGGCTGCAATTGATAAGATCGTATTTGTCTTCACATAAAAGCATTTCATTGGAAGAAATATGTGAAGCCTTTAATGTTTCAAAGGATACAGCAAGAAGAGATCTTGTCAAACTCGAAGAGCGCGGGGAAATTATCAGGGTAAAGGGAGGCGCGACACTTCCCTCGGTCAATCGGAATGTCATCGATTATAAAGAACGGCAAGCTACCGCCGGCAAAGAACGAATTGCCCAGAGCGCGGCTTTACTGATTCAGGATGATTATGATTTGTTGATGGATGCCTCTTCAACTGGCGCGCTTATGGCTAAATTCATGGCGGGCAAGCAGGTCCATGTAATTACCAACTCGATTGATATCGTGGATTTATTAGGAGAACATACGGATATTCCAACCTTTTTGCTGCCTGGAAAATTCAATAGGAAAAACAGAAATCTATTAGGTCCAAGAACCATTGAGACACTAAATGACTACAAGGTTGACCAATTATTTCTTGGCGCCTGCGGAATCAGTCCTGAAGGCATTACTTCTCCTGACGAGGATGAAGCCTTTTTAAAGAAAAAAATGATCAGCTGTGCACGGCAAGTTATATTGCTGGCTGATCATACGAAGTTTGAAAAGGCATTTCTCCACAAGGTTTGTGATATTGCGGACATTGATGTGATTGTTACCGACCAATATCCGGATGAAGCTGTAAGGGAAAAAATAAAAGAAAATCAGATTGATTTGATTGTGACAGAGGATGAAGAAAACAGGGGGGAACGAAATGAGGAAAATTAGGGTTGGTTTAGTCGGCTATGGAATTTCGGGTGCTACCTTTCACGCGCCCTTGCTCAGCGTGTTAGAGGAATTTGAAATTGCGAAGGTGGTTAGTTCCAAAAAGGAAAAGGTTCAACAGGACTTAGGTGATGTGGAAGTCGTAGGCAGATTAGAAGAGGTTCTCGAGGATGCCACGATTGATTTGGTGGTGATTTCCACTCCAAGCGGTGTGCATTACGAAATGGCCAAGCAAAGTTTACTGGCAGGCAAACATGTGATTTTGGAAAAGCCGATGGTGGCAGCAAGCTGGGAGGCAGAGGAGCTTATGAAGCTTGCCGAAGAAAAGCAGCTGCTTTTAAGTGTTTATCATAACAGAAGATGGGATAATGATTTTTTGACGGTCAAGAAGCTGGTGAACGATGGGGTGCTTGGAGACATCAATACCTATCAGGTCCATTATGATCGTTTCAGACCAGATGTAAGAAATCGGTGGAGAGAAAAGCCAGGTCCCGGATCAGGTGTGTTATATGATTTAGGTTCCCATTTAATTGATCAGGCTTTAGATTTATTTGGCTGGCCGCAATTCGTCTTTGCGGATGTTTTTATGCAAAGAGAGAATGCAGAAACGGACGATTATTTCCATCTTATTTTAGGGTATGAGAAGCTGCGGGTCATTTTGCATGCTGGTTCAATTGTTCCAAGTAATGGGCCGCGTTTTCAGGTTCACGGAAGCAAAGGAAGCTTTATTAAGTTCGGGCTTGATGGACAGGAAGCTGCGCTTAAGGAAGGCAAAAAGCCGATTGATCCATCATGGGGAGCAGATGAACCGCCATATTACGGTAAGCTCGTTACGATAGATGGGGGCCAGGAGAGGCAGGAAACAATCGAAACGGTCCATGGCTCTTATTTAACCTACTATAAAAAGATAGCCGAAAGCATCCTGGAAGGAAAAAGGGCTCCTGTTACTGCACATGAAGGGTTGTCAGTTATAAAAATTATTGAGGCTGCTCTTGAAAGCAGCGCAAAAAAGCAAGTCGTGCAGGTGCCTGTGGATTGCACCTAACATAGTGGGCCAAGTGGGCCACGGGCCAAGGGGACGGTTCTCCCGGTTCATTGCCGCAAGAACCGTCCCCATGGCTCCAATGGCTCCACAGATTTTGTTCCAATCACAACGGTTGCATCCCATTCTTCATCTCTAACGATTTTGGTTATCCATCCAGCCTTTACAAAGATTTCAAGGGTTTTTGCCCCCTGCATTTCGCTTGTCTCGATCAATAGATGCCCCCCGGGAACCAGCCAGTCGAGACCCGCTTTTGCTGCCGATCGATGAAGGTCCAGACCATCCTTTCCTCCGTCAAGTGCTGCTTTCGGTTCATATAATCGTGCTTCTCGGGGAAGGAGTTGTACGGCGTCAGTAGGAACATAGGGTGCGTTAGCCACTATGATGTTCACCCGGCCTCGCAGTGAATCGGGCAATGCCTCATATAAGTCACCTTGATATACATGACCGCCAAGCTTCGTTAGATTGCGGGAAGCACATCGTACAGCAGCAGGGTCAATATCGGAGGCGTGCAAGAATATCTTTGTAAGTCCGGCTGCTAGGGCGGCACCCACGGCACCAGACCCGCAGCATAAATCCAAAACCACATCATTTGGGCGTGTTAAGGCTTTGGCTTGCTGAACCAGAAACTCTGTCCGTCGGCGGGGGATAAAGACTCCCTGTTCGACTTCTATTCGCAGACCGCAAAACTTGGTAAACCCAAGCACGTATTCAAGCGGCAGACCACTTACTCGTTTTTCTACCCTATTCATTAGTTCCTCGATGCTTCCAGTCTCAGAGGCAAGTAACTGCGTTTCTTCTTCAGCGAAGACACATCCCGCGTCCCGCAGTTTGTTGATGATGCTCTTTTCCGTTTTATTATCTAAGAAAAAATTCGTTTTCTGCCCGATTCCTCTCACCGCTTTCTTACTTACAAGGTATTTATCTTATTATTCTAGATAAAAGATAAATGTCCTTCGGTGCCTGTCACCATCCGAATTTTGTGATGGTTGATCGGTTTTTAGATCAATATCCTCTTTGAGCAGGGGGGAGGTTCCACTGCCTATTCAAATGTCTGTGTTAGATGAATGCAGGTCCTGAATTCAGAAAAAATCCAGAAAAGATTTAAACTATTTAAACCTCTTAGGGTATAAAATAGGAATCGGGCGAAGTAAAGGATGTTAAGTTTGGGAGGCAGAGGTTTTGGATGTTTTGTTTTATGGAGTTCCTATAGTTATTATTGCTATTGCCATCGTTTTATTTTGGATGGCCGGATTACCGAAGATTAAAAGCATGAAACTATCATTTGTTATGTGTTGTTTAGGAGTGAATGTAATTGTAACTCCATTGTCTTTATTTATAGGGGTGATGGCAACAGACTCTCCTACCAGCACTATAATGTATTTTTGGGCAGGATTTCTTTTTATCCAGGGAATACCGCTCCTCGTCCTAATGATCGGCACCTTCATATGGTTGATTGGCAGAAGAGATAATAAATGAACATATACTATTGGACGAGCAGCACAATGGACCTTGTGAAAGAACATGTTAAAGGGGGATTTCCTGTCACCACCCGATTTTTGTCGAGGGTTGATAGGTTTTTAGATAGATACAA
Organism: Neobacillus muris; assembly: GCF_943193175.1. Taxonomy (GTDB): domain Bacteria; phylum Bacillota; class Bacilli; order Bacillales; family Cytobacillaceae; genus Neobacillus; species Neobacillus muris. Next base: position 24,224 of record NZ_CALPDF010000055.1, read on the forward strand.
AATGCTAGAATTCAGGTGCAGCTGAACATTGTTGGAGTGGTTGGAGGTAAGCGCCTCCTTCTGTTTCGGGAAGAAGTGATCATCATGGAAACTGTTCTTGAAATACTACGAGAAATTCCGAAAGAAATAGTATGTGAAACCTCAGCAGCTATCTTTCGGAAAAGCGTACTTGGAAAACAAGAGAACCAACCTGCTGTCGCCAGCTTAAGGGTGGCTCTCACAAAATATAACATGGACAGTCACCATCCTGCGGCAGCAGACTTTGTCGAAGGATGGTTGGTAAATAAGAGCATACGACGGGAGTTAGTTTCCATTTAGGTACTTTTCCATCTCTTTCTTCCGGCCTCTTTGCTCATGCCTTCGTCGTTCTCCATAAAGGTGATGATTGGTCATTGTTTAAGCAAACTCTTTTTCAACTGCAGTTAAGGCAGCGGCAATGACTTGATGCATATCAAAATACTTGTACATGCCGAGACGCCCGCCGAAAATAATGTTTTGATAGCTGCTTGCTAGTTCTTTATATTGCTTATAGAGTTCATTGTTTTTGTCATCATTCATTGGATAATAAGGCTCATCACCTTTTTTCCACTGTTTTGGATACTCTTTTGTAATAACCGTTTTGGATTGAGTCCCAAATTCAAAATGCTTATGTTCGATAATACGTGTATAGGGTGTTTCGGCGTCGGTGTAGTTAACCACAGCATTTCCTTGATAATTTTCTTCTTCAATCACTTCTGTTTCAAATTTTAGGCTGCGATACTCTAAAACTCCATACTGATAATCAAAGAACTGGTCAATCATGCCTGTGTAGACGATTTTCGGGAACTCTGCAAGGTATTGATCCTTATTCATAAAAAAGTCTGTATTTAATTCTACATCAATTAATTCGCTTTCTAACATTTTTTCAATAATTTTCGTATATCCGCCGATCGGAATCCCTTGATACTTATCATTAAAATAGTTGTTATCATAAGTATACCGAACGGGAAGTCGCCTGATGATGAAAGAAGGCAATTCCGTCGCTTTGCGGCCCCATTGCTTCTCTGTATATCCTTTTACTAATTTTTCATAAACGTCAGGCCCAATTAAGGAAATGGCCTGTTCCTCCAGATTTTGAGGCTTTTCTATATGGTAAGAGGCCTTCTGTTCTTCGATTTTTTTCTTTGCGTCTGCAGGTGTGATGACACCCCATAATTTGTTGAATGTATTCATATTGAAGGGCAAATTATAAATTTCTCCTTTATAATTTGCGACGGGGCTATTTGTATAGCGATTAAACTCCACAAACCCGTTTATGTATTCCCAGATTCTTTTATCGTTTGTGTGAAAGATATGTGCACCGTATTTGTGAACATTTATTCCTTCTATTTCCTCTGTGTAAATATTCCCTCCGATATGAGGCCTTTTGTCAATCACTTTAACGCGCTTTCCTCGCTTAGCGGCCTCGTAAGCAAATACACTTCCAAATAATCCGGATCCAACCACTAAATAATCATACATTTACACTTACACCCCTAAAAAATAATCATAATATAATGTTTTTATAATGCTCCATTATGCATTTTAACTACTCACCAATAAAAAGATACGTAACCAGCCTTTTTGAAAAATAGAGTTTTTTAATGCTGAGAGTTCTCTGTTTGGGTCAAACATTTGTGGGCATTTTGTTCCATTTTTCCAAATAGTTCTGGTGAACAATTATTATTTTAAGAATAGTTTTCTTTGTTTTACCAATTGGTATCCCTTTTTACATACCGATCCTAAATCACTAGTGCCCCTTCTTCTGGCTGCCCCTTTATTTACAAATGGAGAAAGGGATAAATTTTATTTTACTAGATTGCGGTGCCTGTCACCACCCGAATTTTGTCGAAGTTTTGCTTAAATCCCTTTCAAACCTAGTTTCATAACTTACCAACAATACCAAGGGTACGGCGGCATTTGGGTGATATGGAAAATATCTGTTGTTTTGTAGAAGTTGATGGCTTTCGTGCACAACACCGTGTCAACCGAATCCCGCTTGCCGGGGTTTTATATGAATATTCCGAGACCAACAACAACCAATCAAAAATCCATCTTCAAGGAAAATCTATTTGGACAAATTAGTGGAGAAGCACAATCTAGGGCCATTACCTACAGAAAATTTCTTTACGCTCCTAAGTAAGCAGGAAATCATGAGAAGGAAAGCAGCCTGCAGCATCTATGGGATGGGCAGCCTTTTGCTTCAAAATTAGCGGCAATGCATAGGTAAAAGTGCCTCTGACCTTGAGGCCTTTCACAAGCTGTATAAGAAATGGGGGGAGTGTTCAAATTAACTAAACATTTATTTAACTGACAAACTTTTTGGCTGTTTTCCGTGAAATTCCTTTTTTGGCGGGCATATCCACCTATTTTACTAAACGTTTGTTTGACCGACAATATTTTTAGCTGCCTGTTGTGATGAACCCAACTATTTCGGTCCTTACATAGTTTTTAACAGAACGTTTAATTAGCTCTTCCTTTGTCATTTTTTAATTTAAGTTTAATGATGTACAGGTGATGTGGGGAATTCATCGATCCGGTGCTTCTGCTTCGCTTCCTTTACTTTTATGGTAATATAGAATGACGGAAGTAAAGTAAGGGGTTCGGATTATGGGAATAACACCAGAACAAAGCTTAAAAATCCAGGAGAATCGGAAAAAACAAATCCTCGATGTGGCCTTGGCTTTATTTGATCAACAAGGCTACACCAATACGACAATAGCGGATATTGCTCAGGCTGCTGGCATCAGTAAGGGGCTCATCTATCGGTATTTTGACACGAAGGCGGATATTTTATTTTCTTATTCAGATGCCATGAACCATTGCCTGGAAGAATTGAGAGGATTTGCATCCCCCAAAGCGGCCATTAAGGAATTTGGGATCCGGCTGTTGTCTGATCCTAGCGAGACCGGCTACCTTGCGCCGCTTCGAGTATTTATCACAGTCTTTATTAAAGGGGAGCTCGACTCACATGATGCTCAAAATCCCATTAATAATGATTTTGGAAAAACATTTTTTGTCCCTCTTTTTCAAAAAGGCCAACAGCTCAAAGAATTCAAGGACGGAAATGCAGAAGAATTCGCAGATGTCTATTGGCACTTCCTATTGGGGTACATGGTGCATATCATTGAAAAAGATGAAAAACAGATCCACGCGTTAAATTTGGATTCCGTTATTCGCCTTTTTGAAGGATCATGAGCAGCTTGCTTCATTCTTAAAATAATTCATTCAACAGGCCAAATCGCATAGGATTTGGCCTGTTGAATGATTTTTTTAAGAGCATTATTCACACATCTTTTACTTCGGTCCATCCCTATTTGATTTTTACAATTATTTTCCCTTTCGCTCTGCCAGTCTCTGCATATTCCATCGCTTTTTGAGCCTCTTCAAAGGGAAAAACCTGATCAATGATCGGTTTGATTTTACCAGTCTCAATGAAGCTGGCGATGATACGCAGCTGCTCTCCACTTGGCTTCATAAACAAAAACGTATATGGAACCTGATGCTTTTTTTCAAGGGCAGTCAGTTTATGGCTTACGGCTGAAAACAGCAGCGTTTTAAAAAATCCGGAGCCATATTCTTTGCCAAAACGGGCATTCGGTAATCCTGAAACGGAAACTATTTTTCCACCTCTTTTGAGCACCTCGAATGATTTTTCAAGTGTCTCGCCCCCAAGGGTATCAAATACGGCATCAACGTTTTTCAGGATCTCTTCAAATTTTTCTGTCTTGTAATTGATGATTTCATCGGCACCTAGCGACTTTACTAACTGGGGTCATACCAGCAAAAAGCGAAAAACATACGCTAAGCAAATTTCAACATGAAGGAAGCCGATATTTCCTACGCTAAGGAATCATCGGCTATTATTTTATTGGACAAGAGGGCGCAACGAATGTAAGCTTGCTATTTTCTTCATATCAAAGGTGTATTCCCCAAGAAAATTAATATGTTCCCATCCTAATGGAGAAATATGTTTTAGTAAGTCTTCTCTCAAATTCCCTTTTTCCTTCAACGATTTTGTTGCTTCAGTAAGATATACGGTATTCCATACACTAATAGCGTTAATGATAATATTTAAAGCACTGGCACGTTGAAGCTGATCCTGCAAACCTCGTTCTCTTAACTCACCTCGTTTTCCAAAGAATAATGCTCTTGCCAACCCATTCATAGCTTCTCCTTTATTTAATCCTCGTTGAATACGTCTACGTAGTGCTTCATTAGATATGTAATCCAAAATAAAAATAGTTTTTTCGATTCTTCCCATTTCTCGCAAAGCCGTAGCTAACTTGTTTTGCCTTGCATACGACCCTAATTTTCCCATAATAAGCGAACCGGAAACTTTACCTTCTCGAATTGAATGGGCTAAACGCAGCACGTCATCAAAGTTTTCCTGAATAATCTTTGTGTTAATTCGTCCACGAAGTAAATTTTCTAGGTCAGGAAATTCACTTGGCTTTTGAATTGTGTATAGTTTGGCATCAGTTAAATCGCGAAGCCGTGGTGCAAAACGAAATCCTAACAAATGACTTAAACCAAAAACTTGATCGGTATAACCGGCTTTAATTGTACTAGTATTAGAAGTAGTTATTAACGTATCTTACGATAACAACTACTTCTTTTTTATTTCCTCATAGAA
>NZ_CALPDF010000056.1 GCF_943193175.1 Neobacillus muris
CCTACAGGAACATTTTGGTCTGTTTCCTTGCTTTGGTCCTCACCTACTGGTGCCTGGTTTTTCACCTTCACCGTTACCATGATCGTGTCCGTTCCTCCATGGCTGTCCGTTACTACGATCATGAAGCTGTCCTCGCCTACATATCCTTTGCTCGGCGTATACGTCCAGCTTCCGTCTTCCATCACTTCCACGGTTCCATGAGCCGGGCCGCTTTCTCCTTTTGTAAACGTAACTTGGTCTCCCGCTACATCTGTGGCGGACACTTTTCCTCCTACAGGAACATTCTGGTCTGTTTCCTTGCTTTGGCCTTCACCTACTGGTGCCAGGTTTTTCACCTTCACCGTTACCGTGATCGTGTCCGTTCCCCCATGGCTGTCCGTTACTACAATCATGAAGCTGTCCTCGCCTACATATCCATTGCTTGGCGTATACGTCCAGCTTCCGTCCTCCGACACTTCCACGGTTCCATGGGCTGGGCCGCTTTCTCCCTTGGCAAACGTAACACTGTCTCCCGCCACATCCATTGCGGATACTTTTCCGCCTACAGGAACATTTTGGTCTGTTTCCTTGCTTTGGCCTTCACCTACTGGTGCCAGGTTTTTCAGCTTCACCGTTACGTTAATTGTATCGGTTCCGCCATGGTTATCGGTTACCACAATCTTAAAGCTGTCTTCTCCTACATAACCATTGCTCGGCATATACGTCCAGCTTCCGTCTTCCATCACTTCCACGGTTCCATGAGCCGGGCCGCTTTCTCCTTTGGCAAACGTAACATGGTCTCCCGCTACATCTGTGGCGGACACTTTTCCTCCTACAGGAACATTCTGGTCTGTTTCCTTGCTTTGGCCTTCCCCTACTGGTGCCAGGTTTTTCACCTTCACCGTTATGGTAATTGTATCGGTTCCGCCATGGTTATCGGTTACCACAATCGTAAAGCTGTCTTCACCCACATATCCTTCGTTCGGGGTATACGTCCAGCTTCCGTCCTCCGACACTTCCACGGTTCCATGAGCCGGGCCGATTTCTCCCTTGGCAAACGTAACATGGTCTCCCGCTACATCTGTGGCGGACACTTTTCCGCCTACAGGAACATTCTGGTCTGTTTCCTTGCTTTGGCCTTCACCTACTGGTGCCTGGTTTTTCACCTTCACCGTTATGGTAATTGTATCGGTTCCGCCATGGTTATCGGTTACCACGATCGTAAAGCTGTCTTTACCCACATATCCTTCGTTCGGCGTATACGTCCAGCTTCCATCTTGCATCACTTCTACTCTGCCGTTGGCAGGTCCCGTCGTACCTATAGCATAAGTAAGAGTATCATGATCTAAATCGGCTGCACTAGCCGTTCCACTGACAGGACTGTTTTGGAAGGTCACCCCTTCCTGATCCTGCCCTTCAGGTGGATGATTTATGACTGTGACCACAACTCTGGCTTCCGCCTTCAGGCCATGCGGATCCGTTACATAGACAGTAAATTCGTCGGTCCCGACAAAATCATCATCAGGTGTATAGGTCCATTTTCCTGTCTCGCTGGCAATCACTACTGATCCATGGGCCGGGCTTACGGTTCCAAGGCTGTATCGGAGCGTGTCCCCATCCGGGTCAGTACCCTTTATTTGGCCAGTAACGGCAGCATCCTGAAACGTTGCCCGCTCCTCGCCTTCCGCTGCAGGACCCTGATTGAGCACCTCCATATGAACTGTGCCTTCCACTGTGCCGCCATGGGCATCTGTCACCACAACCGTAAACCGATCACCGCCGACATAGTGTTCATCCGGAGTGTAAGTCCACTCACCTGTTTCACTGTCAACGTCAACCGTCCCATGGGCTGGGCCGTCCCCAAGACCGTAAGTTAGCTTATCGCCGTCCGGATCCGCCGCATCCACTTTCCCTGCAGCCGGCGTATTTTGATTGGTTGACTTGGATATATCCGCAGCCACTACCACAGGATTCTGGTTACGGACCGTGATCCTTACCTTGATAGTGTCAGTGCCATTGTAACCGTCCTTTACCACCACTTCAAAGCTGTCCTCTCCAACAAAGCCTTGAGTTGGGGTATACGTCCAGCGGCCATCCTCCTTCACTACTACCGTCCCATTTTCTGGACCATCTTCTCCCTGTGAAAAAGTCAGGCCGTCTCCTGGTACATCTTTCGCGGTTGCTTGGCCATCTATTGCCACATTTTGCATGGTTTCTACTTCCAGGTCATTCCCAACTGGGTTAAGGTTTTTAACAAGAACGCTAACCGTCACTTCATCCGTGCCGCCGTGCTGGTCCTTGACCACGACCGTAAAGCTGTCCTCACCAGCAAACCCTGCATTTGGGGTATACGTCCAGCGGCCGTCTTCCTCCACCTCTACTTTGCCGTTCAAAGGCTTGTTTTCTCCAAGGGAAAATTCCAATGAATCTCCGTCGACATCGTCAGCCGATATTTTTCCGGTCAAGGACTTGTTCTGGACTGTTTCCTTCTCCACATCGTTTCCAACCGGTGCAAGATTATGAACCACCACGGTAACAGTTATCTCGTCCGTACCGCCATATTGATCCTCAACAACTACCGTAAAGCTGTCTTCTCCGACAAAGCCATCATTTGGCCTATAGCTCCAGCGGCCAGCTGCCGTTACATCAAGCTGCCCGTTTTCGGGATCAGTGCCTTTGCGATACTTCAAAACATCCCCTTTCACATCAACAGCAGTCATGGTATCTTCAATTGTCTTGTTTTGTTGGGTGACTTTCCTAAGGTCTTCTCCAATCGGAACGATATTGGCTACTTGAACCGTTACGGTAAGCGATCCTCTGCCCCCATGTTCGTCCGTGACTTCCACCGTAAAGTGATCCGTACCAGCAAAACCATCGTTTGGTGTATAGGTCCAGCGGCCGGCCTCATCAACACTCACCGTTCCATTGGCTGGGTTTGTCCCTTTGGAGAAAGTAAGCGGCTCTCCTGGAGCATCGGCTGCGGCCGCAGTGCCGCTGACAGCTTCGTTTTGGACAGTATTTATCGTCTGGTTCTGGCCAATAGGGGCAATATTATTCACACGAATTTGGACTGCTGCCTCCGCACTCAGTCCATAGGGATCTGTGACAACGACCGTGAATTCATCTTGTCCGGCGTAATGGCCGGAAGGGGTATAGGTCCATTCGCCTGTACGGCTGTCAATGACGGCTTGACCGCCAGCTGGGCCTTCCTTAATCGAATAGGACAGCACCTGACCGTCCGGGTCCATCCCTTCGAGTGTTCCCCCTACAGGCATGCCTTGGTTCGTTTCCTTGGACTGTCCTGTCAGTGACGGTCTCCGGTTAGCTACTGTAACCGTTATAGTAACGGTATCCTTGCCGCCATTTCCGTCATCCGCAACCACAGTAAAGTGATCTGCTCCGGTAAAACCCGGATTTGGAGTGTATGTCCAAGAACCATCCGGCAGGACAACTGCGGTGCCGTTCGCTGGAGAAGCTGCCTTACTGTAGGTCAACGAATCACCATCGGGATCGGTGCCTGTCAACTTTCCGCTGGCCGTCTCATTCGAAACTATCGATACGGACACATTGTTGGCGTCTGGAACACGGTTTAGCGAAAATCCAGTGGATAAATGAGCCGTATTACCCGGCTGAATCGCTACACTGCATGGATTATTCGCCGTCGTAAGCCGATAATTTTGCAATGCCTGTGAACTCCTGTCCACTTCGATCTGATAATTGCCTGGCTTCAGGTTCACCGAATAATTCCCGGACGTATCAGTGATCACCGTCTGCAGGACATTGCCGGATGCGTCCTTCACGTCCACCTTTACTCCAGCCATGCCAGCTTCCGAGTCATTGACCTTATTGTAATTAGCATCAACAAAAACCTTTCCCAATAGCCTGCTGTCGACAATGGACAGCGTCGTTTCAATGGCCTGGCCTGGAAAATACGTCCAGGTATCAATGGCACGGTTATTTCCAAAATCGTTGGTAAACCCGCGCACTCCAGTGGCACTATCAATTCCTTTCAGAGCCGAAATAGGATTGGTCGCCCCCGGCCCCGTTAACCTGCTGTCGTCATAATAAATCGTCGTAGGCTTCAGTCCTGCCGGAAAGGCATAAGGCTGATTCTGCAGCTCAATTTTGATGCCTTCTGGTGCGTTCTCGACATCCAGCATCGGAAAGTGATACTCTCCGCCCTTTGCCATCAGCTTGACTTTATAGTCGCCGACAGGGAGATTGTTGCCGTTCTGGTCTTTCCCATTCCAGCTGACAGTATTAGAACCCGCTTTTGACACGTTTTCTAAGACCAGGTCCGCCGTCGGGTCAAAGCTTCCATCCTTATTCGTATCAATGATGAGCTGATAGGTGGCTTTTTTGGGCATCGAAAACTCAAACTGGCCGCCCTCTCCGATATAGGCAATATGGCTTCCAGCAGCCGCCTTAAACGAGAACCCGCTTGGCACCGGGGGCGCTTCTGCATGAATCGGAACATCGGATGGCAGATCGCTGCTAGGCTTGTTAAAGAAAATCCTGTGCGTCACATCCGTTTCGGTATCAGGACCGGAAGGATTAAGAATTTTAGCATTGCCCCCATCCAATTGACCGGTAGAATTGCTATAGGCAACCGAATGATAAAGGGTTTTGCCAGTGTTATCAATAAAGCCCCGGTTATTGGAGAAGAAGATGAACCCAAATGGATCAATGCCGTTCATATCTGTTAAATATTGATAGCCATCTTTGGTGAGAATGTATAATTTAGAATTAAGCTCTTTCTCGTTCCCTCCCATATTGAGGGCAAGATAATTAGCATAAACCCGGCCGGTTTTTTCAGAGCCGCTGCGGTCGGCAATCGTAATATCCCAAGCAGCAATCGTTTTCCGGTTTTGGCTTGTTAAAAATTTTGCATCAAAGGCCGTTGCAATCGGATCCGTATTGGCGATACCGTTTGGACTAGGATGAAATTCAATTTGGTACCAGCCTTCCTGTGCGGCCTCCACCTTGATCGGGGTGTAACCATTTGTTACTTTGCCAAAATTAGGACCATTTTTTTCCTCGGTGACCGAGTCAATGTAGCCGGCACTTTTGGTTACATCCAGCTTCCTGACCGTCTGATCCGGCATCGTGATAATAATGTCGCCGTTATCCTTTGTATCCGACACGCTGGAGCCAAGCATAATCGTCTCTCCAGCTTTGGCATAAGCATAAAGGACCGTTTTCCGCTCGATGCCAGCTGTAAAGTTTCCGGCATCCCACTCCAAAAACGGACGGTTTCCTCCATTTATAACAAGATCCTTACTTCCTTCTGCAAACGCCTCATGTGCGAAGAGGGTCCCTGCACCCACTGCACTGATTGTTGTGACCACCGCAACCCTGGCAAACTTATTATCTATCATTTTTTGCCCATCCCCCTTAATGGAAAAGTCGAAAAAACCTCTTATTACGTACTATTTGTTGGATATTTGTAAGAAACATAAAAAACTAGAATAAAAGTCTTATTTTTTCAAAAAAATCATGACTTTTAATAAAAAAGAACTAGAATAACTAAAAAAAACCAGGTATATATCCCTATATTCCTTCCTAGTATATAGAATATTTTCGACAGCCAACTTTAAATCTAGTTTAAAATTCTCCAAATTCCCCTAAATTTCAACACTACCTGCCACATACGGGATGGTTTTTTCCAAAGGCCGTTTTCGCATCATTTGTTGTTTTTTATCTATTAAGTTTTAAAAAATGATTTGTTCCATCGCGCTCCAGACACTCGCTTTTGCGCGGAGAGGAATTTGAGCCTCCTCAGCTTGGCCTATTGTTCTCAACCTTTCCTCTAATGCCCGGGAGTCGAGTGTCCTCCGCTCCATTCCACTACGTTTTTTTAAATAGTATTCAAACACAGCCATCTTTACGAAAACAGCCTTTCCAAAAAAAAAGAATCCAGCATCAACTGGATTTTAATTTGCGGCTAACATATAGCCTTTTCCCTTAACGGTTTTTATGATTTTTGGGTTTTTTGGATCCTCTTCTACCTTTTTTCGGATTCTACTGATATGGACAGCAACGGTCAGTGTATCCCCGAGACTATCGGCTCTCCACACTTCCTCATATAATTTGTCCGCTCCGATGACTTCATTAGGGTGTGCAGCCAAATAAAAAAGCAAATCCAACTCTCTCGGATTTAACTCCACTTTGATTCCATTCATTTTTACCGCGAAGGTTTGGAAATTTAATTCAAGCCGGCCCAATCGCAATGGCTTTTCGACCCATTTATTTGGTGATTTGTACCGGACATTGGTCTCAATTCGCGCTAACAGAACGTTCATATTAAAGGGTTTCGTTATATAATCATCCGCACCGGCCATCAATCCCTCGATAATATCCTTTTCATCATCACGGCTTGATAAAAATAAAACGGGGATCATGGAGGTTTTACGTATTTCCTTACAGACTTCAATGCCATTCTTTTTTGGCATATTAATATCGACTAATAATAAATCTGGATGGATGTCGTTGAACATCTTAATCGTTTCTTCACCGTCACTCGCAAACCAAATCTGATATACTTGCTTATCCAAATAGATATCGACCAATTCTTGAATGGCCGGATCATCTTCGGCCATCAATATTTTTATCACGTGTGTTCCCCCCTTGATTACGGAGCGGCAATGTAAGGGAAAAGGTACTTCCTTTTCCCACTTCACTATTGACGCCGATTTCACCATGATGCATTTCAATGATTTGTTTACAAATCGCCAGCCCGAGCCCATGACTGGAGGAAGTGGAATGGCTGGTATAGTAGCGTTCAAAGACATATCCCAGTACCTCCTCCGGGATTCCGGTACCGGTATCGGAAACCTCCACCATTAGCCAGCTCTCTTTCACGTACACCAGAATCCGGATGGAATCTCCTGAATCCGTGTGTTTCATGGCATTGCCGATTAGATTATGAAAAACTTGTTCCATCCGCAGCATGTCCATATCCATGAACAGTTGATCAACCTTTATTTCATACGTATAATATTTGCCAGCAGAGCTTATTTCCTGATGGAAATCCTGGAACAGTTTTTCAAAAAATTTCTTTACATCCACCGAGACATACTTAAACTGGATCGACCCGGATTCCAGCCTTGTCAACTCTAGTAAGTCATTTACTAGTTTTTCAATTAAAATGGAACGATCGTATATATAGTGGATATATCGTTTATCGCTCCTATCGATTTTTCCATCCATAATGGCCCTGGAAAAGCCAATAATGGATGTCAACGGATTTCTTATATCGTGAGAAATGCTGGAGAGAAACTCTAGTCTTTCGCGTTGTCCTCTCTCTAATTCATGATGCAGCTGTTTATGCACACTGACATCTTGGGCGATAATCAAATAGCCGAGCTGGGTCCCTTTTTTGTTTTTTATCGGATTGATGGTAAATTGAAATGCCTTGAGTTGATTTTCCATCATAAACGAATACTCAAAGCTATTCTGATTCGTTTTCTCATAGGTTTCGATTAACTCTTTTAGTCTATTCGATACCATACGATCCTCATTGATTTCGACATCCAAGAATACCCTGCCAATTTGTTTCGCCGCTTGATTGTAATCAGCAATTTTCAATTCGTTATCTACGACTAACATCCCGTCCTTCATATTTTCAATAATGAGGTCTTTAGCGATCGGATAAATCGAAAAGATTTTATGCCGCTTAACCACCATTAAAATCCATATGCCGATTGGAAAATAAGTGATGGCCCTAAAATTAAGGATATGGATATTCAAGATGTCGATTATGACATCATATCCCAAGCTTAACACGATCACCAAAAGCAGGAATAGGTTTTGGACTCTCACATATTTTGCAGCCTTTTTCATATTGACGCACAGAAGCACCATGGCAAACACCATCAGAATATGGACATACCCAATAAAAAATTGGCTCAGATGTGTGGAGGTAATCGAGAGCTTGGAAATATCAGAAAAGGAAAGGATATTAATGCTTGTTCTCATTAAATGATGGTATTGATCCGTAAAAATCAGCAGCCAATCGATCACGGTTGGCAAGAAAAAGTAGAAACCGTATTTTTCGATTATTTTTTGTTTGCCGATGGATTCCAAAATGCAGAAAAACAACACAACAGGACCCCCAAGCAAGGGGATTTGCTGGAGATTCCGGTACCAAATCATCGCATCCATCTGACCTGATGTAATTTCTAAAACCGATAAGAATGCTTGAAATGAATCAAGTGCCAATAGAATAATAAAATATTTTGCTATATGGTTATTTCGATATGGCAGAAACACAATCACCAATATCGCCAAGGCAACAGAAGTCAGCAAAAAATAAGCAGGATACCAGCTAGTAAAAAAAGAGTTTATCATGGCAATAAGGTTCAATTCTCCTTCAAATAATCTATCCTTATCATAACAGCAGGAAATAGGTTTGGAAACTTTAAAATCAGGTGCCACAGGGTGCCACAGGGACGGTTCCCATGGTTTATGCGAACGAAAAACCGCCCCCATCTGGTCTGCCTCTGCTACCTATAATTGGGGCGTGACAGGAACTGGAATTTCCTGTATGATTTCAATCAATACTACTATTCAACTTAGCGCTCCTCTCCTAAAACGAAAGTAATCTTGAAAAGAAGAATTAATTCAAAAAGAGGGATCCAATCGTGAATTCGCAATTGACAGCCTATGTTTCACTCGTTTGTACATCAGGCGTGCTCCATTTGTATTTATGCCTATACGCATATGCGAAACGTCATCATTATACGAATATCGCTCGTTTTTTTATTCTTTATGTGGCATCGATCACCATTTATTGCTTCGCTTCGGCGTTTGGCTTAATGGCGACGACACTGGACCAGCTCAAGTTTTGGACAACCCTTCAATATGCCGGCATGCCGTTTGGCCCCCCACTTGGGCTATTGTTTGTCATGCAGTATTTAGGCCTGAAAGTAACGAAAAGAAGAGTGATTGCCCTTCTGATGATCCCCATAGTCAGCCTAGTCATGGTTGCCACGAATGATCTCCATCATTTGCATTATCGAGTATTTGAGGTAGATCCCCGCTTAGGCGCGCCTTACGTTCATCAGGAGATCGGCATCTGGTATATGATCCATGGCGTTTTCACCTTCGCCTGCATGTTTATCGCCTTTTTACTAGTGGTTTCCCGCTGGAAAGAAACAGCAAAGGTTTACCGTCCGCAAATGGTTTCGTTAATGTGCGGCCAGCTGGTTCCCATGGTCACCGCTTTTATTTACTTAATCGGATGGACCCCGCCGGGCTTCGATCCAGTCCCCAGCGTCTTATGGCTCTCTTCGCTCTTATATTTATGGTCGATTAACTCCTCACGGTTGTTTTCGATTATGCCTATTGCCAAAGATGTCATTTTTAATAGTATCAACGATGGTGTCGTGGTGTTGGACGAATCTGCTCGCTTGATTGAGTTTAATCAAGCGAGCAAGGGCATGTTTCCAGCCTTGAACAAATCCATGCTTGGAATGGATTTTGAAAAGGTTTGGCACCGGCTATCAGGCGGCGCACATCCCTCTATACTCGACGTTACTCGTGAACTGGAATTAGCGGTAGACGATGCGAAAAAAATTTATCAGATTCGAACTTCCTCTTTCCAGCATGGCAATAATAAAGGTCGACTAATTATTTTTACTGATATTACTGAGCTAAAACGGCTGCAGGTAAAATTGGAGCATCAGGCCTATTATGATGAGCTCACCCAAATTTTTAACCGCCGGGCCTTTTTTGAAAAATGCGAGCAAGAATATGCTGCGGCAAAAAGGGCTGCAACGCCATTTACAATTGTTTTGATGGATATCGATTATTTTAAAAAAGTGAACGACACCTATGGCCATTATGTGGGCGATCAATTGTTGATCCATGCCGCAAAGGTTTGCCAGGCGCAGATGAAGGAAGGCATGCTGTTTGCCCGCTATGGCGGCGAAGAGTTTGTTCTTGCCTGGAGGGGGAGCACATTGGCAGAAGGTGAAGCCTTTGCCAATCAGCTGCGCGAGACAATCGAGTTCCGGCCCCTCCTGACAGAGGAGGGACCGATTTCTTTGACATTTAGCTGCGGAGTGGCTGCTGCAGCTAAAGACACCGAGGAAACGCTCAATCAGCTGTTGAATAAAGCGGATAAAGCTTTATACTCCGCCAAACATGCAGGCCGGAATCAGGTGCAGGCCTATAAAGCAGACAAACAGTTCACTACCGTTCAATAATATAAAAAAGGAGTCGATGGAAGATGAGGACACAAATCACCACGAAGTTAAAAATCTTGAAATCCGCCCATGAAGTGTTTGAGGCGATCGTAGATCCTGAAAAGATCGGGAATTATTGGTTTTCGTCCAGTTCGGAAAGATGGGCCCAGGGCAAGCAGATTACCTTAAGATATGATGAATACCAGGCAGAGGGCGATATCAAGGTCATCGAAATAATCGGAAATGAAAGAATTGTCTTTTCCTGGGGAGAGGAAACGATTGTGGCCATTACCCTAATGGAATCCGATAACGGCAGTACCATCATTGAAGTGAAGGAATCCGGTTTTAAAGAGGAAGACCCTGAACTGGCCGATAAACTGATTGGTCAAAAGGAAGGCTGGGTCTATATGTTATCCTGCTTAAAGGCCTATTTGGAAAATGGCGTGACAACTTTAAGGGCCTCATTGCTCCATTGATGCCAATAACTTTAGCTGAAAAATTGACTGTCGATAAAAAGGCAGGCTATTGAATATTCAACAGCCTGCTTTTTAATAGGTTTCATACAGAATTTTCCCTATCTGGGATGTATCATAATCCCCCAAGGAGTTGACCTCCGACTGAAACTGTTCAGAGGATAAAACGTCCTGCACCGTGTGAATCAGCCGTTCCGTCTTAGGGGTTTTTAAAATCACCAAGTCATACTGTTCCGTCATTAATGGCACAAAATCAATTCCCACTATTTTCGCCGCTTTTTCAATTCCCACACCGGCATCCACGATGCCCGTGGAAACGGCAGAAGCAACACTTAAATGGTTTGTCTCTTCGTGATCATACCCCTTAATGCTCCTTGAAGGAATCTCATTGATTCGGAGCTGTTCATCCAGAAGAATCCGTGCCCCTGACCCTTTCTCGCGATTAACGATTGTCACATCATCCCGTTTTAAATCCGCCCAGGAGGTGAGATTTAAAGGGTTCCCTTTTTGAACATAAAAACCGGCCTTTCTTGAAAGGAGATGGAGTAAAATATACGGGTATCCCACTAAAATTTTCTTTATATACGGCAGATTGTACTGGCCGGTATCCCCGTCAAACAAATGCAGGCTGACAATATCGCCCTCTCCATGGTACATCGAGATGAGACTGTTTAAACTTCCTGTAAACGACCTTAATGCTTTATAGGCTGAATTTTTCTCAATGTGTTTGCCCAGAATGTCTAACACTAGGTCTTGCCCGCTAATGACAATCTGCTGGCTGTCCTTTGGTTTCCTTTGAGGAGCGGCAGCAGCGGTTGGAAAGGCTGTATTTTGATTGGTTTTATGTTTATGGATAAAAACGTCCAAGTCTTTGGCGTCGATCCTCATCTGTCTTCCTACACGGAATACAGGGATTTCTCCTTTTTTCACTAGGTCATACAGAGTTAATTTCGATACCTTTAATAGCTGCGATACCTCTTCAATCGTATAGGAAAGCTCATTTGGCATTTATATCCCTCCATCCTCTATTTTAACGAACTGCCAGGTAAAAAGTATATAAAATGACAAAAGTGATTTTTCTTATATCCATTTAAGTTATAAATAATTATAATTAAATATATCTAGTTATAACTAATTTGAAAGGTAGAGGACTCATGAACAAAAAAAATCTATTCATTCTCACTATGATCCTGCTTTTACTAACAGCGGCTGGCTGTTCATCCAATGAACCAGCAAAAAAGCCTGACAGCCAGAAACAAGAAGCGGCTGAAAAGCAGGTGGAGCTGACCGTTTCGGCAGCTGCCAGTTTACAAGATGCCTTAAATGAGATTAAAGGAAGCTTTGAGAAAGAACATCCTAATGTAAAAATCAACTATAACTTTGGGGCTTCCGGTGCCCTGCAGCAGCAGATTTCTCAAGGGGCGCCTGCCGATCTGTTCTTTTCTGCAGCAGAGGACAAATTTGATCAATTGGTGCAGGATGGCCTCATCGATAAGACACAAGGAATCGATTTAGTGGGCAATGATCTAGTATTGGTGGTGCCGAAGGATTCCAATAAAGGGATCCAATCCTTTGAAGACCTTGCCAAAGCGGATCAAATCTCCATTGGCACCCCAGAAGCCGTACCGGCTGGCCAATATGCGAAGCAAGCACTGGAGAAAATGCATGTTTGGAATGCCGTTGAAGGAAAAGTGGTCTATGCCAAGGATGTCCGCCAGGTGCTTACATATGTAGAGACGAACAATGTGGACGCAGGCATTGTCTATAAAACGGATGCCTTGATTTCTCAAAAGGTTAAGATTGCCGCTACAGCCGATGAGACTTCCCACGATCCGATCATTTATCCTTTGGGTGTGATCAAGAATAGTTCCCACCCTAAAGAAGCCCAATTATTCTACGACTACCTGCAAAACGATGCATCGATGAAGACTTTTGAAAAATTTGGCTTTAGCGGGCTGAACTAAAGAACCATGGCTGCTGATTTTTGGTCACCCGTCAAGCTATCCGTTGAGGTCGCCTTTGTTTCCGGTCTATTGGTCGTCGTTGCTGGGTTGTTTTTAGGGAATCTGATGGCTCATAAAAAATTCAAAGGGATCGCCTTCATTGAAACGGTGTTTCTATTGCCGTTAGTCCTGCCGCCTTCTGTGGTCGGGTTTTTGTTAATTGTTATTTTCGGCAGGAATAGTCCGATTGGACAAATAATCGAAGAATTATTTAGGCAGCCTGTTATGTTTACGTGGTGGGCTGCTGTGATTGCCGCTGCAGTGGTAGCTTTCCCGCTCATGTATCAATCGGCCAAGACAGGGTTTGAGGCCATTGATAAGGAGATTATCCATGCCGCCCGAGTAGACGGGGCAAATGAGTTCACCATATTTCTGTTTATTTCCATCCCCCTTGCATGTAAAGCGATCCTTTCGGGAGCAATCTTGAGTTTCGCAAGGGCTTTAGGGGAATTTGGCGCTACTTTAATGTTTGCCGGCAACATCCCTGGAAAAACGCAAACAATTCCAACAGCCATTTATGTGGCACTTGATTCAGGAAATATGGAATTAGCCTGGCTATGGGTAGCGAGCATGATCGGTATTTCCTTCTTGATGCTGGTGTGCGTACACCTAATCAAATCCTGATGATAGATATGGAAGCCAATATAGACAAATTTTATTCAAAAATGGTCTATGTTGGCTTATTTTATTTGTAAAAATAATTTCTCCTTTAGGTTAATCAATTCCAGTTATTTAAAGGATCCTTTTTCTATGTTAAATTAAGGAAAACAGTAAAGGTGGAGGATCGATGAAAAAGTTCAAACGATTGATCAAACGTTTGTTCATCCTTTTGTTGATTTTGGCAGCCTTCCTCTATCTAAACAACAGTTCACGGCTGACGAAATCCAGAAATGAGCCCCCTTTCTTATTGGCACATCGGGGAATGGCACAGACATTCCCAATGGAGGAAATCGAAAACGATACCTGTACCGCCGAAATCATTTATGAACCCGAACATCCCTATTTGGAGAACACCATCCCCTCCATGGAAGCCGCCTTTCAAGCTGGGGCCGATATGGTCGAACTGGACATCAAGCCGACGAAGGATGGGCAATTCGCCGTTTTCCATGACTGGACCTTGGATTGCCGGACAGAAGCAAGGGGCATGGTCCAAGACTATACCATGGCTGAACTTAAAAAATTGGATATTGGTTATGGCTATACGGCTGATCACGGAAAAACCTATCCCTTCCGGGGCAAAGGAATCGGGCTGATGCCTTCGCTCGATGAAGTCTTGTCGCAGCTTCCGGACAAGTCCTTCCTGATTCATATCAAGAGTGCCGACTCGGCAGAAGGAACCCAATTAGCTGACTTTCTGTCCAAGCTCCCCAAGAAACGGCTGGAACAGTTGACCGTTTATGGGGACGACAAACCGATCAGTGCATTGAAGGAACAATTGCCTGGCATTCGAGTCATGTCGATGGCGGCGCTCAAGAGCTGTTTGCTTCCATATATCGGGATTGGCTGGACAGGGATGATCCCATCCGCATGCAAGGATACGCAATTGCATGTTCCGGAAAAATACGCAAACCTTTTGTGGGGGTTCCCGAACAAGTTTTTAAACCGGATGGATAGCGTGAATACCCGTGTGATCCTCGTCGCAGGTGATGGGGGCTGGTCGGAAGGCTTTGATACGAAGCAGGATTTACAGCGGCTCCCTCAAAATTATCATGGCGGCATCTGGACTAACCGAATTGACGTGATTGCTCCGATCCTAAAATAATGCCATGGGGACGGTTATCGTGCTGCAAAAAAATGAAGCAGGAGAACCGCCCACCTGCTTCACCTCACGATATTATCGTGCAAGCCATCCTCCATCGACTGCCAGGATATGGCCGTTCATATAGTCTGATGCGCTGCTGGCCAAGAAAACGATAACGCCCATTAAGTCGGCAGGTGTGGCCCAGCGTCCTGCAGGAATACGGGCTGTAATCTCCTCCTTGCGCTCTTCATCTTGGCGAATCGGCGCGGTATTGGCCGTTTCCACATATCCCGGTGCAATCGCATTAATTTGCACGCCAGATTGCGCCAGCTCATTGGCAAAGGCTCTGGTGATGCCTGCTACCGCATGCTTGCTTGCTGTATAAGAAGGAACAAATTTCCCTCCCTGGAACGAAAGCATCGATGCAATGTTAATAATTTTTCCGCTCTTTTGCTCCACCATGACTTTAGCAGTCTCTTGACTTAAGAAGTATACGGAATTCAGATTGATATCCATGACCGCATCCCAATCTTCAGCCTTGTACTCAAGCAGCGGCGCACGGCGGATAGTGCCAGCATTGTTGACCAGAATGTCAATTCGGCCAAATGCCTCTAAGCAGGCTCCGACAACCTGTTTAATTATTTCGCGCTTCGTTAAATCCGCTTGAAAAAATTCCACACGCCGGCCTTCCCTCTCAATCAACTCTCTTGTTTCATCCCAGTTTGTATCATACGTGACCACAAACAGGTCGGCACCAGCTTTAGCCAAAGCCGCTGCATAACCTTGACCCAACCCTGTATTTCCGCCCGTCACAATCGCAACCTTTCCGGCTAGTGAGAATATATCTAATGAGAAATCATTTAAGTTCATGTTTAGCTTCCTCCTTCATTGTTACGGGGACGGATCTCATGATAGGAACACAAGAACCGCCGCCCTCATGGTAGTTACATCGCTTTTGGTTTTCCTTCTTGGTTTTGCTTTTCTTTGAAGTTAATGTAGTTTTCGTAACCGACTGTGTTGTTGCCCCAGGTTTTTTCGTACTCCCAGCCAGTCAGTTGTTCAAATACTTGACGGGCTTCTGGTGTAGCTTTGGCTTTAGAGCCGCCGTTTTTCAAGCGCTGGATTTCATTTAGTAACACAACATGGTTTTCTTTGGTTAATTTGTAGCGGTAGGAAATGATTAAACCGCCGACTAAGAAGAACAGCGTACCGAACAATAGGATCGACACAATCATTGTGATGGCGGAATCCGGCTGGGAATTCTGTCCAGATACAAAGCCTGCTTCCTGCAAGCCAACACTCACCAAGAATACGGCTAATGCCTGGCTTCCTTTTCGGATCAAACTCATGACTCCAGCAAACACACCCTCGCGCCGTTGACCCGTTAATGCTTCGTCCACATCCGGAATAAACGCGTAGTTGTTCCAAGGAATATAGTTCAAGCCGCCGCGGCCCAAACCGCAAATGCCGATCATCACAAACAATAAAGCCGTATTACTGAGTGTTCCCGTTAATTTTAATACGGTGAATCCAACAATTCCTGCGATAAAGAATAAAGTAGCTGTCCGGAAAGCCGGGGCAGGATTCATCTTAAGCGTAATCGTAAGCGCAATCCCTACACCAACGATTTGTAAAACATACATAATGGTTAATAAGTTAGAAGCCAAAACGGCACTTTGCATCAGAGCAAAAACGACAAAATATGTAAATACCGCATTGAATACGTCCTGGCTTAAATAGCCGCCTAAATACATGCCAAGATGATGGCGGAAGGTTTTGACCCGCAGTGTCGAGAACAGATCAAGATAAATCTTTTGGACATTTTGCACAAAGGTTCTGCTGCTGATCACCTTGTCTTCAGGGATTTCATCAAATGGACGTTCCCACGTGTTTTTGTAAAGCAGGACCAATACCACCATTATGATGGCAGTGAAAATCATCCCGGAGTACAAGAAGGTCATCGGATCATCTTTGCCTAGTGCTTGGACAAGACGGCCTGGAATATAAGCTGCGAATACAGCGGAAGCCTGAGCAATAAACATCCGGGCACCGGTAAATTTCGAACGGATTTTATAATCGTTGCTCATTTCAGCAGCAAGCGTATCATAAGGAATCAAAATCATCGAATACACGATTTCAAACGCAATATAGGTTAACAAATAATACCAGAAGCCAAATCCGGAAATCCAAATGGCCGTATAGACAAGCACCAGCGGAATCGCCGCTAAAATAAAGAATTTCCGTCTTCCAAACCGGCGGCCCAATTTGGTTTTATGAAAGTTATCGGTAATATACCCCATTGTCGGCGCGGCAACTGCATCGACAATTCTGGCGATGGCGAAAATGGAACCCGCTTCAACGGCGGTCAGTCCACAAAAAGTGGTCAAGAAGAAAAGCAGCCAGGCGGCTGTTAAGGCAAATGCACCAGCCCCTAAGAAATCACCCAAACCATACGACAAATAATTAATGAATTTTGGTTTTCTCACCATTTTGTTCTCCTCCATATTGTTGCAAAATAGTAAACCTTGAATCTTTAAATATAGGAATTTAGAAATTCTGCTAATGCCAAGATTGCTAGGGACTGTCCATATGGCATCGTGGTGATGCGGATCTGTTTATAAAATTCCAAACTGTCGCCCATTCCGGTACCAACGGACACTTTTTGCAGAGCGCCATCCTCGCCAATCTCATTTAAAATAGCGGCAATGGCTTTATTGGCAACGGCTTCATACTCTTGCCCGATATATCGTTTATGAACCGATTTCAAAATTCCGTAAGCAAATCCGGCAGTAGCAGACGCTTCCAGATAAGAGGACGGGTCGTCTAATAGCGTATGCCATAAACCGCTTTCATCTTGGAGATGAGCCAATGCTTCAATCTGGCGGTTTAACGTTCCAATAAGGAATTCCCGTAAGAAATCTCCCTTTTCCAGTTCCAAAATTTCGATAATTTCGGGAATGGCGATGGTAATCCAGCAATTTCCCCTTCCCCAAAGGGCCTGTGCATAATTGTGATTTTCTTCAAATGTCCAGCCATGGAACCAAAGGCCTGTTTTTCGATCAGCCAGATATTTGATGTGGATTAAATATTGCCTTTTAGCCTCTTCGATATATTCCTTCCGATGGAGGAGCTTGCCAATTTTAGCCAATGGCAGCACCGTCATCATCAGGGTGTCATCCCAAAGCTGATTTTTGTTTTCCGGTCCGTACGTCATATGCTGCAATCCGTTTTCTTCTGTCCGCGGCATATCATACATAACCCATTCAGCCCACGTCTCCAGGTATGGAACGTACTTTTGATCCTTCGTATCTTCATAAATCAATGCTAACGTTAACAGCGGCGCCATCGTATTGACGTTTTTAGGCGGAACTCCCTCTTTCAGTCTCGCCTCAAACCAGTCATGGACGATCTTTAAAGCCTTTTCATTTTTGGTCAATCGCCAATATTTATAGATGCCATATAACGCGACACCCTGCGGCCAATTCCAAACATGCCAGCTTTTATCATCGACCACAAGACCGTCAAAATTTAATAAAAATTCTCCGGTATCGTCTTTTATTTTTGTAAGATTATCCATTAAAACATCAATTTGGTTCAAAACTTCTTCTCTTTTGACAGGCTGCTGTTGTTGAATCATACATTCTCTACCTCCTGATTGAAAAAATAGCTCCCGCCATATCATGCAGCATCTCTTGGGTCCGAAATGCATGCCTATGGAAGAGTTTGTACTAGGCCAGAAAAAAAACTTCCTCTAAATCGACCGTCACCGGACGATTGTCTGGTTCCGTTTTCATTAATGGCTCCATATAAGCCCACCACTTTTGGCAAACCGCGGTCTTGGACATGTTCTCCCACTTTTCTTCACTTTCTATTTCCAAGTAAGCAAATAATCTGCCAGACTCTCGATCTAGGAAAATAGAATAATTGCGGGCTCCATGCACCTTCAATTCCGCAGCCATCTCCGGCCAAATTTCATCGTGGCGTCGTTTATATTCTAAATAACAGTCTTGATTGACATACATGATACTTGCTTTTCTAATCATTTGGCTTCTCCTGTTTGTTTAGTTGGTTTTATAAATACCATCCCTAAAAATCAGACAAAATCCCACATCATGAAATAATACGATTAATATTTTCTGTCTCTTCAAACATTTACATGATAGAGTGATTCCCGGAATCATCACGAATGTTGTCTTTCCCCTCCAGCACCTCTTCCCTATAATTCTAGTTGGCATGAACAGGGTTCGGCGCGTTTTTCGGTCTAACAGCATCACAGGAATCAAACTCTGCTCATTTTTTTCAAAATTATCATCATGAATTTCATTCTATACGATGATGATTTTTCTTTGTTTCAAATTACTTACAACAACATCATAAGACATGTAACCGGTTAAATCAAGCTAAATCCACATTACATCCTTTGATTTTGTTGTTTTATGTTGATTTTTCCTAAATTCGACACATTTTCGTTTTTTCTATGTGGCTTTCGTTAGTTCTTTTGAATAATACTAAATTTATCTGTTTTTTTTTGTTATAATATTAAAATAATAGTGTGAAGTCGGTTAATACCTATAAGGGGGTACTAGATTTTGTTAGGCATTGAGAGGCGGCAAATCATCACGTCCATTTTACAAAAAAATAAGAGGGTACTGGTATCAGATTTAAAAAACCAGTTTCATGTTACAGAAGAAACCATCCGCAGAGATTTGGAAAAGCTGGAAAGGGAAGGAACACTAACACGCACTTATGGCGGTGCAGTCATCAATGAACAAACCAATCTGGATTTGCCATTCAACGAAAGAATCGATAGGAATTTACATATCAAACAAGTCATTGCCCAAAAAGCCATCCATTATATCAGCGATAACGATTCTCTCTTTATCGATTCCAGTTCCACTAGCTTTGAATTGGTGAAATTGCTGAGTTTAAAAACAAATGTAACCGTTATCACGAACTCTGTGAAAATATTAAACGAAAACCCCGGTCATGCCATAGGGATTATTTCCACCGGCGGTGAATTGGTACCGCATTCATTATCATTAGTGGGTTCCATTTCCATGGAGACGACTAAAAAATATAACCCAGATTTCGCCATCATAAGCTGCAATGGTCTCCATATGCAAAAAGGCATCATGGACTCAAATGAGCCTGATGCCGAATTAAAAAAGCTCATGATCCAACAGGCCAGCAAAACGATGCTGCTCGTTGACCATACTAAATTTGATAACATCACTTTTATCAGCTTCCTGGAATTTCAACAAATTGATTACTTGGTCACCGACATCAAACCAAGTGACCATTGGATCAAATTTCTCCATCAGCACAATATTACAGTGATTTACTGATTTTCATAAGGACGGGTCTCGCGGCTTTTGCCGCAGGGACCGCCCCAGCACCTATCGATTATCATAGGAATCATTTTCTTCTTCCCTCGCACCGGAAATCGACACGGTCACATCATCAAACCGGATTCCTTTTGAGTAATTGATGACACCGTATTCTTTGCATGAGAGATTCATATTTTTAAAGGTAAGTCCCTCAATCGGCGCATCCGGAAAGCCTTCAATATGAAATGCCCGGCTGATGCCGTCATATCCCGTTTCATTATAAGCCTTGACATTTTGAATGGTAATATTGCTGACAGCGGTCTTGGGAACGCTATCAGATACAGGTTCGGTCAATGTCTTCCAGTGCTTTGGAATTTCCCCTGTATAATCTTTTGGCAGTTCACAGTAGCTATAGGCTGGATTCCAGTTCAAATACAAATGGAATAGGTATTTCACATTGACCATTTCCAGTCCGTCTACCGATACATTTTTAATATAACCGCTTCTGGTTGCGGCGGATTTAATGCGAAAACCGCAGTCTGTTCCATGATAACGCAAATTCTTTAACGTAATATCATAAACACCGCCAGAAACTTCACTCCCGATGGTGACGCCAAACCCAGATAAAATCTCGCAATTTTGTACCGTGATATCATGGCATGGGCGGTTCACCCGCAACCCGTCCCAATCCCTTCCGGACTTAATGCAGATGCTGTCATCGTTGCAGGAAGTGAGGCAATTTTCCACCAGGACATGCTGGCAGGAGTCAATGTCAATGCCATCAGTGCTTGGACTGTGCAGATCGCCTGATGCTATTTTAATCCCATCTATATGGATGTGGCTGCTGTAGCAGACATGAACATTCCAGAAACCAGACCGTGTGGAGGTAAAATCTTTTAAGGTAATATGGGATGACTCCATGACGACTACATTGCGGACGCGCATGCAGTCGTAGTCACAGGCCCAGCGAAGTCCTTTTGCATCATACTCCTTTCGCATACCGCCCTTCATGTCATCGCCCCAATATTTGTTCCACCAGTACTCCCCCTGGCCATTTATCGTACCATTGCCGCTGATGGTCACACCCGTCTGGCCATTGCAGTTCAAAATGCCCGGATACCAATCCATCTCAATGCCGGCCACACGGGTAGGGATGATCGGATAGCAGGATTCATCCGTGGTCCCCAGCAGGACGGCCCCCTCTTCAAAATGAAATTCCATGTTGCTTTTCAAAAATAACGAGGCTGTCAGATAAGTGCCTTTTTCCAGAACCAAGATACCCCCTGCAAGCGCTGTCTCATCGATCAGCTCTTGAAGTTCTTTGGTAACGAGCCTATTTCCAGTGCGATCAATCTGTCTCTCTGATGATTTATAAATCTGTCTCATGTAAATATACATCCTTTTCAAGTTTAATTTGATGCCGTCACTTTGCTACCATACTCCTTATATAAAAAAATACCACATTATCAAGGACTGAAATGTGGCAAAATTATATATCTTCCTTTTTGTGGGTTAGGGGCGGCTCAATCCACAAAAACAAGGTTAAGGGATAAACGCATTATTATCTCAAGTAGGACATTAATGAATAAGCCATGCTGATGGCAGCGAAAATATTGGGAACTGCTGCCATCAAGGCAAGAGAGGATCTACATTCATCATTGTTGTCAAATTATCGTTTTAGTGTGTTTTCTTTGGTTCTACGTGACCCTGCTTCTTCTTTTTCTTTGTTTACGGTCACGTAGGACTCTTCTACGTGACCCTGCTTCCTCTTTTTCCTTGTTTACGGTCACGTAGGACCCTTCTACGTGACCCAAACTTCTCTTTTTCTTTGTTTTCGGTCACGTAGGACTCTTCTACGTGACCCTGCTTCCTCTTTTTCCTTGTTTACGGTCACGTAGGACTCTTCTACGTGACCCTGCTTCCTCTTTTTCCTTGTTTACGGTCACGTAGGACCCTTCTACGTGACCCAAACTTCTCTTTATCTTTGTTTTCGGTCACGTAGGACTCTTCTACGTGACCCAAACTTCTCTTTTTCTTTGTTTACGGTCACGTAGGACCCTTCTACGTGACCCTGCTTCCTCTTTTTCTTTGTTTTCGGTCACGTAGGACCCTTCTACGTGACCCAAACTTCTCTTTTTCTTTGTTTTCGGTCACGTAGGACTCTTCTACGTGACCCAAACTTCTCTTTATCTTTGTTTTCAGTCACGTAGGACCTTACTACGTAATATCGGGACGGTTCATGCTTCCTTTTATTTGGAAGTATTTTTAGGCGCTTTAGACCGTCCCCGCGCTTCACTTTCGCAGCTCACTATATTGGACATTGATCCGGTTTTCTGGTTTGCGGTCGACGGTATATAGCACGATCAGGAAGAACCATTCCAATGGTTTCATAATCAGGTAGACCAGATCCGCGGACCATTTGGAATGGATGTGCCGGCTAAGCGGGTAGCCATATTGGTCATAAAAGCCGCGAATCGCTTTATGTAAGTTAGGTGTGTATTCCTCGAGAATATTTTCAAAAGCATTGGCAATCAGCAATTGGCGGTTGACGACAATTCTTGATCCCCTTCGGATCCCTGCCCGGATTGGCTTCACGAGTTTGCGATGCCCCGCTGCTGACACCGTACAAAGATAATGGCCGTCCCCCTCAACGACCTCCGGGGGCGGTGCCGGAATCCTGGAATAATGAAACGAACTCGTATCAAGGAACACGCGGATAAAGCTGTCAGGCCGCTGTCCGAACAGAACCAATACTAATTGAATGAGGATCAGGGCTGGAAAAAGAAAAATCGCCCATACTCGGGACATCCTTTGATAGTTGAAGGAGACCTTGGACAGAAAACGCAAAACTGGATGGTGATAATCTTCCTCTGATTCCCCCATCTTTTCAAGGAATCGGTTGAGCGATTCTTTTAACCGGGCCATATAGAGGAAAATCAATGACAAAAAGCTAACCTGCAAGAGCGTGACGGAAAAGCCATCTCCATCATGGGTGAAAACGATATGCGTCAGATAGATGAAGGCAAATAAGATATTCAAAATCAGCACTGTGCTGCCTGCGGCAAATAGGATCGGCGAAAGCCCCTCCTGCGAGCTGACCAGCCAAAAGCAAAACATGCCCAAAATGAATAATACGATCAATGACCAAACATGCTCATTGGCAAGTGAGGCATATCCATTGGCTTTGTGCCCGTTCATGGAGAAAATCAGCAATTGTTCGCCTGCCTTCAAGGCTAGGCTATTAATAAAAAAGCCTATCAGCACTAAGCAAAGAATGACGAAAGAATAAACGCCATCGATGACCCTGGTTTTTACCGAGCTAAGGTTCTTCCCCGCAAAACTCTGAACCATTCGAATCAAGGCATAGGCTGGAATAGACACAAACATAAGCACCAGTAACAAGACAACCAAATTGAATCCCTCCCAATAAGTAACCACCACATTTCATGCCGGTAATCGAATCCTTATACATAGATTTTCTTGGTATATGTAAATAATAGTGCATAGATTGTCTAGGTACAACCTGTTTTTCAAAAATTTTTCCGTCAAGGAGAAAAGTGCGGGCACCTCTCCTTGCGACGGCGTATGCGTTTTCCGCTTTACTTCAGTACAAATCGCCGCGATTGTTCTATCTTCCTGCAATTCTCCCAAATTCAACCAAATAAGTAATTCAAATCTACTAAAAAAATAAAGAAATTTTGTAAAAATCTGTCGTATTATAGGGCAGGTTCATTTATAATAACTTGAACAGGTTTATAGTAAAAAATAAATCTAACTTTTTATAAGGGAGAAAGCTTCATTAAAAAAAAAACACGAGGTGTCGAAATGTACAGGGGAAAAGAACACATATGAAAAAGTCATTACATTTATTCCTAATCCTATCCATGATTTTAGCCACTCTGCCAATCTTACCTGGCACTAATAGCGCCAAGGCGGAGGCTCCTTCTATTAACTTTAGTAACGAAATTCAAGTAATCTCTGCAAACATGGGTTCACGTAAAACCGTTGCTATTGGCCGCGATTCCAATGGAGCTTTGAACATCGCTGGTCAAGCTAGTCCCAACTATCAAGTTGGAAGTTTAAGAAATATCGGAGGAAACGCTTCTTACACTGCCCAGACCCAGCTTCCAAAGGAGACTTCCGAGTTCTACGGGACCACGTTCGCTGACCTCGATAATGACGGATACCAGGATTTAATTACAGCAGGGCCCAATGGTGCTCCTGCAAGTCCGAATAACATCTATCGATGGAATGCAGGAACCAATCAATATGACCGGCTTGGATCGGCCAATGATTTATTTAACAAAGCCTTTTATGGAATAGGGGCTTTAGCAGGAGATTTCACCAATGACGGAAAACAAGATATCCTTTGGATTGGCACATCAAGTGTATTTGTGGGTGTTAACAACAGTACACCTGGAACCATCCAATTTTCCGGCCTAAAAGAAACCGGCCCCCTCTTCTCTAGCGGGTTTAATAATACTAACAATGCAATCGGTGATTTCAATCATGATGGAAACCTTGATTTTATCACTTCTAACAACAAAATCGGCGGACTTTATAATATCGGCTATGGAAAAGGAGACGGGACCTTCTCACTGGAGACGGCTCCATTAAACTCCGATCTGTTTCAAGGAGCGGCCATTACAGTGGCTGACTTCAATAATGATCAAAAGGATGATTTTCTATTAGTTCGAAATGATTGGGCAAATGGAAAAGGCGAATTATGGCTGTTCCTTCGAAATAGCTCAAATACTGGATTTGATAAAACAAAAATAAAAGAAGTCGATTACGTTTATAACCAGGAAGTAAAAGCCGCAGACCTTAACTCAGATGGGTTGACTGACTTTGTCATCACCTCAGAGGTGGGCGGCAGGAACATCGATATCCACCTTAACCAAGGGGGAGGAAGCTTCCATACGGCACCTGATTATACAAAATCCAGTCCAAATGGAATCAATCAACTATTCCTGACAGACATCAATCAGGATGGAAGAACGGATATTCTTGCCTACTATACAACTGGTTTCAAATATTATCTGCAGGATGATCTGCCGACTGCCTCTCCAGTCCTAAACGGACCAGCGATAGTGGGCGGAACCCTATCAGCAGCATCCGGTTACTTTGATGCTAACCAAGATGCTGAGGATGGAACACAGTATGCATTTTACCGGTATGATCGTGATGGAATCAGCCATGAAACGTTAATCCAGCCGCTTTCAAGCAGCAATACCTACACGGTAAAGCCATCAGATATCGGCAGTGTGATTAGAGCTTATGTCGTGCCGAAAAATAAAAACGGCACCGGACAGGCGGCATTTAGTAACGCAACGAGCGTTGTGCCATCCAATAATGCCAATTTAGCGAACTTAACACTAAGCAGCGGTACGTTATCGCAGCCATTCTCACCAAATCAGACAGTCTATAGTGCTTCTGTCAGCCATGAAGTAGACAGCCTAGAAGTCACTGCTGCCCTGGCAGATCCAAATGCAACCCTTACGATCAATGGGGCTTCGGCCACTGCGGGAGCACCAAGCTACCCAATCCAGCTGGCTGTCGGCCAAAATAACATCACCGTTGTCGTAACCGCACAGGACGGAAATACAAAAATGTACTCCATTTTTGTTTATCGCATGCTGTCTAATAACGCAGATTTAGCGGATTTAAGCGTATCTCCTGGTACATTGAATCCAGCATTCCGCCCAACTATTACGAATTACAGCATGAAGGTGAAAAATGATGTCACCAATATCGATTTGACCGCTGTTCTTGCAGATACCAATGGAACACTGACCTTGAATGGCGCACCGCTGACTTCAAGCCAGGCGAAAAAGGTTTCGTTAGAAATCGGCGCTAACCCTTTTACCATTGTGACCTTGGCAGAAGACCGTACGACACAAAAATTTTATAGTGTCGTTGTCAGCCGAAACAGGATCCCGGCCCTAACCAACCAAGCGTTTCAGGTGGATGAAAATGCAGCGGCTGACACATTAGCAGGAACCATCATCGGAAATGACAGTGATGGTGATTCCTTATCCTATTCGATTACAGCAGGGAATGACGAGGGAATCTTCATGCTAAATCGGGAGAATGGGCAGCTATCCGTTGTAAAAGGACAACAGCTGGATTACGAAACGAAAAAGAGCTACCAACTAACGATCGCTGCTAATGATGGATATGATACAAATACTGCAACGATTACGGTCCATTTGAATAATCTGAATGACAACGTTCCGGTTGGAACAGGCTTTACCGCTGCCATCGATGAAAATACAGCCAATGAGACAAAAATCGGGAAAGTAAGTTCTGTCGACCGTGATGAAGATAGTACCGTTTCGTTCCATATTACAGGCGGCAACGAAGCGAACGCCTTCGCTATCGACGAAAACACAGGAGAAATACGTGTTGTGGACGAAACCAAATTAGATTACGAAAAGACCAGAAGCTTTACCTTAACGGTAGAGGTGAGCGACGGTGCCAATCAGGCCTATTCCACTGTGACTATTTATCTCAACAATGTGAATGATCATGCCCCTGTGGGAGAAGATATCTCGGCAATCCTAGCTGAAAATGCTGCCGTGAATACCGTAGTGGGCGTTATGGGCGCTACCGATGTGGATGGAGATGCTATCACCTATGAAATAACAGCAGGCAATGATGGTGAGGTCTTTAAGATTGATCGAAATAATGGAACAATTACCGTGAATAAATCAGCCATTATGAATACCAAAACAAAGCCAAGTTATCAATTAACGATTCAAGCTAGTGATGGCAAGTTCACTGAATTACTCACAGCCTCCATCCAGTTATTGTCTAATGATGCCGCACTTAGTGATCTAAAAATGAGTGAGGGAACCATGACTCCTCTATTTGATCCAGAAACATTCGACTATCATGTCAGTGTGGGCAGCAACACGGATTCAATCAAACTGGCTCCCTTCGTGAATGAAGAGAATGCCACCGTAACCGTGAATGGCGAGCTCGTCCAAAGCGGAAAAGATTCAAGTGACATTCGCTTAAATGAGGAAAATACAAACATTACCGTGACGGTTACGGCGCAAACCGGAAGCACCCAAACCTACACCATTACGGTGAAACGATTAAAACCAGTGGTGACAACTACACCGCAAATAGAAGGCCAAACAGCCACGATCCCGGATGATCAAGTACAGTCGCTTGATGAAAATGGCCAGTTGATTATCGATGTAAAAGACAGCGCCACTGATGTAAATGAGGTCCAGCTGACGAAAGAGCAGCTTGAATTGTTAAAGGAAAGAAATGCGTCGCTTACTATCGTAAAAAATGATGTCCAGCTGACCATTCCACTTGTCAATTTTGATAAAAACGGAAGCTTGCTCATCACCCTAGAAAAAGTAGACAAGGATCCAATCGCGCTGCCGGCAGCTAATTTATCAGCCCATTCCATTTATGACTTTACTATCAAGCTGGATGGAAAAATTATCAGCACGTTTGATCATAAAATCGAAATTACTTTTCCAATTGCTGAATCAGCTTATGAGCATCCAGAAGAATTGAAGGTCTATTATTGGAATGAGACGAACAAGCAATGGGAACTAGTTGGCGGAGAGTATAAGGATGGCAAGCTGACCGTCTATACAAGCCATTTTAGTACGTTTGCCGTCTTTCATCCTGACCAATTAGCAGCGGATGAATCTTTAAATCAAGAGGCAGCGAAAGAAAATGACAAAGGCGACAGTGACCAAAAAACGCCAGGTCAGTTGCCTCATACTGCTACCAACCAATATAATTGGTTATTCATTGGAGCATTCCTATTCATTGCTGGACTTGTTCTGTTTTATCGCAGAAGATGGAATAGAGCTTCAGAAAAATAAGCAAGAAACAGTTCTTTGCGGAGCTGTCTGATAAGTTCTTAAAATAAAGCAGGTGGAGAAAAATCAGTCTTTTTTCTCAGCCTGCTTTTGTTTTTTCTGGCCAGTTTTTGCGTGAACAATCAGGAGACAGTTGGAGTTTGGGGCTCATTGGGAGGGTCCAAGCGGTCTTTGTCTTCAATAGTGGTGATTGAAGACAGTTTCGCTACTCTCCTTAGCTGGTTTTGTCCTCAATGGCTGTGTTTGAAGACAGTTTCGCTGCTCTCCTTAGCTGGTTTTGTCCTCAATGGCT
>NZ_CALPDF010000057.1 GCF_943193175.1 Neobacillus muris
CCTGTTGATTGGAGTGGAGGGCACTCGACTCCTGCGGGAAGTAGAGGTCACTGGAGACCCCGCAGGCGCCAAAGCGCTGAGGAGGCTCCAGGAGCTCCCCGCGGAAAGCGAGTGCCCGGAACGGAAATCAACAGGCCCATTTGCATGGACATTCAATAAATTTGGTATTTAGATTCTGTGATAATAAAAAATTGCCGAGAAAAATACCCTTTCTCGACAATCTGAGAAGATTAAATTCTTCTCTTTTTTTTTGATTCTGGGAACCCTTATTACAAGGATCATGAGGGTTTGATTTTATCTTGGAATAATTTCAAGTTCCAGAAGCAGGTGACCAAGCTAGGCTAGTCGATTTTTACTGAAGATTTTTTACAGTCTACCCCCATAGTACCCCATTCAACGACGAATAATTTAGTACAAAACAGCCAAAAAATACTCGGGAGGTTGGATAAATATGGGGAAAGTGATCATTGATATCGACAAATTACTTGAGGCTACTTCAAATCTGCCATCTGAGAATAACAATTATAAATTGAAACAGGTCGAAATTGATAAATTACTGGAATGGACAAAGGATTGGTAAAATACTGAAGGTAATTCCTCCAAATTTGAATAAAAACATTTGTGATGGGGCTGTCCATTAAGGGGTCTGATTTCACGCCTGGACTAATATATAGAATGGTTTTTTCAAAATACCTTCTATAAATGGCGGGGTGGTGTCGGGCTCTTTTCTTTTTGGACAGCCTCTTTTTTGCGAGAAGAAAATCCGTTATGATGTTATGCTGCTTTAAAGCGAAAAATTAATTTTGGGATATCTATTGCTTTTGCACCAGAAAAATACTAGAATAATTTTTAAAATAATAAATATTTTAAAAAATCAAACTAGGGAGTAAATAAGGAGGATTTGTTTTATGAAAAGAGGGGGAACGGCACTCTCGTTGGCATTAGCAGGATTGCTGCTTTTGTCTGGGTGCGGCCAGAGCGAGACATCCAGCGGCCAAAAGGAGGGGGGAGCAGAACAGGCGGAATTTACGGTAGGAATTTCCCAATACGCTCCGCATCCATCACTTGATGCTGCAACTGAAGGATTTAAGAAAGCATTGGAAGATAAAGGGCTTAAGGTGAAATACGACGAACAAAACGCCCAGGCAGACATGAACAATACCGCAACGATTGCAAACAATTTTGTTGGTGATAAAGTGGACTTGATTTTTGCAAACGCTACCCCTAGTGCTACAGCTGCCTTAAATGCAACGAAAGATATTCCGATTGTTTTTACATCGGTAACCGATCCAGTCGGAGCGGAACTGGTCGAATCGTTTGATAAGCCAGGCAAAAATATAACCGGAACAACGGATAACCATCCGGAGGCAACGAAAAAGACCATTAGCTTTATTACAGATGAAGTGAGAGCCAAAAGCATTGGTGTTATCTACAATTCTGGGGAGCAGAATTCAGAGGTACAAGTAAAAGAAGTCAAGAAAATAGCTGAAGAAAAAGGCGCTAAAATCGTAGAAGTATCCGTATCGACCACAGCGGAGGTTAAGCAGGCTGCTGAATCATTAGTGGGACGGGTGGATGCCATCTATGTTCCGACAGACAATACCGTTGTTACCGCACTTGATACCGTTATTGACGTTGCGAATTCGAAAAAAATACCGCTATTCGTCGGTGAACTGGATTCTATGAAAAAAGGTGCGGTTGCAGCCAGCGGCTTTAGCTACTATGATCTTGGTTACCAGTCTGGAGTAATGGCTGCAGATATTTTAAGCGGCAATAAGAAACCTTCAGAAATCCCAGTTGAACTGCCGAACAGCTTAAAACTGGTCATCAATACAAAAGCTGCGGAAGCACAGGGACTGAAAGTGAAGGACGAATGGAAAAATCTTGGCGAATTTTATGATGGAAATGAATAAGTAAATATAACAAGGAGAAGGCCGCTTAGGGATGACACCTTGATTCTTTTAAGTCAAATAGGACTTGTTTTGAAAGAGGTCCTAAAGAGAGGATGATCTCAATGTTTACAGCCATATTTGGATCGTTTGAAGCAGGAATCATCTATGCGATTATGGCGCTTGGCGTCTATCTTTCCTTTCGTATTCTGGATTTCCCAGACCTTACGGTGGATGGAAGCTTTGTAACAGGAGCTGCTGTTACAGCCGTGATGATCGCTAACGGTGCGAATCCATTCTTGGCAACGATCTTGGCGTTGTTTGCCGGTTTCGCAGCAGGTTGTATGACGGGACTGCTTCATACATTTGGAAAAATCAATAATTTGCTTTCCGGAATCCTGATGATGATTGCGCTTTATTCGATCAATCTGCGAATCATGGGACGATCCAATATCCCTTTATTAAATACGGATACAGCCTTTACAAAAATCAGAAGTGTTTTTGAGGAAACAGGCATTGATTCATTCTTTAACGGGTTCCTGTCAATGGTAGGCCTTTCAGACAGCCTTCCAGAAACTTGGGGAATCTTAATCGTAATGATTATTGTTACTTTGATGATTAAATTTATTACAGACTGGTTCCTGCAAACGGAGATTGGTTTAGCCATCAGAGCTACAGGTGATAACAAACGGATGATTCGAAGTCTGTCAGCTAACACCAATATCCTTGTGGTACTCGGACTAGGTTTATCTAATGCACTTGTGGCCTTTTCGGGTGCCCTTATTGCCCAACAAGGCGGCTTTGCTGATGTCGGAATGGGGATTGGCATGATCGTCATCGGGCTGGCTTCAGTCATTATCGGTGAAGCTCTGTTTGGAACCAAAACGATTGCACGGACAACTCTTGCTGTAATTGGAGGATCAATAATCTACCGGATCGTGGTCACCCTGGCACTGCGAGTTGAATTTTTAGATCCAGGGGATATGAAGTTGATTACGGCGATAATTGTCATAATTGCCTTAACAACACCTAAGATAATCGAAGGTTCAAAAGAGAGAAGGCGCAAAACTCAAAAAAGAATGAACATGATTCAGGCAACTGCCCAAACCAAGGGGGAAAACCATGCTGCACTTAAATCAAATTCATAAGATCTTTAATGAGGGAACCCCTGATGAAAAAATCGCAATTGATCAGGTGAATCTTACGCTGAAGCCCGGTGATTTTGTCACTGTTATAGGCAGTAATGGAGCAGGGAAATCGACCTTGATGAATATCATTTCCGGTGTGTTAGTACCGGATGTCGGGGAAGTTCAAATTGCCGGTAAAGATGTAACGAGTATGTCGGAATTCAAACGATCAAAAATGATTGGCCGTGTTTTTCAGGATCCGATGGCAGGAACGGCTCCGAGCATGACGATAGAAGAAAACCTGGCCATGGCCTATGCTCGAAATAAAACGCGAACACTTCGCCGAGGCGTGACTAAGAAACGGAAAGAGTACTTCCGTGAGGTGCTTGAAACCCTTCATCTGGGACTTGAGAATCGCCTCAATGCAAAAGTTGGCCTTTTGTCAGGAGGGGAACGGCAAGCGTTATCATTATTGATGGCGACCTTTACAGAACCATCTATTTTGCTTCTGGATGAGCATACAGCCGCACTTGACCCTTCAAGAGCGGAACTGATTACAAATTTGACAAAGGAAATTGTGGCGAAATACCAGCTGACCACCCTAATGGTCACTCACAATATGCAGCAGGCGATCGATTTAGGCAACCGGTTGATTATGATGGATAAAGGACAAATTATCTTGGAAGTGAATGAAGAGCAAAAGAAGCAGTTGTCCATTGAAGGACTGCTGGCAGAATTTAAACGTATTCGAGGAACTCAAATGGCTAGTGACCGGGCAATCCTCGCTTAGTGAAAGCAGCTATCCATGACAATCCAACTGCACGCTGGTTGGATTGTTTTATTTTTGGTGACTATTATCCATAAAGTGTTATCCTATATTTAAGGATCATGTTAAGCGGGGTGAAGAAATGGATCTGGATATGATTATATACAAGTTAAAAAATCATCTCCCTTCTATATTAGGAAGCAGCAAATATTCCAAATACGCGGTATTAATTCCGCTTATTCAAAAGGAAGATGGAATTCATGTATTATTTGAGAAACGTTCTCTTAATCTAAGAAGGCAGCCTGGTGAGATTTGCTTCCCTGGAGGAAGAATGGATTCCTTGGATCCTGATGAGAAAACAGCGGCTGTCCGTGAAACAACCGAAGAATTAAGGATACAAAAAGCCGATATCTCTGAGGTATTCCCATTAGACTTTATGGTGACACCTTTCGGGATGATCGTGTATCCATTTGCTGGGATGATCCTAAATTCGGACAAAATCCAGCCAAACCCTTCTGAGGTAGAAGAAATCTTTACGGTTCCATTAGCTTTTTTTTTCCATCGTGAGCCTGAAATTCATCATGTTCGATTTAAAGTGGAACCTGAGAAGAACTTTCCTTTTGACTTAATTATCGGCGGTGAAAATTACAATTGGAGAACGAGGGAGATGGAGGAATATTTTTACCGTTATGAAGATAAAGTGATATGGGGTCTAACGGCCAGAATTTTGGCTCACTTTATTGAGGTGATTCATTAGAAATCATCGACGTCCTCCCTAAAAAGACAATTGTTTGTGACGAAAAGAAAAAACACTTGAATAATTTTTAATATGTACTAAAATAAGGGTTATATTTTGAATGGATAGGGAGTTGTAGGGATGAAGGTCGTAAAGTTTGGTGGATCGTCCTTAGCGTCTGGCGGACAGATAAACAAAGTTTTTGAAATTGTCACTTCTGACCCAGAGCGGAAAATTGTAGTCGTTTCTGCTCCTGGTAAAAGATATCCGGAGGACACAAAAGTAACGGATTTATTAATAGAATGCGGTCAAGCTAGTTTGATGCATCATGATTATCAAGAACTCGCCGGCAAAGTATTAGAGCGGTATTCGGGCATTGCAGAGGAATTAGGGCTGGGCTGTGATATCATCAAGGAAATTTGTGAAGATTTAATGGAGCGGCTCGAAGGTGACAAGAGCAAGCCAGACCGGTTTATGGACAGAATCAAAGCAAGCGGGGAAGATAATAATGCCAAGCTGGTAGCGGCCTATTTTCAAAAGCAAGGTGTGGAGGCCCATTATGTTGACCCTGGGTCAGCTGGCCTGATTGTCAGTGCTGAACCAGGGAATGCCCAAGCGCTTCCTGAAGCCTATGAACAATTACAGGCGCTTCGATCCTATCCAGGAATCAGTATCTTTCCAGGATTTTTTGGATATAGCAAAGATGGGGACGTATACACCTTTTCCCGAAGTGGATCTGATATAACCGGATCAATATTAGCGAATGCAGTGAAGGCGGACTTGTACGAGAATTTCACTGATGTAGATGCCGTTTACTCGGTTAATCCGTTTATTGTGGAGAAACCAAAAGAAATCAAAGAGCTGACATATCGGGAAATGCGGGAGCTGTCATATGCAGGTTTCAGTGTCCTCCATGATGAGGCGCTTGTTCCGGCATTTAGGGCAGGGATACCCGTACATGTAAAAAATACGAATAACCCAAGTGCGCCCGGAACGAGAATTGTCGCTGAGCGGGACAATACCAATGGTCCAGTTATCGGGATAGCCAGTGATGAGGGTTTCTGCAGCATTTATGTGAGCAAATATTTAATGAATCGGGAAATTGGCTTTGGCCGAAGGCTGCTAGCGATTTTAGAAGACTTTGGGCTCAGCTATGAACATACTCCATCCGGAATTGATGACATTTCGGTGATTTTGCGGGAAAGCCAGTTAGAAGATGCCACTGAAGAACAGATCAAGGAGCGAATCATGACGGAACTGCATGCAGATGAAGTAAAATTTGAGCATAGCCTGGCGCTCATTATGGTGGTAGGAGAAGGCATGCGGCGAAATGTGGGAACCATGTCAAGAGCTTCAAAAGCCTTGGCTAATGCCCAAGTAAATATTGAAATGATTAACCAAGGGTCGTCGGAAGTCAGCATGATGTTCGGTGTCAAGGAAGTAGATGAAAAACGGGCAGTCCATGCATTATATGATGAATTTTTTGCACCAGTGACTGTATAGAATATGGTAAAAATGGCTGATCCGCAAGAGATGCTGCCTCACAAGGAAGGATTGTTATCAATCTTGTGGTTCAGCCCTATACAGCGGGTCAGCTGTTTCCGTGTTTTCTATGGAGTTTGAATTTTGTTCTGATCCCAGCCCCTAAAGAAACCAATAGGCCGCCTCCAGTATCGGAAATTAAGTCAATCATCGTATCTTTATTGCCACCGCCTTGCAGGGTCATGCCAAAGAATTGGTCACTGCTAAACTCATATGCCTCCCATAGCACTCCCCCAAGTACGGATATTCCCAGTGCAAATAAAAAAACAAACCATGCTGATATTTCATCTCCTGCATTCCGGTGTGCGAACCTTTCGTATAAGGCTATACCGGTGAAGGCAAGAATCATTCCACTGATGGCATGGAGAAACGTATCCCACCAGCCCAACCCATACCAGCCGAGGATCGACCCTAAATATTGGGAGCCAACCAAGAAAATTAAATAAAACATGACAATCGGTAAATTAAACTGGAGCCTTGTAAAAGCTGCTAATCCTAACGGAATGGCACCGCAAACAATTCCCCCGATGGCAACGGATGCTTTAAAGGACTCCTGATGGCTATAATAGTAAAAAGCTAAACACGCCATAAAAAGGACGTATAATCCGCTTAGAACTATAACAAGTTTATTTCTCATGTCTGTTACCTTCCCTATACTTTTGGTTTTCGAATCAAAGAATAGATGGCTATCATAAGACTTCCGCCTAATCCGCACAGGAGGTCATACATCGTATCCTTATTTCCTCCTCTTTGCATCGTATGGGTAAAAGTCATATCCCCTAAAAACTCGTAGATTTCCCAAAGGACACTTGAAAGGACCCCAAGTGACAGGACAAAAAGAAAAATAATCCATTTAGATACATCGTTCCTGACATGGGCTGGAATAAAAAGCTTATACAGCGTAATGCCAATTGCGCCTACATAAAGCGCCTTAAAAAAATGCAGAGTTGAATCCCACCACTTGTAATGGAGATAAAAGGATGAGATAGAGCCTAAGAATAGCGAGCAGATTAGAAATAAATAATAACTGATAATAGCAGGAACATTAAACGGATTATCTGGTCCCTTTAATAAAAGTAACGGCAAAGCACTGGCAAATATGCCGCCCAGTGCGACCTGCCATCTTGAGGAATCATGTTTTACCAGATAAAACACAAATAAACCAGCCATAAAAAGGATAAAAACAACACTAAAAAAAATGATGATCTTTCGTTTCATTTTTTTACCCCCCATTAACCACGCCATTCACCGTTCTTGCTCCCTTATGTATCACTGATTTGTACTATTATGTCCTTAAATATGAAAAACTAACGGTTAAGAAGTTTGAACTCGCAAACATAACGATAAACAGGTATAGTGGAATAAAAGATGAAATTTAGATAATATGATTAAATTGTTTTGGGGGTTTTTATGCAAAGGGCACAAATACCTACATATGAGCGGATCGCTATTGATATCGCAAATCGCATTAACGACGGGGAATTTAGAGTAGGGGATAAAATTCATGGCCGATCAACATTGGCGAGTGAGTACAAGGTTTCGCCTGAGACAATTAGGCGGGCTATAAAGATACTGGAAGATGTAGAAATTGTCCAGTCATCTAAAGGCAGCGGCATTATCATCGCCTCAAAGGAAAATGCCTTTAAATATATTTCTCGTTTCTCCAATTTGGCAAGCATCAAGGACTTGGAAAAACAAGTTCATGCCATCATGGGTGAAAGAAATAATTTGGATGAACAGTTATTGGATGCGCTAAGGAAAATCATGGACTATTCAGGGAAACTTCGCCATACGAATCCTTTGGCGCCTATTGAGGTGGAAATTCATCCCGGTTGTGTCCATATCGGCAAGACTGTTTCAGAAGTGAAATTTTGGCAGAATACCGGCGGAACGGTGATTGGCATTAAAAGAAATGGAGAATTAATTATATCACCCGGTCCCTATGTATTAATTCTTGAAGGGGATGTATTTCTCGTTATTGGTGATGAAAAAGCATATGACAGAGTGGTCCATTTCCTTCAGGAATAATGAAAAAGCTGGCATTTCGCATGCCAGCTTCTTTGAATACTTATTGAATTAATCCTTCTTGCTTCAGGAATTCGTTTGCCACTTTAGCTGGTGATTGCTTGAGACTGTCAACCTTATAGTTCAGTTCCCGCATCTTTTCATCGGACAGCTTGCCGGCAAGGCTGTTGAGAACTTTTTTGAGTTCTGGATGTTCCTTCATTGTTTCCTCTTTAATAATCGGCACTGCATAATAAGGAGGGAAGAAGTTTTTATCATCCTCTAAGACTTTTAATTTAAACGCCTCAATTAAACCATCTGTAGAAAAAGCGTCAATAACATCGCTTTTATGATTGTTCAGGGCCGTATAACGCAATCCTCCGTCAACCGCTTTTACGTCTTTAAACTCCATCTGATAGTTCTTGGTAAGACCAATTAATCCATCCTCACGGTTTGGAAATTCGATGGTTGGACCAATAATTAAGTCTCTGCTTACTTTCGCCAGGTCAGAAATCGTATTTAACCCAAATTGATTGGCGGTGTCTTGGCGGATGGCAAGTGCGTAGGTATTATTGAACCCAAGCGGTTTTAACAATTCAATTCCATATTTTTGGTTGAATTCCTTTTGGACTTGGTTATAAACCTGTTCAGGGTCATTCTGGGGAGGGTGATTTAAAATATTCACTAAACCTGTCCCAGTGTATTCAACATATACATCAATGTCCCCGCTTTTTAAGGCGCCAAAGGTAACTTGTGAACCACCGAGATTTAATTTTCTTTCTACGTTTATATCAGTTTTATTTTCTATTAAATCGGCAAGCATATTTCCAAGAATAAGCTGTTCGGTAAAGTTTTTCGATCCGATTACAATCGAATCATCCATTTTGGCCTTCGTATAAATAGTAAACCCCCCAGCAAAGATCAGAATGATACTGGCTAGAGAAATGACAACTTTTTTAGCTGTTTTCCCCATTTTCTTAGATGATTTTTGTTTTTGTTCGTATGACAGGGAGGCTTCCAATTTTCCAACAACAAAGTCAATCAGCAAAGCCAGAATGCAGGCTGGGATTGCGCCAGCTAAGATCATGGCGTTGTCTACGGTTTGAACTCCGGAGAATACAAGATAGCCTAGTCCGCCTGCCCCAACAAAGGCAGCGATTGTCATTAAACCAACAGCTGTAACAGCTGAAATTCTGATACCCGCCATAATCATCGGAAATGCAAGCGGCAGTTGAACCTTTCTCATTGTCTGACTTTTGGTTAAGCCGATGCCTTTGGCGGCTTCCAGAATATCCCGGTCGATATTAGTTAAACCGGTGTACGTATTTTTCACGATTGGAAGCAGGGAATATAGGACGACCATAACGATGGCTGGTGAGCTGCCAATCCCAATAAACGGAATTAAAAATCCGAGCAATGCTAAGCTTGGTATGGCCTGAATCACATTAGCGGTACCTATAATCGGCTTTGACAGTTTAGGTTCTCTGGAAATTAATATGCCAAGAGGAACTCCAATGATAACGGCAATAAACACAGAAAGGACACTTAGATAGACGTGCTGGCCTAATAAATCCAGAATTTGATTATAATTTGAAGTAACATAATTCCATATGGCACCCATTAAAATGCCACCTCCATTTCAATTAACTGGCTGCTTAAAGCAGATAAAATGCTGCTTCGTGTTATGAGACCTGCCAATTGATTCATGCTATTGACCACTGGAACGTAGCCAATTTTGTGCTCATTCATGATCGCTAACACCGACAGCAAATTGGTCTCATTGGATACTGACAGGACATTCCGCTCCATGACTTCTTCGATGGAAGCATTCCGGTTGAATAATTGGATGCTTTTTAATGTAACCATGCCAATTAACCGATTGGTTTTGTCTGTAACCATTAAGCTGTCAACCTTGTTATCCTTCATAATTTCAATTGCCTGCAAGATATTGCGGTTTGCGTGGATTTTGACAGGATTGGAAATCATGATATCTTCGGCTAGCAATAATTCAGGATTGTTCCACACTCTTCTTTTTCCAATAAAATCGGAAACGAAATCATTGGCGGGGTTTTTAAGGATATTTTCAGGTGTGTCATATTGAACAATGTCACCATCTTTTAATATGCAAATCTTATCTGCTATTTTAATAGCTTCGTCCATATCATGGGTAACAAATACGATGGTTTTGTTCAATTCTCTTTGCATTTGGTAGAGTTCATCTTGAAGGGAAGTGCGGGTAACAGGGTCTAATGCACTAAAGGGTTCATCCATTAAAATAATGTCGGAATTAGTGGAAAAGGCTCGTGCCACTCCGACTCTTTGCTGCTGGCCGCCGCTTAATTCCTTTGGATACCGGTCCAAAAATTCCTTAGGGTCCAAACCGACTATCTCCAGTAATTCAAAGGTTTTTTTCTCAATTTCTGCGGGACCCTCTCCCTTTAGCTTCGGTATTAACTCAAGATTCTCTTTTATGGTCATATGTGGAAATAAGCCTGTATTTTGAATGACATAACCAATATTTCTTCGAAGCTCAATTGGGTTCATTGTTGAAATATCTGTTCCGTTTACGAGGATTTGCCCTGAGGTTGGCTGGATCAGCTGGTTGATCATTTTAAGCAACGTGGTTTTCCCACAACCGCTCGGCCCTATGAATACAACGAGCTGTCCGGAGTCAATATCCAATGAAAACCGCTGGATGACTGTTTTGGTTTTGTATTTTTTAACGATGTTTTTAAATTGTATCAAATCGTTTCCTCCTTTGTTTGGCAATAAACAACTTTATGATAACATATAAGTTGTTGGTTTGTCGACCTCCCAGGCATGAAATGGATCTTTTAAGACTTGAACAGCCTTAAAGTTTAAAATTGTTCCTCTTCATAAAGGGAGTGATAAAATAAAGACAAAAAGAAAATTGATCGGAGATGGGGGAGCAAAATGGGCTTTGTTAGGGAAAAATTAAGCGCGAAGTTTTTCGTTTTCCTTACGGTTGCTTTTATCCTGATTCATGCGCCATTAATAGGGAATTATATTCGAGTCATCAATACTCTTTTTCATGAATCTGGCCATGCTTTGGTGGCACTATTGAGTGGAGATGTTGAAAAAATCTCGTTGTTTATGAACTCAGAAGGAGCGACCTACAGCCGCCAATCAACCTGGATTGGCCGCTTTATTACTAGTCTTGCGGGGTATATCTTTTCATCGTTTATGGCTTTTTTATCGTTTTTGTTGATCAGGAAGAAAAAACAAAACCTTTTAATTGATATCTTGCTGGCGTTTATTGCGTTAAATCTGATTTTTTGGGTACGCAATCCTTATGGGGTATTCTGGCTTTTGTCCTTTGCCGCCTGTTTTTTATATTTACTGATCAAAGGAACCCCAGGGTTTCGGGATCACTTATTATTGATGATTGCCTCTATTTTATTAGTTGATTCACTGAAAAGTGCCTACGAGATCCTTTATCTTAGTATCGCTTCCCCCCAGACTGCAGGCGATGCTGCCAATTTGGCACGTCTAACCATCCTATTGCCAGCTCCCGTTTGGGGTGGATTCTTTTTTGCTCAGGCGCTGTGGTTTAGTTGGTTTGGATTAAAGAGAGGATATTACCGGGCTTAAGCCTAACGTACTTGGAAACAAATTAAGTGAGTACATGCTGGCGGGTGCTCGTCATCCGTACCTTTACTTGATTTCACTAAAGTAATATAATTTATGAATCCCGTAAAATGGGTATAAGATTCGTTAATCGGCAATACACTAAATTTCATGGAAAAATATTGAATGGTGGTAAACTATGGTAAAACTATTTACAGATATCGATTTAGATGGGCTTGGCTGTGGGGTTATTGCCAAGCTTGCTTTCGGAGACCAGGCTAGAGTGTATTATTGTTCTTATCGCAATTTAAATCAGAGAGTAGAGGCGTTTATAGGGAATCCGGACAATGACAAGGAGGAGCTTTTTATAACGGATTTAGCCGTTAATGAGCAGGTAGAAAAGAAATTGGTAAACCGGTTCCGGGAAGGAAAACATGTACAGGTCATTGACCATCATGTAACGGCGATGCACTTTAATAAATATCCTTGGGGAAGTGTTGTGGCAGAATACGAGTCGGGGAAAAAAACATGTGCCACTTCGCTATTTTACGATTATTTAATCAAACATAACAAAATGGAAAGAAATAAGGCACTTGAAGATTTTATTGATTTAGTCCGCCAATATGATACATGGGAATGGGATGCGAATCAAAACATAGCAGCCAAACGATTAAATGACTTATTTTACATATTAAATAGGGAACATTTTGAGGAAGAAATGATTAAACGGCTGTCCGGGGATCATGATACATTTTC
Organism: Neobacillus muris; assembly: GCF_943193175.1. Lineage (GTDB taxonomy): Bacteria > Bacillota > Bacilli > Bacillales > Cytobacillaceae > Neobacillus > Neobacillus muris. The sequence goes on from NZ_CALPDF010000057.1 coordinate 12,409, forward strand.
TTTTACGGACACTGAAACGATGATCCTTGATATTGAAGAGAATAAAATTAATCGCTATATCCAATCCAAGAGCAGGCAGCTGGTTCAAACTTTTGTCGGCGGCTATTGTGTCGGGATTGTCCATGCTGAGCAGCATCTTTCGGAATTAGGGAATGCTTTAAATAATTTAAATCCGCACCTGGACATGATTGCTCTGCTAAATATGGGAACGAAAAAAATGGGGTTTCGAACCATTCATGATGAAGTGAATGTTGCCCAATTTGCCAAGGAATATGGCGGCGGGGGCCATCCTAAGGCTTCTGGGGCCGAGTTGACGAAGGAAGCGTTTCGTATTTTTGTTGTCAATGTTTTTGACGTGCTGCCGCTGAAACCGGACGCTGACCGGAATGAATTTAACGTTAAAGATTCCAATGTTGGATCATGTTATATTAATCATGCGGATGAAGTTTCATTCATCATTCCAAGTGGCGATGGCTGTTATGAAATATTTCATAATGGGGCAAAAATGGAGACAGCCTTCTCCTCCTTTGTTGAAGCAGAACTTTTTATAAAAAGAAACTACGCCTCTTGGCTTAGATATGATAATGATTTTTTGCCAAAGGCAGCGGAACTGCTAGGGATTTCCATTGCCGAATTAAAAGAAAATTACACCGAAATTCTAAGTTCCCGATTGGTGGATCTGTTGGTTCCAGCAAAAGCATAGGCGAAAGCTCTATGCTTTTGCTGGCTTTTTATTTCCATTGAAATTTGCCAGGCAGTTTCATAAAATGGAATTCGTATGCGCCAGCTTATAATCAAAAGGTCAAAGGCAGAAAGAATAGGAAATTAATCGTAGGAATATTTTATTATTATTGTGAAAATGTAAATGAGTTGATACTAAAAGTAACTCTATCAACATCTTCCTGTAATATTGATATTGTAAACTATAGAAAAGGTATTATAATCAGGCTAGTTATCTTTCTAATAATTACTTTCGAATGAGTTAACAAACACAAAACATAATAAGATTACAATATTACTATACCTTTTGATGGAATAAAAAGTCAGGGGGGATAGAATGGCTGCTGCTTCTAAAAGAAGTGAATACTTTGATAATGCTAAATTTATTTTAATATTCCTTGTCGTATTTGGACATGTCATTAGCCCGTTAAAGGAATACAATAAAGTGTTATACACTTTGTATACGTTCATTTATTTATTTCATATGCCGGCGTTTATCATGATTTCTGGCTATTTTGCCAAGAATTTCAAAAAGAAAGGATATCTAGTCAAGACATTCAAGAAAATTCTAGTTCCTTACTTTATTTTTCAGGTTATTTATTCCGTTTTTTATTACGCCATTGGCAAGGAATCGACCATTCATTTTGATATTCTGGAGCCGCATTGGTCCTTGTGGTTTTTGTTGAGCATGTTCTTTTGGAACGTATTTCTTTATTTATTCTCAAAGATGGGGTGGGCCGGCTTTTTTGTTTCGGCAGGAATAGGGATTGCCGTTGGCTATATTGATGACATTGGGAGCTTTATGAGCCTTTCAAGAACGTTCGTATTCTTTCCTTATTTCTTTATCGGCTATTTGCTAAAAGGAAACCAATTACAACGGTTAGTCAGGAACAGGTATTCACTTCCGATTGGTATCGTGATTATTTTAGCAACTGTCATTTGTTTTGCCATCGGCATTCCTGAAACTGCCGTACCTTGGCTATTAGGTGATACATCCTATGCCGGAATGGGCGGGGAGCAGCTGTTCGATGGCGTGCTGCGGGCCAGCCAGTATGCAGCTACGCTTATTGTAACGTATGGCTTCTTAACCTTAATCCCATCATCAAAGCTAAAGCTGACTAAGATTGGCGAGAGAACGCTTTATGTCTATTTATTCCATGGCTTTATCATTAAACCGGTTCAGACGATCCTGCCGAAAGAAAGTTTAAATGTCGTTTCAGAGAATTACTGGATTCCGATCATCTTCTCCTTTGTAGTCTGTACGATTTTGGGGAGTTATTTAGTTAAAAAGTATACAAAACCATTAGTGGAACCTAAACTGCCGCTTGGAAGCGGGGGCAGCTGAATATAGCAAATAAAAAATAGCTGGACATTTAAATGTCCAGCTGATTTTTTCTAAGCTATAATCCAAATAAAGAACTGACAAAATTTTTCTTCTTCCGGTTCACCTTTCCGTTGTTTAACACGAGGGGTTTTTCTTTTTGTGAACCATCCTTTATTTCAGCTAGTTCCAGCTGAAGCTGTTTGATTTGCTGGCTTAATTCAGACACATGGCTTTGCAATTCCTCTAATTCACGACGGTGCTGCAGGAGCTGATAGGATACAACTGAATCAGCCTTCCCGTGTAAATCTGCTTCCAGTGCTTTTACTTTTGCAGTCAGCTCTCCAAATGCTTCATCTGTTTCGGCTGTTTTAATCGTACCTCTTCTGGTAGTTTTCTTTTCTTTTGGGGGATTCATTTCATGCAGCAATACCCCATTTTGCAGCTGGTCACGGATTTTTTTTAATAGATCAAGATCTTCTTCGTTAAAATAATAATGCCCCCGTTCATTTCGTTCCATAGGCAAATCCAGCTGCTTAATCCAGCGTTGAATCGTACTCGGAGAAACACCTAATAGTTTTGCCGCTTCACCTGTATTCATGAGCAACCCTCCACTTTTTTAAATGGCCCAAAACACGAGTGACGAGAAAAATTAAAAATTAAATTATGCCCAGAATTTCCACCATTTCTTTTCTCTAGACGCTGCAACCTCACGAAAGTTGGTAAGCATTTGTTGAAAGGCTGCTTCCCTCTGCTTGATATCCCTGCGATATTGCTCCCGGTCTTCCATAAAGTAGTCTCGATCCTGTGCTATTGTTTCAGTTAATTGGTAAATTTCATGATTGGTATGGTCGAGATACTTTGAAATTTCCTCTGTAGTGTCTTCAATCTGTTTAGATAGGTTGGAGATTTCTTCATAGGTCTCAATCGAAACATTTTGGATGCTCTTTGATAGGTATTGGATTTTATCGGCTGTTACTTCGGAGGCTTTATTGATGTTACTGGAAAGCTCCTGAATTTCCGCTTTTGTATTGGCGGTTGATTTGTATACAGAATCCGATATCTTTTTGACGGTAAGCAGTGTCCCTTTGGATATTTCCTTTTTTACCTCATCAATGATTTCTTTTCGGACTGTAGCTCGGATCTCCTCCTTTACCTCGTTTAAGAAACTTTTGGAATAGGTATCCATAGCTTCGAAAAACATGCTGGTGTTGGGAGAAGAGAGATTCAATGCTGCGGGCTCTTGTTCAGGAATCACTTCCAGATCGATTTCAGCTGGAGGGAGGTGATTCTCGAACGGCATCTCCTCTTCCTCTGCACCTTTTGTATTTTCGGCCGCCAGGCTGCCATTAAGGGTTTGCCTGATTTGCTCCTTTGATAATTTTTGGGCATATAGTTCTTTAATTTCTTTTAGTTGATCCATTTCTGTGACAGTATAAATCCTTGCACCTTGTTTGGAACGTGGAATTTCAAGGACGCCTGGTAAATCCTTTTCCCATTGGCGGATTGTCCCAGGAGTCACATTTATTTTTTTGGCTGCCTCTTTAAGTGTATAGGATTTCAAAAAAATCATTCCTTTCTATTTATCTCGGAATATCTCTCATTAGTTATTCACCACCCTATAGTGGATTTTCCTGCCACCTGACAAAAGCTATCAAAACAAGACTGTAAGCCTGAAATAACAACATTTTATTGCAAATTGAGCTTTTTTCCCGGAAAAAGCAATGAAAATGTTTAATTTTGCAGAAAAAACAAAAGAGGATGACCCGTATCGGCGCCATCCTTTGGTTATGTAAGTCACTATTCCACTAATCCCAGCTTTTTTAATCCATTGGATATACCAGAGTTAGTGACATCGGTGGTTTTATGCTTGGCAAATCGAATAAGATCCGGGTGGCTGTTTCCCATCGCAAAGCTTTCTCCGACACCTTGCAGCATTTCTTTATCATTCATACCATCTCCAAAGGCAATCGAACATTCCTTATCGATTCCCAGATACCGTAAGACATGCTGTACGCCAAAACCTTTATTAACCCTGTGGTGGATTACATCATAGCAATGCTGCATTTTTTCGATGTTCACTTGAGATAGTCGGATACCGGCATTGTTATCGTATAATGCCGTATCTCCTGGTTTCAAATTGATCAAGGTCATTCCCAAAACGATGGAATCAATGGCAGGAGTGTACGCTTCATTTTTGTGAAGAGAAAAAACCTCTATGAATTCATGCGATAAAGGAGACTGCAAATCTGTAAAGGCATTCGTTCTGTTAGTATACAAAACAGCTTCATGCTGATGTTCCTTTGCGATTTTTAGAAATTGTTTAACGGCTGCTTCGTCCAACGGCTCCTTATACAAGTCCTGCCCCTGATAGGTGGCATAAGCACCGTTATAAGCAATAAAGCTGCTTACGTTTAATTGCTGGGCTAAAGCATCCATTTCATGAAGCGGCCTGCCTGTCGCAATAAATACTTCAATCCCTTTGGCCTGTATTTGTTTGATGGCATCTTTGGTGGATTCTTGAATGACATGGTCAGGAGGAAGAATGGTTCCATCTACGTCAAGAAATAAAATTTTATACTTGGTCATGAAAGTTCTCCTTTTAGTTTCTCTATTGATTAGTTTACACAAAAACCATGTATACATGAAAGGATGAGTAAAGACGAAAGTTTACGAAGCATTCAACTGTGACATAATACCATTAATAATGTAGGAAGGTGGGCTATCGATGAAACCGCTGATAATTGTGATGGTAACATGGATGGTATTAGGATTCTCAGATGCTGCCATTGCTGCAGAAAGAGTACCGATTCTTGTCTATCACTCGATTGCGGATTTTGCTGGGCATGGCCAGAAGGAATTGTACGTGACCCCAGCTCATTTTGAAATGCAAATGCGTTATTTGCGGGACAATGGCTATACCATGCTGACCTTTGAGAGCTGGCAGGAAACGGAACATGTGCAGAAGCCCATCTTGGTCACCTTTGATGACGGGTATAAGAATAATATCAATGCCTATAAAATATTCCAAAGGCTGAAGACGGACAAATTTCTGCCAGCAGCAACCATTTTTGCCATTTCCGATTTTATAGGATGGACCAATCGATTGACAGCAGGCGATTTAAAAGTGCTGGGGAATTCAGGTATGTTCTCGATTCAGTCCCATACCGTGACACATCCGGATTTGACTAAAGCGGCTAATCTAGAGGATGAACTGAAGCTATCTAAACAGAAAATTGAAAATATCACAGGCAAACCTGTAATCGCCATTTCTTATCCATATGGGAACACTAATCATCGAGTGATCCAACAGGCCAAGGAATATTATTTATTCGGCCTGACCACTACACCAGGACCTTTTATCAAGAAAGGATTGAAAGAAGAATATCTTCAGCTTCCTAGGACCTATATTAAATACTCAACATCTCTTGATGAATTTAAGAAGATTGTTCAAACTGAATAATACAGAAATAAAGCTATGAAAATCCAAATGTAACCAGTCCGAAACTTTCATGTAATCTAATTTTGTTAAAATATACAAAAAAGTAAATTAGATTCGGTAGGTGTGAAGACATGGAAGAAACTGTAGTGAAATCTTATGTTCAAAAATCTTTAGAGGAATGGAAAGAGGATATCCACCAAGTGCTTGATGAAATTGAAAAGGAATATGAAGAGATAGCACAGGAATTGAAGGTATATTCCTATAAATATGGAATAACCAAGCAAGTGATTCAGTCTACAGTGAATGAGGAAATTATCGAAAAGATTCGGGAAATGTACCATAAACCATTTGAGGAAAACTATAATCAATTAAAAGAATACATACGTGATTTAGAAGAGAAAAAGAGAGTATTTCAGATGTTTATCCAGAAGATTGATGAGGTAAACCGCAAGGAGTCTGTTAAGATCACCACCTTTTAAAGCAACGAATAAATAGCAGGGAAGAACTCGCTTAAAAGGCGGGTTTTTTTAATCCAGCCCGAATAGGGGATAAGATGCTTCCAATTTATTAGCTACATGAAAATAACCCTTGCATATAGTAATAATTAAGACTTATATGACGGGGTGGCAAGATGATTACCGCTAAGATAGGAACTAAATCTTTCCGGGTCCCGGAAGATCTTGAAGCGTATTTTAAAAGTTTTCGTTCTCATGTAATTGGAATCGACCAAAAATTTGATTCTCCTTACGGAAAAAAAGAGATTATTTATGCAGACTGGACAGCCAGCGGCCGATTGTACCGGCCAATTGAATATAGAATGACAGAGGTTATTGGGCCTTTTATGGCCAATACTCATACGGAATCAAATGTAACGAGTTTAATGATGACAGGAATTTACCACCAAGCCAAACAAATTATAAAAGACCATGTAAATGCAGGCCCTCTCGACGTTGTTCTGCTGGATGGCTTCGGGATGACTTCGGTTATGAATAAGTTTCAGCGAATGCTGGGACTCCGGGTTCATGAGCGTTGGAAGAGTTCCCTTCCATTATCCGAAAAAAATCGGCCGGTTATTTTTATCACCCATATGGAGCATCATTCCAATCAAACTTCTTGGCTGGAAACAATTGCAGAGGTAGTCAAAATTAACCCAGATCCTGCTGGAAATGTTGATCTGGATCATTTGGAAAATTGCTTAAAGTCCTATCGTGAACGTCCATTAAAGATTGGTGCATTTACAGCATGCTCGAATGTCACGGGAATTCAAACTCCCTATCATCAGTTGGCAAAACTCATGCATGTGCATGGCGGCCTCTGTTTAGTAGATTTTGCGGCTTCTGCTCCCTATGTAAAAATAAATATGCACCCAAAAGACCCATTGGAGAAATTGGATGGGGTGTTTTTTTCGCCCCATAAATTTTTGGGAGGACCGGGCACAAGCGGTGTGGCGGTATTTGATTCGAGATTGTATAAAAATAAGGTGCCTGATCATCCGGGCGGCGGAACTGTGATTTGGACGAATCCCTGGGGGGAACATCAATATTATCAAGAAATCGAACTAAGGGAAGATGGCGGGACACCTGGAATACTTCAAGCTATTCGTACGGGGATGTGCCTGACATTAAAAGAGGCAATGGGAGTTGAAAATATACTTAAACGGGAAAAACAGCAGACATCCTTGTTATTGTCTGAGCTTGAAAAGCTGCCGAAACTTCATATCTTAGAGGGGCATATCAAAGACCGTTTAGGTATCATCTCTTTTTATGTTGAAGGTATCCATTATAATTTAATCGTCCGGCTCTTGAATGACAGGTATGGGATTCAAGTTAGAGGGGGATGTTCTTGTGCAGGTACCTATGGTCACTATCTGTTAAATATTAATAAAAAAGCCTCTAAACAAATTACTGATCAAATCAATCATGGGGATTTGTCAGGGAAACCGGGATGGGTTCGTATTTCCATTCACCCGATCATGACGAATGGCGAGATTCAATTGTTAGTGCAGGCAATAGGGGAAATTATTGAAAACATTGAGACGTGGAAAAGGGACTATCGATATGACCCTGCCAGTAACGATTATTACTTTATTCATTTTAAACGGGAAGATATGGCACCCTATTTTTTTGCCGAATAAGATTGCATTGGCCATCGTGCTTAAAATCATGGGCTTGTCCATTAAGGGGTCTGAGCTCTTAACATTTTGGACAGTCCCATGATCGTCTTTTTTATTAATGGAGAGAATTTAGGGGGCATAGGCGCTGGTTATCGGGCATATGCTGTGAAAAAAGGGTGATTCACATGATTCATACAGTTAAGGCAGGTGAAACATTACATAGTATTGCTGAAGATTATAGAGTGAGCATTCGCAGCCTTTATACCGCAAATCCTGGTATTGGAGATTATTTGTATATCGGCCAAAAACTTCAAATACCTGGTCTGCCTGATCCAAACACGATATCTTATTCCATCCATGTATCCGTTCGTAAGAAGCAGCTGGCACTCTATCATAATGGCAGGTTTGAAAAAATATTTCCCATTGCAACCGGGAGTATGTTAACCCGAACACCTGTAGGGGATTTTGTGATTGTAAACCGGCAATACAATCCAGGGGGGCCTTTTGGTGTAATCTGGCTGTCCCTTTCTAAGAAAGGGTATGGCATTCATGGGACCAATGATCCGAGCTCTATAGGCAAAGCAGTATCCCATGGCTGTATAAGAATGCATAATCGCGATGTCCTGCAGCTGGCTGAAAAGGTGCCTAATGGTACTAGAGTCATCATTCAACCCTAATTGTAAAAAATGGAATCAGAAAGAAAGAGGCTGACGCAGGTCAGCCTCTTTCTTTCTACTATTTTATTCAGCTTTCGCTGCTTGAATTTGCAGATTAACTTTCACTTTGTCCCCAACTAGAACTCCGCCAGTTTCAAGAGCCGCATTCCAAACTAAACCGTAGTCTGAACGGTTTAATGTGCTGTTGGCGCTGAATCCGACTTTTTCATTGCCCCAAGGATCTTTTCCTTGACCTTCAAAGGTAACATCGAAAGTTTCTTGTTTTGTTACACCACGAAGAGTTAAGTCTCCGGTTACTTTATATTCACCTTCGTCTGTTTTTTCGATAGTAGTTGCCTTAAAAGTCAAGGCTGGGTAGTTTTCTACATCAAAAAAATCGGCAGATACTAGGTGCGCATCACGGTCAGCGTTACGTGTGTCAACACTTGAAGTATCTACAGTAAATTCGATCGAGGCTGTTGTCAAATCAGCTGGATCTGCTTCAATAACAGCATTAAAGCTGTTAAATGATCCTTTTACGTTTGCAATCATCATGTGGCGGACTGAAAAATCCACACTGCTGTGCGCAGGGTCTAATGCCCATTTTGTTTTTGCCATGAATAATCTCTCCCTTTGTTTTGAAAAATATTATCTTGAATTTAAAATAATTTAATTCAAGATAAATTATAGAAGGGATACCAGCTAATTGTCAATCTTTTTTTATCATTTTTTAAAAGAGATTTCGAATACTATCCTAGAGGAATTCGTTCAAGTAATGGGAAGTAAACAATAACCAAAAAAAAACGCCAATGACGGCGTTTTGGATTGAAGATATTTGCATTATGGTTGAATTGCATCATCTGAAATGATAAAATGACTTTTGGTATTATATGCAATTGATATTGCTTATTGTATAAATAACCTATTATAACAATAGCACATTTTGAATCTATTTGTCAACATTTTGGCTATCATTTTTTCGAGGAGTTGGTTACATGAGTGACTTGCAAAATAAAAACTGGCAAGAAGAGCAGCAGCGGGTCGAAAATGTTGTAAAAGAAGTAAATAAAAAGATCAATAAGCTTATGCAAAATACAAGTAAGGTAAGCACAGATGTCCTCGAGATTCGGAAAAGCTTTTGGCAGGATGTAACGGTGAATTTAGATGAACCGGATGATGTAATTGAAACTGCAGCCAGCATTAAGCAGCAGTCCGAATTGTTATCTGAGCGTGAACGCACCTATCGGCAGCTTGACAAACAATTGGATACGCTGAAAAGGTTAAAATATTCTCCTTACTTTGGCAGGATTGATTTCTGGGAGGAAGGAGAAACGTCTCCAGATCAAGTCTATCTTGGCATCGCTTCCTTAATGGATGAACACGATGAGAATTTTTTAATTTATGACTGGCGTGCTCCCATCTCAAGTTTATATTACGATTTTTCTCCTGGTCCCGCTCATTATCAGACACCAGAAGGATTGATTAAAGGAGAAATGACATTAAAGCGCCAATTTATCATTCGGGCATCCGAAATAAAAGGAATGTTTGACACAGGGGTAACAATTGGGGATGAAATGCTGCAGGAGGTACTTGGAAACAATGCCAGCACCCAAATGAAAAGCATTGTGGCAACGATCCAGCGTGAGCAAAATGCCATTATCCGAAATGAAAAAAGTAAAATTTTAATTGTCCAAGGAGTCGCCGGAAGCGGGAAGACATCTGCTGCCCTGCAGCGGGTTGCTTACTTATTGTATCGCTACAGGGGAATGATAAAGTCAGAAAATATCATGTTGTTCTCGCCGAATCCTTTGTTTAACAGCTATGTGGCAACGGTGCTGCCTGAACTGGGCGAGGATAATATGCAGCAGTCCACATTCCAGGAGTATTTAAATCTCCGTCTTGGCAGGGAATATACTGTGGAAGATCCGTTTATGCAAATGGAGTTTTTACTAAACGGAAAAAATCTGCCAGAGTATCAAACAAGAGTGGATGGAATTCGTTTTAAGGCGGGCCTTGATTTTAAGAAAATGATTGATGACTATGTGAACGAACTTTCTGATGGCGGGCTCATTTTCAAAAATTTATCCTTTCGAGGAGATGTGCTAATCTCCCAAAAAGAAATTGGGGATTACTTTTATACATTAGATAAAGGAATATCCATACCGAATCGGCTTCTGCAGGTGCAGGGATGGCTGAAAAAGGAACTAAGGCGCTGGATGAGACGGGAACTTTCTCGTGAATGGGTGGAGGAAGAGATTCAATTCCTTGAAAAGGAAGACTATTTAGAGGTTTATAAACAGCTGCAATCAAAAAATAATTATACAGAAAATTCTTTTGATGATTTTGAACGTGAACAAAGATTTCTTGCTGAAAGGGTGGTGAAACAAAAATTCAAACCACTGTTTAAGACTGTTAAACAATTGAAGTTCCTTGACCTGCGGAAAATATACAAGCAATTATTTGAGCGGAGGCTGGATTCTCATGACAATGCACCGGCAGATTGGGCAGGGATTTGCAGGCAGACGATTGAACAATTGAATAAATTTATGATTACTTATGAGGATGCCACCCCTCTTGTATATTTGGAGGATTTGCTGGAGGGACGCAAATCGAATACGGCAATTCGCCATATTTTTGTCGATGAGGCACAGGACTATACCCCGTTTCAGTTTGCCTTTATTAAAAGATTATTCCCTTATAGCAAAATGACTATATTAGGCGACTTTAATCAGGCGATCTTCTCTGGAGCGACTGGCTCAGAAACAGTTCTTACGGATCTTGCCCATCAGGAAGATGAAACCGAAACATTTGTTTTAACGAAAACCTATCGTTCAACGAAAGAAATCGTTGAATTTACGAAAGGGCTGATTAAAGGGGGAGAAATGATTGAACCGTTTAATCGCTATGGGAGAAAACCAACAGTGGCAATGGTCGAAGAGGGCCGTTTAAATGAATGGGTTATCAACAAAGTGAAGGATCTGCAACAAGATGGGCATCGGACCATCGCTGTTATTTGCCGAACGGCTGGGGAGAGTTCTAAGGCATACGTAGCTATAAAAAAACAAATAACAGCGCATTTAATTGAAAAGGGAACACTTTCTTATGAAAAAGGGGTCCTTGTTATTCCTTCCTATTTGGCAAAAGGAATTGAATTTGACGCCGTCATTCTTTATGACATTTCCCAATATCAAAATGAACGGGAACGGAAACTGTTTTATACGGTCTGTACAAGGGCCATGCATGAACTTCATATGCTGGCAACCGCTGGGATAAGTCCGCTTATGGAACAGGCCTCAAAGGATACTTATGTAGTCATTAACAATGATTAAACTAAAATAAGCTGTATGGATAAGTAAAATCCATACAGCTTGTTCGATTAGCCCCGATTTTTCCATTGTTTCTGGACTTGTTCATATGCCATGCGTTGAATTTCTTCATCGGGTGTACAGCTTTCCGTAATGACGTTCGTAAGGTACATTTTACCTTCGAATTGAATCATGACTTCTACTTGGACCATAACATCAATCACCTTTCTTTTCTATATTAATGAATAAATCATTCTTGTTAATTTATACTGTTTGATAGACAAGATCATTCGATCTGTAGCTTTTAAGCTGATATAATAAAACAAAAAATGAGGAGTTTATACGAGATGTCCATGCATTTTGAAGAGATAAGGAAAGAAACATTGTATATTGCGCTTGAAATCGTCAATTCCAATCAAGCCTATAATGTCTTAGAAAACGGCAAACCAGTTCGAAATCTTACTGATATGGAACAGGAGTTTTTAAACCCTAAAACAGAGAGTAAATTTATTAAACTAGATGATACGTATATCGGAGTATTAGATTATTTGGAAGAAAATCCAAAAGATCGTTTTCCGTGGCTTGGGCTGCTTATGATTCATGCAGACTATCAAGGGTTTGGTTTTGGTGAGCAAGCATATGCCCTGTTTGAAAAAGAGTTGGTAAAGCGGGGCCTTCACACAGTTCGAATTGGTGTGATAAAAGAAAATCAGAAAGCCAAACAATTCTGGAAAAAAATAGGATTTACCTATTATACCACAACCAAGCTGGAAAATGGAACAGGAGTTTTTTGTTACCAAAAACAATTAATAGCTGATCAAGATTCATTCTTATGTTAATTAGAGGTTTATAAAAAAACTTCCGACCGGAAGTTTTAAACCTCAACAATCATAAATTCTTCGGCGAACTGCTGCACTTTGTTTTTATCGATTTTGTTTTTTTTCAGTGAAGACTCAGCAATCACGATATAGGTCTGAAGTGACAGATCCCTTTTTAAATCTCGAATTGAAATATCACCATTCAATAATTGGATGGCCTTATCTTTGATGGTAAGATCCTTGGAAGAGTTGTAAAGAAGATAGGCAATACAAGTGACTTTATCCATATCAACACCCCTTTTAAAGCAAGAATCGAAGCAATATTAATAATTTCGACCTATTTTTATTAATACCTGCTATAATTCAGAAAATTTTTAAAAATTGTGGTGAAAAACGTTTTTTGATGGATCCTTCCTAATCAGCGGGCAATTTGTTGAATATTGCTTATTAGCGGTGATTTATATATAATATGGAAGGGATAAATCATGCGGCAAACAAGGTATTTACCTTTCGTCCCAGAGGGATGGGAGGTTTTTTATTTAAATGGCAGCCCGGTTAAGGTGAACACCCGGGAAACTTTTATCCGTATGCTTTAGGAGGGAAATCATGAAATTATCTTTAGTGAAAGAATTGTACAGGAATACTGAAAGTTTTATCGGCCAACAAGTGCAAGTATCCGGCTGGATTCGCACTATTCGTGATTCGAAAACTTTCGGTTTTATCGAATTGAATGATGGAAGCTTTTTTAAAAGTGTCCAAATTGTTTTTGATGAACAATTAGACAATTTTAAAGAAATTGCCAAGCTGCCAATCAGCTCTTCTATCAAAGTGGAGGGAGATTTTATTCATACTCCTCAAGCTAAGCAGCCTTTCGAGATTAAGGCAACATCGATTTCGATTGAAGGGACATCCAATGTGGATTATCCTCTGCAAAAGAAACGGCATTCGTTTGAATACTTGAGGACAATTGCTCACTTAAGGCCAAGAACCAATACGTTTGCTGCTGTTTTTCGTATCAGGTCGTTAGCGGCTTATGCAATACATAAGTTTTTCCAAGAGCAAGGTTTTGTTTATGTCCACTCTCCAATTATCACCGGCAGTGATACGGAAGGGGCAGGTGAAATGTTTAGAGTCACCACTTTGGACATGGATCATTTGCCAAAAAACGATGAAGGCAAGACTGATGCTTCCAAAGACTTTTTTGGACGGGAAACCAATTTAACCGTAAGCGGCCAGCTTTCGGCTGAAGCTTTTGCCTTGGCATTCCGCAATGTTTATACCTTTGGCCCAACGTTTAGGGCCGAAAATTCCAATACAGCCCGGCATGCTGCTGAATTTTGGATGATTGAGCCGGAAGTTGCTTTCGCTGAGCTGCCTGATATTATGGATTTGGCAGAAAGCATGGTCAAATATGTGATTGGATACGTAATGGAGCAGGCGCCTGAGGAAATGAATTTCTTTAACAGTTTTGTTGAGAAAGGATTGCTGGATCGGTTAAACAATGCACATACTGCTGAATTTGGACGTGTTACTTACACGGAAGCAATTGAATTGTTAAAACAATCTGGGGAGAAATTTGATTATCCAGCTGAATGGGGTACAGATCTGCAAACTGAACATGAACGTTATCTTTGTGAAAAAATCTTCAAGAAACCTGTGTTTGTAACTGATTATCCAAAAGAAATTAAAGCATTTTATATGCGGTTAAATGAAGATAACAAAACAGTAGCAGCAACGGACTTATTGGTGCCGGGAATCGGCGAACTTGTAGGCGGCAGCCAGCGTGAAGAACGTGAGGATGTCCTTACTGGAAAAATTAACGAGCTTGGCATGAATGAAGAGGATTATTGGTGGTATCTGGAATTAAGAAAATATGGCGGCACCAAGCATTCCGGTTATGGCCTCGGATTTGAACGCCTGATTATGTATTTGACAGGCATAAGCAATATCCGTGATGTTATCCCGTTCCCTCGAACACCTGGAAATGCAGAATTTTAATCGTTTTTGGACAGGCCCAATGGATTGGGTCTGTTTTTTGCGTAAAAAAGGCTCCTATTGCAGGAGCCTCAGGCTGTCGAAAAACCTTCGACAGCTTTTATTTTATCTTTATTCTTTATTAATTAACCGCGTTAATATGATACAATATTATTAATAGTTGTCTATGCGAATTGTCGGTTGATTTGCGCTCCAGGCGCTTCGCTTTCCGCGGGCGTGCCGG
>NZ_CALPDF010000058.1 GCF_943193175.1 Neobacillus muris
TGCGGGGCCTTTTCACCAATAAAATGGAAAAGCACCTACCCAACCTATTGAATTTTCATAGAACTTTTGACACTACCTAACCTGCTATTCTACTGATAAAAAATCGCTTCCTTCAAACCATGCGGGAATTCCGGCCGTCAGCAGCGCCACTAGAGAGACATCGGCAATTTCCGCATCCGTCGCACCAAACCGTTTCGCACCCTTCATATGAAGTTCAATCCCTCTTGGGTACATTTCCGCGACATTAATGCCCACCAATACAAGCTCTTTTAATTTGCGGGAAACAACATCATCCCGTAAAACCGATCTTCGCAAATCGGTGTATCTTTCCAGGCAAGCAGGGTTAAATTGATTTAACACCTTGACCCAGTTCGGAACCTCCCCGCCTGTCTCCTGTTTATAATAACCGTTATAGTCTGTCAACGAGGCAAAAAAGTCGTCTTCCGTTAAAGCCGGTGCCGCTTCTGCTGCAGCCGTCTCCCCGTCTCCACAATAAGAAATGGCATATTTAATTGCCTCTACACCTGTAAACCAAGCAGGGATGCCTCTGGAGATAATGCATACAGACAGTACATCAGCAAGCTCCTCGATGGTTGCTCCTGAATCGATTGCCCCTTTTGTATGGTAAATCATGCTTCGTTCATATCTTCGTGCTGCATTAATCCCGACTAAGATTAATTCCTTTTCCTTCTTGCTGAGGGCCCCGTCCACCAGAATTTCGCCCCGCAACTTGGTATAATATTCAAGCGCTTTCGGGGCGAAATAATGCATTTTGGCTGCCCAATCCGGCACCTGCCCATAAACGCGTTCAAAAAATTCTAACCCATTAAATTCGGTTGTCATGTACCCATCT
This sequence comes from Neobacillus muris, assembly GCF_943193175.1. Classification (GTDB taxonomy): domain Bacteria; phylum Bacillota; class Bacilli; order Bacillales; family Cytobacillaceae; genus Neobacillus; species Neobacillus muris. The sequence goes on from NZ_CALPDF010000058.1 coordinate 854, forward strand.
CCTAAACAGTTAGTATTCTACTAAAACGAACCGTCTCCCTGATTCAATCCACTGACCGGAATACGGTGGCCATCCCTTGCCCGCCGGCGATGCATAATGTGGCAAGCCCCCACTTCGCTTGTCTTTTTTTCATCGCATGAATCAACGTCACACAAATTCTCGCACCGCTGTTTCCGATTGGGTGGCCAAGAGCAATCGCTCCGCCATGGACATTCACTTTTTCCATCGGCAGCTTCCATTCTCTTAAACAGGCCAGCGCCTGGGCTGCAAACGCTTCATTTAATTCTACCAAATCCAGATCATTTATGCCGATATTTGCCATTTCCAACGCCCGTTCCGCTGCCTCCACAGGACCGATTCCCATCCGGTCCGGACGTACTCCTGAAACGCCGAGCGCCGTGATTTCCACTAATGGCTGAAGCTGATATTTCTTGACCATCTCACCCGACACCACGAGCAGCATCGAGGCCCCGTCATTTAACCCCGACGAGTTGCCTGCGGTTACCGTCCCGCCCTTTTTAAAGGCAGGCGAAAGCGCAGCCAGTTTTTCCAAAGTTGTCTTCCGAGGGTGCTCATCCACAGAAAACACAATCGGCTCGCCCTTCTTTGGAAAAATCGTCACCGGGATGATCTCCTCCTCAAACGCACCATCCTGGATCGCCGCATGGGCCTTTACTTGGCTTTCATAGGCAAACGCATCTTGTTCCTCGCGGGAGATCCGATAATCCTCGGCAAGATTCTCGGCGGTCATTCCCATCACCAAACGGCCATACTTTTCTTCAGGCTGCGAACCCGGCTGGCTTTCCTTGTTCGGATCCAAAATTTCAGCGTTCCCGGAAAGAAAGCCGTAGCGGGCATTGCGGATATAATAAGGGGCAGCGCTCATGCTCTCCACGCCCCCAACCATGTACGCATGGCCCATCCCAGAGCGAATCGCCATAAAAGCATTATGGATGGCCTGCATGCCGGAACCGCAGGCACGATGAACGGTATAGCCCGGCAGCGATTCAGGCAGGTTCGCCTTTAGAAGCGCCTTTCTTGCAATATTGGATTGGTCCTGGCTTTGTTTAGCCTGGCCTATAATCACTTCATCCACTTCTTCCATGGGCAGCAGACTCTTTGCGGCCAAATCCGCAAATAATGGCACCAATAGCTCATCCGGCTGGAGGTCCTTCAAGGCCCCGCCGATTTTTCCAACCGCGGTTCTCTGTGCACGGACAACAAATACTCGATTCTCCATCATTCCATCCCCCTAACGTACAGCTGTAATCTGTTCACTGATTTCAAACGCCGCCTCCGTCTTTTCCCTGACTTCAGCCAGATTCACACCCGGCATCAGCTCCTTCAGTACGAGCTTGCCAGCTTCAAACGTAAACACGGCCAATTCCGTGATGATCATATCTACCTTGCGCAGCGACGTAATCGGATAGGAACAGGTATGGACAATTTTCGGATCGCCATTTTTCGCCGTATGATTAGTAGTGACAATGACTTTTCCGGCGCCGCTGAGCAGGTCCATCGCCCCGCCGACTCCCATAATGTTTTTGCCGGGAATCGCCCAGTTGGCAATAAACCCCTGTTCATCCACCTGCAAGGCACCGAGAACCGCCACATCCACATGCCCGCCGCGGATCATTCCAAACGACTCGGCGCTATCAAAATAAGAAGCGCCAATCCCCTCTGAAATCGGCAGCTTGCCCGCGTTCACCAAGCTTGGATCAAACTCCGCTTCATTCCTCAGCTCCTGGACCCCGAGCATCCCATTCTCTGTATGAAAATAAACCAAATCGGACTCGACATATTTAGCGACAAGGGTGGGAATGCCGATTCCCAGGTTGACAACAGAGTGTGGCTGCAATTCTGCCGCTGCCCGCTTGGCAATCATCATTTGGCTGTCTCTGGTCATTTGGAAACCACTCCCTCTTTGCTTAAAATTAATCGGCTTTCTACAATGGCGTCAACAAACAAATGCGGCGTCACAATTTCTTCAGGTGAAAGCTCACCGGCCTCGACAATCTCATCGGCCTCGGCAATCACAAAATCCGCTGCCGCAGCCATTAACGGATTAAAGTTTCGTGCTGTTTTGTAATAGACCAAATTGCCAAGCGTATCCGCTTTTGCCGCTTTGACAAGGGCGACATTGGCCTTCAGGGGAAGCTCCAGCACATACAGTTCGCCATTGATTTCCCTCACTTCTTTCCCTTTTGCCAGCTCCGTACCGGCACTTGTCTTCGTATAATAACCGCCAATCCCAGCACCGCCTGCCCGGATTGACTCCGACATCGTCCCCTGCGGAAGTAATTGAATCTCCAGCTTTCCTTGATGATAAAAATCGCCTACCTCACGATTGCTTGTAAAATAAGATCCGATGGCTCTTTTAACTTTCCCCTGACGCAATAAGATCCCCAAGCCTCTGCCAGGCTCGCCAAGGTTATTGCTGATCACCGTTAACCCGCCAGCATCATGCCGTGTCAATTCGTCAATTAAGGTGAGGGGAGCGCCAACAAGGCCGAACCCCCCGACCATCAGCGTATCGCCCGATTGAATTTTTTGAACGGCCTCTTCTGCCTTCATCTGTTTTTGCATGATCATCACCTCTTTAATTGATAGGCAAAACGAACGCTCCGCCATTTGAATAAACAAAGAACCCAGCCCGCCCAAAAGAAAACGCCTTGGCGCTTCATCTTTTGGAAAGGCTGGGCCATCCCATTCCTGTGGAAGCGGGGGAACCGCCTCCACCATGAAGATTTCCTCTTTCCATCCTCCTATTTACTTATCCCATAAATCCCCAAATCAGGGTTGCCGCACAATAGACAATCCCGATCCAGAACATCATGACCACCGTATAGCCCATCACATCTTTTAGCTTGAGATTCGATAAAGCCAGGGCCGGTAAAATCCAGAATGGCTGGACCAGGTCATTCCAAGCATTTCCCAGCATAACCGACATGGACGTCTGGCTGATCGAAGCGCCCAATTCCTTCGCGGCATCAATCATAAACGGCCCCTGTACCACCCAGTGCCCGCCGCCAGACGGAGCAAAGAAGTTGATGATGAAGGAACTGACCAGTCCCCAGAACGGCAAGGTGGCGGCGCTGGAGAATTGAACGAACCAGTGAGCAATCGTGTCCACCAGCCCAGACCCTGCCATAATCGCCATAATGCCCGCGTAAAAAGGATATTGAAGGATAATCCCAGAGATGGTCTTGATGCCTTCATTTAAACTAGCCACATATTTGGCTGGTGTACCTAATAGAATGATGCCAAGGAAAAGGATGATAAAGTTAATCATATTCAGATCCAGTTTCCCTCCCTGATTAAAAAAGGCGACCACGTAAACGATTCCAATTATTCCGATTAGAAGGGACAGCACACGGCTGTTATTTAATTTGGACGCAAAAGTCACGTCTTCCTTTTCCAAGACAGCAGCGGAGGCGGCAGCTTGATCATTTGCCTCCATTTCAGGGTTGATCTCAATAATATTTTCTTTCTTCTTCGGATGCAGCCAAGCATTTAATAATGGAAGCGTGATAATGACAATCAGGCTAGTAATCAGCATCGGAGCTGAAAAAATGGTTTCCGACAAGGACACCACGCCCATCGCCTTTTCCATTGGGTGGCCGGGTGTCGAGATTAATACTGGAATACTCGCGGAAAACCCTAATCCGTATAAAGTGAATCCACTGTAAGCTGCTGCAATAATCAGCGGATAATGGACACCTTTCACCTTTAAGGCAAGTTTTTTCGCCATAATCCCGCCAATCACCAAGCCAAATCCCCAGTTCAGGTAGCTGCCAATTCCGCCCACTAGCGTGGCAACAATGATGGCCGTTCTTGGCGTATGGACAAGGGAGACAATTTTGTTTAAAAAGCGGTCAATGATCGGCGCTTTTGCCAGCACATAGCCCATCGCAAGAATGACCGCCATCTGTGTCGTAAACGCTAGTAGATTCCAAAAGCCTGCTCCCCAGCTCGTAGTGGCGGCAATCAACCCTTGCCCCTCTATCAAAATGGCCAATAGTAAAGTCAAAATCGTTAATCCAATCGCAAAGACGAATGGATCCGGAAGATACCTTCTCATCAGATTCGTGAAAAAACCTGTAATTCTCTCCATTGCTGAACCCCCTTATATTCTAGTAACCCGCTAAAGATACCGCTTTCATTTCTGTGTAAAATAGAACTCATTTGCTGCCGATCGATCCCCTGTGTTCCACCCTAGCAACTAAAACGATTCGTTCTGTTTTGCCGATCACCTCCAAATTGGGATTTTCCCACAAAAAAATACCCAGATTGCCAAAAGGAATAAGAAAAAACAGGTTTTTTCTCAGTTTCTTTTGGAAAAGCTGGGTATTCTTAAGTCAAATAGGAACGGGCAGTTCCATCGTTAAGAAGACGCTTCTCAAAAGTTATTTTTATACTAAAAATATAATATTCTTTTGAATAATTGTCAAATTATTTTTTATTTTCCAACTGATTTATCTTTTCAAAATATCGTTTGTACGCGGCCTTCAAGGCCACAATGACTGAATTGGTGGATGGCGCAAAATAATGCTCCTCAATCCGCTTCACCAGTTCATCAATGCCATTCGACAAGTGGTAGCCCACCACCAGCCGTTTAATAAAATCCTTCGCTAAGTCTGTGACAAACGTAAATTCCGCATCGACAATGGAATGGTCAACAGGATTGATTTCCAGAACGATTCCCGCATGCTTATAAATCTCGAACATCGCGCTCCCTGTCGGCGCCTTTGCATAGGCTGTCACTAAAACGGTCTCCATTTTAAGCTGTGAGTTCATCTTGCGGCCCCCTCGGTTTTCCTATTATTTTACTAGAGTCTTCCTCATCATTCAATGTTATCGCAAAATATTGAATATTCCCGATTCAGTTCCAGTAAAACTTTTGGGAAGCCCAATCTGCCTCTCTCATTCTAGCATAATGGTTTTAAAATCACCTTTACCCCTTGCTTTTGAACCCCAGCCTCAAAACCCTCGACTGCTTTTTCAAGCGGAAGGACATGCGAAATCAGTTTTTGATACGGAAACTTCCCAGAGGCCGCCATGGAAATCGTCTGCCTCAGCGTCTGTTCTGTCACCCCATATACGCCTTTTACCGTGATTTCGCCACGGACAATTTCATGGGATGGCAGCACTGTTTCCTTGGCGGAAATGCCGACCAATAATAGTTCTCCGCCTTTTGTGCACATTCTGACCCCTGAAACCAAGGATTGATGAAAGCCGCTCGTTTCAAACACATGGTCGGCGCCCTCGCCATTTGTCAGCTTGGAAACGGCTTCCACATCAGGGATTTGATCAGCATAGACAATATCCGTTGCTCCCAATTCCTTTGCCAGCTGCAGCCGTTCCTCATCGGCAGACAGGCCGGTGACAATCAGCTTTTTCAATCTGTAGTTGGATAAGGAGGCAATCAGCGACAAGCCAATCGGACCTGGCCCTATGACAACGGCTGTATCTCCCGGCTGTATCTCAGACCGCTCTAGTGCCCTTACGCCAATTCCAAGCGCTTCCAGCATTCCCGCCACCTCAATTGGCATCGAGTCAGGGATCGGCAGCACATTTTGATAATGGATGGCCGCATACTCTGCCATCCCGCCATTTTGCCGGAAACCGTATTGCAGGGATTTTGCCGGCACCTTGTCCATTGCCCCTTGGCCGTGGTCGCATAGATTGGTCCGGCCCCTCTGACAATTCTTGCATTCCCCGCACGGCACATAGGGATTGATCATGACCCGGCTGTTTATTAAATGCGCATGAGCCGGATTGTTCACTTTGACCACTTTTCCCGCAAATTCATGGCCAAGAATCACAGGAGTCGCCACCCACTCATAGGCGTGCATTCCTTCATACATGTGGAGATCGCTGCCGCAAATGCTGGCTGCTTCTACCTGCACAAGCACTTCATCATCCTTCAGTTTAGGGGCTTCTACTTCGATCACTTCTACCCCATGACCTCTCGTCGTTTTCACCACTGCTTTCATGTTGTTCACCCTTTCTATTTTTTACCACTCTTCCACCGCAATCGCCCGAATCGGCGACCCTGTTAATCCCTTTAAATTCAACGGTGTTCCGATGAAATAAAAATGTTTCTTCGACAGCTTCTCCAGGTTCACGATGTTCTCCATAATGAGGATATTTCGGCTAAGCAGGGCAAGATGGACATCCCTTCTCATATTTTCATTGATATCGGCGTTCGGCAAATCGAGCCCGATGGCTTTCAGCTTGTTTTCAACGACCCACTCGCCAATCGACGCATCAAGCGACTTGCAATCATGGAACCCTTCCCCATTCCATTCACCAGGCCAGCATCGGAACAGGACAATTTGATTCTCCTTGATTTCCAGCTGATCCCGTTCTACCACCGCTTCCACCATTTCCCTTGTAACCGGCTCGGCCGGATGTTTATCGGAGACATCGATGAGGACCGCCTCCCCCATCGTCGCCTCTATCGGAATCTGTTCAATCGTTAGCCCATCCTTAAAGAAATGATAGGGCGCATCCATATGGGTCCCGCTATGGTCGGACATCATAAAGATTTTGCTGGCGTACCCTTCACAAGGAGCCGTATATCTCGGCTTTGAAAAATCGTGGGTAATGTGATCCATAAACACTACTTTTGGATGGGAGGGAAAAGAGACTAAACCGTCATACAACTGCACGGATAAATCAACCGTTTTCATTTTTGAAGCACACCTCTCTCATTTTTTTAAAAATAGCTGACCTGAAGCGGCCGGATTAGCCCTGCTGCCGCAGCCATTTCATTAATGGAAGCAGCTGGCCGTTTTTCTTTTGCAGGACGTCTGCCTGGGATTCCTGGTCCCAATCATAAAAACCTTTGCCTGATTTGATTCCCAGCTCCCCTTTTTGGACTTTTTCAGAAAGAAGCTCAGATGGCTCTGTCCGATTCTCCAAATCCTTGTAAAGGTAGGACGCAATGTGGTGATGGACATCCAAGCCGTTCAAATCACGCTGTTCCAATGGGCCTGTAAACAGCAGCCTGACCCCCAGGCTCCAGCGGACAACCGTATCAATTTCCTCCGCCGTGGCGATTCCGGCTTCCAGCAGCGAAATGGCCTCTCTTGCCATGGCGTGCTGAATCCGGTTCCCAATGAAGCCAGGGATATCCTTCCTGATTAGTACCGGTTCCTTATGGATGTCTTTGAAAAATTTCATGACTTGGCGGCACACTTCATCGGAGGTTTCCTCGCCACGGATGATTTCCACTAATGGAATGATGTCGGCTGGCATAAAAAAGTGGGTCCCGATAAAGCGTTCACGTCTTTTAAGCGGTTCACTGATCTGGTTAATTGACAGCCCCGATGTATTGGTGGCAAAAATCGTATCGGATGCACAGATTTCTTCGAGCGATTGAAATAGGCTTTGTTTTAATGCTAAGTTTTCAGGTATGGCCTCGATCACCAGCCAGGAATGTTTGGCGTCTTCCAGGTTGTCTGAAATCGTGATCCTGCCAAGGGCTTCATCGATTTCGGATTCTGAGATCAGCCCGTAGGAGCTTGCTGACTCAAATAGTTCGCTTATTCGCTGCTTTGTCCCCTCCAGGGCGGATCGGTTTTGTTCCACGATGTGAACGCTTGCATGGTTTTGCGAAAGTAGTTGAGCGATTCCTCTGCCCATGGTCCCTGCCCCGATGACGGTCATTTTTTTGTTTTCCATGATTCCCCCTCCTTATCCCCACAAATAAAAAAACCCAGCTCCATAAAAAATAAGAATGCATTCTTATCTTTTAAATGGAAAGCTAGGTATTCTTAATTACAATGAAATGGGTAATTTCACCATTAAGAAGCCGCTTCTCATCGAAAATTCATTTAATTTGAATTATTTATATTATTATAATATTTCTATATTCTTTCTAAGTCAACTATTTTTGCTGCACTTGTTTTTATCCCGCTAATGGGAGCCTTATGCGCGAGTAACTAGGGGCGATTCGACAGTGATCGGAGTTTATCCGACAGTTGGAGGGGGTTATCCGTCAGTGACAGGAGCCTATCCGACAGTTGGAGAGGGTTATCCGTCAGTGACAGGAGCCTATCCGACAGTTGGAGAGGGCTTTCCGTCAGTGACAGGGGCAGACGACAATTGGAGGAGTCTATCCGACAGTTAAGTTAGTAGGGTCACAGACCAAACCTGGCTATGGCCATGAGCTAAACCAGCATTGACAACCTAGTCATATCAGCCCTTCGGCTTTCCTTTCACTCAAAATGTCTTGAATGATTTCCATATGAAAGGCAGCCCATGCTTTTTCGCGGAAATGGAGGATGACACTCGTGATAAGAAGAGTAAAATAAATAATGGCAAATATGAGCCAAAGCCAGCTTCCCTCCCTAAATAAGTAGTCCACTAAAGGTTTGGAAAACAGAAACAACAGCCAGGGTACAGCCGTAACAAAAATAGGCGTAATGCCCGAGCCATTTTTTTCTTTGACCATCCGGTAATAGATTAATTTTAATGTACCGCTGTCCATGGATTGATATAATTTCTGAATACTCTCTACCTCTTCAAAATCCCTTAGATTCCGGACTGGCTGGCCATTTTCAGCCGTTCGTTTCACTTGAAGAAAAACTTTATGAGCATCTCCTCTGAAAGAAAACACGTTTCCTTTCCTCCCGCCTATTAAACATACTTGCTGACCGAAACATGATGATTCTTATTTTTAACAAACAGCCTTTAGAATACACTCATAAAATTTGTTGATGACCAAAGGGACGGTTCTCCAGTTTTTTTGACCAACAGAACCGTCCCCATGGTTCCCCATGGTTTTATATTCCTGCAGTAATACCGCCATCTGCAATAACTGGCGAACCCGTCAAGGCAGAGGAATCATCTGATGCTAGAAAGGTCGCCACCTTAGCAATTTCTATAGGCTGGATCGGTCTGCCAATCGGTTGGACAGCGCCTAACTCCTTCAAAACAGCCTCTCTTCCTCCAAACAATTCGGCATGTGCATCATTGAAGGTTGTATCTACCCAGCCAGGGCAGATGCAATTTACCCTAATATGATCTTTTGCATAATCTAAGGCCATGGCTCTCGTCAGCATCAGAATAGCTCCCTTAGAAGATACATAAGCTGTAAGCCGCGGCTCTGCAACAAAACTATTGGCAGAAGCCGTATTAATTATGGAACCCCCGCCAGATTGCTGCATAATTGGAATGACATGTTTAGACACGAGGAATTGGGATTTCACATTTACGTCCATTGTTTTATCCCAAATGTCTTCTGTTAATTCAGTCACAGACCCAGGAATATTAACGGCCGCATTGTTGCAAAGAACATGAATTTGGCCAAATTTCTCAACAGTAAATGCCACAAGATCCTTAACATTCTGTTCGGAGGAAACATCCGTCTTAAAGAAATAAACAGCGTGTCCTTCTTGCTGTAATTCAGCGGCGAGGGCTTGTCCTTCCTTCTCTAAAATATCGGAGATTACGACACTTGCTCCTTCTTTAACGAAATCTCTTACCATTGCCTCGCCAATTCCTCTAGCGCTGCCTGTGACAATCGCTACTTTATTTTTTAATCTCATTTTAAAATTCCCCTCTATTTCTTATTTTCGATTCATTTTCTTTTTAGCAAATTTGGGTTACATTTTATAGCTTTCAATGGATGGGCCCGCTTGTTTGTAACCTTTTGATTTAATAAAGCCAACTACTGCCCCCACGAAGATCCAGGAAATGCCGACTGCTTTTGTTTTCATATCAAATCCTGTCCAAACAAAGGCACAAACCGCAAAACCAATGAATGGGAACAAAAGGTGATAGAAAAAGCCGTTGACTCCCCGTTCTTTTTGTTTAAAAAAGAAATAAACCATCACAGAAAAATTCAGGATCGTGAATGCCGTAACGGCACCAAAGTTAACGAACATTAAAATGGTTCCAATCGGTACAGTTAAGATAAGGATGATAGAGATGATCATCGATAATAAAATAGCATTCGCTGGTGTTCTAAAAGTAGGCTGGATATGTTTTAGCCACTTAGAGCCAGGCAGAAAATTATCTCTACCCATGGCAAATAAGACACGAGACACCGCTGATTGAACATTTAGCGTGACAGCTAATCCGACTGCCACCACATTAATCATGATCATGGCAACATAGAAATAATACCCGCCAATTTCTCTAGAAATATCAAACATCGCCATATCTGGATTCAAATTCATATATTTAGCATGGGCTAAAGAAGCCATATAGGTTTGAATTAAAAACAAGAAGGCGGTTGAAACTAAGGCGACAACGGTGGCCTTCCCCACAACCTTTTTCGGCTCATTGACCTCCTCGGCTAATGTACTAATTCCGTCAAATCCAACAAATCCCAATAAAATCATCGAAGTAGCCGCCGCGATAAAATTCCAAGAGATATGTTCCGGCTGCAAGATAGGCGTTACTGAGAAACCGCCAACTCCTAAACCCTCGATAAAGACGTATTTGATAGCAAAACCTAAGAATAAAACCAATGCTGCAATTTGTAACCAAAATAAGAAGGAGTTAACCTTCGCATTTAATTCAATGCCGCGGATATTGATCAATCCTGTAAGAATAATAAAGACAATGGCTAATAACTTTGTATTAATCCCTGGAAACAGCCCTGTCAGCCATAAACCTGAAAATAAGCACATTAAGGCTGGACACAATATATAGTCAGATAGAATAGTCCACCCAGTTAAGAAACCTATATGCGGATTCAAACCTTTCCCAACGTACGAATATACGGAACCAGCATACGGAAATTCTTTACTAAAACGAGCATAACTTAATGCGGTAAAAAACATGAGGATTGCCCCAATTAAATAAACTAATGGAACCATCCCATAACTGGCTTGTGCTACCGATCCAAAAACCTGGTAAGGAGCTAGCGGAGACATTGTAATCATCCCGAAGATGATTAAATTTCTCATGGTCAAACTCCTTTTTAATTCTTGTTTTTCCTCTTGCAAAAAAATGACCTCCCCCATTGATAACATTCCTATGAAAACGATTCAAAACAACTATCATTATGTAAAAATAGGTAACCCCAATGTTTGTGAACCAAAAATATAGATTGTTTTAAATTTTCACAAGAATAAGACTATAGTACCATATAACCGTTTTACATACTACAATAATAAGTCTACAGGGAGGGTTCTCCTGTTTTTTTCCATAAGAACCGCCCCCGCATTGCAGCTAATATAAAAATTTCATTTGAGTCATACTAATAGTTGTGTGAGATCAGAAAAATCTTCAGAACAAACCAGCGCAAGATTTCTTCTGTTTTTCCACACAAAAAAGGGATACTGATTGATTGTTCAGTACCCTTTTTTTAACTTTATTTGCGTTTTATACCTACTATTTGAAAGCGAGATGGAATCCATTATGACTAACTCCGGAATGCAGCGGGATCAAACGAGAGAACAAATTGAGAAACACGACAAAAGAAATGATATTGAATTAGGCAATGAATATCAAATCGGAAACACCCGTTCACAAAGCCAGAAAAAGAGTGGGCGTCAAGCCAATAAAAAATAACCGCATTTTTATGAAAAAACAAAGCAGCTTGTCCATTACAGGAGCAAGCTGCTTTTGAAATGAGACAGACTGCATTCCATAATTTAATGGGTTTCTTTCCTTTCCAAACAAAACAACGCCTCTGCTTCACAAAAACCTAACAATCGTTTGTTTAGTTTGACTGTATTCATTGATACATATTACTTTTAAATGGTATACTTCCAAAAAAGATGTCAGTCAAACAAACGTTTATTTGAAAAAGCTAATAATCCCGGTAGTACAGGATTTCCCCCAACATTCCGGCAAAAAATTTGTCATCTAAATAAACGCTTAATTGAAAACAACACCAGACCTATTAAGTAAAATGAAGCACGAGATCCGTACATAAAAAAAGGGTGATTTATATTCAACAAGAATTTGTTTTGATTAGTATTGTGATTGTGATTGCACTCGGCATGTTTTCACAGTGGTTAGCTTGGCGGATTCAGTGGCCATCTATTGTGATTATGACGATTGCTGGACTTTTCATCGGTCCGATTCTGGGTTTAATCAATCCACAGGAAGGGCTGGGGGGACTTTATAGTCCATTGATTTCTCTTGCCGTTGCCTTGATTTTATTTGAAGGCAGTACAAGCCTTGATATCCGCGAACTGAAAGGGATCTCCAAGTCCGTGTTCCGTATCGTGACCCTGGGTGCCCTTTTAGCTTGGATTGGTGGTTCATTAGCCGCCCATTTTATGGCTGGGCTTAGTCTCGAGGTCTCCTTTATCATTGGAGGATTATTTGTAGTGACAGGGCCTACTGTCATTATCCCATTGCTTAGGCAGGCAAAATTACCTCCGCGAATTTCTTCGGTACTGAAATGGGAAGGCATTATTGTGGATCCAATCGGTCCATTGCTAGCTTTATTTGCTTATGAGATTCTGAAAATCACCGCGGAGGGCCCTTTTCAATTTGGAGACTTCCTTCCGTTTTTTGTCGATTCCATATTAGCCATTGCGGTCGGTTATGCAATTGGTATACTCGTTAGTGTTCTTGTTGGTAAAGGATTGTTCCCTGAATACCTGAAATCGCCCATTATCTTTTGCTTTGTCTTGATTTGTTTCACATTTGGCGAAGCCATCATGCATGAAACGGGTATGCTTGCTGTAACCATCATGGGGCTGACCTTAGCCCGCACCAAAAAATATGTCCATTCCATTGGAAGTATTGGTCATTTCATGGAAAATATCTCGGTTATGCTGACTTCTACCGTTTTTATTTTGTTGACGGCATCCCTAACAAGAGAAACAATCATGGCTATTTTTACTTGGCCGATTATTTTATTTGTCCTGACCATGCTTTTTCTCGTTCGGCCGTTGTCTATTTGGCTGTCAACGATCGGAACAGAACTGACTTTGCAGGAAAAAACACTTGTGGGCTGGATAGCGCCAAGAGGAATTGTGGCGCTGACCGTCTCGGGGTATTTTGCTGAGGTTTTAATAGAAGATGGTTATCAAAATGCCTCCATCTTAACATCTCTAACGTTAGCTTTAGTGTTTATTACGGTTTGTGCCCATGGTTTTTCAATCGGTCCAGTGGCCCGAAAGCTGGGTCTGGCCAATACCGGCTTCTCAGGTGTCCTAATTGTGGGGGCCAGCAGTTTTTCTATTGCTTTTGCTCAGCATTTAAAAGAATTAGGAGTTCCGGTCCTGATTACAGATACGTCCGATGATCATTTGTACCAGGCAAGAAATTTGGGGATTGCAACGTACCATGGAGAAATTCTTTCGGAGCATAGTGATTTCGAAGTGGACATGACCCCATATGATACCATTTTAGCCATGAAGGGGGATGCGGCATATAATGCACTTGTTTGCCAAACCTATATCCCTGAATTCGGATATAACAACACATTTTCCCTGCCTGTCGAAATGGGCCAAACGGAACAAAAAGAGATTCCACATGCAATAAAAGCGCATTTGTTATTTGGAGAAGGGGCAACATTTCGGGAGTTAAATAAAAAAGTCAACATTGGCTACACCATGAAAACGATTGAAATTGACAGTAAACAAACTATGTTAAAAGAAGAACTGCCGTTAAATGGAATGCCGTTATGTATAAAACGCAAAAACGGCAGTCTGGCGTTTGTCACATTTAAAGAGAAACTCATGCTCGACGCAGGAGATCAACTTGTCGTACTGGATCTGGAGAAATGATTCTCCAGATCTTTTACCAGTCAGGACAGCTCACCCATTTTAAGACCTAATGTTTACCTCCTCAGTCCCCGCTTTCTGGTGGTTACAGGCAGCGCCTTCCATTAATCCGCCCACTCAGTTGCGAAAATGGTGAAGGATCTCTCTGCTTTGCGGACAATTCCAATGCATTTTCCATCTCCATCTTTCATGATACAACCGCAAAATCCCCCCCTTGCTTGTATATAGATGCCGCAATTCCCTTTCCAATTCCTTTGGCAATTGACCGCAGTTTTAGACAGATTTTTTGCTAGTCCCTTTCACAGATAGATTGAAACAACTAGATTTAAACAGGAATAAATAAGACATACACCCAAGCAAACATTGTTCAATAATATATAAAGTTCATAGATAGACCTATTTCTAATAAGGAGTGGTGTGTAAGTGTTTTATCATATAAAGGAATTGCAGTACCAGGCAAAGCCAGAAAGACCTGATCCATTGTTTGCTAAAAATCTCCAGGAGGTACTGGGTGGCCAGTTTGGAGAAATTTCAGTGGCACTGCAATATTTGTTTCAAGGCTGGAGTGTCAGGGGCAATGGGAAATACAAAGATCTGTTATTGGACACAGCAACAGAAGAACTGGCCCATATTGAAATGCTCGCAACCATGATTGCAAGATTGTTAGATGGGGCTCCTGTGGGAGATCTGGAAGTTGCTGCCAAAGACCCTGTAATTGGTGCGATCTTAGGTGGAATGAATCCACAGCACGCAATTGTTTCGGGATTAGGAGCAATGCCCGCTGATTCTGTCGGGAATAGATGGACCGCGGATTACATTGTCGCCAGCGGTAATCTACTGGCCGATTTTAGGGCAAACCTAAATGCTGAATCTCAAGGGAGACTACAGGCTGTCAGATTGTATGAAATGACAACAGACTCCGGTGTTAAAGACATGTTGTCCTGGTTAATAGCCCGCGATACGATGCATCAAAACCAATGGATCGCTGCCATAAAAGAGTTAGAAGCAAAAGAAAATATTGTCGTTCCAAGTACATTCCCTCGAAGCTTAGAAAAACGCCAAGTATCCCACGTTCTTTTTAACTTTTCAGCCGGAAACGAAAGTGCAGAAGGCCGTTGGGCTAATGGTCCAAGTATGGATGGAGAGGGTGTATTTCAATTTGTTGAGAATCCGGTTCCATTTGCCCCAAAACCAAAGCTGAAGCCAGCTCCATCCTATATTCATAATACTCCCCCTGCTGTAATAAAGGATCAGGCAGGACATTTACCTCCAAGTATGTGCTAATTTAACCAAAAACATTTATGGGAGGAAGACTTGCTAAAGGCCATTAGAATATCTAAGGATTGAAAAAATCAAGCTTGTCTCTTTCGGTATTTTTTAAAAATCATTCCACTATTCGTTCTCTAGGCGAATGTCTTTTTCAAGGATCAGGCTGTCTTCAATAGAGCGCTTAAAGACAGTTAGTAGCTGCATAATATGCTGCATTCTGTCCTCAAGAAGTGTGCTTAAAGACAGTTCCTGCTTTGGCCACCTTCTAACTGTCCTCAATCAGGGCTCTTGAAGACAGTTCCTCCTTTGATCACCGTTAAACTGTCCTCAATAACGGCTCTTGAAGACAATTCCGGCTTTGATCACCTTCAAACTGTCTTCAATCAAGGCTCTTGAAGACAGTTCCTCCTTTGATCACCGTTAAACTGTCCTCAATAACGGCTCTTGAAGACAATTCCGGCTTTGATCACCTTCAAACTGTCTTCAATCAAGGCTCTTGAAGACAGTTCCTCCTTTGATCACCGTTAAACTGTCCTCAATAACGGCTCTTGAAGACAATTCCGGCTTTGATCACCTTCAAACTGCCTTCAATCAAGGCTCTTGAAGACAGTTCCTCCTTTGATCACCGTTAAACTGTCCTCAATAACGGCTCTTGAAGACAATTCCGGCTTTGATCACCTTCAAACTATCTTCAATCAAGGCTCTTGAAGACAGTTCCACCTTTGATCACTGTTAAACTGTCCTCAATAACGGCTCTTGAAGACAGTTCCAGCTTTGACCACCTTCAAACTGTCCTCAATCAAGGCTCTTGAAGTCAGTTCCTCCTTTGATCACCTTCAAACCGTCTCCAATAGAACCGTCCCGCTAGCCACTGGGCCTACGCGGCTACGTCTCTCTTCGTGAATACCCCAAAAGCCAATAGCAGAAAGACAAAGAAATAAATTAGCAGCATGATAACAGAGAAACCTACAGTCATCCCTTCAACTAATGGGACCCCATCAGTATATTGGGTCAAATTCGTATTCGCAAATAAGCTATATTTCGCCCATTCATAACGCGTTGCGATCAAGGTGGTGACTTGTCCGCCCATCAATAACAAGAAAATCGATAAACCCACCGCCAGCGAACTGTTCCGGAATACCGCAGAAATCATAAACGCCATCGTCGTAATCATCACCACATCGATGGACGACAAGAAATACGTCTTAATTAAATAGAGAAGCATGCTTTGCTCGACGACAGTTCCATTGGAGTAAGCAAGATGCGTAGTACTGCCATCACCTGCCCCAAATAGAGCAAATCCCAAAATTGCGGCACTGCCAAACAAAATCAACAACATCAACAGACCAAATAAAAGAACTGTCAAATATTTAGATAGAAGGATTTTATATCGTTTAATCGGCCGAATTAGTAGCAGCTTCACTGTTCCCCAGCCAAATTCACTGGCCACAATCCCAGCAGCCACAATGATCGTGAATAAACCAGCAAACGAAATCAGTGAAGTGCTGTCATTAATAAACGTCCACCCTGTTGCCTCATTGTCAGGGGGAATTTGATGATCCAGCCGGTATTGATTAATAGCAATTTGTCTTTGTAAATTTTTCTTATAGGTAGCGGCTGTTGGAGGCAGCTCGCTTAGTTGCTTTTGATCCTGTGTGATTTGCTGCTGGACTTGCTGTTCCCATTGCGGATTCACCGTTTGATCGCCGTTGTCATAGATTTTGTTTAAGGTCCCTGTTGCGATGACGGCCAGAACCAGCAGCCCCATCATCACATAGGTGCCGGGACGTTTAAATATTTTGATCCATTCATTTACTATCAGATTAAGCATGAACCTTCTCCCCCTGTGCTGTGACTTCAAAGAAACGATCCTCTAACGATTTGGCCATTGGCTTCACTTCAAAGATCCTAATTCCTTTTTCCACAAAAAATTGAATCATGTCTGGGACTTCTCCTTTTTCCAGATCGATTTCAATGCCATTTTCAACCCTTTCATAGGAGATCGTGAGGCTTTGAAGAACCTCAGCCTGTTCCCAATCCAACTCGAAGAAGTATTTCTGTTTACTTTCCTTCACATAATCGTGGACCTGTTGAATATCTATGAGCTTTCCTTGTTGAATAATCGCGATGCGGTCACACATCATTTCCATTTCCGATAATAGATGGCTGGATACGATAACAGACATCCCTTTTTCCTTCGTCAGCTTT
Source organism: Neobacillus muris (assembly GCF_943193175.1). Taxonomy (GTDB): domain Bacteria; phylum Bacillota; class Bacilli; order Bacillales; family Cytobacillaceae; genus Neobacillus; species Neobacillus muris. The sequence goes on from NZ_CALPDF010000058.1 coordinate 18,037, forward strand.
TTCAAATGATCGCGAATCTCCTTAATTCCCGCTGGATCGAGGCCGTTCGTTGGTTCATCGAGAATCATCACCTTCGGATCATGAAGCAGGCTTTGGGCCAATCCCAATCGCTGCCGCATGCCCAGCGAATAGGTTTTGACTTTATCATGAATCCGCTCCTTTAACCCGACAAACTCCACGACTTCATCAATTTTCTGCTTGGAAATGCCTTTAACCATCCGGGCATATTGCATCAAATTCTGATACCCGGTTAAGAACTTGTATAGTTCCGGATTCTCGACAATCCCGCCAATATGCTGTAAGGCATCCTCAAATTCCGTTTTCACATTGTGGCCGCAAATTAAAATTTCACCGGACGTGATGCCCATCAGGCCGACAATCATGCGGATCGTCGTCGTTTTCCCGGCACCATTTGGCCCTAAAAAGCCGAATACCTCACCCTCTTCAATGGTAAAGCTTAAATCATCGATGATCGTTTTCCCTTTAATCACCTTTGTCACATGTTTCAATTCCACAACAGGACTACTCATAAACATTCCCCTCTCTTTTGGCCATTGCCGATTTAAACCACTCCAGCACAGATAAACCCTCTTCTTCTCGAAGATCCTCCACATTCTTCTGTTCGATGATCTCTCCTTGTAAAATCACAATAGCCTCATCTAAAAGGGGCTCAATTTCATCGATTTCATGGGTGGCAATCATCACGGTCTGCTCCTCAAAATTAATGTAGGATAAGAGACTTTTCACAATCGAATCGCGCACCATTGGATCCAATCCGGAAAATGGTTCATCTAGCAGCAGCACCGGTGCCTTCCTTGCCAAAGCCAGAACCAATTTCAATCTGCCGCGATTCCCCTTGGACAATTGCTTGATTTTTTTGGCAGCATCGAGCTTCATATCCTGCAAAAGCAGCTTCGCCTTGCCCTTATCAAAATCAACGAATTGAGAGGCATAAAAGTCCACCATGTTTCCCACTGTAAAGGAGGGATAAAACATATCCAGTTCCGTTAAATAAGAAACGTGCTGGCTAATTTTCCGAGTCACTGGTTCACCGTTCACTTCCACCTGGCCGAGGTCCGGATAAACGAGCCCCGCCATCATTTTTAAGATCGTTGATTTTCCGCTGCCATTTGGCCCAAGAAGCCCATAAATTTTTCCGGTTTCCAAAGTGAGGGAAACCTTTTTCAAAGAAAAATCTTTGCCATATCGCTTCGAAATGTCCTTTAGTTGAATGGTCACTCCTGATTCCTCCTAAAGAATTGCTGTAAGCCCTCGATCATTTCCTTTTGGGTAAAACCAAGCTCTTTCATGCTTTCAACAAATCCCCCAATAATATCGGTTTGCAGCCGAACCTTTAATGCTTGCAGGACCTGTTCATTTTCTGTCACAAAGGTCCCCTGCCCCCGCTTTGTTTCCACGATCCCCATCCTCTCCAGCTCACTATAAGTTCTTTGTATGGTGTTAGGATTCACACCTGATTGAATCGCCATTTCTCGTACAGAAGGCAGTTTTCCTCCTGCTTTCAGCTCTCCTCTTACAATTTGGGACGACAGGTGGTCGGCTATTTGGAGATAGATTGGCTTAGATGCTTGAAAGTCTTTTGTCATCGCCGTTACACCTCAACTTTTCTGTCGAGTAACCAACAAGAAATCAAGAATAAGCCGGCAGCAAGGACAGCATAGAGGAGAAGTCCCAGCACCGGAATATCAGCTGCATGCAAATAGATGTCCCATCCGTCTTGTTCGTAGCGAAAATTAAGCCCCGCCAATACTGGTATGGTCCACTTGTATATCATTTCCTTAAAAAATTCGAGCCTTGCTAATAGGATGCAAATGGCATTATAGAGAAAAAACAGAAGCACCAGCACGAGCCAGCGCCAGTTTTTTATCGCTGGAAATTTCTTTAAAGAGTGAAAGACCGTCCAATAAAACAGGGCCCAGCACGACACATATAAACTGAACAAAAGCAGGCCGGCATTGAAGATGATCGTTCCGGCAAACAAATCGGACGATTCAATATGAAGCTGCTGCTTGTAAAATTGATATATCACTAGCCCGACAGCGGTTAAAAAAACCTGTGCCGTTACTTGATAGAAAAGGCCGACTGCCAGCTTCGATAACAATAACGCCTTGCTGCTTTGCGGGTTAAAGAGCCATAATTGTGTCTTCCCTTCCAGCCGAAGCATGGACAATACCATTCCCGGCAGGAAAAAAGCGTGAAACAGCAGCAGCAGGAATACCGCAACCGGAAGAAAGGATAGCGGAGTTTTAAAATAGCTCTCCAGTGCGAGCGGCAGTAGTAAAAATATCGAAATAAAGATGATCCAAAAAAGGAACCAACCCTTTGACATAGCAAAGTCCTTTTTCAGCAATCCTTGAAAAGCAGACATCTGCTTAAAACCTCCTTGCACACTTTGTATTAGTGTTCTAATTAAATAGTACACTAATACAATATGACAAATCAAGGGGCGAGGTGGTATTTTTTATTGAAAAAAGGAAAAAATTTACATTCAGATTTAATTATGACTGACACTAGAGCAACTAAGATAAAAGTGAGGCACGAAAGCCGCTCCTTTGCTTGCTGCAGCGCGGCTTTCGTGTTTTAAAAGCGAAGTTTAATACTTGGAAAAAGGAATAGAATGAGGGGAAAAGTCTGAAAAGAAAGGAAAAATAGCCATTTGACAGGGAATCCACGAAGGAAGAAAAAATGAACGACTAATTATGATCCATTTTTTCATGGCTCCGGTAGAACCGTCCCCATGGCCTCCTCAATCGCTTGATTTAGTTGGGAAATATCCACATTTCCTGCTGTTGAATTGTCTAGGGCGTATTTCTTCTTTAGTTTGATGATTCTAGTAACACTTTCGTTAATTCGCTGCTCGGAAATATCTCCATTTTGAACAGCTGTTTTTATCGAAGAAATCGTCTCGATTATTTTGTTATAATCGTGGGCTACTAAAATGATGTCCGCGCCTGCTTTGACTGAGTCCACGGCCGCTTTGCCAATATCATAGTGATTGGTGATGGCTTTCATCGTCATATCATCGGTTATGACAACGCCGTTGAAATGGAGCTGGTTCCGCAGGATATTCGTAATGATGGTTTTTGACATCGATGCCGGATAATCGGCATCCAGTTTGGGTAGAAGGATGTGGGCAGCCATAACCACGTCAGCCCCGTTATCAATGGCACGCTCAAATGGAATAAGTTCCAGTTTCTTTAATTCTGTCATGCTTTTATACACGATTGGAAGCTCCAGATGAGAATCAACGGAAGTATCTCCGTGCCCAGGAAAATGCTTGATAGTCGGAATGATATTCTGTGATTGAATGCCTTTCATCGTTTGAATCCCAAGCCTGCTGACAATATCAGCGTTATCTCCAAATGACCGGTCCCCAATAATCGGATTTTGGGGATTGCTATTAATATCCATTACAGGGGCAAAATCAAGGTTAAAACCAAATTCCTTTAGCTCTCTGCCTAATAATGTCCCGATCTTATAGGAGAACTCTGGATTATGGAGGCCCCCAATTTCTTGGTTAGTCGGAAAATTAGTAAGTCCGCCAGGCAGCCTTGTGATGCTTCCGCCCTCCTGGTCAGTACTTAACAGAAGTGGCAGCGGATTGGAAACATTATCGGATTTTAGTTGATTTAAAAGCTGGACCGTTTGTTGAGGATTAACTAAATTTTCACTATAAAGAATCATTCCGCCCACTTTATAGCTGGTTATTAATTTCTTTGTGTCAGCATCCACCGTTGTTCCCGAAATGCCCGCTAATACCATCTGGCCGATTTTCTCATCCAGGCTCATTTCTGAGATAGTTTTGGCCGGATCTTGATTTTCCACCTGCGTATAGACCGAAATATGGTCTACTTTTGGATTGGGATTCTGATCATTCGGTTTTGGCAGGATCCACTTTAATTGGTATGAAGAAGTAACATGGTAAACCAGAATGATCTGATCATGGGTCTGATCCTTGTAATAGCGGACTTCATCAGGTTCTCCACTTACTTTTTTGATCTCATGATAATCAATGCTCTGAATCTCCGGATCATTAGAACGGAGATCATTTAACGTTTCCCCTTGATAGCCCGCGGTCACATGATGGTTCGTATATTCATTGAATAGGCCAGCGGCGGTTTGGGTGGATTGAGTGGGCGTTCCCCATGCATTTTCTACGGTCTGGCTGGTGGTGTTACCTGAAATAAAGGGGCAATTCAAGACTTTTCCTTCTTTAGATAATGAAAAAACTTGTTTGACGACTGCCGATTGATTGGTTGTTGTCTGTTCGTCCGAAGGTTTCTTATTAGAAGGCGTGGTAACGGTCTTTTCCTTTCCCGACTGAGTCCCCTTGCCATCCCCTCCAAATACATAAATCGCGGTACATAGAACAATCGCCAGAAAAAGGACAGAATAAAGGACCCGTTTTTTTATGGACTTTCTTTTCCTTGAGCTTGTTCTCATCATAGAAAAGCACCTTCCTTCATTGAGTGCCAATGGTGCCAATGGGGACGGTTCTCATGGCTTTCATGCCTTCAGAATCCACCCCATGGTCTGACAAAAACTCCCCGTCATGCGCATAGCTTTGCAATCAATATATGTATTTTATCAAAAAATTTTCCTCCATTGCCACTGGGGACGCCACAAGGGACGGTTCTCACGGTTCCCATTAAACTCAACCATCACCTATGCTTTGGAAATCAGCTTCCGTGAAACGCCAAGGATTCTTGCTGTTTGGCGCTGCGACAATCCTTTGATTTCTTTTGTTTTCTTGAGAATTTCCTTTCTTTCGTAACCTGGCAAACTCTTAACTTGGGCAATCTCGATCCCATTTAGCAGTATTTTAATCACTTCCCTTGCTTCCTCATCCGTCAACCTTCTACCTTTTATCTCGTATTCCAGACACTGGTCTTCATTAACGCTTTCATTAAATTCTTTGAATCTCTCTCTGGCTAGCATCCGATTCTCTGAAAACATCCCTAAAATGAAATCTGTATCCAGCAATTCTCTTCCTGCTTGATCCCCTGCACCCAAATAAGATAGGTAGCTGCTCCACCTCCATTCCTCTACTCGTTTGACCATTCCGGCCTTTAACGGATTTTGGTGAATGTATCTGACCACGGTAAATAGATAGGCGGGATTTTCTACATTTTCACTGTGGAACCTATCCTGAAAAAGATGGCCGCAAGTTCCATATCTCCGGTTATAACAATAGACAAAACTGACGCCAATCCGTTTCATCGTAACCGATACATCCTCATTCCCTTCTCGTATCAGCAGATGAACATGATTGCTCATTAAACACCACCCATAAACGTCTATGTTCGTTTTTATCTTATATTTATGTACAATATCAAGGAAGTTCTGGAAATCACGGTCGTCATGGAAGATTTCTTGTCTATTTGCCCCTCTCCATACAATATGGTAGATACCGCTCCTGCTCTTTACTCTGGCTTTACGAGGCATGTTTATCACCTAAGGGAAAAAATAGTCGTTTGCATTGCTTTATTTCCATGAAATGCATCAAACCTCCTTAAACCATTTCATTGCATTTTCTTTTATAAATCATTGGGAGTTGAATAACAGATGGACGTGCAGCTAATTGTGGATGGCTGTGCTAGAAAAAGTGAAGTAGAAAAAATGAGTGGAATGAGGTAAAAAGTTTGAAAGAGATGAAAAGGCATCATACATTAGGGGTCCAAATGGGGAGAAAAAATGACAGACTATTTATGTCAACCCTATCATACATCAGTTCTTAAAAAAATTCATTCATTTTTCATGACTCCAGTGGAACCGTCCCCTTGGCTACCCTAGTGGAACCGTCCCCTTGGTTCACCGGTCAGGATATTTTCCTGATTATTTCATGATTAATATTGATTATTTATGATTAGATATGATAAATTTGATCCAAGGAGATTGATGGATTATGTTAATTGAACGTCAAAAATCGATTTTAAACCTTTTAAATGAAACCTCTCCATTATGCATTGAGGAACTGGCTGCCCAACTAGAAGTCTCTGAAGTAACCATTCGCAGGGATCTAGTTGTTCTGGAAAGGCAAGGGCTAATCATACGAGAGCGTGGGAAAGCCTCCCTCCCTTCATTTGGGTTTGAGCCATTATTTAATGCCCGTCAGAAGCAAAATCTCACGGAAAAGAGGAAAATTGCCAAGTATGTGGCAAACCAGATTCATGAAGGTGAAGTCATTGCATTAGATGTGGGAACAACCACGATGGAAATTGCCAAAGAACTCGTAAAAAAATCAGGGATTACTGTTTTTACCTCTTCCCTCCAAGTAGCTACGATTCTTTCAAAAGGAAATCTTGAAGTCTATGTATTAGGCGGATTGATTCGAAAAAATGAAATGTCTCTCACTGGCACCCTGGCGATTGAGACCATAAATAAATTTAATTTCGACCGCTTTTACGTTGGCATTGCCGGTATGGAATACAACTACGGCCCTACAGATTTCAGTTTGGAAGAAGCCGAGGTAAAAAAAGCATTCATTGCCAACTCACGGGAAGTAATTGCGGTAGTAGATCACACCAAATTCACCCAAACAGCATTAGTCAAGATTTGTGAATTTGAACAAATCAACGAAATCATCACAGATAAGGTGGAAAATCACCCTATATCACCAGAGCTCCTAAGAAAGACAAAAGTAACGTTTGTTGAATAGAAAAATCTAATAATTAAGTCTTTGGGCTTACAGAAAGAGAATAAATGCCAAAAAGGATGTGTAATATGAATCAACTGATGAATTTAATCAAACCTGAATCTATTTTCTTTCTAAATGACGCCAAGTCAAACGCCGAAATTCTCTCTTTTGCAGCCGATCGGCTTTTTGAAAAAAACATCGTAAAGGATACCTTTAAAGACGCTCTGCTCCAAAGAGAAAAAGAGTTTCCAACCGGGCTGCCGACACAAGGGGCGGGCGTTGCCATTCCACATACCGAATCGCCATTTGTCATTGAAAACCAGGTAGCCATTTTGATCCTCTCTCAACCAGTTCCTTTTCAAATGATGGGAGTACCAGATCATCAAGTAGATGTTTCAATCGTTTTCCTTCTCGCCTTAACAAAAGCCGAAAGCCACCTAGAGATCCTCAAAGAGCTCATGCACATCATTCAAACCCCAACATTATTAAGAGCCATTTTGCAATCAAAGAAGGTTGAGGAGGTACTGGACAGCATCCAATCCTTTGTTTTATCGGAGGGTAACCAATGACAACTTTAAAAACTCTTATCAAGGATTTAACCTCTCTATCAGCCGTCAGTTCCCGTGAAGATCCAGTCATTCAATACATGGTTCCTTTTTTTCAAAAGTATGGGGATATAGTAGAAGTCGATACGTTAGGAAATGTCACCTGTTCCTTTCTCACCCATCATCCTCACGCTAAAAAGGCGATTATCTTTGCCCATATGGACGAAATTGGGTTTATTGTAAGAAAGATCGAAGACAATGGCTTCCTCCGCGTTGATCGAATTGGTGGAGTTCACGTCAACGTGCTCCCTGGCTTAAGAGTTGACGTGTTAGGAAGAAAAGGGACACTGCCTGGGTTAATCGGTATCACCTCCCACCATTTTACCGCCCCCGAATCAAAGGGGAAGATCCCGAGTCCCAGCCAGCTTTATGTGGACATTGGAGCAAAATCTAAAAAGCAAGCCATCGAAATGGGCGTGAATGTTGGCAGCTTTATCACCTACCATGCTGATTTCATGGAGCTTCCAAATGAGATGGCGGCCAATAAATCAATGGATAATCGGGCAGCTTGTGCTGTTTTATTGAAGCTGTCAGAAGAATTAAATGTGTTAAAAGAAGATTTGCAATGGGATATCCATATAGTGGCTTGTGTTCAGGAAGAATTCAATATTAGAGGAATCATGCCTGTTATCCAAAAAATTTCTCCAGATGTTTCGATTGGGATCGATGTAACACCAGCGTGTGATACCCCCGATATGCAAGGAATTTCCGATGTAACACTCGGCGGCGGCCCTGCATTTACATTTATGAATTTCCACGGCAGGGGGACCTTGGCTGGAGTCCTGCCGGACGAGCGACTGCTCCATCAATTATTGACAGTTGCGGAAGAAAACGGAATCGATTATCAGCGAGAGGTGGCAATCGGGGTGATCACCGAGAATGCCTTTATCTCATTTTCAGGATTAGGAGTAGCAACGGCCAACTTATCCATTCCAACACGGTATACCCATACCCCCATTGAGACGATTAATCTTCAAGATGTGACAGGGGTAATCGAAATATTGAAGCTCTTTGTTCAAAGTCTCAACGATAAAACAGAATTTGGAAAAAAACATCTTTTATAACGGGTAGTGTCAAAAGTTCTATGAAAATTCAATAGGTTGGGTAGGTGCTTTTCCATTTTATTGGTGAAAAGGCCCCGCA
>NZ_CALPDF010000059.1 GCF_943193175.1 Neobacillus muris
ATGCACGAACGATTTACAAGAAAGCCTATTAGATAGGCGATATTTGCCTATTTCATAAAATCTGTGAATAATTCAGGATATAGGAAAAGAATAAAGGTATTTCCAATTTACTGGGTCATATAATTTTATCCAGACCGCAACTGGTTCGCCAATAAAAGCACTTATTGTTGCAAAAATGAGGGCTTTTATATATGGGTTAGATTCGCTTTTAATTTGAATTAAAAACATAACAAATACAGGTAAAAGAGAAGTATTCCAAGGGATTGAAGAAGGAATAAATGGGACAACTGCATATTGATAGTACCAAAACCCTAGTTGAACTCCGAGTGAATCCAACCAAGCTGAAATAAACATTATAAAAAATCCAGATGTTAAGAGACGCATTGTACTCTCTCTTATTCGAAATAACCCCCATAACATCCAAGGAATAATGGTTAAACTTACACCAATCCACCATTGCCACATGAAAAGTACATGATCTATCCACAAGGTTAATAGTTCATTGTTTACTTCATGAGTTTTATTATATAACTGTTCAACTTCTTCCACTCCACCATGCATTTCTTAATGCTCCTTTTTTAGTTATTATTCACAATATAACTATCCATTAATTAATAATTAAGAAAAGGGAGTCATAACCAATAGAGTTATTCTGAGCATCGTAGGGTATTTTTATACAAGAATAGTTTTTTCAACTCATGTTAGAAAGGTTTTATTGATAGAGGTAAAAAACCCAAATACAATTCACCTGTTAAATTGCTTGTGCGAATAAGCTCTTACATTGGATTTTTGCATTATTGAAAAGTAAAACGACTTTCCAAAATGTAGTTTAGAAAACATATCTAGGGAAATAAAACAAAACCTTCCAATTAAAGAAAGGAAGGTTATTTGGCATACCCATTTTTAATATATCATGTACGTTTTATATTTTTTATTGAAAAATGTTGACAAACTATTAGCTGGTTTTGTTGAAGACTAAAGTTTATATTCACCAAGAAAATTGAAAAGCTTTTATCCTAACAAATTTTATTTAGGACTTACATGTATGCCTTCACTCTCTCGCCAATCTGCGTAAAGTATACGCTTTACATTATCATATCCATTGGTAGTTAATTGGTTATCTAACCACTGTTGATCAAATCCGAGTTCATGTAAATTATCCCATAAAATTTCCCCATCTATAATTAACGATGTTGGGAGGTCTACTGGACTTTCTGGAAGATTGAGATCTTGCTTGTCTGGTTTTTGATACTTGGATTTTAATAATAAACTTATTTGCCCATTAGCTTCCAATATACCGTATTTGACTTCGCGAACTGAAAAGACATTATTTTGACGGAGTATACTCAATACTTGATTTACATCCAATTTGTTCTTTGTAAGTAACTTTCTGTCCATAACACCATCTCGAATGATTATGTTAGGATTGCCTAATAAGAGAGAACGTGTCGATTTATTTTTTAGAGTTATAAACTCTATTCCCAACATAAGAAACGTCCACAATCCGATGGCATATAAAAAATGAAAAATCCCTACCTTATCTTCATAAATGGTATTTCCTAAAAAATCTCCAAGTACTAACACAAAAACTAAGTGAAACGGGGTTAACTGATAGATGGATGTTCTGCCTGTTATGGTAATGATAAAAAATAAAGTGGCAAAACCAACGATGATTTTGATCGTCAATAAACCAATATTAACTTCTTCCAAAGTTTTCCCCTCCAATTTAAATTTTACTTAGTTGTAAGATCTTGAGGTTTAGATAAAGAGGCTAGTTTTAGTATTAAAGCTCGAGTTACAATTCCAACAATGATGTAATATATGAATGAATATCTGTATCTCCACTCTAAATAATTAACAAGTTTGACCCACTCGCAAAAGGGTTCACCTATAAAGGCATATGTTAGTGCCATAATGATCTGGGCTAAAATAAAAGATTTCCATGTTCTAAAATATTGATATAACAACATGTAAGCTACAGGTACCATCGAAAAATCAAAAGGAAAGGCCCGAGGAATAATAGGTAGGAATGAAATGGGGTAATCCCAAAAACTATATTGTGCACCAACTACATCTAATAAGGTTGTTGTCAAGATAATGATGGTACCAAATAACAAAATTTCTAAAATAATGTCTCGTTTAACAAGTTTAGCCCATATAACCCAAGGCACAATTAAAAAAACTACTAGAATCCACCATTCCCAAGTTAAAAACTCACTTTTTAGCCAACCATTTAATTCTAAATGATAGAGCTTATCTTCTAATAAACGTATTTCCTTAAGATTTTCAAATATATTATTTATTGATATCACCCCTATATTTAAATTAAAAGGTAACAGATATTTTTGAATTCAAACTCTTTGAGCTGCCTTTTTAGTATTACCGTTTTTTAGTAATGAATTTCCATCGTAAATAAGAAAAAAACCCATGTTGGAAGTTCCTATAATGCGGGTTTTCGACTTTTTTCAAATAAATCAGAAATATTTTTTAAATCTAGATTTAAGATAGAACAATAAAAACAGGATACATCAACTTATAATAATGGAGAAAGCAGGCGAGCACCCTGTTCAACAATGCGCTCGGTCAGGGATCGTTGCAACAAGTCTTCAATTCTTAATGGTACAGAATCAGTAAGATCCCTCTCGAACTGCTCTGTGAGTTCCCTTGCCACATCAGCACTGTACACGACTTGACACACCTCATAATTCAGGCGAAAACTTCTCATATCATAGTTTGCTGCGCCTACTTCTGTAACCTCCTCATCTATGATCATCACCTTCGCATGTAACATTCCTTTGTCATACTGGTAGATTTGGACCCCAGCTTCTATAAGTTCCCCGTAAAAAGTACGGCTTGCATAGCCCACAATTTTTTGGTCAATATGGCGAGGAACCAGCAATCTTACGCGCACACCACGAGCCACAGCTGTTTTTAACGCCATGATAATATCTGTTTCTGGTACAAAATAGGGTGTTGTTATATCAATAGTCTTGGTCGCCTGTGTTATACATATAAAGTAAGCTTGACGAATAACTGGGGTAGGAATTCCAGGGTTTCCTTCCAACGTATGGATGTACGCTTTTTGCAATTCTCCTGTCTTTGTTTGGGTATTGTCTGTTTTACCTTCTATAGGCCATAACTCAGATCCTAATTCGGCAGGCCATCTTGAAAGATCTATGCTGCCGGTTGGATTGATTTCCTTTGATTTATATTTTGGGATTTTAGTGGCCTTTTTCGTTGCCTCAGATTTTGTTTTTGACTTTATCCGTTCTGGTACAGCGATATTCCAATGAACGTCGAAGATAGTCTGCAAGTCGCCTGTTGCTTCCCCTATAATTTGCAAATGAGTGTCCCTCCAAAATCCTACGTCTGGCTTTAATCCTGTATATTCATAGCCTACGTTCATGCCACCAGTAAAAGCTTTATTTCCGTCGACCGTGACAATCTTACAATGGTCCCGATAATTCCAATTGGATAAAATCCAGGGAAAGCGTAAAGGAAATATTATCCGGCATTCTATCCCTGCTTCTACCATCTGAAGGATTTTTTGATTCGGAAATGTTTTACTCCCCCAACCATCTCTAATAAAACGAACCCGCACTCCATTTACTGCTTTTTCGATCAGCAGTTCTGAGATGCGATTACCAATTTGGTCGTTCCGATAGATGAAATATTCCAGATCAATGGTTTTTTGGGCTTTTTGTAGGGATTCGATAAGTTGTTCATATTTTGCTATTCCATTGTTTAGTACGTGGACTTTGCCGACTCGAAGCCCGCCTACAGTAAAATACCTTAAAGCATCGGCGATTATCGATGCTGAATCAGTATATGTATCAGGTAATTTATCAGACTCATTATGAGAAGAGGTCAATCTTTTCCGATGAATAATCTTGGGATTTGATGTGCTAAGATATAGCCAGAAACCAATGATAGGCAAAACAAGGACGATTATTATCCAATTCAAAGACTTGGCAGGACGACGAACTTCCCAAATAGCTATGAATAACATAAAGAACGTATTTAACAGGTATAGATAAAAAATCCACTCCAACTAAAATTCCCTCCTTAGTTTTTCCATTATCATGTACAAACAATGTACACCATGTAGAAGTTTTATAACAACGAAAAGCAACGGTTTCAAAAAGGGATTATTGCCTTTTGCTTTGGGCATCTTCCAATCCATTCTTTACATTAATTAAGCCACTACCAAATTCGTGATCAGTTCCAGGGATTCCTAAATCATAAGTAGAATTCTTAATAATGTCTATTACTTCTTGGTTCGTTAAATTAGGGTTTACTGAAAGCAAAAGACCTGCTAGTCCTGCTACATGTGGTGAAGCCATAGAAGTACCTGAAAGGGCAGCATACTGCTGGTTAAAATAGGTGCTCGGAATTTGAACTCCAGGAGCTGCAACATCGATATAATCTCCATAATTTGAGAAAGGGGCACGTTGTCCCGTGTAACTTACGGCGGCGACACTTAGAACCTTAGAAAAAGCAGCTGGATAGCTCGGCTGCATAGTATTTTCATTTCCTGCTGCAGCAATCAAGACAACATTTTTACTGTATGCATAATCGATTGCCCCTTTTAAAAGGGAAGAATACTGATAATTGCCTAAACTCATATTAATGACATCGGCTCCATGATCCACTGCCCAAAAAATCCCTTTTGCTATATCAAAGGTCGTCCCATGCCCTTCAGCACCCATTGCTTTTATAGGCATTATTTTGTTATACCAAGTGATGCCTGCAACACCTTCATGGTTGTTTGTTTCCGATGCAATGATTCCTGCTACATGGGTGCCATGCCCGTTGTCATCATCAGGGAAATTATTATTCAACAGTACATTATAACCATTTGTAATTCGTCTTCTCAAATCAGGATGGTCCAGATCAACGCCAGTGTCTATAACAGCAATAATGATATGTTCATCCCCTTTGGTGATATCCCAGCCTGCTTCTGCTTGAATTGCCGATAAGTTCCATTGGTATTGTTCTCTATATAGCAAATCATTAGGAAGTCCAATTTGATTTTGCAGATAAAGATAATTGGGTTCAGCAAATTCAACCATAGCCTGTCTGTTAAAATATTCAATAAGTTCCTTGGTCGAAAGCGTATTAGAACGAAAAACAATCGTAGAATTTAGCTTTTTAATGATAGTGCCATTTATCTCCTGTGTTATCCTTTTTATTTCCTTTGTTGAGGGAAGAGTCTTGAATGTAACGTTTACTTCTTTCTTAATATAATGACTCTCAGTTTTTTCATTGTGTTTAATTAGAAAAACGGAAGGATCATTTTTTAATTGATTCTTGATGGTTTGACCCATGGAAAGGCTGTTTATTTGAAGAACATTTTTTTCGTTTTCAACATTTTGGACATTGGTTATAGGAGGATTAAATTTGTTTTTGACAGCAACTGTTTTATTTTCGGGATTCTCTTTGTTTCTTGTATTTGGTACTATGAATAATAACCCTATGGATAGAAGAATAAGTACGGAAACAGTAACCAATAAGGACTTTCGTAATTTTGTCATGAGACACCTCTATAAATTTGTTATTAGAAAATGCTGCAATATAAGTATTAAATTTCTTATTAACATCCTTGAATCTTGATACATAAAGAACACCGTTTGTTCTCAAACGGTGTATAAACTTATTCATCAATAGTATCTGGATCTGTTGCGTCTTCAGGATCTTCAATTGGTTCTTCTGTATCAGGGGTGACATTATGTTCATCAATAGTATCTGAATCAGTTGCGTCGATCGGATCTTCAATTGGTTCCTCTGTCCCTGGAGTTACATCCTCCGGTGGTGGATTATTATCGTCATCTCCATTATTACACCCTAATAACAAGAAAATTGAAAGAAAAACCGTTGATAAAAATTTCATCCACTTAAGATTCATCTTACCGCCGCCCTTTCGATTGTTGTAAATTCTAAATTATTTTCTAGGTTGGTTAACAACTAACCAACCTTTTGTCTCGCATAACTATTGTTGTTTTACCTTGAGTTTATTCTTCTTGAACACGTGTTCTTTTATTGTATTACATTACCTCTATATGGATCTTGACTTTGCATGTAGTTAGAAAATTGCTGAACCGATTGTTGAATAGTTTGTGGAGTTTCTTTTTCCAAACCGTACCATCCGTTTTTAAACATTAAGTTATATAGATTGCGGTGACAGTCTTCTGTTTCTTGGGAAACAGACGCTATTGTACGATACAACGATTCATGGCTAGCTTCTTTTAATGCAGTCGAGTATGAGGAAGATATATATTTTTCCGTAGTTAAGGCATCGTTTAGAAAATCTCTATCGTTCATTTGCGGCGTCTTAGGGACTGGTGTTTCAGGATTTTTAATCCTGTTTGGAGTATTATTTTCCACTATAGTTTCCTCCTTATTGATTCATATTTTGTGAAGGTTGAGTTACATACTGTTGCATCTGTTGAAGCAGCTGTTGATAGTGTCGATCATGCATTTGCCCAGCTTGTTCAAGTGCTGCTCTTACTTCGGGATTTTGACATTGTTGAGCGAAAAAATGCATTTTCTTCATCGCAAGTAAATTCCAGCTTAACATATCGTTTACATAGAGATGATCCTTTGTTGACATTATTTCAGGCGGTTGTGTCATTAAAGCTTGTGCTTGTTGATTATTCATACCCGTCTGCATTTGTTGCATGATGTTTCCTCCTTGTTAACAATGTTGTAATCACTTTGGTAGATTGCCACACAGCGGTCAAAAATATGCAGGTATTTTAGACTAGTTTTAAAGACTCCCCCACCTCTAGATAGCATTAAATACTCCCCACCTATACGCAGGTGGGGAGTATTTGTGGCTAAACTAAATATTAATTTATACTATTCCAGATTCTGTCTAGGTCCAAGGCAACATATATTTTATCACCATTAATTTCCTTATGTATAATAGGATTGGAAAAATACTGATTTATATTTTTATTAAATTGCTTATACCTTGCTCGTGGTTTTGGTCCATATAAATCGTTTCAGGATAGCCCTTATACATACTCCGTCTACCTCTTTTTTAATTTTATGAAAAATACAAACTGCATCAATACTCCATTTCAAAATAAGCATACCAGTCTTGCTTCGCGAAAAGGAAAATCCCCCTCGAATTGTAAAACAATTGTACTTTAATCAGCTTTTACAAAAGTACAACCGTCAAATTTACCCTATTCTCTCTTCCTTGATTTTTTTTGCCAAGAGTATTTTTTCCAAAATATAATAAAAATATAATTCGAATTTTAAAAACTTTCTATGAATAAATATTTCTATCTTCAAACATTCTAAGAAAGGTTTCAAAAAAAATAATAGGAGGTGTTATTCATGACAGTCATAAATGACGTTAAAACAGCTTTAGCCGGATTAAAAAGCGCTCAAGCTAGCTTTGAAACATTTGCTCTTAGTACAGATAATGAACAAGCGAAGCATCTTTACCAAGATGCTGCTAAACAAACCCAATCGGTTTTACAAAGCGTTGAACCACGCGTTCAACAAATCGAACAAGAAGAACCTCAATACAAACAACAATAATTAAAAAGACAAAAAAGGTTGGTCGAGTAAACCAACCTTTTTTACTCTCTCAATAATGGATAAAACACAGAGGTGATTTTTCATGATATATAAAATAAAACAAATTAAAGATCAGTCTTTTAGTATTAACGGTTATCGGAATAGAATCAGGATGTAACGGAAGCCAGAATCAGTTGGGTGAAAATAATAACTATTTAAGTATTTCACAGGTACATACAAGCTTTCTTTTTCGATTCTTAACACGTTTTTTCATTGACATCAACAAACTTTATAAACACAATGAGACCCCTCACAACATCGTGGGTGGTTTTTTTGCCTTCATTTTTAATTCTCTTGGGTGTATTGTGTCAAAAAGGTGAAGGTTGGATTGGTAGGGGTGAATTAGCAAACAGCGAACCCGATGGATATACGCTTGGTTATATGGTCTCTCCAAATATCTTTACTGGTTAATAAATCCTACTGCCAATAGAAAAGAAAATTTGGACAGTTTTTAATTTAATATCAGTCACCATGAAGATTCCAAACTTATTGTCGTAAAACGGGATGACCCCCGGTTTGACAATATTAAAGAGTTCATTGGATACGCAAAGGAATCGAGTTAGCTGTGTAGATTTATAAGGTAACAACTAACATACGAGATTGACTGCTTATTAAACGGCTATTTAAAAAGGTTTGAGAATTGTAGAAGCACTATCGCTCTTTATAGAGGACTTTATTTTTGATCATAAAAATGGACACCAATTCAGTTGAAATAGATAGAGGGGAGTTAATCATCTAGTTCTTGTTTGATGATTACCTTTATGAATTCCTTGATGAATTAGCGATTGATACCAACTTTATATTTGTAAAATTGGTGATGAAGCCATTATGGAAAAATTAATTTTAGAAGTGTCTTAAATGAATCAAGTGCACGCAAGCACAACGCTATCAACAATGTCGATATTCATTGAACGGATTGAAGCGCTAAGGCAGCAACAATCACCTATACTAAAACAATATTAACGAGAAATAAATGAGGAAAGGATGCCCTTATTGAATCACTGAAACGGAAGACCAAGAAATTAGAAGGTGATAACAAACAACTTAGTGAGTAATTAGTTGCTTATACAGAGGTATTTAAAAAAGTTTAGTTTATGGAGAGAATGGTGCTCTCCATCCCTGCCTGTTGAACAAACGGGCCATTAACTGAGTAAATTCTTTTCAAATGAGACCTTCTTAAGGCACTATGGATTAAAGCACAAACTCTAAACATAGGAATATGATAATTTTATAAAAATATGAGGGAATGATCAAAATGTATAATGTTCCAATCACGTACCCATATCCTTATTACGTCAACCCATCAATATATAACTCAAACTTGATGTTAAGAAATAGTCAAGGAAAGGATCGACTAGTATTTGAGGCAATACTTGACGGAATAAAAGGAGAAGCTTCAGCCATTGATTTATATAGCCGATTAGTAAATTTAGCACCAAATCAAAAGCATAAAAATGACATTCTGAATATTTTAGAAGACGAAAAGGTACATTGGCAGCAACATACAAATCTGTATATTTCGATGACTGGAAGACAGCCTGTGTACCAAATCGAGAAAGTATCTTTTCGAAATTATCGTGAAGGACTGCAAAAAGCTTATGAAACGGAATTAGCGAATTATGAAGAATATCGAAATGATTATTTGCTTTTGCAAAATTCACCAGTTGGTGATGTATTCCTACGTGCTTCCACAGATGAAATGGAGCATGCTAAACGATTGGCCTTTTTAAAATCATTTAAGAGCAAAGATAAAATTGAATTAAAAGATTATGGACCAGAACCGTTTATCGTTAATATACAGGAGGCTACGAAGCAAAACAATACGTATCGTACCGTTTTATGGACAGGAAGACATTTGCAAGTTACCTTGATGAGTATCAATGTTGGAGAAGATATCGGTTTAGAAATTCACCCCACAGTTGATCAATTCTTGCGTATTGAACAAGGTCAAGGGATTGTTCAAATGGGGGATCGTAAAGATAATTTAGATTTTGCAGAAAAAGTCTATGAAAACTTTGCCATTATGGTACCTGCTGGTAAATGGCATAATGTAACCAATACAGGTAATATCCCGCTAAAACTTTACTCTATTTATGCGCCGCCTCAGCATCCACATGGTACCGTTCACGTAACGAAAGCTGATGCCATGGCTTCTGGTCGTTGTTTTATGGCGAACTAAAATCGCTTGCAGAAAGTACACTATAACTTATCTGAAGAGCAGTAGTAGCCTATCACTGCTCATTTTTTGAAATGTATTTTGCTATTTTCACGTGTCAAATCATTAAAAAATTAAATAATAAAGCTACTTTTAAACACATAGTTTTGTTTTTTATATAAGTATTCAACTAATTAATCCTAAATTGATTCGAATACTTGAATAGCCCTATAGGGAAAATGACTTCATCATTTTCTTTAACATACAGAAATGGGCGCCTTTAACGAAACGGTGCTTGTCCTATTGCAATTGATTATTTTCCTTTTAAAATAAACCATCACCTATTAACCATTAAACTTTGCAAAAAAAGCCTCGAAATGCTTAATTTCTGGGCTTTACTTCTTATATGAACGTTTTTGTTACGGTAATTATATAAAAAAGTCTATTTTATAAAAATTATTTTATTCCATAATCGGGCCAGATTCTTGAACAAGAGAAGGAAATATTAGAATGTGAATCGAATCTCCTTAAGGGACTTTATTGAATAAGGATCTTAAAAATTGGATATTTATATTAAAAGATATGTTGGGTGCCCACTATTACGAGTAAACCGTTTGAGAACTGCCTCCGTTTCAGCCGTACATCTTTTAAAGTATCTTCCCCGACAACATGAAATAAAACATCACGTACAATCCCATCCGGTTGTTCCACTGCCTTTTCAGCCATACGAAATAAGAGGGTTGTCTTGCCACTTACCTTACGGAAATCGCGTAAAAACTCTTTTTCGACTTTTCGTTCTGCACGAGCTCCAATACGATTAACAATCTGAATAATAAGTTCCACTAAATTATCCGTTATTTCTCTTCCTCTACACCAGAAGAAAGCTGCTAATAACGTGTATCGGATAGAGTCGGGATGCCTGCGTAATTCTCGAATATCTTCAGAGACGGCACGTTGTCTATATGATCGGATCATTTTAGGTGGTATCCCATTAAACAAGTCATAAGGAAGTTGTATATTCCTTACGGTTCGTAGCTTTGCGATTTCTTGTAATAAACTATCTAATCCGATTCTTCCAGGATCAGATACAAGTTCTCGAAAACTAAGAATGGTTTCATTCTCTTCTAATAGTTCTGTATGGGAGCAGGTGCGTATAAAGGCATCTAATTGGGTTTTGGAATGTTCTGAAAGCTGCATGAAAATGGTGTGTGAAATATGTTCTTCATATTGACGAATAGCTGATTTAATATTTCGTTCTAGTTGGTAATGAGTCGGAGGAATAAGCTGTTGTTGTCTGAGGTGGTGAAGGACATGTTCTCGAACCCGGTCCATTTGCATTTCTTGAGGTAAAATGTTCGTTTGTAGCCATAACTTTATTTGTCCCATATCTTCAGATGTACTCTCTCGAAACCCCATAAATTCCCGGATTTGAGCACGGTGATATTTTATAGAGCGTCCATTCCAATCATATTCTTGAAAGGAATCTGCAGGTACTCCTACTTGCTTTGCAACGTATTCAATAATATCTTGATTTATTTCCTGCCTTCCTTTTGGAAAACGACCCTGGTATTGAAAAAATTTTAGGGAAACAGCAAATCCAAGTCGTGTACTTCTTTAATTATTACTTTGCCCCTGGTTACAGCAACGCTGGTACTGGGCCTAAAAACCAAGAATTCTTATTTTATAAACAAGGACATAAATGCATTCTTTTTTTCATACTGTATTTTTGAGGTGGAAAAATGACAAGAGTAGCTTACCGAAATGCAGACGTCGATTTAATGGCAAGGATGATGAGAGCAGAAGCTGAAGGCGAAGGACCACAAGGAATGCTATATGTTGGAAATGTCATTGTTAACCGTGTTGTAGCAGATTGTGCTGACTTTAAGGAATTAAGAACAATTAGAGATGTCATTTTTCACGTACAAGGAGGAAATTACTCTTTTGAAGCTGTTCAAAAAGGTAATGTATTTTATCAAAGAGCAAGAGAATCTGAAAGAAGATTAGCAAGAAAGAATTTGGAATATTGGAGAGAACACCCAGCGAAATATGCTCTTTGGTACTTTAATCCATATGGTCCGTGTCCTCCAACATGGTATGGCCAACCTTTTACTGGTCAATTTAAACAACATTGTTTTTATGAACCAGCGCCTGGAACATGTGAAAGCGTTTATCGTCCTCGTTGAGGAAAAGATTCGAATATTTATAAAAACTAAAATAAACTTTTTAGTAACCGTATTTACCTAAGAAAGATTGTAAAATACTAACTTAACTAAAAGGTACATTAATTGAGTAAGCAGCAAAAAAGGATCTTCTTACTGGAAGATCCTCAGAGGGTTTGTCAAACCGCTGGGAGGTGCGAACCACTTCGGTTTTATGCCAATGGTTTCTTCAATGAGAGCATTCGTCTTTTCTAACTCTTGTATGGTATTACTTTTAGAGCGCTTCTTAAGATCTGGATGACTATAAGCATGATTTCCAATTTCATGGCCTTCCCGATAGATCATCTTAGCTAGGTCAGGATTCTTTTTAACCCAGCTACCATCGAAAAAAATGTCGCCTTGACCTTGGATTCCTTTAGTGTGGTAAGGATCGTTGGAATGTACTCATTACCCCAAGCAACATTTATTAATAACGCCACCATAGGCTTTTCTGGATTTCCTTTATAAATCGGGATGGGTGCTAGATTTTCTAAATGGACATTTGGAGGTTTTTCCTTATAAACAACTTTGTTTTTGTGAAAATTACCATCTGATTTCATTTTTTTATAACTAGATTCAATATCTACATCCAATCCATTGTATCCAGGAATTGCCTTCCACACTCTATCGACTTTTGCATCAATCGGTTCAATTTTATGTTCCTCTCTATACACTTTAATTTCTTTGTAAAGTTCATCATTTTTCTCCTTTAAGGCTGCTGTACCAGAGCCAATAGTATTAAATGGTCCAATAAGATCCGTAATTGTTAAAATGAAAGTACTTAAAAACACTATTAGTATTAGCGAATTTTTTTCCTCATAAAACTCCTCCGCAATATAAACTAATAATTTTAAAATACCCATCAACAATAGACTTATGTAATTAAAAAAAAACAATCATAACACTAATCTTATAGGCTTATTATTCCCATCCCATTAACTACACCGTAGGAAAAATCGGCTTTCTTCATGTCGATATTGCTTAGCGTATGTTTCCACGTTTGTTGTTGGGACTCTCAATAAAAAATTATTTTCCTTTAATTAAGGATGTTATTAAACCCACAGAGGTAATAGCTATACATGAATAAATGAAGGTATCTAATTTTAATAAAGCCAGACATGCCAACACAATAATTCCATCTATCAGTATGATTACAAGTGCAATATTTAACGAAAAAGTTTCAGAAATAATTTCAGCTAGTAAGTCAGTTCCTCCAGTGCTTGTCTTATATCGCAGCATTAGACCAACACCAACTCCAATTATTGCACCTCCAATTAGTGCGCTTGCAAGTTGGGGAATAAAAAATTGAGAACGAAGAGGAACAAGTAAATCAATAAATAAGGACGAAACCAATAAGCCTTGCAAACTACTAAAAAAATACTCTTTTTTATTTATTGAGGAAAATATACAAATAGGGATACTTAACCCCACCATTATAATACCAGTTGGAAATTTAAAAAAATAATGAAGTAATAGTGCGATCCCAAGGATTCCACCATCTATTAAATGATGAGGAACTAGAAACCCATTCACACCAACTCCTAATAACAGACTTCCAATAAGAGTAGCTATTAATTTCTGAAAAATAACAATCACCTTGTCTCATTTTTAATCTAATAATATGTCGGGGTTTTAAGGTTAAGAAT
Source organism: Neobacillus muris (assembly GCF_943193175.1). Lineage (GTDB taxonomy): Bacteria > Bacillota > Bacilli > Bacillales > Cytobacillaceae > Neobacillus > Neobacillus muris. Next base: position 13,590 of record NZ_CALPDF010000059.1, read on the forward strand.
AAGAATGCAGAGGAAAAATTAAATATATTAGGGAATACTTCATTTATTAGGGGATAATCGCCTCCACTTTCCCCCTTTCTTAAAAGGCATTAAAGTATCTAAAGAAAGTAATTCTTTAGGTACTTTAATGCTCCGAAATCCCATAAGTAAAAAATAATTTAAACTTCAGTAAAGTTACTATTACTCCCTTGATCCCATATATCTAAATCCCTTTTTAGTTCACTCCGTTTTTTTATTTATTGTGTAATAAGGTAAGTTTCCTTGAGCTGACGAAATAATTCGTGCAAAACTAAAATCATTTATGTTTATTTCCTTTATAGGCAAGTTAAATTATTTAAATTAATGAGAATTGCACTCTTATCACAAAGACACATATTCTATTCTAAAAATAAATTACTAACGTCTATCTGTGAAGATTACCTATACAGGAGCATTTTTCCCAAACAAAATGGGACTTCTCAATGAGGTCCCATTTCCTTGTTTATTAAGTATAATAATCTCTTTAATGGAGAGATAAACCAAACTGTTGTTCGTTTTATGAACTAACCGTTTTTATAACCGGTAACTAAACCATTAGCTCTAAGCTCGTGAAGGGGTAGCGTCCCGAAAATGCGGATTTACAACGTTAAGCTGTTTTCATTGTTAAAAACGAAGGATTTAACAACGATAAGACTTTTGAGACAAGTCTTACGAGACACTAGTAAGCTTTATTTTACGTAAAATCGGTTAAGTCCCAATAGATTAGACCATATTGATATAAACCTCATACCCCTTGATATAACAACGATTGTATTCTTAACGTTGTAAATTGTGAAAATCCTGACGCTACCCCGTGAAGTGGTGTCAGCTCCAATCTGGACTCCAAACTCCTATTCTCAATTTTATACTTCAAAATACCTGTTTATAATACATGTTGTATTAGTGATGATTTTAATTTATACAGAGTCATGATGCTAAAAAAAGATATACGGATAATACGGATAATAAAAATAAGGATAACCATACCAAAATGGGCTCAATAACGTACCAGCCAACAAACCACCTAATAAACCGCCTAGAAATGGGCTTCTCCACCAATATGGTCTCCAAAAGAAGGGAGATCCAAAAAATGGTCTAAAGGGAAAAGGCCTAAAAAATGGTCTAAAGAAAATGGCCTTATACCCCAAATCCTTTGGTCTAAATTTTCAACCTGATTATTTTCCCGAGATGGATCGTAATAATATTGCGGTTCTGAATTCATGAAAAGGGATTTTAAATCAGGCTTAAATCTGTAATTGGTGCTTTGTTAAGGGCTAGAACATCGCATCTTTTTTATAAACGTCGCGACTTTCTTAAAAATATCGCGTCTTTTTTATTAGTATTGCAACTTTATTTCAAAGCTACAGAAGATTTATTTTAGTAATATTTTGGCTTAATTTTAAAACGAAAGGAATCTCAATAATTGTCTATCCAAAGGAATAATTGCTATTTAGAATTGAGGATAAAACATTTTATTCGAGGCATTCTATCTTTGTACTAAACCACAAACAGGAGGAAGTAGCATGGCTAATCAAATTGATACTAATAAATTAAAACAAGCAGAGGCAGCCTCTTCTATAGTAAAAGATATGATAACTTCAGCGATTGAACAATCTGCTGCTAATACTACTCTTGCTTCAGAAGCATTAAAACAAGCATCAAATGAGGTTGCAGGCGGTTTTCTATATTTATTGTGTTTAATTAAGTTCAGTAAAGGGAACGGTGGAAAAAATTTGAGATGAGACATATTACCCAAAAAGATTATACATCGCAAACCTATAATCGTCGCCAAATAGAAGAACTGATGGGGATTTGGAAACGAGGTTACTACAGAAAAAATGGTGCTATTCACCAAAAGTAATTTTATAACTATATTCCCAAAAAATTCACCACATAAGAAAATTCTGATTCGGGTAATCTAAAAAGGTCAAAAAATTCAAGGAGGATTCATCATGACAGTAATAAATGATGTTAAGACAGCTCTAGCAGGATTAAAAAGTGCACAAGCAAGTTTCGAAACATTTGCTCTTGGTACAGATAATCAACAGGCAAAGCAACTTTACCAAGATGCTGCTAAACAAACCCAATCTGTTATTAACAGCCTTGAACCACGCGTTCAACAAATTGAACAAGAAGAACCTCAATACAAACAACAATAATGAGTAAGATAAAAAAGGTTGGCCTCCCAACCAACCTTTTTTAATTCCTTTAAATAATGGGAAAAACGGAGATGGTTTCATGAAAGACAAAATAACCAAAATAAAAATTTTTCTTTCCATTTTAGCCGTGATCGGGTTTGGAACAGGATGTAACGATAACCAAAATCAGTTAGATGAGGATAACAATCATTTAGGTATTTCACAAGTACATACGAGTAAACCCATCGGTCAATCTGTTGCCAATAGGGCTAAAGAAAAGATTATTACCAAAGAAGAAATTTCAGATGTAAAGGCTGTGAATACAGATAAAGAGCTTTTTGTAGCAATAAAAGTTGATAATTTTGATCGCTTTCGATTAAAGAAAATTGAAAAGTCAGTAAAGTCCGACTTGGAAAAAATGTACCCAAACCATGAAATAATTGTTTCAACAGATAAAAAAATGTTTTGGGAATTGGAACAATTAGAACAAAAACTTCAAAAAGGCAACACAGATAAGAAGAGCTTAAAAAAGGATTTTAATAAAATTAAAAATCTAATGAAAGAGCAAACGTAAAGAGAAAGGGTCAAGCTATGTCAAATAATCAAAAGAAACAACTAACCCCAGTGCAACAAGAATATCAAAAATTGCAAAAAAATCGAGAGATCAAAAGACCCGTTTTTAAAAATTGTATAAAAGCCTTTCTAACAGGTGGTCTCATCTGTCTTATTGGTCAGCTTATTCAAGACTTTTACATCTATTATTTTGATTTTACAGAGCAAACGGCCGGAAATCCGACGGTAGGTACTTTAATTTTTATTACGATGCTTCTTACCGGTTTTGGAGTATATGATCGAATGGCCCAATTTGGGGGAGCAGGGACAGCTGTACCCGTAACTGGTTTTGGTAATGCGGTCATATCACCTGCCATTGAACATCGAACCGAAGGATTTGTACTGGGCGTAGGCGGCAATATGTTTAAACTAGCCGGTTCTGTCATTTTATTTGGTGTGTTTTCTGCTTTTGTCATTGCCTTAATTAAAACAATTTTAATCAGATGGGGTGGTTTATAATGCTTGCAGGTCATCGTACATGGGTTTTCGAACAAAAGCCTGTGATTATGTCCACTGGAACAGTAGGTGGACCATTTGAAGCAGATGGAGCTATATCGGAAGATTTTGATCTTCTTCATGCCGATTTATGGCTCGGACAGGATTCCTATGAAAAAGCACATAAAGTTTTTTTTGAAGAAGCTTGTCAAAAGGCAATGGAAAAAGGAGAAATACAAAAGGAACAGGTTCAGTTTCTTCTCGCAGGGGACTTGATCAATCAGATTACTCCCACAAGTTTCGCTAGTCGAACCATTGGAGCTCCTTATTTTGGTTTATTTGGTGCTTGTTCTACTTCTATGGAAGGATTGGCTCTAGGTGCTTATATTATTAATACAAAAGGGGCTAAATATATATTAACAGGGGCTTCAAGTCATAACACAGCTGTTGAAAAACAGTTTCGTTATCCGACAGAATATGGAGGACAAAAACCACCTACTGCACAATGGACGGTTACTGGTGCTGGTGCGGCCCTTTTAAGTGATTCTGGGGATGGACCGAGTGTCACTTCTGCTACGATAGGCCGTGTGATTGATATGGGACTGACCGATCCATTTAATATGGGAGGGGCTATGGCACCAGCTGCTGTTGATACGATTGAAGCGCATTTAACGGAAAGAAACATTGATCCCTCTTATTATGATTTAATCGTCACTGGGGATCTTGGCAAGATAGGGCGTGAAGTTTCCCTTGATTTATTTAAAAAGCATGGAACTTCCATTAGTGAAGGACAATTCCAAGATTGTGGACTTATGATTTATCGGAAAGGACAACCAGTCCTCGCAGGGGCAAGTGGTGCGGGGTGTTCAGCAACAGTAGTCTATGGTCATTTATTAAATCGTATGATAAAAGGCGAATTTAAAAAAATGTTAGTAGTGGCTACTGGAGCTTTATTATCACCTCTTTCTTTCCAGCAAAATGAAACCATTCCTTGTATCGCCCATGCGGTATCGATTGAATACGGAGGTGAACAATCATTATGACCTATTTTTGGGCTTTTACCGTAGGAGGTTTGATTTGTGTCATTGGGCAAATTATGTTTGATGTGTTTAAGCTAACACCAGGACATACGCTAAGTACCCTTGTAGTAGTGGGGGCTATTTTAGATGGATTTGGTCTATATGAACCCTTGATTGACTTTGCTGGTGCAGGAGCTACCGTACCTATTACAAGCTTTGGGAATTCCCTTGTACATGGGGCCATGCAAGAGGCAGAACAACATGGGTTAGTTGGTGTGCTCACAGGAATGTTTGAAGTGACCAGTTCAGGAATTTCAGCAGCCATTATTTTCGGCATGATAGGGGCTTTAATTTTTAAACCAAAAGGATAAGGAGAATCTAGGATGACAGTAGGATCAGATGTCAAACAATGTTTTGTCAGTTTAAAAGGAGTAGAAGCAAGTCTTTCAAGTTTAGCATTACGGACTCTAGATGATGATTCGAAACGTTCATTACATGAAACCATGATGGTTGTACATGAAGTAGTCACGGATTTAAAAAAACGAGTTGGAGAATTAGAACAAGAGGAATTTCAGTACAAAGGTTTTTAAGAGATATAATTTTTATAGGGGGTGTTAAGTGGTGCCTGAATGGTTAGATATTGCCGTAAGGTCAATATTCTTTGTTGTTGTTTTATTTTTTATTACAAAATGGTTAGGGAAAAAGCAAATCTCTGAATTATCTTTCTTTGAATATGTAACTGGTATTTCCATTGGAAGTATAGGTGCTGAAGTTGCTATGGGACTGGAACGGAACATTTTTCATGGAATCATTGGAATTGTCATTTTTGCAGCAATACCCTTTTTATCTGGTTTGCTTTCCTTAAAAAGTAAAAAGTTCCGTGATTTTGTAGAAGGAACAGGAACTGTCTTTATAAAAGATGGGAAAATCATGGAAGATAATTTAAAAAAGGAAAGATACACGACAGATGAATTATTAGAATTACTTCGTAAGAAGGATGTTTATCAGGTGTCTGATGTAGAATTCGCTGTATTAGAGGCAACAGGGGATTTATCCGTCATGTTAAAGAAAGAAAACCAACCATTAACAGCAAAGGATCTAAACTTGACGGTTGCTTCAATTAAAGAGCCTCAGACTGTTATTATGGATGGTGTGATAATGGATGAACCACTTGCGACGATTGGACGAAGCCGTGCTTGGTTACACACTGAATTAGAAAAACTTGGTGTAACGGTAGAAAATGTTTTTCTTGGACAAGTTAATTCCTATGGAGAGTTAACAGTTGACCTGTTTGACGATCAATTACAAGTCGCATCTCCTCAAGAAAGACCTTTAATTCTTTCGACCATGAAAAAATGCCAAGCAGACTTAGAGCTGTTTGCTCTTGGAACCGAATCAAAAGAAGCTAAGCAAATGTATAGTAAAAATAGTGAAAAACTACAAGAAGCTATTGATAAAGTGATGCCTATTTTAAAAGGATAATGGTTTATTTCGCTATCTTGGATGATCTTAAGACACATAACAAAAAAGTAGTACCATTTTTTTATATAATATCATTAAGTCGAATCTTGAAAATAAAATCTTTGGAAAAATATTTTTTTAAATTGATTAGAGGGTGCTTAAAATATTAAAACATTACTGGTTAACTTTCTCTGTTAATTTTTGCCGTATAGTCAAAGAGATGAACATCCTTAGTCTGACTTCAGACTAAGGTGATTTTTCCTAAGAGGTGTTAGAAGTGTCTATTTTTTTAGTTAAATTAATTTTTATATATATTGTTTTTATTGTAGCCATAAAAATTTTAGGGAAATCAGCCCTAGCACAACTTACCCCTCACGATTTTGGAGCGATTCTTTTTTTATCTTATTTAGCATTTGGGTCCATTAAAGTAAATGGAGTAACAGAGGGGATTATTGGAATCATTGTTATAACGGGCGTTCACTTAGTTATATCAAAATTAAGTTTATTAAATTGGTTAAACCCTTTTATTATAGGAAAACCGACTATTTTAGTTAAACATGGAAAAATTGTATATAAAAATTTAAGGAAAAATAGATATCCTTTATCTGAGCTGTTGTCAAGTTTAAGAACAGCAAGATATCCAGATATTCAAGATATTGAATATGCGATTTTGGAAGCAACAGGTGAAATCAGCATTTTACCAAGGAAAGAATTAGTTCCTGTTACTCCAAAGGATTTACATATGAAAGTAGAATACCATGGATTCCCAATAGCTGTTGTAATTGAAGGGAAAGTTCAGAAGCGTAATTTAAAATTAATCAACAAGAATGAAGAGTGGCTTAAGCAAGAACTAAAGGCAAAGGGATATCATCAAATTAAAGATATATTTTACGCTTCTGTTAGAGATACCGACCATTCACTAAACATTAACACATTTGATATTAGCGACTAATCTTAAAACGATTTCCCCTCCCTATATTAATCCTAGATAAACGGTTTTAGGTAAATATGGTTTTCTTAGTACAGTACCTTATCAAACTATCAAGTTCTAAGTATTTTTGAAGAAAGATGAGAAACCAAATGCATCATTATAACTTTTTCCATACTATGGGGATATAAAGAGTGAAACTTTGAGTGTGGTTGTTGTTTAATAATTAATTTTCTTTCCCGAAAAAACAGTCAAATGCCTAAAAGGCTAATGCTATAATAGAGTTTTCCATTAATCTAATAAAAATCAATTCACCAACAAATTGATCCGAAATAATTAAAAAGCCGATTTTTCCTTGACATAAAAGGAGAATCGGCTTTTTACTAGTTATTCCTATTACTCATCTTTATTATCCCTATCGCCTATATCTTCTGCATCTTCTATTGGATCTTCTGGATCTGGATCATTATCATTTTCATCATCTTTAAACATGTTATCATCTTCGTCAACACCGGGTGCATTTTCAAGATCTGCATTATCATCATTCGTATCACCGTTTTCAATAACATTATTGTTATCCTCTGGTGGTGGATTCTGATCATTATTGTTACAACCGACTATTAACATGGTAGATAAAATTGCAACGGCTAGTATAAGAAACCATTTTTTGTTCATGGATGTCCTCCTTTCATGATTTAGTATTATGTTTAAAACTATAAATAGTATCATTCCCTATAAATGTTAAATTATGATCGCTTTTAACTAGTAATTAGGCTAGAAAATTTAAGCATTACAGCCAATCGAATAGAGAAGTAGGTAATTTCACTGAATTCATTTTTTCATGTCAAGCGTTTAGAAAAGGATATGGGTGATAAACCAATTTAGGCGAAATGTAGGTAAATACCTATCCCTATGACAATTGCGGAACATATTATGGTTTAAGTTTTTCAAAGAAGGAATTTAAGGGGATGTTTTTTTTGAAGAGGAACATGGGAATGTGTATTTCTTGTGAAGATTATTTCTGGAAAAGTCAACTTTCAATGTTACCAAGTGGTTCATTTCTTCTTAATAAAAGGTACTGTCCACAATGTTATCCTAAAGCCTTAGAAGAATATACTAGAGTTTATTGGGGTAACGCCTGAATCACTGATATGCCTCCTTAAAAATTTAGGGAAAATATCTAATTCCGAGACCATGGTTAAATTTATAGATGAAATTTATAAAAAGAATAAAAGTTAAAAGGAGAGTTGTTTCTTTTGAAAGTTAAGGGGAGATGTTCCTGTTGTAAAATTCCGTTGCAAAACGATCTGACGTGCCTTAACGAAAAATACTGTTCTAAATGCTTTATAGAATTCCTAAAAATATATTTCAAGCTTAAAAGGGAAGCTTAGAATAATGAAAATAAATGATATATGAAGACAAATTCAAAAAAACTGCCCATTTTCAAAATCGCTCTAAAGGGTCGCCAACTATCACAAATTTAACGCCAACTTAAATATAGATGACGAAAATTCCTCCCTAACACGTTCATAAAGGGAGCATTCCTGTTAGAAGGATTTTCGGGGACTTGAACAAAAAAGAGCCCTCTTGGTATGATACGGGGTGTCAAATC
>NZ_CALPDF010000060.1 GCF_943193175.1 Neobacillus muris
GGTTTGCCGTGAACTTAGAGAGAGAAAAGCTACTCCGGTCATTATGTTAACGGCAAAAGGAGAGGAAGTCAATCGCGACCAAGGCTTTGAAGTGGGAACGGACGACTATATTGTGAAACCATTCAGTCCGCGGGAAGTGGTCTTACGGGTCAAAGCCATTCTGCGTCGAGCTTCCCAAACCAGTTATCTTCAGACGGAAACTACGACCAAAGATGTTATTGTATTCCCACACTTAACCATTGATAATGATGCACACAGAGTAACAGCGGACGGAAAAGAAGTCAGCTTGACACCGAAAGAATATGAGCTGCTCTATTTTTTATCGAAAGCACCTGATAAAGTATTTGATCGCGAACAGTTGTTGAAAGAAGTTTGGCATTATGAATTTTTTGGAGATTTGCGTACGGTCGATACCCATGTTAAACGTCTTCGCGAAAAATTGAATAAAGTTTCAGAGCAGGCTGCAAGAATGATTGTGACAGTTTGGGGAGTGGGTTATAAATTTGAGGTAATTAATGAATGACCTTCCTTCGAAGTGTAGTAGGTAAGCTCTGGTTTACCATTATTTTTTTAGTGGCGTTCGTACTGTTTATTTTAACAGTCATGCTCCTAGAATACTTCCAGAACTTAAGCATAACTGAAACCAAGAATGATTTAACCAATACAGCTCAGAAAATAGCCCATATCATAGAAGAGCACCCAAATGACGAATTTCAATTGGGGCTTGATGTATCATGGGAAATGATAGATGATTTCACTAAAGTCATGATTATAAAGAATGACCAAGAAATTTATTACTCTCCCAACATCGAAAAAGAAAACAAATTGATGCTATCTGATATAAAAAAAGATCAGGAATTATCAAAAGTATTTCAAGGCAAGCAATCTGTTGAGAAAATAACCAATATCTCCCTAAATGACAAAGGAAATTCGGAGTCAAATTACTCCATTATTGGGGTGCCGCTGCATTTTGCAGATCAGGAGAATGGTGCCGTCTTTATTTACCAGTCATTAGAAATTATGCAGGAAACGTCCCGTTCCGCCACAAAGTTTATATTGTTGGTTGCGGGAGTGGCTATTATTCTTACCACAATCTTTGCCTTCTTTTTATCAACCAGAATTACAGCGCCGCTAAGAAAAATGAGAGAAGCCGCATTTGAAGTGGCAAGAGGGAAATTTGATACGAAGGTTCCCATCCTGACGCATGATGAAATTGGAGAATTGGCTACGGCATTTAATCAAATGGGCAGACAGTTAAAGTTTAATATGAATGCCCTTAATCAAGAAAAAGAACAACTGGCAAGCATCTTAAGCAGTATGGCTGACGGAGTCATCACCTTTAATCGTGATGGAACCATTTTGATCACCAATCCGCCGGCAGACCGTTTTCTTCAATATTGGTATTATGAAACAGGTGATAACCAATCTTCTGAAGCGATTCCCTCCCAAGTGATGGAGCTTTTTCAAAAGGCCGTTGATACTGAGTGTGAGCAGATGGGAGAGCTTTCTCTTCAAGGGCACCATTGGGTAATCCTCGTCAGCCCTTTGTACAGTAACCAGTTTATCCGAGGTGCCGTGGCTGTATTGCGTGATATGACAGAAGAAAGACAGCTGGAAAAAATGAGAAAAGACTTCATTGCCAATGTGTCACACGAGCTAAGAACTCCTATTTCCATGTTACAAGGATACAGTGAAGCTATTGTTGACGATATCGCTGAAACACAGGAAGAGAAACGTGAAATGGCTAAGGTCATTTATGATGAATCACTTAGAATGGGCAGACTGGTTAATGAACTGTTAGATTTGGCCAGGATGGAGGCAGGACACATCCAGCTCACGATCGATGAAGTGAATCTATCAGGCTTTATTCAGCGAATTATTCATAAGTTTCAAGGCATGGCGAAGGAAAATGGGATTCAATTATTTGCAGAAATCGAAGAGGGCCTGCCGTCCATCTACATTGATCCTGACCGAATTGAGCAGGTACTGACCAACCTGATTGATAATGCAATGCGGCATACTCCGCAAGGCGGATCAGTGATCATAAAAGCTGCATTTGAAGATAAAGGAATTAGAATTGAAGTGGAGGACTCAGGTTTAGGGATTTCTGAAGAAGATCTTCCTTTTGTATTTGAGCGATTTTATAAAGCGGATAAAGCAAGAACAAGAGGCAAATCAGGAACCGGACTGGGACTTGCCATAGCCAAAAATATTATTGAGTCCCATCGGGGAACCATTTCTGTTCGAAGCAAACTCGGCAAAGGAACGACATTTTCATTCCACCTTCCGCGAAAATAGGAAAATCAAGCAGGAATTTGCCGATTGTTCTTGATTCACAAGAAACATTTTCTTGCAGAATGATCCGATAGGATACGAATGCACTGGGCAGAGGATGACTCATCAATATAGAGTCATCCTCTTTTAACTAAAAAGTACCTTCCTTTTTGCTGGAAAAAAGTCTATATTTAGTAGGTGAAACCTTTTATACATAAATATCGACTAATATTTTGAACGGGGAGGGGAATGGATGGACTCCGTTTTCAATGAACTCTATCAAAAATATCATCATGACGTGTTTCAATTTCTATTTTATATGGTAAGAAACAGAGAACAGGCAGAAGATCTCGTACAAGAAGTCTACATCAGGGTGTTTAAATCCTATGATCGTTTTGAAGGAAAAAGCAGTGAAAAAACTTGGCTTTTTTCCATTGCCAGAAATGTGGCTATCGATTTCTTCCGTAAGCAGAAGGGATGGAAGGAAAGGATTCTCGAGAAGTTTGATTGGTCTGACAATCAGGTAAAGGATGATCATCCAATTCCAGAAGAAATTACTGTACAAAGAGAAGAGGTACAGTGGGTATATAAATGTTTGGAAAACTGTACAGTGGATCAGAGAGCCGTTATCATTTTGAGGTATATACATGACCTATCCATTGCAGAAACAGCTCAAGCTTTAGGGTGGACAGAAAGTAAAGTCAAAACAACACAGCATCGCTCGTTAAAGGTGTTAAAACGGCAGATGGAGACTCTTTTTGAAAAGGAGGGAAAAAATAGTGAAAAAGTCAGAGTGGAGCGATGAAGAACTGATTCAAATACTCAGACAAATGCCGAAAATAGAAGATAATCGCCATCCTCATGACGTTTACCAAAATATTCCCCGATGGAAGAGGAAATCTGTCCAATGGATGTTTCCGGGAATTGCGGCACTAGCGGCATTGCTGCTTTTCTTTATACTGGTGCCTAAATTTATGGATGGAAACCAGCAATCCGTGGATAAAGCCGCTAAATCAGAATCGGCACAGTCCAGAGAGATGGCAGAGGGCAATAATACGATAAAGAAGGAAAAATCACAGGACAGCACACCTGATTCACCGAAAATGGCAGCCGTTCAATCAAATATGGAAAGAACAGCCATATATGATGATGAAATTGGCAATGGCCAAGTATTAACATTCTGGATTCCAGATGAACAGGTTAGCTTCCTTGTTCCGGTCTCAAATATTGTGGCTAAGTCACAAGGAAAAACCTGGATGGACCTCTTTACTGAAAAAGCGTCCGAACTCAAAGAGCCTGAATGGGGCTTAACTGATTATTATCCGCTCAATGCTTCTATGAATCTAGATCAACAAAATAACCGGGTATTAGTGGATGTTCCGATCGGCCATCAATATGGCCAAGGATCGGCTAATGAACTTGGATTTATGGAAATATTAAAAAAGGATGTTGCTTCAAATAGTACGATTAAGCAAATTAAACTTTCAACAGCTGGAAACGATGGAATAGAGTTTGGAAATACAGGAATGACAAGTGAACTAATGGTCAGCAATGACAAGAACCGGGCCTTTTTCTTTTATTATCCGCAAGGCAGTGAAAAGCCTTTTATAGTGCCATTTAATAAACCGTTTAATGATGTTCAATCGGCACTTGGGGCCATGAAGGGGGATGCACCAATTTCTGGACTGCAAAAATCAATTTTGCCTTCATTTGAAATTGAAAACGTGGGGAACGAAGGGAATACCTTACAATTATCGCTTAAAAGCAATGACCAGCTCGAGGATAATCAGCAAACATTGCTTTGCCTTGAGGCAATATTGTTGACAGCAAAGGATTTTGGATTTGAAAAGGTTGCTGTTTCTAATTCTCCCATCACTCAAATCGGACCGTTTGATTTAACAAAAGAAATTCAGGTGCCGTTAGCTCCTAATAAGCGTGACTTTTAGCCTATTTTAAATCAGCCTTAATGGTTGATTTATTTTTTTTTGAATAAAACTGCAAAAGACTCCAAATTATAACAAGTATGTTAGGCCATACCTCTCTATGCTGAAAGGTCTAAATTGATACGAAGCAACATATGGTAGGAGAGGACAAGTTCTAAGGAGGAAACGTTTACCAATGCGTGATTATGTCAGACGGTTTTTAATTGCCATCCTTATGGCGGTTTGTGTAAGTTTGTTATTTTTGGGGGGGAGGCATTCGCAAGCGGCAAACTTGGGTGAAATAAAAGGGGTAAAGGATCACTGGATTTGGCCGGCGGATGGGGTTATTTCAGATATTTATGGCACAAGGCAGGGAAAACATAAAGGCATCGATATTGCAGGACCTTTAAATACCCCCATTCTGGCAGTGGATGACGGTGTGGTGGAAAAATCGTATTATTCCGATACATATGGAAATGTAATTTTTATAAAGCATCCCAATCAATTTGTAACCGTATATGCCCATTTGAATAAGCGAAGTGCCGCACAAGGACAGAGGGTCCGACAGGGGGAAGCAATAGGTTATATGGGACAAACTGGACAAGCTACGGGGGTGCATCTTCATTTTGAATCGCATCAATTAGAGTGGAGATACGATAAAAAATTTGCGATCAATCCCGAATTGGTATTTGGAAAAGCAGAAGTTGGCGAGGCTGTCCAGGGCGGCAAGACCAGTGAAGAGGATGTAGTAGAGGTAAGTTCACACCTTCAAGAACAAATGGAAAAGGAGACCCCGCAAAGCTCTCCCCCTGCTGCACAGGAATATGTTGTGAAACCAGGCGATACGCTGTTTTCCATCTCCAGAAAAAATCGTATTTCAATCATTCAAATTAAAAGTATCAATCATCTGTCCAGTGATGTGATAAAACCGGACCAGATTTTAATTTTACAATAGAAGAGTTTTTGAGCAATAGGGGCTCTAAAGAGTTTCGTTGAAAAAGTGAATCAGGATACTTAACAAACTGATTATTTTCCAGTATAATAAAATAGAAAATTAATATGATCTATCTTCGGGGCAGGGTGAAATTCCCGATCGGCGGTATTAGAGCAGGTCTCTAGAGCCCGCGAGCCTTTATAGGCAGGATTTGGTGCGATTCCAAAGCCGACAGTATAGTCTGGATGGGAGAAGATGGAGGTTCTGCATACGTTCAAAAAAATACTTGTTGAACGTTTATTAAGCGTGCCTTATTGACTCCCTCAATCTTAAATTGAGGGAGTTTTAATTTAGGCCGACTCGTGCTGAACCTCTCTTCCTAACATGATGGATCGAAAAGGAGAGAGGAAAAATGAAGAACAATAAGGTAAAGGCAATGGTTGCAATTGGAATGCTGAGCAGTATATCGTATCTATTAATGCTGTTAAACTTTCCGCTTCCAATGTTTCCAAATTTCTTATTAATTGATTTCAGCGATATTCCTGCGTTGATTGCCGCTCTTATGTTTGGGCCGGCTGCCGGAGTATTAGTCGAGCTTTTCAAAAATATTTTAGATTATATTGCAACCGGGAGCCAGACAGGGATTCCAGTAGGCCATCTTGCTAACTTCGCAGCAGGAATTTTGTTTATTCTGCCAACTTATTTTGTATACAGCAAGTTAAAAAATAAAAAAGGGATGACATTTGGTCTTGTCGCGGGAACAATTACAATGGCCGTTATGATGAGTGTTCTCAATTATCTTGTAATATTGCCAGCTTATACGGCTTTACTGCACTATCCTGATTATAGGAATCTTGTTGTATCATTTGTCCTGCCATTTAACCTTATTAAAGGAATTGTGATGTCTTTCATTTTTATGCTATTATTTGTCCGGATGCAATCATGGATTCAAAAGCATAAAACAATAAAAAATGCTTAGTCAAACCAAATCATCAAGCAGCCATTCAGGCTGCTTTTCTTGTGGATTGAAAACCTTTCTGCCAATATAAATGAAAACCCCGCTTACTAAGCGGGGCTATAGCTTAAAATATCCTATATGAAAATCTTACTCGAATTTAGTTGGATTGCCGTCAAATGGTTCGTCAGCTACCTTGATAGAATCGGTTGGGCAGCCTTCGAATGCATCCATCATGTCATCAATTAAAACATCAGGAATTTCCACGATTCCTTCATTGTCATCAAGGGTAACGAACGCAATACCTTCATCATCATAATCATAAATATCTGGTGCAGCTGCACCGCAAGCACCACATGCGATACATGTTTCCTTGTCAACAATCGTATACTTTGCCATGAAAAAAACCTCCCAGTTATATAAAAAAATAGAATTAGCACTATTCCCCATAAATTGTATGGAAAACGCATTACTCATTTCTATTGTAAAGGTGTAACGGTAACTTTTCAATAGAAAAGTGCTAGTCTCCCAAAGGGTTTGTTTAATTGGGCAACTTCTCCATTTTCAAGCTACAACTCTTGTTGTTTCATGTTAAAATAGAAAGGAAAATGTCGAAGCAATCAGAAGTGGTGAGAGCATGCAACAGATCGAAACCATTATTTTATACTGCCTAAAGCAGCTGAATGGAGAAAGGACCGTTTTTTCCATTTTTCATCTGCTGAATGGAAAAAAATCCTCTCAAACTATTCAGGATGCACATTTATTCGATTTGAAAAGATTCTTTGGCACCTTTGAACAGATGACCAGAGAAACCTTTGAAACAATGATTCAATGGCTTGAAGATCAGCAAAAAATTTACAGCATTGGCCAGCAGCGATATCGTATAACCAAAGAAGGAGAACGGCAGCTAGAAGTCCAGAAAGTCCCTGAGTACATCAATGGATGGGACTTTCAGCCATATACAACCCTATTTTGGGAACGGCTGTCTCTATTGATCCAAGTCGCCTCCAATCTTGTCTATCAGGAGTCAACCTATATCCCCATCCAAAAAAATAAACAGATACATGATTGGGTTAAAGCAGTTCTAAGCGGATTAAACATACCAAAAAGGGAAATCGGCGGTGCAGTATTGGCAGAGCTGCAAGCCTGTTTTGATGATTGTCATGGAGTGAATCCTTCCATCCTGGTGTTTCGTTTGTCGGGTTATCGGCAAATTGGGCTGACAGCGGAGCAAGCGGCACGGAAATTTAATCTCAATTACTATGATTATCATGCTGAATTTATCAATGCATTGCATTTCTTGATACAAAAAATTGATCGAAATAAACGTAGTCTCCCTATTTTACAGGAATTATTTCGGAATATACAGCCTAGCCGTCCACTAACGTCATCTGCGCAAAGAACATGGGAATTATGGAATCAGGGATCCCTAATAGGCCAAATAGCGGCAAGCAGACAGCTAAAGCTAAGCACGATTGAGGACCATTTCGTAGAGTTTGCGCTGCACTTGCCAGATTTCTCAATCGATTCATATGTTAGCCCTAGTTTACAGAAAGAAATCCTCGATGCATCTAAGGAAATTGAAACAAAGCAGTTAAAACTGATCAAAAATAAAGTGCAAACTGCCAGTTATTTTCAAATTAGATTAGTAATAGCAAAGTATGGTGTTCAATAATGGAATTAGAGAGGCTGTTAGAAATAAAGTTTGGTTATACCTCATTTAAACCTGGCCAGAAGCAAGTGATTTCCTCTGTTCTTTCAGGAAATCACACATTAGCTATGCTTCCTACTGGAACGGGCAAGTCTTTATGTTATCAGCTGCCCGGTCTTGTGTTAGAGGGTCATATCCTCATCATATCGCCGCTTTTATCACTGATGCAGGACCAGGTTGAACAGTTTAAACGGTTTGGTGAAAAGCGGGTAGTCGCGTTAAACTCGTTTCTTTCAGCGGCCGAAAAAAAGGCTGTAATGGACAGATTATCAAATTATAAATATATTTTTATTTCTCCGGAAATGCTTAAAGTTCCTTTTATCATGAAAAGGCTTCAAGAGCTTACTATATCATTATTTGTCGTGGATGAGGCTCATTGCATTTCACAATGGGGCTATGATTTCCGACCGGATTATTCCAAACTGGGTGAGTTACGCGGGAAACTAGGAAACCCGTTAACACTCGCTCTTACGGCTACTGCAACGAAAAAGGTGAGAGATGATATTTTGAACTCCCTTGGCTTAACAAATGTGACCAAAGTGGAATCCTCTATTGACCGTCCAAATATTTCGTTTCAGGTAGAGGGGATACCGGATTACCACGATAAGGAAAAGCGGGTTTTGGAACTTGCAGCCCAGTTGGAAAAGCCGGGAATTATCTATTTTTCCAGCAAAAAAGCGGCTGACCAGATGGCGGAGCTGCTAATTGAAAAAGGGGTTTGCCGAACAAGTGCTTACCACGGGGGCATGGACCAGAACTCCAGAATTTTAATCCAGCAGCAATTTATCCATAATCAACTTGACGTCATTTGCGCAACGAGCGCATTTGGAATGGGGGTAAATAAAGAAAATATCCGGTTTGTTATTCACTTTCATATGCCGATGCAGATGGAATCCTATCTTCAGGAAATTGGCAGGGCGGGCCGTGATGGGCTGCCGAGTGTGGCTATATTATTATTTTCGCCAGGAGATGAGACCCTCCCTATTCAGCTTGCCGAAAGTGAACTTCCTGCAGAACAACAGATTGACTGGCTGTTCAATAAACTTTTGCTTAACAGTGATGCCGAAGCGAGTAAGCTTAAACCGGAGCTAAGGGAACTGGGGGGTTTTTCCGAGCAGCAGTGGAGATTAGTAGAAAGATTTCTAGAACCAATGCCACAAAATAAAATAGAACTTGAAAAATTACATGAAACTATAAAAGCATATATAAGGGAACGATTAACCATAAAGAAAAATAATATTTATCGGATGAAGAAATGGGTGGAATCGAAATATTGCCGCAGACAGGCCGTCCTTGAGTATTTTGATGAGATCCTAGTAGATAAGCCTGAACCATGCTGTGATTTATGCGGACTTGATTTGCAGGATTATCATGTCCGGAGCAGAGCTGTCCAATTGGCGGAAAACGAAGAAACATGGCAGCAATACCTTGCGAATTTATTAATTCATAGTGAGTTGAGGGAATGAATAACAAGTATAAGGAATTGATTAATAGCTTAACTGACCGGGAATTATTATTTCATATGTATTTGACACAATGGATCCTGCTAACGGTTTCGTTTATTCTAGGACTAATTTTATTTGATGATTTTGCCTATTTAAATTATATCCGCCTGGCTGATCCTAAAATTATCACCATTGGCCTGGTCTCTGGAATTGCGGTAGTCCTTCTGGATATTCTGCTCATGAAATGGCTTCCTGCTTCTTATTATGATGATGGAGGCTTAAATGACCGCATTTTTCGAACCAGGGGCTGCTTTCATATTTTTATGATTGCTGCCATCGTATCCTTTAGTGAAGAATTGCTTTTTCGTGGTATCATACAAACCAAGGCAGGCCTGCTTTTAGCTAGTATTATTTTTGCTGTAGTTCACTATCGTTATCTGTTTAACTGGTATTTATTTTTGAATATCGTTTCCCTTAGTCTTTTGATAGGGATCATCTATGAATGGTCTGGTAACCTGGCTGTGACCATCATGATGCACTTTGTGATTGATTTTTTATTAGGAATCTATATAAAATTTAAACATTCTCCAAGAATTGAAAAATAGGAGGAAGCACGATGAATAAAGAAGAACCATACCGGGAACAGGCTGAAAGATTAAAACAGCGCATTCAAAAAATAAATGAAACAATCGATTCAAGTGACCAGCTTCCTCCCAGAGAACAGCTGCATCGGCAAAAGAAAAATAAGATAAAATGGAAAGTGAAATACCCGGTAATCCGATTGCTGGTCCTTTTCTTTATCCTTCTTCCGATTATTATTTTCAGTGTTATTTCCTACCTTGATGGAAAAAACATAACCGGGACTAAAAAAACGTCAGGGGATTCCGTTGGATATGAAACAATTAATCTGGAAAAATCAAAACCTAAAGAAACAAATCAGGCGCCTCGTAAGGAAGAAACAGAATCTATAGAGGATAGCCAAGAAACTGAACAACCTGCAGCAGCTGAACAGGATGATAATCAAATCGGAACAGAAGAAGCGGAAGCTGGAACGCCGGCTCCGGTCCAAAATCAGCCTGTTCAAGCTGATGGAACGAGCAGCGGCCCAACCGATAAGAATGCTCCAGCGCCAAAGGAAACCGCTAATCCTAAACCGGCTGAACCAACTCCAAAGATTGTTTATCACAAAGTTCAGTCTGGGGAGACACTATACCGGATTGCGATGAAATATTTCAATTCCCAAACCGGAATGGAAACAATCCGAAAAGCAAACAATCTTCATAGTGATCAAATTAATGCAGGTCAAGTATTAAAAGTACCATTAAACCAATAACCAATCCATTAGGGTTGGTTTTTTGTTTTAGAATATACATATATAGGCGGACAAGTTCATATGTATATACGGAGAAATGGAGGGATACTGATGGATACTCCAATCCGATTACTGGAACACACGGACGAAGCCACCAAACAAATGCTGGAAAATGTAAGGAAGAGAAAAGAAAAATTTGATATAGCAGAGAAACGGCATTTTTTGTCTATCTATATTACCCTGATTTTGTCGTTCCTTTTCTTTGTATTTTTTTATTTTACGATTGCCAAGTATTTTTCTTATTCTTTTTTTGCCATGTTTTCGGCTTTCTTAAACGATCAGAGGGCTGTACTCCTATTTGGTCTAACCATACTTAGTTATGGTGCAATGAATTTGCTGAAACAGCAAAAAGATAAGAAGGAAAAAGAGTATCAGGAGCTCCGCTGCGAAATTGTCGACCGAAGTAAAGACTTATGGAAAAAAGAAGAGGAATGGAAGAATCGGCATGTTGTTTTTGAAATCATGAAAAAACAATATGATATTAACCTTTATCATGAAAAAAAATAGGAAGCAGTTTGCGCCTGCTTCCTGGGGGAACTAAAAGATTTTCTTTTTTCCCTGTTCTTCTTTCAATATTTCCACTGCTTCACGGAATCGCTGGGAATGGACAATTTCCCGTTCCCTTAAAAAGCGCAATCCGTCATTTAGATCAGGATCATCACTCAGGTTAATAATCCATTGGTAAGTCGCTCGAGCTTTCTCTTCTGCCGCAATGTCTTCATATAGATCAGCAATTGGGTCGCCTTTTGCCTGGATATAGGATGCCGTCCATGGGACACCTGAGGCATCATGGTAATAAAGCGCCTTGTCATGGTTGGCATAATGGTCGCCGAGTCCGGCAGCCTTTAATTGCTCTGGTGTTGCATCCTTTGTCAATTTATAGACCATGGTAGCAATCATCTCAAGGTGGGCGAATTCCTCGGTCCCGATATCGGTAAGAAGGCCAATGACCTTGTCAGGAATGGAGTATCTCTGATTTAAGTATCTAAGTGCAGCTGAAAGCTCCCCATCTGCACCGCCGTATTGTTCAATTAAAAATTTAGCCAGCATCGGATTGCAGGTACTGACTCGAACGGGGTATTGCAGTTTCTTTTCATAAAGCCACATTCCTTCATCCCTCCTTTAAGAAATTAAACCTGCCACGGCCAAGGGGCGTCATCCCAGTTCCATGGGTATGCTGAAAAACTGTTTCCAAATTGCTGCAATGGGCCAAACTGACTTTCAAAGGCCTTCTTCAATTTCTTGCGTTCTTTGGCATAATGGTTAAATTGGTTGATGGCATCAAGGTCATCATTGTGGGTGTTAAGATATAAGGAGAGTTCCACTAGCACAAAATCAACTGCTTGCAGCTGTTCCATTAACTGATAATATTCGGCTGGGACTTGTTTCATTGAGGAAGCCCTCCTTTTCCGCCGGGTTCAAGAGGACCATACCAGGTGTCAAACAATGGCTTCCATAATGTACCTGCTCTTAGCGCCTCCATCGGAGTAAATTGGGGAAGATTAGGTGGTTGGAAACCCATATATAAATTTGGCGGCGTGGAATAGGCTTTTTCTAAAATAGGCTTACAGGGGTCGAAAGGACTTACATACGGGCGGTATGTCTTAAAATTAGTGCTCATTTAATCCCTCCTTCGATTTACATCGGTTAATTATATGAAAAAATTAATGAAATCATGACCTGAAAGTATCTTAAGCAGAGGTTTTTTTCACGAGTTTGTAGAAATATATTTATAGAAGGAAGTATTAACACTCGAGGTGATGGGGAAATGTTTGTAAAAAATATGATGATTCCAAAGCATGAATGCATAACGATACAGTCTGATGCGACGGTAAAGGAAACTTTGGAAATGTTAGAAGCACACCAAATAGATGGGATTCCAGTCTTACAGGGAAATCAATATGTCGGTGTCGCAACCAGATACAATATTTATGAAAAATTCTTTCCTTTAAACAAATCGAAGGAAGAATATGTAAACTCTACTTTAGCAGAAGAAGTCATATCACATAGTGACAAGTTTCTCCTTGGGGCTGAATTATTTGAAAAGACTCTTTTAGATTTGAAAGATTTCCCTTTATTGGCAGTTGTGGATGATAACCGTTCATTTCTAGGTGTTGTCACTCGCTCAGATGTTTTGGGCGCATTTGAAAGTGCTTTTGGAGTCAACCGCCCTGGAATCCGGATTGCCTTTACTTCCGTTGAAACAGAAGGCCGGATTGCCAGGCTTTCTGAAATTGCCCACCATTTCCACGAGCACATTATTTCATTAGTAACATTTGATGATACGGATAAACTTGTTAGAAGAATTGTGATGAAAATTGAGAAGAAAAATAATATAGATAAGTTTGTAAAAAAGCTTGAAGAGCATGGCTTTCGCATATTGAGTATACAAGAGGTATAATCGAAAGAAACGAAATGGGCGAAAGATAAATATCCCTCTCATACATGGCTATGGGAGGGAATTTTTGTTTAAGATTCATATATGTTATCATTTCCGGAAATTTGATTAGATAAAGGGGAAAGTTGGATGATCTATTTTTTTGTTTTCCTTATTGCTGGATGTCTGCTAGTAATTATGCTTCGGGAAGCATTTTTAAATAAAGTGGTTGTCAATCATTTGTTGTTCGCCGAATATCCAGAAAACTTAGGACCAGTCTCGATTTTTTTTATTTCTGATATTCATAGACGCAGTATTTCTGATGAAGTGGTGGATTCTGTAAAACGGAAAGCTGACATCGTGGTCATCGGCGGTGATCTAACTGAGAGAGGAGTGCCATACGAACGCGTCAAAGCAAATTTGGAAAAATTGGCGTCCATTGGCCCTGTATACTTTGTTTGGGGAAATAATGACTCTGAAGTCGACACAGGCAAACTATCAGCCATTTTTGCGGATTTCGGGATAAAAGTATTGGATAATAAGGCAGTTCCTATTAAAGCTGACAGGGAGAATCACATCTTTTTAATGGGGGTTGATGATTTGTATCAAGACCGCGCACGTTTGGATTTGGCGCTTCAAGAAACAGAGGAATCCAGCTTTAAAATATTAGTCAGCCATTATCCAAAAATAATCCACCAAATTTCGCCGGAAAACCATATTCATCTGGTTTTAAGCGGGCATACCCATGGCGGGCAAATCCATTTATTGGGCTATAGCCCATATAAGCGAGGCGGTTTAGAAACGGTTGGAAAGACGGTTTTGCTAGTCAGTAATGGCTATGGAACCACTGGAATTCCTCTAAGGTTAGGAGCTCCTGCTGAGTGCCATCTGCTGGTTATAGGAAAGGAACAAGGCTCCGGGTTGAGGTAGACAATTCACAATAATCCCCCATTAACCATACATTAAACCAAGAGTGATGTCACGGCAGGGGGCAAAAACATGCGCTTAGAACGCTTAGCAGGCAATAAAATAAAAATCTTTCTAACCTCTGATGATTTGTTTGAAAGAGGACTGACCAATGAAGAGGTTTGGAAGGATTCAGGAAAGTGGAACCAATTGTTTCACGATATGGTGGAAGAGGCAAGTGCAGAATTAGATGTGGATATTAGGGGTCCTGTTGCAGTGGAAATTTTCTCCCTTCATGCCCAAGGCATTATTATGATCATTACAGTCAGTGATATAAAAGAAGATGAAGAAATGATTGAAGATGGGTTTATTGAAATGCAGGTAATGGTTGGCGGATATCAGGATCTTTTGTATGAATTTGAAGAATTTGAAGATCTGATCGGCCTTTCCAAAAGACTCTATCCATTAAATATACTTGGCGGAAGTGTTTATGAATTGAATAATATTTATTATCTGTTAATCGACCAGATGGATCCTAATCAAAATGAAGTGGCGGCAGCCCTTCTTTCTGAGTTTGGAAATGCCTCGATAAAAAGTCCTTATATTCTGAAAGAGTATGGAAAAAAAATCATTGAGAATCATGCCGTAGAAACGATTCTCAAGTATTTTAAATAATCAAAACTGATTCAATAAAGGAGGGGACTGCCTCTCCTTTCTGCATGGGGTGATTCTTACTCACAGGAAAAGGCCGGCTATATAAATCCAGATATAAAGCTATTGTCGGCGGTTACATATTACTATCTGGCAAATGTTTTTATTCTTGCATTCAACAAATAAAAGTGTAATACTTGTGACTGATAGCGGATAACATTCCTAAAAGTGATTTCCTGGGAGGTTTACAAATGGCAGCCGAAAACGGTACTGAAAAAACTAATCCAAAGGGTAAGAATGATGTGTTAAAATCTACACAGACTGTTATCCATAGTGCCCTTGAAAAATTAGGTTATCCTGAAGAGGTGTATGAACTATTAAAGGAACCATTGCGCATGCTGACAGTGAAAATTCCTGTGAAAATGGATGATGGTTCCGTTAAAATATTTACTGGATATCGTGCACAGCATAATGACGCAGTTGGGCCCACAAAAGGCGGCATCCGTTTCCATCCAAACGTAACGGAAACAGAAGTGAAAGCTCTTTCCATCTGGATGAGTTTAAAATGTGGAATT
This sequence comes from Neobacillus muris, assembly GCF_943193175.1. Classification (GTDB taxonomy): domain Bacteria; phylum Bacillota; class Bacilli; order Bacillales; family Cytobacillaceae; genus Neobacillus; species Neobacillus muris. The sequence continues at coordinate 15,123 of NZ_CALPDF010000060.1, forward strand.
GTTGATTTGCCATATGGAGGCGGAAAAGGCGGCATTGTATGTGATCCTCGCGATATGTCCTTTAGAGAGCTTGAACGATTGAGTCGGGGCTATGTAAGAGCGATCAGCCAAATTGTAGGACCGACTAAGGATATTCCTGCACCAGATGTATATACGAATTCACAAATCATGGCTTGGATGATGGATGAGTACAGCAGAATCGATGAATTTAATTCACCTGGATTTATTACTGGCAAACCGCTTGTTCTTGGAGGTTCTCACGGACGCGAATCGGCGACAGCTAAAGGAGTAACGATTTGTATTCGGGAAGCTGCGAAAAAGCGGGGAATATCGCTTGAAGGTGCCCGAGTAGTAATCCAAGGCTTTGGCAATGCCGGAAGCTATCTATCCAAATTTATGCATGACGCAGGTGCGAAAGTAGTCGGCATTTCTGATGCTTATGGGGCGCTTTACAATCCGGATGGCCTTGATATTGATTACCTATTAGACCGCCGTGACAGCTTTGGGACGGTAACCAAACTGTTTAACAATACAATCACAAATAAAGAATTGCTTGAGCTGGAATGTGATATTTTAGTTCCGGCAGCAATCGAAAATCAAATTACCGAAGAAAATGCCCGCAACATTCGTGCAAGCATCGTTGTCGAAGCAGCCAATGGGCCAACTACTTTGGAAGCAACCAAAATCTTGACAGATCGTGGGATTCTTCTGGTTCCTGATGTTCTTGCATCAGCCGGAGGAGTGACCGTTTCTTATTTTGAATGGGTTCAAAACAACCAAGGTTATTATTGGTCTGAAGAAGAAGTGGAAGAAAAGCTTGAGAAAGTAATGGTAAAAGCATTTAATAATATCTATGACGTAGCTCAAATCCGGCGGGTAGATATGAGATTGGCTGCCTATATGGTCGGAGTGAGAAAAATGGCTGAGGCAAGCCGGTTCAGGGGCTGGATTTAGCTAAAAAGAAAGCAAAAATTTTAACTGTGCCTAAGGAACGGCTAATCGGCAGGTTTTCATTTAACATTGAAATATTTCTTAAAAGGAGCTGTCCATTAAGGGGTCTGACTCCACGCCTAGACCAATATATAGAATGGTTTTAAAAAAACCTCTATATACAGTGGGGTGGTGCCTGACCTCTTTGCTTTTGGACAGCCCCTTTTCAATGGAATGTTTCGATGGATGTTTGTTTTTAAGGAGTGAACTGATTATGCAAAAAGAAGATATTATCATCGTGGGCGGTGGTCCGTGCGGTCTTGCGGCTGCCATTGCGATGCAGGAAATTGGAAAGAATCCGTTAATTATCGAAAAAGGAAATATTGTCAATGCCATCTATCATTATCCCACTCACCAAACCTTTTTTAGTACAAGTGAAAAATTAGAAATAGGGGATTTTCCTTTTGTAACGGATGACTATAAGCCAAGAAGAAATCAAGCACTTGTATACTATCGTGAAGTGGCCAAGAGAAAACAGCTGCGGATAAACGCGTTTGAAAAAGTGACGGATGTATCCAAACAAGGGGAGTCCTTTCAGGTTATAACAGATAAAGGAAGCTATCAAGCCCGTTATGTCGTCATTGCAACAGGCTATTATGACCATCCCAATTATATGAATGTGCCAGGAGAAAATCTTCCTAAGGTTTTCCATTATTTTAAAGAAGCACATCCATATTTTGATAAAGATGTTTGTGTGATTGGCGGGAAAAACTCCAGCGTCGATGCTGCCATTGAATTGGTAAAAGCCAACGCCCGAGTGACGGTTCTATATCGGGGAAGCGAATATTCCTCTAGCATCAAGCCGTGGATTCTTCCTGAATTCGAATCATTAGTCCGCAATGAGAAGATTAAGATGGTATTTAACTCTGTTGTGAAAGAAATTTATGAAGGACAAGTCGTCTATCTGAAAAATGGAATAGAAAAGGTGATCAAGAACGATTTTGTTTTTGCGATGACAGGTTATCACCCGGATCACCAATTCTTAAATACGATGGGCGTTGAAATTGACCAAGGAACAGGACGGCCTGCTTATAATCCTGATACGATGGAAACGAATATTGAAGGAATTTATATCGCAGGTGTCATTGCTGCAGGAAATAATGCAAATGAAATATTTATAGAAAATGGACGTTTTCATGGCGGCCAAATTGCCCGCACTATCGTAGAGAAAGAAACAAGAGGGTGATGATTGATGAGAAAGGTTGTTTTATTGACAACAGGGGGAACAATAGCAAGTAAACCAAACAAGGAATCAGGCAAACTGTCATCCGGTGCTTTAACAGGTGAAGAATTAGCTTCTATGTGCCATTTGCCGAAAGATATCGAAGTCATAGTGGAATCCGTTTTCCAAAAAGCCAGCATTCATATCACTTTTGATGATTTGCTTATTTTAAAGAATAAAATTGAGGATTATTATCGAGATCAATCAATATCTGGCGTGGTAGTTACTCATGGAACCGATACAATGGAGGAAACAGCCTATTTTTTGGACTTGTCTATTCATGATTCCCGGCCGGTAGTAGTAACTGGTTCGCAGCGATCACCTGAGGATTTAGGCAGTGATGTGTTCACCAATTTGCGGCATGCGATTTATTCCGCTTGTTCTCCGGATTTACGGGATGCAGGCGCGGTTGTCGTCTTTAATGAACGGATTTTTGCTGCACGTTATGTGAAAAAGGAGCATGCATCCAATATCCAAGGGTTTAATGCTTTTGGTTTTGGCTATTTGGGAATCATTGACAATGATGAGGTCCAGATCTTCCAAAAACCAATTAAACGAGAACATTACCAGATTAGTTCCCCTATTCCTCAAGTGGATATCATTAAGTGCTATATTGGAGCAGACGGAAAATTTATTAAAGCAGCCCGCGAGTCAGGTGTCAGCGGCATCGTTCTTGAAGGCGTCGGAAGGGGCCAAGTAGCCCCCTCGATGATGCAAGAAATCGAGCAGGCGATTAAAGAGGGGATAAAAATCGTCATTACCACCAGTGCAGAAGAAGGGGCGGTTTATACCACCTATGATTATCAAGGCAGTGCCTATGATTTATATAAAAAAGGAGCCATTCTGGGCAGTGACTATGATTCAAAAAAGGCAAGGATTAAATTGGCTGTTGCATTAGCCAGCGGTGTGAGCACTATTTTCTTTTAATGGTGATAAACAGTACCTATTTCTTAGTCTGTACTCACCTGACGTTTCCAAATAAAAACTAACGGTTCAGTATCAATCTAATGTTTTCTTTCTGTGCCTTCCCATGTTAGACTTAAGTAAAAGATGTATAAAGGAGTTTATCATGCTGGGAATATTATCAGCCGGAATTGCCCCGGGATTTGCCCTGCTTAGTTACTTTTACTTAAAAGATGAATATGAATCAGAGCCAATTTCGTTTGTGCTGCGGACTTTTCTATATGGTGCGCTTTTAGTATTTCCAATCATGTTTATCCAGCACGTACTCGAAACTGAACACTTAGTTAAAACGGACTTTATTGACGCGTTCTTGACTAGCAGTTTGCTTGAAGAATTCTTTAAGTGGTTTATCTTATTCTACATTGTCTACCAGCATGTTGAGTTTGATGAACCATTTGATGGAATTGTTTACGGATCCGCTGTATCACTTGGATTTGCAACGGTTGAGAACGTTTTTTATTTAATTGCCAATGGGATTGAACATGCCATGACGCGTGCGTTATTGCCTGTATCAAGCCATGCTCTTTTTGGAGTGATAATGGGTTATTATATTGGTAAAGCAAAATTTACGGATGGAAGCAAAGCAAAGTGGGTTATCCTTTCATTGCTGCTTCCGGTCTTGCTGCACGGTATCTATGATTTTATTTTGATATCTCAGAAAAACTGGTTAACCATTATTCTCCCGTTTATGTTTTTTCTGTGGTGGTTTGGCCTCCGCAAGGTGAAAAAAGCAAAGGTCTTAAGTGCAAAACATTTTAAAAAACAATATCCGCTCCATAAAACCCTTCATTTATAATGTTGGGTTTTTTATTTTAATGGAATAAAATTCCCATTAAAACAAAAAATAGGGTTACTGTTAAAAGATTTACAATGGGGGTTATTATTCATGAAGAAGAAATTGCTTACAAAGTATCTCATCTTAACTCTTCTTTGTATCATACCTTTATCATTGCTGAGGGCCAATGCTGCTCAAGCATTTACAGCTCAAGTGATTCAGCAGGGGGCAGTTGGCGATGATGTGATTGAACTGCAAGCTCGGCTAAATTATATTGGTTTTTATCATGGGAAAATTGATGGGGTCTTTGGCTGGGGGACCTATTGGGCATTACGGAATTTCCAATATGAATTTGGTCTGCCGATTGATGGAATTGCAGGACCGGCAACAAAGGCAAAACTTGTTAAGTCGACAAAATACGATTATAAAAATCCTCCAACTGCCGCTGGAGGGAATACAGCTAAAACCACCGGAACAAATGCAGCGAAACCAACTGCATCTAATACTCCAAAAGGATTTTCGCAAAATGATATTCGGTTGATGGCTAATGCAGTTCATGGAGAGTCAAGAGGGGAGCCATATATCGGACAAGTGGCAGTTGCTGCGGTTATTCTAAACCGAGTAAATAGTTCTTCCTTCCCCAACACAGTTTCGGGAGTCATATTTGAACCTGGTGCCTTCACCGCAGTAGCTGATGGGCAGATTTGGCTGACGCCTAATGAGACTGCCAAAAAAGCAGTCATGGATGCCATTAATGGCTGGGATCCCACAGGAGAAGCACTGTACTATTTTAATCCAGATACAGCAACAAGTGCATGGATTTGGGGACGGCCGCAAATTAAACGGATTGGAAAACATATCTTCTGCAAATAGGGGTGAAAATGCATGATTAGAGGAATATTGATAGGAATTCTGGCTTTGGGGGTTGCCGGAACAGCCTATTGGGGTTACCAGGAGCATCAAGAAAAAAATGCTGTACTTTTAAATGCCGAGAATAATTATCAGCGGGCATTCCACAATTTGGCCTATCGGGTCGATTTGCTGCACGACAAAATTGGCACCACCCTTGCCATGAACTCAAAGACTTCCCTATCTCCATCCTTAATTGAAGTATGGAGACTGACTTCTCAAGCGCACAGTGATGTGGGACAGCTTCCCTTGACCTTGCTGCCGTTTAATAAAACTGAAGAATTCTTAGCAAACATAGGAAATTTCAGTTATCAAACCGCAGTAAGAGACTTAGAGAAAGAGCCGTTATCGGATGAGGAGTATGAAACATTGAAGACTCTTTATAAACAATCTGGCGATATCCAAGGTGAGCTGCGTAAAGTACAGTCAATGGTGTTGAAAAATAATCTGCGCTGGATGGATGTGGAACTGGCTCTGGCATCAGGTAAAGAGCAGACGGACAATACGATCATTGATGGATTTAAAACGGTTGAAAAAACAGTAACCGGTTATGAAGAATCTGATCAGGGAGCGACTTTTTCCAATTTGCAAATAAAGGACGAAAATTATAAGAATATCAAAGGCAAGACGATCTCCCGAAATGAAGCAATTAAAATTGCCAGAAAATATATGAAATTTGATGGGAATGCCGATGTGAAAGTTACGGAAAATGGCAAAGGCTCTGATTTCGGATTTTATAGTGTAGCGGTCCAAAATAAAAAAACTGGTCAGGAAGCCAATATGGATATCACAAAAAAAGCCGGGCACCCTCTATTTTTTATCAATAACCGTGATATTAAAAAACAAGTGGTTAGTTTGAATGAAGCCAGTAATAAGGCAAAGGCCTTCTTAACTGATACCGGCTTTAAAAATATGGAGTTATTTGAAAGCTCCCAATATGATAATATTGGCGTTTTCAATTTTGTTACGAATGATAACGGTGTAAGGATATACCCAGAATCGATAAAAGTACAGGTTGCCTTGGACAATGGGGATATCATTGGGATGTCCGCTGAAGAGTATTTCAAGACATTCCAAACAACAAGGAATATTGAAAAACCGTCCATTTCCCTTGAAGCAGCGAAAAGCAAGATTAACCCAAACTTAAAAGTAATGGAGGACCGTCAGGCAATTATTGTCAATGATTTAAATAAAGAAGTACTGTGTTATGAGTTTCTTGGAACCATTGGAAATGATACGTATCGCATCTTTATTAATGCCAAGGACGGTGCTGAAGAAGAAGTGGAAAAAATGAAAAATCCGGAAGAGACTTATGATGGGGTTTTGTAGGAAAAGCTTGTGCTTTTCCTATTTTTTTGTTTAAAGGTTTTTTGCTTCGAATAAATGGCCCATAGGATACCGATAATGGGAATATCAATAGGATAAGGTGGTCACCGTGAAACGAATAGAACAATTCTTAATCAAAGTGATTATTATACAATTTATTTTTTTATTGCTATCACAACTTCTTGTCCATCAACTTGATGTTATGCCCCAGCTGCATCAGCTGACAAAATATGAAGGTGTAAATGAAAGTAAGATAACAGAGATTCTCCAAACCTTTCAAGGGAAAAAATAAAGCAGGCAGCTGCTTTTCAGGCTGTCGAAAAACCTTCGACAGCTTTTATTTTATCTTTATACTTTATTAATTCACCGCGTTAATATGATATAATATTATTAATAGTTGTCTATGCGAATTGTCGGTTGATTTGCGCTC
>NZ_CALPDF010000061.1 GCF_943193175.1 Neobacillus muris
CAATCAATAAATTTGGTATTTAGATTCTGTGATAATAAAAAATTGCCGAGAAAAATACCCTTTCTCGACAATCTGGCGTGAAGTATTCACGCCCCTCTAATTACTCTTCCTCAATCCTATTTTTAAAAGCCTCCTGGACAACGATGAATTCTTCATCGCCAATGGCTTCCTTTGTGTGTTTTTTCGTTAAGCTGTCTTTTGGGAATTTTCCAGGGTGGTTTTTCTTTTTATGATCAAAATGTTCTCCGCGCGCCATAGTCCACCCTCCTTTCTTTATGTAGGATTTCCAATCCGAAAAAAATAATTACGAGTCTCATCCAATCAAAAACTTGTCAGATTAAGCCTGGAACTTTGATATAATGACCATGCAGGCAGCTAAAAAGGAGGCTATGAGGTATGGACCTATTTCAAAAGATGGCAGAAGAACGTATTAAAAAGGCTTATCAGGAAGGGGAGTTTGATAACCTTCCGGGATTTGGAAAACCACTTCAGCTTGAGGAACTATCGGGAATACCAGAAGACCTGCGCATGGCCTATAAAATATTAAAAAACGCGGGCTACACCCAAGATGAAACGGATTTACGCAAAGAATTAATGACAGTAGAGGATTTATTAAAGAATTGTGAGGATGAAGCCGAACAGGCTGACCTACAACGGAAACTAAACCATTCGCTGGTTAAGTATAATCAACTGATGTCAAAGCGGCGGATGAAAACCAATTCTGCTGTTTTTAAAAATTATGAGTTAAAGATTCAAAAGAAATTAACTTAAAAAAGCTGAGCGAAGAAGGAGCATTTATTACTCGTCGCCAGCTTTTTCTTCTGATTTTCCAGGCTTGCATATCCTGTCGAGCATAAATCCAGCAAAGACAATAAACGCAATGGGGATGGAAAAATTCAGCCAATGGACAATAGTCATAGGTTATCACCTCTAATTTTTAGAATATTAACAATATTAAGTATATTTTTATGTTGTTATTATTATATGTGATTGTCACAACTTAGACAAATATTTTCGGTATCATCAATAGAACTTTTTTATTATTTTGATAAATATGGAACAAATTTTATTTCATACATGCTAGGATAATGGGGAGAAATTTTAAATAATCGGTTTTGGGAAGGGCTGACTATGAATAGACAGGAAGCAATTATATATGATCTTATAAAGTCCAACCTTTATATTTCTGAACAGGAAATGGAAGAAAGGACAGGGCTGTCTTTTGAAGAGATTAAAGACGCGATTACCTCTCTAACTGCTGCCGGAAAAATCGCAGGCCGGGCCTATGTGCTGCCAGAAGAAAAGAAAATTCTGTGCATTGGCGGCGCCAATGTCGACCAGAAAATTCAAGTGTTAAATCATTTGGAATTTGGAACATCTAATCCAGCGGTGAGCAGAAAATCAAAGGGGGGAGTGGCTAGAAATATAGCCGAAAACCTCGGACGCTTAGGCATAAAGGCAGCGTTATTAGCTCAATTCGGTGCGGATTCAGAAGGAGAATGGCTGCGTCAGGAAACAAAAGCCTATGTAAATGTAAAGCCTTCTACGATCCTTCAAGGAAAATCGACTGGCAGCTATACGGCCATTCTTGATAATGAAGGCCAAATGACGGTGGCATTAGCTGATATGGCCATTTATGATGAGGCTGAAGACCACTTTGTCGAGAAAAACTGGCATCATATGCAAAACGCAGCGATGATATTACTGGATACCAATTATCCTGCTCACGTCATACACAAAGTCATAGAAAACTGTCATAAACATCATATTCCTCTTTGTGTTGCCACTGTTTCGGCCCCTAAAACTAAAAAATTGCCTGAATCTCTTGAAGGAGTCAGCTGGTTTATTGCGAATCACCAAGAAGCGGAAGCTCTCTCTGGCTTGAAAATAAACCGGGAAGGAGACTTCTTCCGGGCAGCGGAAATGATCTTAAAAAAGGGTGCTGAGAGGGTAGTGATTACTAGGGGAAATCAGGGCTTAATCTATTTTACACAAACTGGACAAGCAGGGGCTATAGTTGCACCGGATGTCATGGTCATTGATGTGACGGGAGCCGGAGATTCGCTTATTGCGGGAATATTGTATGGTCATATAAAGGGCCTTAAAACAGAGGATGCGTGTAAAGTTGGAGTGGCTTGTTCATTGATCACGATTCAATCTAGTGAAACCGTAAATCCTGAATTAAACCAGCACGCTCTTTTAGAAACCTTTCAAAAATATTTCTCAAAATGTGTTTCATGTTAAAGATACAAAATGAATAAAAAAATGGGTAAAGGGATTTTTTTAGAAATCCCTTAAATTTTTGAAAAACTTCAATAGAAATCGCAGGGAATGTTGAAAATTGTAATAAAATGTAAAATTATAATTAGAATATTATGACAAAATACAACACTTTGTTCTCCGTGAACTCTCTATAATGGAGATTATAGTGATGTTTATGCATAAAGACCTATAAAATCACTGTCAGTGCTAAATCTTTTGGACTAGTTCTTGCTTGATGCAGACAGAAAAGGGCAAACCTGTTGAAATACAGGGACGCAAAGCCGAGGATCTAAGGTAAGAAAATATCCTTGGCCGATAGAAAAGTATTAAACTTTCCTATCAGCCATATGTGCAACTACGCCTATGTCTTCGCCCAGCTGGCTTGCCAGCCGGCGAGTTTTTTTACTATGATGGCCGGGCTGCCTGGAATACGATTAGTATTTTAGGAGTGGTGGGAATGGAAATGTTAATACACGAACCGGAAGTAATCGACAATGAATGGCTGGAATTGATCATGGAAGCGAGAGATATAGGCCTGACAGTGGAAGACGTGCGCAGGTTTCTTGATAAAAATAACGGCTCAGAGAATTTGGCAGCATGCCAGCAAACAAAAACATCCTACAAATAATGACAAAATTTGTAGGATGCTTTTTTTTGGTACAATAGGAAATTTTTTTTAAAAGCTGGCCTTAATTGCCGTGGGTATTCCTCCATTTATTAAATTCGAGGAATTCACGAAATTGTTCCTTGGAAACACCTGACTTCATGGCATCCCTGACTAAATTCATCCAATCACTATCGAGTTCAGCTTTATCTATTTGTTCGTGTATCAAATGTTCTACGGGAATATTTAATACAGCAGCAATCTTTTCGAGAAACTGTATGGAAGGATTCTTTTGAAGGTTTCTTTCAAGAGAACTTAAATATGATTTAGCGACTCCTGCTTGTTCAGCAAGCTCAGATAGTGACATTCGTTTTTCCTGCCGGTATTTTTTTACGCGGTCACCAATCATGTTTTCACACACCCATTTAAAATATTTTTAAGTTAATTTTACCAAAAAGTATAAAAAAGTACCATATAAAGAACGGATGAATATCACAAATTAGTGAAATTTTAATGGATTCAGCCTCAAGATAGTATTTTTGAAAAAAAGCAGTGATAGAGTTAATATTGTAAGTGTGCTATTCGGTCTCGAACTCTTATTTCGCGAGCACAAATGATGTCCGTTAACATAATTATATTTAAAAGGCGGGAATTGAATGATTGTCCTAAAATCGCAACGAGAAATTGAAGCTATGAAAAAGGCAGGAGAGATCCTCGCTGCTTGTCATAAAGAAATTGCCAAGCTGATTAAGCCAGGGATTACGACATGGGAAATTGATCAATTTGTTGAAAAATTTCTGAGTGAACATCAAGCAACCCCTGAGCAAAAGGGATACAAGGGTTATGAATATGCCACCTGTGCGAGCATTAATGATGAAATATGCCATGGCTTCCCCAGAAAAGAGCCTTTAAACGAGGGAGATATCGTCACCATTGATATGGTGGTTAACTATAATGGGGCACTTGCCGATTCAGCATGGTCCTATCCTGTAGGGAAGGTATCGAAGGAAACTGAACATCTATTAAAAGTGACGAAGGAAGCGTTATATAGAGGTATAGCGCAGGCTGTGCCCGGCAATCGGATTGGCGATATCGGCCACGCGATTCAAACCTATGTTGAATCTGAGGGATTATCAGTGGTCCGTGATTTTATTGGGCATGGAATTGGTGCAGTGATCCATGAGAAGCCGGATATTCCTCATTATGGACTGCCTGGAAAAGGGGCACGCATTAAAGAAGGAATGGTCTTTACTATAGAACCAATGGTTAACATTGGAAGATTCTATACCAAAATGGATACGAACGGCTGGACAGCAAGGACAGTCGACGGCACCTATTCCGCTCAATACGAACATACCATTGCTGTAACAAAAGACGGAACGATCATCCTGACAGATCAGGGAGAATAAATGAAAAAATAAAACAGATCGAAAAAGATCTGTTTTATTTTTTTCTTAAATTTCCTAGTTCTTCGGCTAAAGCTTGCATTTCACTTGGACTGAACGAGTTTTTTCTTAGGACCATGTCGTAAATTTCCTTTAACTCCTCATACATTTCTTCATCAAAATGAGAAGGTTTAATTGCCCCAAAGTTTAAGACCTTTAGCTTTTCTTTAATTTTTTCTATCATAAATTCTACGTTTGCCACTGATTTTTGTGTTAAATCCACCTTGATCACCCTTTTCAATAGTAATATTCCCAACTTTTATTGATAAAAATAGCGAGTCATCCGATAAGGATTTATGTAACATAAACTTGCTTCCAAACCATTTATAGAGCAAAATAAATGGGAGGAATAAGTTGGGTATTGTTTCATTATACAATATATAAACCGTTAAAAGATTTAATTATTAATTTATATAAATTTGTTTATATTTCACCTAAAGCGAGGAGAGGTTAAGATGACAAGGAAAAATCAATTTTGGAAGGGAATGTTCCTGGGAGCTATTGCAGGAGGGGCAGTCAGCCTTCTTGACCAGCATACGCGTAAAGTCATGACGCAGAAAGTGAAAAAGGTATCCGGGAAAATTTCGTATATGGTACGAAATCCAGGCGAAGTTACTGATTCCATCAAGGGAACAGCCCAAAAGGTGAAAGCCGCGGTAGAGCATGTGAGTGAGGATATTGCTTATATCGTGGAAAAAGTGGATGAATTGCGCGAATTGACACCAAAGGTAACGGAAAGTGTTAAAGAGGTGAAGGATACCTTTACTAAATTAGGTGATGACGATCTCGAACTGCAGCAGGATCGAGACTATCATTAAAGGAGAGGTGATGAATGAAGAATAAAGGTGATGTCCGGTCTAACTTATTCCGGCTTCTTTGGCACCGTATTGCTGAGGATGATTTGCCAGGCCTGAGCGCACAATTAGCCTATTATTTTCTTCTTTCCCTGTTTCCATTAATGATTGTAGTATTCACAATCATTCCATACATCCCAATACCCCATCAAGACCTACTGGGCATGATCCGTGAGTTTGCACCTGGCGATACGATGGATTTAATTGAGAAGACTGTCGGGGAGGCCATGGAGCATCAAAGCGGCGGATTACTGTCGTTTGGTATTATCGGAACCATTTGGTCCGCCTCCAATGGAATCAATGCCATTGTAAAGGCGTTTAATAGAGCCTACAATGTAAAAGAAAGCCGCTCGTTTATCGTAGCCAGAGGCATGTCGGTTCTGCTTACCTTTGGAATGATCGTTGTTTTGGTACTGGCTATTGTACTTCCAATGTTCGGCCGAGAAATTGGTTTGGTCTTATCGTCCCAATTTGGGTATAAGAATGAATTTTTGCATCTATGGAACACCTTTAGTGTCGCAGTAAGTTCCCTAATCATTTTTCTGATTTTTATTGGCTTGTATTGGATCGCCCCCAATGTCAGGCTTAAATGCCGGACTGCTATTCCAGGAGCTGCCGTTGCTGTTATTGGATGGATTGCCTCCTCTTACGGATTGTCCTATTATATTGACCATTTCAGTAACTATTCGATTACATACGGGAGCATTGGTGCGATCATTGTGCTAATGATCTGGTTCTACATTTCAGCCTTTATCATTATTTTGGGCGGGGAAATTAATGCCTTTTACAGCGAAAAGAATAAGAATAACTGTTAAAACTTACCTTTAGTCCGAATCGGCTCCTATGTTCAAACTAAAAAGGGGAGCAGTAAACAGGAAAAGGAGGTAGGGATAAAATGGTATCGCTATACAAAAAAGGCGGCGGAACGAAACAGAAAGACAAAGGAAGTAAAGGAAATAAAACTTCAGGATCACAGAATGGTTCCAATAGCTATCATTGACATAAAGGAAAAGCCCGGGGAATCTGACTTTGCCCAGGGCTTTTCCTTTTTATTTATTTTAGTAGTCTAAGGCTGTTTAATATCACTAAAATCGTGCTTCCCTCATGGCCAACCACACCAAATGGCAGGTCAATCGATTGAAAAAAGTTCGAACAAATGAGAATGGCGATAACGGAAATGGAAAAAACAATATTTTGTTTAATGATTTTGTTCATCCGTCTTGAAAGCTGGATGGCTTCAGCGATTCTCGGGAGATCATTTTTCATTAACACAATGTCAGCTGTTTCGAGTGCAACATCTGTTCCTTCCCCCATGGCAATCCCTACATTTGCAATTGCGAGTGCGGGGGCATCATTGATGCCGTCACCGACCATGGCTACGGTTTTATGTTTCTTTTTCAGCTCCTTAAGGTATTCTACTTTGGTTTCTGGCAGACACTCGGCAAAATATTGGTCGACATGGCTTTCGGCGGCGATTGCCCGGGCTGTGTTTTCACTATCGCCAGTCAGCATAATTGTTTGAATCCCTTGTTGTTTTAAATGGCTGATAGCGGATTTCGTTTCCTTTCTGACTACGTCCTTTAACGCAATCATAGCGACAATCTCTGTGTTGCGTTCAACGAACACAAGCGTGTTTCCTTGGCTGGCCAATTTCTGGGCCAAACCGTCCGCAAATTGAGCTGCCTTTTCATCACCAATGAATGCGGCTTTTCCGATTCTCCATCGTTCACCAGCCAATTCCGCCTTAATGCCCCAGCCTGGCAAGTCTTCAAGGCTCTCAGGCTGGATTAGATTGCTGTCCATAGCTTTTTTGGCATATTGAACAATTGCCTGAGCCAGCGGATGATTGGACTGGCTTTCAATCGAAGCGGATTTCAAGAGGATTTCCTCTTGATTAAGATCGGGTTTTACAATGACCTTCGTTACTTCGGGTTTCCCTTTTGTAAGCGTGCCGGTTTTATCAAAAGCAATGGCTCCTATATGACTTAAATTCTCCAAATGTACGCCGCCTTTAACTAATATCCCATGCTTGGCACCATTAGAAATGGCAGAAAGTGTTGCCGGCATGATGGAAGCAACCAGGGCGCATGGAGAGGCCACCACTAATAAAATCATCGCGCGGTAAAAGGATTCATGCCAATTCCAGCCTAAAAGGAAATGCGGCAGGAAAAACATCGCCACGACGACAAGAATAACGGTCTTGACATAAGTCCCCTCAAATCGTTCAACAAACAGCTGTGAAGGTGATTTTTCGCTTTGAGCGGATTGGACGAGCTGAATAATTTTCTGAAATAGGGTATCGCTGGTTTCTTTCGTAACTTCAACGGTAATGGCACCCGTCATATTGACGGTGCCGGCAAATACTTCCGCTTGGATGCCCTTCGTCACGGGAATAGATTCACCCGTAATCGCGGCTTCGTCAATATTGGTTTGCCCTTTGACAATCTTTCCATCTGCAGGGATGCGTTCTCCAGGCTTAATCAAAATATGGTCACCCACATGAAGCTGCGAAACCGGAATCCGTTTTTCAGCATGATCAATGAGAAGCAATGCCTCTTCCGGCTGCAAGTCCATAAGCGAGGAAATTTCCTTATGGCTCTTATTCATGGTGTAAGTTTCAAGTGCCCCGCTGACAGCAAAGATAAAGATAAGAATGGCGCCTTCCGTCCAGTAACCGATAATCGCCGACCCGATTGCCGCAAAAATCATCAGCATTTCTACATTTAATTCTTTATTTTCGTAGGTAGCCTCAATGCCTTCTTTGGCTTTAGCGAATCCGCCAATGAGAAACGCCAGCAAATAGGCAATGATTGAATCTGCCCCATGCCCATTCTTTTCAAATAACCAGCCGGCCAAGATGAATGCACCGCTCAGCCCGGCCGCTATCAGCTCACCATAAGCTTTTATTTTTTCAAACCAGCCTTCCTTTTGTATCCCCTTTGTCAGTGTCTTTGCCTCGGAACTCATTTTATTCTCTCTCCTTTTCCTCTAATTGAGAAAAATAATCAAAATCAATACCCCTATAAAAGCACGAATGCTGTCATTGATCATGACAGCATTACTCTATTTTAAAATCATTCCTATTTGATAATTATTTTATCACAAATAGATTTTAAAAGATATTCAAAGTTTAAACTTTTGTGTTCTCATGATTGATCATAAGAAATGTTTTTTTTCCGAAGGCAAAGAAGATCAGGGCTGTCGTCAGGAGAAGTGTGCTGATGATCGAAAAAAAACTGGCATCTTGGAAGTATTTTATGTAAAGTCCGCCAATTATGGGACCTGTCAGGCTGCCAATACTATAAAAAATGCCGCATAATAAATTGCCGGCAGGAAGCAATTCCTTGGTCACCAGATCGGCCATAAAACTAATTCCCAATGAGAAGGTAGAACCGACAGCCATTCCGGAGACGAGAAAGGCTGTCAAAAGAAACATAGAATTCTGTTCAAGTAACCCGGCCGCAGAAAAACTGCAAAATCCAATAGAAAGCAGGATCATCAGCAATTTCCTCCGTCCGATTAAATCCCCTAACATGCCAAGAGGCAATTGGGTGATGATGCTGCCAATGGCAAATGCTGACAACATGTATGAGACTGTAGAAATATTGATCTCCATCCTTAGAGCATAGACAGGGAAGCTGCTGTTTAGAGAAGATTCCAGAAAACCATAAACAAAAGGCGGCAAAAAGGCAATCCAAGCATATCTTAATGCTTTTCCAAAATGGCTCATCGTGGATAGGAAAGAATGGCCGCTTTCCGTTTGTTCGGGGAGCTCATTTTTTAACAAAAAGATAAACAGCCAGCCGATTAAACATAAAATGGAGGACAAAATAAATGGCAATGCTTCATTTATATGGACCAAAGGTGTCATTAAAGGTCCCGCGGAAAAACCAATTCCAAAGAACAAGCCATAAAGAGAGATATTCCTTCCGCGTTTTTCAACTGGAGAGGTGTCAGTAATCCATGTTTGTGCAGCAAAATGAAGGGCATTGTCGCCCATTCCAATGAAAAGTCTCAATACAAACCAAAATATAAATGATTTCCAGAGAGGGAACAGGGCGATGGCAGCTACTACCAGTCCGCCGCCAAAAATAATAATTGGCTTGAAGCCATACTTCCTTAAAGGCTTTTCCAAAAAAGGAGCGGCCAGGATCGTCCCAATATAAAGCGCTGTTGCATTTAACCCATTGAGGGAGGAAGATACCCCATCTTGCTCAAATATAACAGCAATCAGCGGCAGCAGCATCCCTTGAGAAAAACCTGACAGTGCCACAATGCTAACAAGAATCCAAAATCGAAAAGTTTGATTGACCATATAAACGTTCCTTTATGAATTGTAAATTAAGTCTGCCCTTAGAGAATGGTATATAGAATTTGTTGGATTTGCAAGAAAAATCTTGCATTGGCATGGCGGGAAATGATACTCTTTTTTTGCTTATAGGAGAAAATCAACTTTCAAAGAATAAGGATGAGACTTAACAAATTCACATGTCCCAAAGTGAATTTGCCTTTGGGATTTATTCCATGAAAAAGGAATCAGTATATTAAGCAGGAGGGAAAAAAGTGGCAAATAAAATTTTTATGATATTAACCTTCATCGGGGTTCCGGTATCTGTGATTGGGTCATTACTGCATTGGCCCAGCATGGTAATGTTTATTGTTTATTGTTTAACTATTGTGGCTTTATCCAGTTATATGGGAAGAGCAACAGAAAGCCTGGCCATTGTGGCAGGACCACGAATCGGGGGACTTTTAAACGCAACATTTGGCAACGCCGTTGAGCTCATTATTTCTATTTTTTCCTTGCAGGCTGGTTTGGTAGGTGTTGTGCTCGCTTCCTTGACAGGTTCGGTGCTAGGAAACTTGCTCCTGGTTGCAGGACTTTCCTTTTTTGTCGGCGGCATAAAATATAAACGGCAGAAATTTAATGTCTTTGATGCCCGGCATAATTCCGGTCTGCTCATGTTTGCTATCATTGTCGCTTTTGTCATTCCAGAAGTATTTTCTATGAACATGAGCGAAACAAAAACTCTTACTTTAAGTATCGGAGTATCGATAACATTGATCGTGCTCTATTTAGCGGCTCTGCTCTTTAAGTTAGTCACTCACCGCGGTGTTTATCAAAGTGAATCAAGTGAAGCAGCCCATCACGAAGAAGAGCCAGAATGGGGAAAAACAAAAGCCATTGTGGTCTTGCTGTTGGCAACCCTTGCCGTTGCTTACATTTCAGAGAATCTAGTCCATACATTTGAATACGTGGCGGAATCTTTTGGCTGGACAGAATTATTTATCGGTATCATTATCGTTGCGATTGTCGGTAATGCTGCAGAACATGCATCTGCGGTATTAATGGCTTTTAAAAACAAAATGGATGTTGCTGTTGAAATTGCAGTGGGCTCGACGCTGCAAATTGCTATGTTTGTTGCACCCATTTTGGTGATCATCTCTTTGTTCTTTGACAAAACCATGCCTTTGATATTTTCTTGGCAGGAATTGATTGCGATGGTTTCTTCTGTTCTTCTCATGGTCATTATTTCGAATGATGGGGAAACCAACTGGTTTGAGGGACTAACGCTGCTTGCGGCCTATATTATTATGGGCATCGGGTTCTTTCTTCTCTAAAGCAAAAAAAGGCTCTAAAGCCCTGTAAAGGCCTAGAGTCTTTTTTTGCATCTATTCATTATAAGTAAATTTTTGCCTGGAGAAATAATCAATCGCTCTTACTGGACCATCTATCACCAACCTTCATGTTTAGTTCATAACTTGAAACACGATTGTTGAATGCATAAGAAGCGTCTCTCAACCTCCTTATAGGTATCAAAAATGGTTAGCAGATTGATTGCAGCCCTCCTTTAAGAAAAGATTAAGAATATTATAAAATAAAATTTAAATGTTGTAAATATTCCAAATATTACAATTAGGTTACTTTTTTACTGGGCAAAATAGTGCGGCGGTGCTGGATTGGCTATGAAATTAATCCAAACCTGCAGATAAACAGGGATAATATTTAGAAACTCCGAAAAAACTAACAGCAGAGTATCGATGCAAATAGTGAAAGGAGTATCACTCAGTGAAAAAAATAGTTTCTGTCTTTATAACCATTTGCTTAATGGTTACCTTAATTCCTGCCGTTTTAGCTGAGAAAGCCCCTGTGAAAAAAGAACCGGCAAAATATATGATACCTGCATCGGTTCGCAACATATCCAAGGAAAATACGTATCCCAATTCAACACAGGATCTGCCGTTGCTGCAGCCAAGCGATTTGACTAAAAAACTAATCAACTCATCAAAGGTGAAAATCGAAAACCCAGATCTCATTCGGATGCTTAATGAAACAAGTATCAACAGCACTCCGTTTGCAGTCGGCTACCGGGCCATCATTTATCTGGGACAGTGGCCGCTGAACTATGAATCCTCTGAAACGTCTTCCAACTGGGAGTATCAAAAAATTAACACTAATTATTTTGATAATCGGGGCGGAAATGCACCCTATCAGATTAAGTATGTACAAGAGGCACAAAAAGTAGTAAGGGGCGGTCTTACGTCAAAAATTGCCAATG
Organism: Neobacillus muris; assembly: GCF_943193175.1. GTDB lineage: Bacteria > Bacillota > Bacilli > Bacillales > Cytobacillaceae > Neobacillus > Neobacillus muris. The sequence continues at coordinate 11,726 of NZ_CALPDF010000061.1, forward strand.
CCGAAGATGTAAAAAAGATGATGCTGTTAAAAGCCATGGAAAAGACGCGTCTTCCGCTTGCTTTTGAAACGATCATTGGAGCGGGAACGAAAAATGATCATATTTATAACATCCCGGCCAACCGTCTCGGATATCTTTACGCTTACGCCCCAGCAGTGAATGAAAAAGGAAAGGTAACATACGGGGAAGTGTATCTAATGCTCAAAGGAAGCCGGAAATTTATTGTAATTAAAAATGTGACCTCTCAAGGGATTGGTGCATGGATTCCTGTGCAGGATTATGTTTCTTTTGGTTTTGTGGCATCAGAACGTCCTAGATAAAAAGAAAAAGTGGATGTGAGAGGATGAAATTTGAACAAACTCCTGCGGGAATTGAAGCGGGAGTTTTTCATTATAAAATAAATCATTGTCTATTGTCCTGCTTTTCGGGTAGTATGGAGATGGAATGGAAGGAGGGACCAGATTTGGGAAGCCCAACAAAGGATAAAAATTCACAAGTGAATTTTTTAAAACAGCGTTTAAATATGTTCATAGATGTGTTAGAGGCTATTGATCCGGAGACAACGGATTTGGACGATATTGACCGCTTGATAAGCATTATTGACGAATTGGAATCAAAATGCCGTGAATTCACGAATCGTGACCTGACAGAGCCTGTTAAATAGCAGGCTTTTTAATTTGCTTGAATCTTCATCAAAGGTTCTCCCAATGTAATCGATTGCAACCTTATCCTTTAATTCTGAACCGTATCGGAGTATAATGGAATCGTCGAAAAGTTGAAATTTTTAAAAAAAGGAACATCAGGGACAAAGGGAAAGGGGAACTCGAAAGTGAATATCGAGAAATTTCAGGAAAGCATGTACCAGCTGATTGTGGAAACCTCAACAAAGCTTCCTAAAGATGTCCGCCGCGCTGTTAAGGCGGCCAAGGAAAAGGAAAACGCGGGCACGAGGGCTGCCATGAGTCTTGCCACGATTACCAATAACATCAAGATGGCCGACGAAAAAGTGTCGCCTATTTGCCAGGATACTGGCCTGCCAACTTTTAAAATTAAAACGCCAGTTGGCGTCAACCAGCTGGAATTAAAAGCAGCGATAAAAAATGCCATTGTACAGGCTACCGAAGACGGGAAGCTTCGGCCAAACTCGGTGGACTCGCTGACTGGAAAAAACAGCGGTGACAATCTTGGAGAGGGACTGCCGGTTTTTAAATTTGATCAATGGGAAAAGGATTATATTGATGTCCGCTTGATTTTAAAAGGCGGCGGCTGTGAAAATAAAAACATCCAATACAGCCTTCCTTGTGAGTTAGAAGGGCTGGGCCGTGCGGGCCGTGATCTGGATGGAATCCGCAAATGCATCATGCATTCGGTTTATCAAGCACAGGGACAAGGCTGCAGTGCCGGGTTTATCGGTGTCGGCATCGGCGGCGACCGCTCATCCGGCTATGATTTGGCAAAAGAGCAATTGTTCCGCCCTGTTGAGGATGTGAATCCAAATGAGGATCTCCGGCGCTTGGAAGAGTATGTTATGGAAAACGCCAATAAATTAGGCATTGGCACCATGGGCTTTGGCGGAGAAGCTACCCTTTTAGGCTGCAAAATTGGAGTAATGCACCGGATTCCAGCCAGCTTCTATGTTTCGGTTGCTTACAACTGCTGGGCATTCCGCCGCATGGGTGTAAGTGTGGATGCCGAAACTGGCGAGATTAAAGAGTGGGCTTATCAGGATGGGGAATTTATTGATTTTGCTCAGACGGAAGCCGAAAAAGAAACAGCAGCTTCAGCGGCCGCAGAAGATGTGATTACATTGGAGGCGCCGATTACAGAAGAACAGATCCGTTCTTTAAAAGTGGGCGATGTGGTTCAAATTAATGGCATGATGTACACGGGGCGTGATGCGATTCACAAATATTTGAGCGATCATGATTCCCCGGTAGATTTGAATGGCCAAGTGATTTACCATTGCGGACCTGTGATGCTGAAGGATGCGGATGGCAATTGGCAAGTTAAGGCGGCTGGACCGACGACCAGTATCCGCGAGGAGCCTTATCAAGGGGATATTATGAAGAAGTTTGGCATTCGTGCTGTGATCGGGAAAGGCGGAATGGGCCCGAAAACGCTGGCTGCTTTAAAGGAGCATGGCGGGGTCTATCTGAATGCGATTGGCGGGGCAGCCCAGTATTATGCGGATTGTATTAAGTCTGTTGAAGGAGTCGACTTAATGCAGTTTGGTATTCCGGAAGCAATGTGGCACTTGCGCGTGGAGGGCTTTAAAGCGGTTGTTACGATGGACTCGCACGGCAACAGTCTGCATGCGGATGTAGATAAGTCCTCGTTGGAGAAGCTGGCCCAGTTTAAGGAGCCGGTGTTTAAATAGGTTGTTTTTTATAGGGAAGGGATGGGCGCCTGTCATTTGGGCGCCTATTTTTTGTTTAGGGGTGGTTGTGGGATTTTTATCCAATTTTTGTAGAATTCATGCTGGATTTTGTAGAATAAAACGAAATTTCGAAGAATAACGCTCTTGATTTGTAGAATAATCTTATATTGGGCTTATGTTTGGAATAATATTCCAATTTTTGTAGAATTCATCACGATGTTTGTAGAATAAATTAAAATTTTGTAGAATTCGGCTTCGATTTTGCAGAATCCCCCTTAAGTCACACAAATTTCACGAAGGACACAGAGGAATTCCAAATAGAAAGTCGAAAATAACTAATATCTGAAAAGGAGGTACTCATTTTGTATGCAAAAAAATTTGGTATGCCCGCCATTTTGGCTAAAGCGGAGGCATTAGAGAAAAGGATGCCTAAAGATCACCCTGTTTTGTTGGAGCTAATCCCCTTTATTAAAAACTTAAGGTCTGGCTACAATGGAGAAAAGAAGATTCATTACTTCCTGAAACAAATTCCATCCCAAAGATTCTATATTTTCCACGATTTGCGCCTCCCCTATGGTGATACTTATTTTCAACTCGATTTTGTATTGCTTTCACCAAAAGTCATCATTCTTCTGGATGGAAAAAACCACTCCGGCAAACTCACTTTCGATAGAAATCAAATGACCCAAGAGTACCAAGATAAACGATTGGTCTACGAAAACCCAATCTTCCAGGCCAATCGCCATAAACTTTTGCTCCATTACTTTTTTGAAAAACATAAGATTCCTAAAATCGCTATCGAATCCCTTGTCGTCATCAGTAAATCCTCTACAGAGCTGATGATCAGCCCGGGTTATTCAGAAGCGCAAAAGAAGGTTTGCCGGGCAAGCAATTTAATTGAAAGGATGGACGAGATCTATCATCGGTACAACCTTGACCTGTTTGATCATAAAATGTTGGACAAAATAAAAAAATTGCTTATAAGATCATACACGCCATTGGAAACTGATATATTAGCAAAATTTAACATAAAAACTTTTGAAATCATTTCAGGTGTACAATGTCCCAATTGCCTAATGTTCGGAATGGGGTTTAAGCGGAAGAACTGGATCTGCCCCTTCTGCCAATTTGTTTCCCAAGATGCGCACATACAAGCGATTGCCGATTACTTTTTATTAATCAAGCCCTCGTTCACCAACCCTGAAATTCGTGCCTTTCTTCAAGTCTCATCCTCCAGAGCTGCCACCTATCTTTTATCCTTATTAAAATTTCCTTATACAGGCACCACCAAAGGCCGCATCTACTGCCAGCCAAAGGATTTCCTATAACTGCTAATTATCTTTTCCCTGTCAAAACAAACAATAGTAAAAAAGGGGGAAGATGATGAAAAGGTACTTAAGTATCGTTGCTGTTTTGATGTTGTTTATTCCAAATGTTACATACGCGGTATCCAATCAGCCAATCCATTGGGGCTTTAAAAAAGCGAGGGATGAGCAGCAGCCGGAAGCAGGAGCAGCGTACGACCAGCTGCTTGAAAAATATGGAGCCATCTATAAAGGCGATCCGAACTCCAAGACGTTGTATCTAACCTTCGACGCAGGTTACGAAAATGGGCAAACACCGAAGATTCTTGATGTGCTGGAAAAAGAAAAAGTGCCCGCGACCTTCTTTGTTACTGGCCATTTCCTGGAATCCCAGCCAGAAATGTCCAAACGGATGGTGAAAGAGGGGCATATAATAGGAAACCATTCCTGGCATCATCCGGATTTTACTCAAGTAAGTGACGAAAGAGTCCGTGAAGAATTGCAAAAGGTCAAAGAGAAGGCGAAGGAATTGACCGGCCAGAAGGAAATGAAGTACCTCCGTCCGCCGCGCGGTGTTTTTAGTGAACGAACGCTGCAAATTGCGAAAGAGGAAGGCTACACTCATATATTTTGGTCATTAGCCTATGTCGATTGGAATATCAGCCAGCAAAAGGGCTGGCATTATGCCTATGACAATATCATGAAGCAAATTCATCCTGGCTGCATTTTGCTGCTTCACTCGGTTTCGAAGGATAATGCGGATGCCCTTGAAAAGGTAATCAAGGATCTTAAGAAGAAGGGCTATAAGTTTAAAAGCCTAGATCATTTGATGAAGAAGAACTAACCGAATTTCAAAATGAAATTCGGTTTTTCCTGGTTTCATGCTATAATACGGAGAAAATCACAAAGGGTGGAAATCAACCGTGTGGCAAGAAACCATACAAATTGACGGTCCCTATCATTTTGACAGTGTCTTGGAAAGACATGCCCCCGATCCGCTTAAACAGGTAGACTTAGCCGAGCGTTCCATTCAAGTTCCAATAGTGGTGAGCGGAGATGCTGCGGTAATTAACGTACAAGCTATCGGAACGGTCGACCAGCCGGTCTTCGTTTTAACTGGAAAGCGGGAAACCAGCAAGCAGGAAATCATCGAAAGAGTTTCAGAAATTTTTCAATGGAATGTACCGCTAAAGCCAATCCAGCAGCATTTTCAGCGGACGGACCTAAAGGATATCTTCCAGCAGTTTATCGGGACCCCGCTCGTACTCGATTTTGATTTGTTTGGAAGCTTGATAAAATGTATCATCCACCAGCAAATCAACATGACTTTTGCTTACAGGCTGACGGAAAGGTTTGCTAAGAGCTTCGGCTTTGAGCAGGAGGGTGTCTGTTTTTTCCCGCAGCCCGAAACTGTAGCAGCCCTTACAGTGGAGCAGCTAAGGGAGCTCCAGTTAAGCGGCAGAAAAGCGGAATATATTATCACTATCGCGAAAGAAATCGTGGAAAATGGGCTGGATCTCGACGGGTTAAAAAATCATCCGGATGAACAGATCTTCAACCGGCTTACCCAAATCCGCGGAGTCGGAAAATGGACCGTGGAGAATTTTCTGCTGTTTGGATTGGGACGTCCCAATTTATTTCCGATGGCGGATATCGGCATTCAAAACAGCCTAAAAAAGCTTTATCGGCTAGAAAAAAAGCCTGCCATTGAACAAATGGAATTTTTTAAAAAGGACTGGGAGCCTTATTTGAGTTATGCGTCGTTATATCTATGGCGAAGCATAGAATAATTTTGGAGTGAACCAATGATGAAAACGGAACAAAGCATTAAAATAAAGCCAAAGCAAACTTTCCCGCTGACAATTAAACGTCTCGGCATTAATGGCGAAGGGGTCGGCTATTTTAAAAGACAGGTCGTGTTTGTGCCTGGTGCCTTACCGGGGGAAGAGGTTGTAGTGGAAGCTACAAACATTAATCCTAAATTTGCTGAGGCAAAAATAAAAAAAATCCGGGTGAAATCGCCACATCGGGTACAGCCGCCATGCCCTTTCTATGAACAGTGCGGCGGATGCCAGCTGCAGCATTTGAAATATGACCAGCAGTTAAAAGAAAAACGCGATATCATCATTCAAGCGTTGGAACGGCATACAAAGCTTGATATCAGCAAGCTCGAAATCCGCGAAACGATTGGAATGGAAAATCCGTGGGGCTACCGAAATAAAAGCAGCTTTCAAGTGGGACAAAAAGAGGGGAAAATTCTCGCTGGCCTATATGGGATGAATTCGCATCAACTGATTGACATCGACCATTGTGCGGTCCAGCATTCGCAAACAACGGAAGCCGTAAATGCGGTAAAAAGCGTTCTCGATGAACTGAAAATCCCTATATATAATGAAAAGACGAGAAAAGGGGTAGTTCGTACCATCGTCACCCGTGTCGGTGTCCAATCGGGTGAACTACAGGTAGTCTTAATCACAGCAACAAAGGAACTGCCCAAGCAAGAGTTGCTTATTAAACAAATACAAGCAAAGCTTCCCAATGTGAAGTCGATCGTTCAAAATATTAATGGGGGAAAAACATCTCTCATTTTTGGACAAGAAACTGTTAAACTGGCAGGGGAAGAATTTATTCAAGAATCGCTTGGGGATCTGCAATTTGAGCTTTCTGCGAGAACCTTCTTCCAACTTAATCCGCTTCAGACCGTTAAGCTCTATAACGAGGTTAAGGCGGCAGCGGGATTGACGGGGAAAGAAAAAGTAGTGGATGCTTACTGCGGGGTCGGCACGATTGGATTGTGGCTGGCCGATCAGGCAGCAGAGGTGCGCGGTATGGATGTCATTCCTGAATCGATTGAGGATGCGAAGAAGAACGCCAGGCGCCATGGTTTCACCAATACGAAATATGTTCCCGGAAAAGCCGAGGAGGTCCTTCCGAAATGGGTCAAAAAGGGTTGGGAACCGGATGTCATCGTAGTGGATCCGCCGAGAACGGGTCTTGACGGCCAGCTTATTCAAACGATTTTACAGGTGAAGCCGAAAAAATTGATTTATGTTTCATGTAATCCGTCGACTTTGGCGAAGGATATCCAAGCGTTAAGTTCAAAGTATGATGTGAAATATATGCAGCCTGTTGATATGTTTCCGCATACGGCACACGTTGAGTGCGTTACACAGTTAAATCTTAAATAGTTAATCCGGCCCTGAATTCGTTGAAAAACCTTTTTGCGATATTAGGGTCTTTTCTATCAGGCTGGTGGAGAAGAAGTACCTCATATATATAAAAGGGGGATGAAGGTTCCATAATCTATTTGGTGCATCAGCTTCAGGCAATTTGAAGTATCATTAAATTAATTAGTATTTTGACATTCATCAAGACCAGGGTGCATTAAACTCTGGTTTTTCTTAATCCAATATTCACTAAACTCCGTTTTTCAATTTTGCTTTCCTGATGATTTATTTTACTCTCGATTCCTCTCAAACTTAATGCCATTTAAAAGCAAACCTTCCCAATTAAAAAAAGGCACTAGAGGCTCCTATTAAGCAGCATTAAGAGTTTGAATTGTCAAAAATTCACAAAATAAAACCAACTTTTTGGGGGAAAGTAATTTTGTCCTTAGAAGACATCTAACTTAAAGGGTGGTGTAATTTGAATGGAAGATAGGAAATCAGATGTTTATTTTCGTGAAAAAATTACGAAAATGAAGAAGAGTTTAGGAAAGGGAATCGGCACTTCAATTCTAGCTCTCATACTGATGCTATCTATGTCATCAGTAGGTTTGGCTGTTGGTAAAGGAGACAAAGGGCCGGATGTCTATGTGATTCAAGGAATGTTGAAAGAGCTTGGCAGTTATTCAGGTGGTATCACTGGGTATTATGATAGTGTTACCGTCAGGGGGGGTTAAATATTTTCAGAAGAATCACGGTCTTCCTGCAACAGGAAATGTAGATAATCGAACGTTCCAGTCCATTTTATATTCCTATTCGAATCAGAAAGCTCCTGCACCAGGTAAGGCCCCGGGGGCAGGTGAAGGCCCAGGAGCAGGTGAGGGTCCAGGTGAAGGTGAAGGTCCAGGAGCAGGCGAGGGCCCAGAAAAAGCTAAAGAGCCGGCCAAAGAAGAACCAGTGAAAGAACCGGCTGAAAAAGAGCCAGTAAAACAACCTGAAGAGAAACCAATCAAAGAACCGGCCGAAAAGGAGCCAATAAAGAAACCAATCAAAGAACCGGCCGAAAAGGAGCCAATAAAGGAACCAGTGAAAGAACCTGCCAAAAAAGAGCCCGTTAAAGAGCCAAACGAAGTGCCGTCTGGCGAATAACAAACGTATCTTATCCATTAATAATGTATCCGTAAGAAAGAGCCTTTCCGTGTAGAAAGGCTTTTTCAATTCAGTGAAGGCAGAGTATGTGAAAGAACTTCTTAGGATGGCTTAACAAGTTCGGAATTAGTTTGGAACAAGCAAAAAACTTTTTAAAGTTCATCTGGATTTTGACCAGGATACTTACGGTTCTTTCTTAATTTCTTAGGTTTTCTTTTTCTCATCATAAATACTAAAATGAAAATAACTGCCAACAACAGTATACCAATTAAAACAGCGGTCCAGGGGAAGGTGTTAGGTTCAACCTCTATTTCTCCCCGTTCCTCCATCTTTTTTTGAGTTTCTGTTACTTGCTTATTTTTAATGGCAATGGACTCAGTATAGGTTTGTGTGTTCCCGTTCACATCCAATGTAACTGTGACATGATAATCACCAGGTCCTAATGTTTCTCCTGACCATCTTATTGGATAATAAAAGGCTGTCATAGGAGCCATTTTCATTGAAGGGATATCTCCTGAAAGAGAAAATGATTCATCGTCACTTTTTGTCACCTTATACCTGCCAGTGATATTTGGCACGATAACAGGATGAGAGTTATCAAAGGGAACCATGATGGCCATTTGTTCGGGAGAGAATAGTGGGTCCCCTAGCTTTAGAGCGGTCGTTTCTTTATAATCTGAAACATCTACTTGCACTCCAAGATTAATGGCTTTGTATTGATCAATTAATAATTGGGAATTATCTTCTTTCTGATTCAATTTTTCTGTTCCTTGAAAGACGCGGAATTCCATACTGCCCAGAAGTGTGCCGTTTATTGCCGGGGTATTGATAACAAAGTCGACCACTTTTGATTCCAAAGGGCCGAGGGTTATATTAGGCGGAGTAGTAACTGCCTGATTAAATTGAAAGGAAGGATTTGTGATGGCTGTTCCCTCCAAAACAGGCTTTTCTTGATAAATGATCCCTTGGTTTCCGCTATAAGCATTCAAACCGCGGATATTGACAGTCAATTCGTTTTGGCTGTCATTGATCACTCTGGCTTGTAAGGTCACGGTCTCGTTTGGATTCCCTTTGAAGTGGTAATAACCTTGCTGGCCAATTTGAGTATTAGTAAAAATAGGTTCCACGCGAAATTCGAAATCATTGTCCGCTGCATAGTTGATTGAAGAAGGGAATAGTAAGAATAGGAGCGGAAGCACTATCCAAAGGATTGTTCGGCATTTCATATAGCCACCCCCTAAAAATAAGACGTATTGTAAAAACTTTTATTTAAAATAGGCTATAAAATACCTTGATAGAGGGCTTTATAAGCAAAAAAATTGTC
>NZ_CALPDF010000062.1 GCF_943193175.1 Neobacillus muris
GCATGTATTAGGCACGCCGCCAGCGTTCGTCCTGAGCCAGGATCAAACTCTCCAAGAAAGTTGATATAGCTCATAAAGTTTAAAACGTTGGCTTCATTTCATAAGAAATGAATATTTTTTTGTTGACGTATTTGTTTGTTTAGTTTTCAAAGAGCAATAATCATAATAATAGTGGAGCGGGTGATGGGAATCGAACCCACAACAACAGCTTGGAAGGCTGTGGTTTTACCACTAAACTACACCCGCATATAAAATTGTTGCATGGTCGGGAAAACAGGATTCGAACCTGCGACCCCTTGGTCCCAAACCAAGTGCTCTACCAAGCTGAGCTATTTCCCGATATGGCGCGCCCGAAAGGAGTCGAACCCATAACCTTCTGATCCGTAGTCAGACGCTCTATCCAATTGAGCTACGGGCGCATTCATCAAAAACCAGCTTTAATATCATATCATCCGCAAATCGGTTTGTCAATAACTTTTTTTGGTGCGGCCGAGAGGACTTGAACCTCCACGGTGTTGCCACCACTAGGCCCTCAACCTAGCGCGTCTGCCGATTCCGCCACGACCGCATTAATTAGCAACAGATACAATCATATCAAATTTCCTTGATTGTTTCAACAGGTAATTTTTGGTGCGGGTGAAAGGAGTCGAACCCCCACGCCGTAAGGCGCCAGATCCTAAGTCTGGTGCGTCTGCCAATTCCGCCACACCCGCATATAAAAATGGCTGGGCTAGCAGGATTCGAACCTACGAATGACGGAGTCAAAGTCCGTTGCCTTACCGCTTGGCTATAGCCCAATAAAGTTTTACAAGAGAAGAAACAGGAAATGAAAAAATTCATTCCCCATCCCTGATGACCCCTACGGGATTCGAACCCGTGTTACCGCCGTGAAAGGGCGGTGTCTTAACCGCTTGACCAAGGGGCCTTACAATTGAATTTGATATGGCGGAGAAGGAGGGATTTGAACCCTCGCGCCGCTCACGCGACCTACACCCTTAGCAGGGGCGCCTCTTCAGCCTCTTGAGTACTTCCCCATAATGGCTCCGCAGGTAGGATTCGAACCTACGACCGATCGGTTAACAGCCGATAGCTCTACCACTGAGCTACTGCGGAATAAAATGAATCAGCAAGGCCACCACCTTGTCGACTCTTTACATTATAATAACCTCCGTTAGGAAAGTCAACACGATTTTTTAAGTAAATAATTGTAAGTCGTTACACAAAATATTCTTTTACCATCACTAATTTGCCTCGGCATTTCCCGCAAACAAACCGGCTTGTATCCATCTTCCTTTTTCTTTTATAAGCGAGGTTACAACTTTCACATTTATATAATAGGATTTTTGAAGCCCTTCGTTTGCGCTTTTGCTCAGGAAGCTGGTTACAATACCTGGGAGCCTCCACTTTTTTTAATAAAGCTTTAAAATCTGCATCCCGATGCTGATAGCCCCTCCCTTCAAGATGAAGATGATAATGGCATAATTCATGTTTGATGATGCCGATTAATTCGTCCTTCCCCAGCTGTTCTAAGTATTTTCTATTAATTTCGATATGATGGCTGCCTAGGAGATATCTTCCCCCTGTAGTCTTTAATCTGGAATTAAAAATAGCTTTATGCTTAAAGGGCTTGCCAAATAGGTCGATCGATATCCTCTCGACCAGCCGCTGCAGTTCATTATTCTCCATATTTCCCTTCCCCGCTTTCTAGGCGAACGTGACAACCTATTATAGCATATATTGTTTATACCCTTACGATTCATATCCTTATGGGGAGGTTTCGTTATGCCAACATGGTTTCAAAACCAAATGAAAAGAGCCTTTTACGAGAAAAATCTCTATCAAATAAAAATGCTGAACCAATGCTGGTTTTTTTACAGAAAAAAACACTGCTCATAGAAAAGCCGAAGCGCCTTGATCAGGCGCTGCAGCTGGACCAATCTAGGCAGCAGTGTTTTCTATTTACTCAGTCGGCGGCAGCATGGTTAAGGCTACCCGGCCTTTTTTCATATCTACAGAGTCCACCCAAACGGTTACGACATCCCCGACCGACACAACGTCTAATGGATGTTTGACGAATCTTTTGCTCAATTTCGAAATATGGACCAAACCATCCTGTTTTACGCCGATATCTACAAAAGCCCCAAAATCAACGACATTCCGGACCGTGCCCTGCAATTCCATTCCCGCCTTCAAGTCTTCCAGCTTTAAGACATCCTTCTTTAAAAGCGGACGCGGCAGTTCATCACGGGGGTCACGCTCCGGCCTTACCAAGGCATCCACTATATCCTTTAAGGTCAATTCGCCAATGGACAATTCAGCAGAAACTGCTTTTAAATTAAGAGCATTCAAGGCAGCTTTTAAGTCTTCCGTCCCCAAATCTTTTGCTGTGAAACCAAGGTTTGATAATAATTTTTTGACTTCCTCATAGTTTTCCGGATGAATCGCTGTACGGTCGAGCGGCTGTTTTCCATCCAACACCCGCAGGAATCCAATCGCCTGTTCATAGGTTTTCGCCCCAAGTCTAGGGACTTTCTTTAACTGCGACCGACTAGTGAATTTCCCTTCCTCTTCCCGCATTTTGACAATATTGTTCGCCGCTGTCTTGGTGAGACCGGCAACATACTGCAAGAGGGATGACGAAGCGGTGTTTACGTTCACGCCGACCTGGTTAACCGCTGTTTCGACAACGAAGTGGAGCGATTCAGAAAGCCGCTTTTGCGAGACATCATGCTGATATTGGCCAACGCCTACTGATTTAGGGTCTATTTTTACGAGTTCAGCCAGTGGGTCCTGCAAGCGGCGGGCGATGGATACCGCACTTCTCTCTTCAACGTGCAGGTTCGGGAATTCTTCCCTTGCCAAGTCAGAAGCAGAGTATACGCTGGCACCTGCCTCATTGACAATTAAATAATATATTTCTTCATCCATTTCTTTTAATATGTCTGCCACAAACTGTTCTGTTTCCCGTGACGCTGTTCCGTTTCCGATTGCCGCCATTTCTACTTTATACTCACGGAGAATATGGATAAACTTCTCTCTTGCTTGTTTAGTTTTGGACACAGGAGGATGCGGATAAATGACATCAATTTTTAAAACCTTTCCTGTTTCATCCACGACGGCCAGCTTGCAGCCTGTCCGATAAGCCGGATCGACACCGATAACCACTTTGCCTTTTAATGGAGGCTGCAACAGCAAATTTCGCAGGTTTTCTGAGAAAATATGTATCGCCTGCTCCTCTGCTTTTTCGGTCAGTTCATTGCGAATTTCTCGTTCAATCGAGGGCTGGATTAATCTTTTATAGCCGTCTTCAATTGCTTCCGATACGATCGGAGCCGCAGGGGATTGATCCTTGGCAATCCATTTTTTTGCTAGATAGTTAACCGCCGTATCCGCATTTACCTTTACGGATACCCGCAAGATGTCTTCCTTTTCCCCGCGGTTTAACGCTAAAATCCGATGGGGAACAATTTTGCTGACGGGTTCTTCGTATTCATAATACATTTCATAGACGTTTTTCTCGTCTTTTTCCGCTTCTTTTACGACGGATACAACAGCACCTGTTTTGAATGTTTGCTGGCGGATCCATTTGCGGCCTTCAGCATCATCGGAAACCATTTCGGCGATAATGTCTTTTCCGCCTGCAATGACATCTTCAATGGTAAATACTTCTTTTTCTTCTGATAAAAATTCCTTTGCCTTCTCTGCAGGTTTTTCGGCGGAAAACGCAAGCAGCCATTCGGCATAGGGTTCCAGGCCTTTTTCTTTTGCAACAGTTGCTTTTGTCCGGCGTTTTTGTTTATAAGGACGGTAGAGATCCTCGACTTCTTGGAGCTTTTCCGCTTTTGTGATGCTGTACTTGAGTTCCTCGGTTAGTTTGCCTTGCTCTTCAATAATCCGAAGCACTTCTTCTTTTCTTTGTTCAAGGTTTTGGATATATTGCCATCGCTCCTGGATATCGCGAATTTGCACTTCATCAAGCGCGCCGGTCATTTCCTTGCGGTATCGGGCAATAAATGGAACGGTATTTCCATCGTTTAGTAACCCAATCACGTTTTTAACTTGTTTATATGTCACTGATAGTTCAGCTGCAATTTTGCTTAATAATTGGTCATCTTTCACTAATGTTTCTATCACAATATTCCTCCTATACTTTTCCCTTATTGTATCAAACTATCTTAGAAGTTTTCATTGATGCAATAGCTCTATTTTTAGTAATAAGGATTGCCGGTTTCTGCTTTGTCCGACTAATGAATGACTATTTTCCTTTTATCCTGCCGCTTTTGGGCCTTCATTCGCTTGATGAATGACCGATTTCTCTTCTGGCCGTCTCACGCGGGCTTTCATCCAAATTTTTTATTAAAAAAAATAAAAGCAAGCTGACAGGAGCTTGCCTTTTGGTCATATGGGCAGATATGTATGAAAACACGCTCTTTGCCAAGAGCGTGTTTATTTAAAATTCGATGAGACCTAAACTCACTTGCAAGGCTTCATCCACTCTCTCCATCATTTCGTCATCGAGATGGGTGATCTTATCGGTTAATCGCTGTTTATCAATTGTACGAATCTGCTCTAACAGAATGACTGAATCCCGTTCAAACCCGTAGCGCTTCGCATCAATTTCAACATGAGTAGGGAGCTTTGCTTTTTGAATTTGCGCTGTAATCGCTGCAATGATCACTGTGGGACTAAACCGATTCCCGATGTCGTTTTGGATGACAAGTACTGGCCGGACACCGCCTTGTTCAGAACCAACAACTGGGGATAGGTCCGCAAAATAGACGTCACCACGCTTGACAATCAAAGGATTATCCTCCGCTTACAAGACGTTCCACAGTATGCTCTGCCTCATACTCCGCTTGAAATGATTCTGATGCAATCCTTAAATTGATCTTCGCCATTTCCATGTATCCACGTCTCATGGACTCGCGAATCTGTCTCTTTTTTCGTTCGCGTAAATACATTTTGGTTGCTTGGTAGATAAATTCACTTCGGTTGACATTCTCTTGTTTAACGAATCCATCTAATTCTGTTACAAGATGTTGCGGTAATTTCACTAAAATTTCCGTAGTTGCGCTGGGTTCAGACACAAACATACACCTCCACCATCACTACACACCAATTTTTTATCTATACCATTTTTAATAATAACACCAATCAAGCCCATTTTCTACACTAATTATCATTCCTATTGTATTATAAGCCAACAAAACATCCTTTTATGCACCAAATCCACCGCAATATCATAAATATGTTGAAAATTTACAGTTTAGGTCTTTCCACATTTATAAAAGATAATTTTTTATCTCGACAATTTTTCCGCCTCTTTTATAGAGCCTTGGAATGCGGCTGGCAATCATGCAAACCACCTCATAATTAATCGTGTCGAGCTTTGCGGCAATTTCATTCACGGAAATCCTCTGATCGCCTTGTTTGCCGATTAACGTTACCTCCGAACCAATTGGAACTTCCTCCTCAAGACGAACCATGCATTGGTCCATACAAATTCTTCCGACAATCTCTGAGCGCTTGCCGTTAACCAGCACTTCCTGGCCCTGAAGTTTTCGGATCCAGCCGTCCGCATAGCCGATTGGGATCGTGCCAATCCACTCATTCCCCTTACTTTCATAGGTGGCCCCGTAACTGACCTTATCCCCCTTATGAAGCTGCTTTACATGGACAAGCCGTGTTCGAAGTGAGAACGCCTCCTGTAACGGGAAGGGGATTTCTGTTTCCATTTCAGGCGATGGCGTTAATCCGTACATGGCAATCCCAAGCCGCACCGCATTAAAATAAGCCTTAGGAAACCTGATGGCCGCGGCACTGTTGCTGGAATGGATATATCTTGGCCGCCTGGCTAAGGAGCTGACCATCTCCTCAAATTTAGAGAATTGCTGATTGAAATAGGCTGTATCCAATTCGTCGGCAGTTGCAAAATGAGTGAAGATGCCCTCAAATTCAAACCGCTCATCCTTCTCAATCAATTGTTCAACATCGTGCAATTCCGCCTTGTCGCGGACCCCAATCCGTCCCATGCCTGTATCGGCTTTGATATGAACTTTAAGCCTGTCCTGTGAGCTTAAGAGGCTCTTGGCTTCCTGCAGCCAATCTATTTGAAATACCGATAAGGTAATATTCATTTTCGCTGCTATCTTTGCATCCATCGGCCTTGAGGCGCCAAGTATTAAAATGGGAGCGGTTATTCCTTTCTGTCTTAGGGCAATCGCCTCATCCAAAAAGGCAACCGCCAAATACCCGGCTCCAGCCTCCAATGCTGTGTTCGCTACTTGCACATCTCCGTGGCCATAGGCATTGGCCTTGACCACCGCAAAAATATCCACATCATTTGGCAGCCTGTTTTTTATCGACATGATATTCTCCGAGATACAATCTAAATCAATTTCTGCCCATGTATCCCGAAAGAAATACCCTTCGTTTTCCATGATTCCACTTCCTATAGAAAAAAGTAACTGACGGCTTTTATTTTACCATATTCACAATCAGGATGCTTTTTACAACCTAATTGGCAGAAAAAAACAGGCCCTATGAAAGGGACCTGTTGGATGGCTGTTATTTTACGGCTTCCTCTTGGACGGATTTAGCGACTTCAACCATTTCCTCTTTCGTTAAATCTTTAGAGGCAATCATGTAATCGACCCCATCCTGTGACCACGTGAGAGAATGATCCGAGATGGCCCCGATCGTAATGCCAAGATCCACAAGGTCTCCCTCTACGTAAGTCGGACTGGTGGATGCCGCTTTGGCGTTTACCTTCTCCTGCACAAGCGTAAATGATTTCTTGCCATCATATGTGAGAACGACTCGCTTGCCATCTTCAATCTTGACTTCTTTTTCTCCAATCAGCTTCGTTCCTTCGATTTCTGCTGTTGGATATTTCACGGTGAACGCCGGGTCCCCACTATTCGCCATGGCAGGCAGGCCAAGCTGGGCACGAGTCATATTCTTTTTCATATCAAAATCGTTGTTGTCCAGGCTCGCATTAAATTTTACATCGGAGAACTCAACGGTCACTAGCGCGTTACGGTCTGTGTCCATCACTTTCACCACGGCCGGGGATAAATCTTTTTTGTTCAGTTTAATCTCCTGGATGGGAAGCATACTATTATTTTGATAGCGGGTTTTGGTCTCAAAAATATAATAATCCTTTGTGCTGGAGAATTTGGCCTCTTTATCGGACGCGATATCTTTGATTAACGATTCGTACAAATAAGCTTGGCTGCTATTTTGCGGCCAATCGCTTTGGAACCGGAAGCTCTTATTGAGAGCAGGCGTCAAGACAAAGACCCCTTCATTGTTCCTTAGAATCATCTGGCTCTGGTCTTTTTCGGCATTTTTCAAATTGACCCGATAAAAAGTTGGATCCTTGTGCCAGATTTCCACTTCATATACCTGTGAGTCCGATCCCATTTTTAAGGTCATTTTGGCATTTGCTTTATAGCTTGTTAAATCATCGAGTTTTCCCTCTAACTCCTTCACCACATCTTCTTGTGATTTAGAGCCGCAGGCAGCCAGTACAAAGATGACCATCAGCCCTGTTATGATCCATACGAACTTTTTCCTCATTCCTTCAACCCCTTCTTGTCTCATTTCATTTAAGTTTTGAGAAGAGAAAGGCAGGGATCAGGGTTTATATGACCATAGCTGACCTTGTCTCTCCTTTTTCCCTATGAATATATGAGACAACCTTAGGGTTTATGATAAGAGAAAAGCCAAGCTGTCTAAAAATCTTCCCTCTCGATAATCACATGGGCTACGGCATAATCCCGGCTGTGCGAGATAGATAGGTGAGTGAGACCCTCAGGTTTCACAAAAAACGGCTTTCCGTACGAGTCATTGACAATTTCGATATCTAAAAATGACAGTTCTTTTCCTATACCGGTTCCCGCCGCTTTTGAATAAGCCTCTTTTGCGGCAAATCTTCCTGCTAAAAATTCAGCCTGCCGATTGGGTGTCAGCCCAGCAAATTTTTGTTTCTCATTAGGGGTAAGCACCCGATCTGCAAATTTCGGCTGTTTTTGCAGCAAACGTTTAATTCTGGAGATTTCAATAATATCGGTACCAATCCCTTTGATCACAACGAATCTTCCTTCTATATAAAAATTTGTCCGCATAATAGTGTACAAGAATGAAATACAGTCTATGATGATGTTGAGAGGAGGTTTTATGATGTTTACCAGAACAGAAAGCTTTCGTGAATTTATACGCTTTTACCCCGTCGTCTCGATGATTGCCGCTATTCATGTTGTCCTGTACCTATTCACCATTTTACCAGTATTTCCAAACTATTGGTTCTTTGAAAACCTTTCTGGCGTAAATCTTTACATTATGGAAGGTGAATTTTGGAGACTGATTACGCCGATTTTTATGCATAGTGGTTTTTCTCATATGCTGTTTAATAGTTTTTCCCTTATCTTGTTTGGGCCGCCCTTGGAGCGGCTGCTGGGCGGCGGCCGCTTTTTATTAGTTTATCTTGTTTCTGGATTCATCGCCAACGCCGCCACCTTGTTACTCGAACCGTTAACATATACGCATGTAGGTTCCAGCGGCGCGATTTTTGGATTGTTCGGTTTTTATTTGGCGATGATCCTATTCCGCAAGCATCTGCTTTCTAAGCAAAACTCACAAATTATCCTGACCCTTTGCGCCATTAGCTTGATTATGACATTTCTGGAGCCAAATATTAATATTACTGCCCATATCTTTGGTCTGCTTGGCGGTTTTTTGCTGGGGGCAGTTCCTTATTATAAAAAAATGGATTTAACAAGTACGGTAAAAGGTGTATCCAGCTGGGCAAAAGGGCGAAAACCTCTCCCGCCTGTTAAAATCTTCATCTGGGGGTTCATTATCCTAGCCGCTATTATTGGGATGATCGCCCGATTTTAAAAGCCAGCAAGATTCCTCTTATTTTTATTTGCGAATCTGCCTAGTTTATTTGCGAATTTTAAAATTGCCTCATAAAAAAGAGCATGGATACGCTATTGATCCATGCTCTTCGTTTATCGATTAATGATTAAAACTTCTAGGTTTGGAGGATTTTCCACCCGTTCTTTTGTCTCCGGTCCGAGAGGATTTTACTGGCGCCTTTTTACGTCGGTCAGAATTATATCCGCCACGGGAATCATCTCTGCGGCGGCGGTCGCCTCGGTCATACGGCTTTCTTTCTCTCTTCTGCGGAAGCGGAGCCTCTTCAGTCAATTTGACAGGAGTCGTATCCGGCTCTTTTGTCAGCATCTTTAATACCGCAGCAACCACAGTTGAAGCGTCATTCGCTTCCAACAGTTCATCCGCTGCTGCTTTGTAATATTGCAGATTGTTGGATTCGATCGTTTGCAGGATCTTATCGACTACAGCGCGCTGTTGTCCTTCCAGAGCCTCATCAAGGGTTGGCGGCTTCATCCGCTCCATTTTGCGTTTCGTTGTTTTCTCAACAATACCCAAATACGGTTTTTCCCTTGGGGTAATAAACGTCAAGGCTACACCTTGTTTTCCGGCACGGCCAGTACGGCCAATCCGGTGGACATAGCTTTCTGGATCCTGTGGAATATCAAAGTTGTATACATGCGTAACGCCAGAAATATCAAGACCCCTTGCTGCAACGTCTGTTGCAACCAAGACATCAATATTTCCTTCTTTAAACTTGCGCAGTACAGAAAGACGCTTGGCCTGACTTAAATCACCATGGATGCCTTCTGCTGTATAGCCGCGTAAATTCAATGCTTCTGATAATTCATCAACCCGGCGCTTAGTTCTGCCGAATACGATCGCCAATTCTGGCGCTTGAATATCGAGAAGTCTTGTTAAAACATCAAATTTGTTCCGTTCCTGAACCTCAATGTAGTATTGCTCGATCAAAGGAACCGTCATTTCTTTTGCTTTAACACGGACAACGGTCGGATTCTTCATGAACTTTTCTGCAATGCGCTGAATCGGGCCAGGCATCGTTGCTGAGAATAGCAAAGTCTGCCGCTCTTCAGGAGTTTCCGCTAAGATAGCTTCAATGTCTTCAATGAAGCCCATGTTAAGCATTTCATCCGCTTCGTCTAGAATGACCGTATTAACATGATCCAGACGGAGTGTCTTGCGGTTGATATGGTCAAGAACTCGTCCTGGTGTTCCTACAATGATATGCGGAGCCTTCTTTAATGACCGAATTTGACGGCCAATGTCCTGTCCGCCATAAATTGGCAGCACCCTAACTCTTTTTCCTGCTCCAATTTTATAAAGCTCTTCTGACACTTGGATTGCCAGCTCACGGGTAGGGGCAATAATAATTCCTTGAATGGATTCTGATTTTGTATCCACTTTTTCCACCAATGGAATTCCAAAAGCAGCGGTTTTCCCTGTTCCTGTTTGAGCCTGCCCAATGACGTCTTTATTTTCCATGCTTAACGGTATGGTTTCCGCCTGAATAGGTGTTGCTTCTTCAAAACCCATTTTCAGGACAGCCTTTAGCGTCGCCTGGCCTATACCTAAATCTTCAAACTTCGTCAATGTATTCATTCTCCTTCATCTATTATAAAAATATTTTTATTAATTAGCGTCGAATCTATTCTCCGATAAGATTAAAATTGATATCTTTATTTTACCAAAAAAAAGACATTCTCCAAAGGAGTATGCCCTTAATCCATCAATCTTTAGACACATTGGTAATAATATTAACATTAACATAACCAGATTGCAATTTTATCCTGCCTTGATTCCCTGTTTTTAATCTTTCTGCAAGAATTTAAAAACCCGTGAAAATAGCACCTCTTTTTCGTCACAATAACAAATATGATGTTTCGAATTTCTGATAAAGCTGAGTTCTTTCTTGTTCGAACCAATTGTCCGGTAGAGATACTCCGCACTTTTCGGCGGCACAATTCCATCCGATTCCCCTTGTGCAATAAACACTGGGGAGGAAATGATTGGCAACAGCGGCTTGACGGAAGAAACCAGCTTACGAAATTCAAAAACCGCACTCATCGGTGTTTCTATGACTTTTTTCCTATAGCGGAAAAATAATTTATTTTCCGCTAATTGGCCGCCAATCAGGTCCTTCATGATTTTTCTAACATCCTCTGCAAGCTGGCGTGGATGGATATAATAAGCTGCCGCACTTAACAAGACCAGCTTGTCCACCTGATAGCTGGCAGCAAGAAAACTGGCAATCATTCCGCCCATTGAAAAACCGATGACATACACCTTATCACATATTTCCATCAGGCCTTTTAGCTCCTCTTCTGCTGAATCCATCCACTGTTGATAACGGATTCCTTTTAAAGACAGGGTTTCTCCGTGCCCCGGCAGGGTCGGAACGCGGAACACCCAATCTGTCCGTTCCTGCAAATAGGTAACAAGCGGTTCCACTTCATACGGGGCACCGGTAAAGCCGTGAAGGCATAAACAGCCAATCATGGTCGCAGCCACCTGTTATTTTTGCAACGCCTTTACAATTTCCTCAAGCTTCATCCCGCGGGATGCCTTAACCAAAACAAGTGTGTTATCGCTTAGGTGCGGCTCTAGCTCTTTAATCAAGCTTTGTTTGTCGGTGAAGGCAAACACCCTTTGCTCCCCTAATCGCTTCGCTGCACCTTTGGCAATCTGCTTGCCGAGCGTTCCGTAAGTAAACACCAAATCGATTTTATCAGGATGCAGGTTTTCTCCCACTTGCAGATGGTATTGTTCCTCTTGCGGACCTAGTTCAAGCATGTCCCCAAGCACGAGGATTCTTCGGTCATACCCCTGCAGGTTAGCGACTAATTCTATGGCCGCCATGACAGAAGTCGGACTGGCATTGTACGCATCGTTGATAATTTTTTCACCATGGCGCCCTTCAACGAGCTCCATCCGCATATTGGTGAGCTTGATCCCCTTAAGCCCCCTATTCAATTCTTCATATGGAATGGAGAAATATCGGGCAATCAACATAGAAGCGAGTGCATTCATAATATTGTGCGTCCCTAAAACCGGCAGCTCAAACTCTATGTCGGAGGCATTGATTTTAAACTGGCTTCCCTGCTGCAGCTGGGTAATTTCAGTTGGATATAAGTCATTTGTTTCATTTCGGCCAAACGTTTGGACCTCAACATTCCTTTTAAACTGATGAATCCGCTCCATTAATAATGGTTCATCACCGTGAAGGACCGCCAGACCGCCATCTTTTAAACCTTGGAGAATTTCCAGCTTCGCTTCAGCAATTGCCTCTCTGGAACCAAGATCTAGAAGATGGGATTCACCGATATTCGTAATGACAACGGCATCCGGACAGGCTAATTTGGTGAGAAATTCAATTTCTCCTCTTCCGCTCATGCCCATTTCCAAAACAGCTACCTCGGTATCTTCTTTAAGACTTAACACGGTTAATGGAAGGCCAATATGATTATTAAAATTGCCTTCGGTTTTTTGAACCTTATATTTTAAGGACAACAATGCTGCCGTCATGTCCTTCGCAGTCGTTTTTCCATTGCTTCCTGTAATCCCGACAACGCGGATTGGCAATTCTTTTCGATATTGGCGGGCAAGCTCCTGCAGGGCCTTAAGGCAGTCATCAACGATAAGAATGGGCAAATCCTGCGGCGGATTTGGGACATCTTTTTGCCAAAGTGCGGCTGCAGCACCTTTTTTGATGGACTCCACTACGTATTTATGACCGTCCACATGCTCTCCAATTAACGGAACAAACAAGTTTCCTGCCGCTATTTTTCGGGAATCTATCGTAACTCCCTCGATATTGACGCCCGCAAACGGGGTCATATCGTTTCTTGCAGAAACGGTTTCTGCTACC
This sequence comes from Neobacillus muris, assembly GCF_943193175.1. GTDB lineage: Bacteria > Bacillota > Bacilli > Bacillales > Cytobacillaceae > Neobacillus > Neobacillus muris. Next base: position 12,785 of record NZ_CALPDF010000062.1, read on the forward strand.
ACTTTTAATGATCGTTTTATCATGTTTTCCTCCTTAACTTATTTTTTGCGATTCTTTGGGGCAGCGGAGCTTTGCCTTCCGTTAAGCATGATACAGAAAACGGACACGGCCAAAATACCGGCCAATTCGTTCCTTTTTTGCCAGCCCAGGCGAGAATAGAATTGGTTTTGCCTTAAGCGAAGAACGTACCGCTTTTGTTAAAATGTATACTTGATTTGCTGTTTTTCAGCATGCCTCTCTTTTGCCAATTGAACCAGACGCTCGATTAGCTGCGGGTATTCTACACCAGTGTGTTTCCACAATAGCGGGAACATACTAAACGGCGTAAAACCTGGCATCGTATTTACCTCGTTAATTAACGCTCTTCCGTCCTTCGTTAAGAAGAAATCCGCACGAACCAGCCCTGAGCAATCCAATGCCTTAAAAGCGCGAATCGCCATGTCCTTGATTTGCTGGTATTCTTCTTCTGTTAGATCAGCAGGTATGATGAGCGCAGTTTCTCCATCTTCATATTTCGCCTTATAGTCATAAAAATCCTTTTTTGGAACAATTTCCCCAGCAACAGAGCATTTAGGTTCATCATTTCCCAAAACGCCTACCTCAATTTCACGGGCAACGACGCCTTCTTCAATAATGATTTTACGGTCGAATTGGAAGGCTTCTGCAAAGGCTGTTTCTAATTCTTGACGATCGCGGCATTTGCTGATGCCTACACTGGAGCCAAGATTAGCCGGCTTAACAAAGCAAGGATAGCCGAGTTCTTCTTCCACCTTGGCATAAGCGGCCTCTTTTTCTTTTTCCCACTCACTTTTGATAAATGCTACATAGTCAACTTGCGCCAGGCCTGCCTGGGCAAAAATATTTTTCATGATGACTTTATCCATGCCGGCAGCTGAAGCCAAAACTCCATTGCCCACATAGGGGAGATTCAATAATTCTAATAAACCTTGAACCGTTCCATCTTCCCCGTTAGGCCCATGCAGGAGCGGAAAAATGACATCAAAGGCAGCGTCATCCTGTTGATCCTTTTGGAAAACGTTAGGAGCTAAAACGGCAGGTGCTGTTTCGTTCCCTGCAGCAAACTCCAGTTGTTTGACCGTTTCAGCCGGCTCCATTAACTGAGGCCCTTTAATCCATTGCCCTGCTTCGTTTATATAAATCGGATGGATATCAAACTTTTCAAGATCCAGTGCCTTAATAACAGCTAATGCTGTTTGTAACGAGACTTTATGCTCAGCGGATTTTCCTCCGTATAATAAACCTAGTTTTGTTTTCATGGTTAACCTCCATATACTCAATCATGTTTATTTTACCACTTTACAAAAGCAGAAAGGAAATGAGATAGATTGTTTTTTCTATTTTATGTAACAGACATCTTGTTCGAAAACAACTATGCCGGATTTATCATAGAAAATATTATCTAAGAACGCCTTCAGCCAGGGCAATTGGGCTTTTCTTATTCAAAAATAAATCTCTCCTGCACGGAGAGATTTGATTAGAAAACATTCAGCTTCCACTCTTTTGTTTTTTTATCAAAAATGAGTTTGGCATGACAGGGCTCAAGGGAAATGTCCTGATAGGCTGCATACATATCATCCATATCCGCATAGTCGCCCATAACCCAGATGGGAATTTCGATGCGGGTACGCTGCACATCGGCAGCCCGAAATGAAAAACAAATCCCTTCCTTGATAAACGGCGTCAAAGAAAGCAAGATTTCCTTATTCACCGGCGGATAAGCCCGCTTCTTCCGCAGTCCAAGGACCGATTTTTCCGGCTTCAATTCACTTAGCTTTGAAGAGATCACTTCGCTTAGCAGAGTGAAGAAATCCTTAAAGCTTCGATAGTACGTTTTATTAAACCAGCCATCATCGGTAGCCAAATACACAAACCGGTTGCCCAGCTTATTATAAAAGGGCAATTTTAAATGCTGTTTATGATGTCCCAGATACAGCAATTCCGCCATTTCCTGGCCCGTAAGTTCATTTAAAACATCTTCTTCGCTAAAATCAATCCAGCAGAAATTCCCATAGCCATAAACATCTTCCTCCGCCAATTGGGCAATCCGATCCTCCGGGCAGTATTCAAGAAGCGTATGCATATTAAAATCAGCATCATCAAAACGGTGCTTTAATAAAAGCAAATGATTTAATGTACCTGAAAAAGCCGCAGCAAACTCTTCAAATTCAATGCCATAAGATAACACATACTGGTCTGTTTGATTTAAATGGACATAGATTAAATCACGTATGTCTTGATGATGCTTCTTCACCAAACCAAACCCTCCGTTCAACCACTATATTAAAAAGTTTTTTCCAAAACCTTTGACACCTTCGTCCATACTAACTCATTTTATCAAAAAATAGCTAATAGTTTATTTCAATTCTTTTACAAATAAGCATCGAAAAGATGACTGCAAATATCACTCATAAAAAAGATACAGAGGAACATTATACACTTTATAACACATACTAATTTATAACACTTATGAAGAAGAATATTTGTCTGTCCCCATTTTTAAAAATGGCCGCACCATGTGGAAGGAGTGTGGAGTGAATGATAAAAAATATGACCGAAGATGAGATTAGTTTATCTATTATTAAATCCCTCAAGGAAAACAAACAGTCTGATTTTGAAAAAATTCTTGAAGAACTCCAGCCTTATGATGTGGCAAAAATCTATATCAGCCTTCCAGAAAAGCACAAAAGCCGGTTCCTGCTATTTTTACATTTCGATGTCTTGGCTGATCTCATGCAGGAGCTTGAAAAATCGGAACAAATTGATGTATTGAATCGGCTTGGTGCCGAAAAATCAACTAAGGTCCTGGATTTAATGGATAATGACGATTTGGCCCTGCTGCTTCACGAATTGTCTCCAACAGAGATAGAATCCCTGCTTGCAGAAATGAAAACAGAGGAGTCCAATGCCGTAAAGGACATCATGAAATATCCTCCGGAAACAGCTGGGAGAATCATGACCAACCGTTTTGTTTGGATTCGCAGCTACTATACGGTAAAGGAAGCCGTGGAGAAGCTGAAAAGCTTTGCCGATTATGCCGAATCCCTTCAATATCTTTATGTCATCGATGAAGATCGCAAGCTGGTCGGCGTTGTCTCCTACCGTGATCTGTTATTAGCAGAACCAGATGAACATATTAGCAGCGTCATGTACGAACGGGTTATTTCAGTCAAAGTCACAACAGACCAAGAGGAGGCCGCAAAAACGGTAGAACGCTATGACTTTATAGCCGTTCCAGTCGTGGACGAACAGGATTGTCTGGTGGGCATTATTACCGTTGATGATGTCATCGATGTCGTCATTAGAGAGGCCAATGAAGATATTGAAAAATTATCCGCTTCCGGAAAAGCGATTGATTTTGATACCAAAACCCTGACGGCGGCGGCAAGGCGGCTGCCGTGGCTAATTCTGTTGTTATTTATTGGACTTGTTTCCGGACAAATTATTAGCGGCTACGAAGATACCTTGAATAAAGTAGTAGCCTTGACTTTCTTTATGCCGATGATTTCCGGGATGACGGGCAACACAGGCACTCAGTCTCTCGCCGTTGTGGTTCGCGGACTCATTTCCAATGATATGAATGCTAAAGTTGCTCTCCGGTTGATCTTAAGGGAGTTTGGGGTTGGTATGACGATTGGCATTACCTGTGCGGTGTTAATTTCGATCATTGCCTTTCTCTGGCAGGGAAATTGGACACTAGGATTGGTGGTGGGCATTTCCTTATTCTTCACCTTGATTATCGGAACCCTTGCCGGCACCGTCATCCCGCTGCTTCTGTACCAGCTCAACGTAGACCCAGCGGTCGCATCCGGACCATTAATCACCACATTAAATGACATTTTTTCCTTATTCATCTACTTTGGGATTGCGAGCATGTTCTTGAGCCACTTAGTGTAGCGGAAAAGAGGTTTCTTTTAAAATTTTTGAAACCTTTCCGGGGGCAAAATCGTTTAGTAATAATAGGACATTTTTTCCCAAAATGGCTGGTCATAATCTTGGAAGACGCTGAAAAGATGGATGTGGGACAGATGAATGAACGGATGAAAAAAGCGGATCGCTTCGATTGGACGCTGACATTGCTTTTATTTCTTTTTTTCTTAATCAGCTGTGCAGCAATCTACAGTGCCCAGGGCACCGACCAATACGGCCAGAACTTCCTTGTTATGCAGGTGTTTTGGTATGCGGTTGGCACGATTATTATTCTCGTTTCCTTATTATTTGACAGCTGCCAGTACAGGAAGCTCTCATGGGTCTTTTATGGTTTTGGGCTTTTCTTGCTTATTGCCTTATACCTAGCACCAGACTCCATTGCTCCTGAACGCAACGGGGCTAAGAGCTGGTTCGTCATCGAGGGTCTCGGTTCCATTCAGCCGTCAGAATTCGTGAAAGTTTTTTTGATTTTAGCACTAAGCCGGGTTATCGTTTCCCATCATGGGAAAAACCTGGAAAAGTCCTTCCAAACCGATCTTCTGTTATTTTTAAAATTAGGAGTTGTGACGATCGTTCCGTTTGGTTTGATTATGCTTCAGCCGGACCTCGGAACAGGGTTAGTGATCATCTCCATATTTACAGGAATCATTCTCGTTTCCGGCATTTCATGGAAAATCATCCTGCCTACTTATGGCATTGGAATCTCTTTGGCCGGTTTTATCTTTTTTCTGGTATTAACGAAACCGGAAATTTTAGAAAAATATATAGGGGTTGAAACCTATCAGTTTAACCGGATTTACGCATGGCTGGATCCGCAAGGCCACGCAACGAACTCAAGCTATCACTTGATGAAATCGCTCATGGCCATTGGATCTGGGTTGATTTCAGGGAAGGGTTTTGCCAACGGCGAGGTATATATTCCCGAAGCCCATACGGACTTTATTTTCAGTGTAATTGGCGAAGAGTATGGCTTCGTCGGCGGGAGTGCTGTGATCGGCCTCTACTTTTTGCTGATTTATCATTTAATTAAAACTGCTTTGGATACGAATGATTTATTTAACTCCTATGTGTGTACGGGAATCATTAGCATGATCACCTTTCATGTATTTCAAAACATAGGAATGACGATTCAGGTTTTGCCCATCACCGGCATACCGCTCCCATTTATCAGTTATGGCGGCAGCTCGCTTATGGGGAATATGTTTGCGATGGGGCTTGTTTACAGCATGCATTATCATCATCGGAATTATTTATTTTCATCAGAGAATTCCGTTAACTCAAATTAGCAAGTCCAAAATGTCCATTTTTGGGCTAAGTACCATTTATATTTCTTTATCTGTTAAACTATTATAAACTAAGGAAAACGAATCATTACATAAGTGAAGGTGTAGCATGAGCGATTTTATTTATTCAATCTTGGAGTTCTTAGCACAGTTAGGCTATTTAGGAATTGCTCTCGGTCTAATGATTGAAATCATCCCCAGCGAAATTGTTTTAGGCTATGGCGGTTACATGATTTCATTAGGGCATATTAATTTCTTTGGAGCTATACTCGCCGGGACCATCGGCGGTACAATTGCCCAATTATTCTTGTATTGGGCTGGTTACTATGGAGGCAGACCATTTTTAGAGAAGTACGGAAAATATGTGTTCATCAAAATGAAACATATTGATGTAGCGGAGCAATGGTTCCAAAAATATGGCGCCGGCGTTATTTTTTCTGCCCGATTTATTCCCGTGGTCCGCCACGCGATTTCCATTCCTGCCGGCATTGCTAAAATGTCGCCAGTCCGCTTTACGACCTATACCGTGGCTGCTATCGTTCCTTGGACGATTCTCTTCCTTTACTTAGGAACGGTATTGGGGAAAAACTGGTCTCATATTAAAGAATATGCCGAGCCGTATGTTATGCCAATTATTATTGCTGCGATTGTCCTGATCGCCATCTATTTCTTAATAAAGCGTACTAAAAAAACCACCAATTAGGTGGTTTTCAGGCTGTCGAAAAACCTTCGACAGCTTTTATTTTATCTTTATTCTTTATTAATTCACCGCGTTAATATGATAT
>NZ_CALPDF010000063.1 GCF_943193175.1 Neobacillus muris
CAATCAATAAATTTGGTATTTAGATTCTGTGATAATAAAAAATTGCCGAGAAAAATACCCTTTCTCGACAATCTGAGCATCGGATGTACCGATGCTTTTTTGAACTGGCTGGCTATTAAGAAATATAGTGATTTTCCCTTAAATATTGAATGATTTTTTCTGTGCATTCTTCAAGGTCCATCGTATCCGTTTCTACCGTAATTTCAGGATTTTCCGGCTCTTCGTAGGGATCCGAAATCCCTGTGAAAGCTTTAATCTCTCCATTTCTCGCCTTTTTATAAAGTCCCTTCGGATCCCTTTTTTCACATTCAGCCAAATCACATTTTACATAAACCTCAATAAATTCTCCGTCATCCAGCAGGTTTCGCACCATTTCTCTGTCAGCGGCATAAGGCGATATAAAGGAAGCGAAAGTAATAATACCCGCATCAATTAATAATTTGGAAACTTCTCCAATTCTCCTGACATTTTCTTTTCGGTCTGCCTGTGAAAAGCCTAAATCTTGATTTAGTCCAAACCGGATATTATCCCCATCTAAACGATAGGTGTTGATCCCCTGGGTAAACAATCTTTCTTCAGCCTCTGCCGCAATCGTCGATTTTCCAGAACCAGAAAGACCGGTCAGCCAGATGACAGCACTTTTATGACCGTATGCTCTTTGCCGAATCGCTTTAGAAATTTTCCCTGTGTGCCAGACGATATTCTTTGATTTCAATTAGAACCTCTCCTTTCTTCACAATGATTAAACCCAAACCAAATACACTATCCATACGGTTACAGCCATCACAATGATATTTAAAGGAAGCCCAGCCTTCAAAAAATCTTTATACGTATAACCGCCTGGCCCGTAAACAATCATGTTTGTTTGATATCCGATAGGGGTGGAAAAACTAGCCGAGGCAGAGATGGCAACGATTATAGCTAAAGCTGTGGGATCAATCTCTGTCTTGCCAGCCACCTCTAACGCAATGGGAAACATAATGACAGCCGCTGCATTATTCGTAATAAATTCAGTCAGCAGGTTGGTGGCCAGATACATAACAGCCAAAATGAGGATGGGTTTTCCGAGTGGATGAACCAATGATACCAATCCATCGGCAATCCATTCAGCAGTTCCTGAATGGATTAAAGCTGAGCCAATCCCAAATGAAGAGGCTATGAGAATCAGCACATTTAATTGGAGAAACTTTCGTGCTTCACTCGCTGTAACAATCTTTAAAATAAAAAATAAACAAACGGCTGCTGCTGATGCCGTCAACATGGACAAAATACCTGTGCTGACACAAAGAATAAGTGCGGTTAACACTAAGATAGAGGACCAGGATTTCCACTTAGAATCCACTTTTAAAAAACTTTGCTGCTCGATTGGATGTACTAAATAGAATTCATGTGAATAATCTCTCTTTGAGAAATCTGGGCCGATGATCATTAGCAGGATATCACCGGGTTTTAAAATAATATCGCCTATTTTACTCTTCATTCGTTCTTTTTTTCGATGCACAGCGATCACCGCAGCATCATATTTTCCGCGAAATTGGGTATCCTTGATTTTTTTATGCAGCAAGGAGGAATACTGGCTGACCACAGCCTCCACTATTTTTGTATTCTTATTCTTTATGAGCTCCAGCATGGTGTCGTTATTGATAACTAATTCCAGCCCCTTTTGTTTCTGCAATTCTCCAATGGCAGAAATCAATCCGGTAAAAAGGAGATGGTCACCTGGCTTAATAACCGAGGTGGACGACACGGGTGTATGCACCTCCTGATCCCGGATAATCCCCATTAAATAAAGGCCGTTTAAATTTCTTAAGCTGGCTTCTTCAATAGTTTTATATAAAAATGGATAGTCATCCGTTACCTTGACCTCCCCCATATATTCCCGGCTGTCCTCTATGAGACCGTTCTTCTTTGCCGGATCGTCAGGCAATAGAGCATAACCGGCCGTTGCCAAATAAAGAATTCCCAAAAGGGTAATCGGCAAACCGACAATCCCTAGTTGAAAAAAGGACAATCCCGGAAGCTGAGCTTCCAGCAATAGACCATGGACAACTAGATTAGTGGAAGTTCCCATAATCGTCATCGTACCGCCAAGTATGGTGGCATACGATAATGGGATGAGAAATTTTGAAGGGGAAATATGATGATTTTCACACCATTTTCTGATGATTGGCGTAAAGGTTACTACAATAGGGGTATTATTTAAAAATGCCGAAATTCCTGAGATCGGTATAAGTATTTTTAACAACGTTTTTTTGGGATTTTCCCGAGCATGTAACATTTTTTGAATCAAATGGTTTGTCCAATCACTTTTTTGAATTCCGCCTGCAAGGATAAAAAATAAGCCAATTGTCAGCATTCCTTCATTCGAAAAACCTTTAAATGCCTCTTCAGCACTAATCATTCCCGTTAATAAAAAGACGATTACGGTAGTAAATACAATCAGCTCAGGCCTTTGCACCTCTAAGATTAAGCAGCCCATCATAAAACCAATGGTGATCAGGACAAAGGCGATTTCCCCCGTCATTGCGGCATTTCACCTTTGAAGGGTGACAAAGCATCATGGGCCATCCTGGGTCATTCCGTTTATTAATGTTTTAATCACTTCTGGACGGGAAAATTCCTCAGGCGGCCATTCTCCATTCCGGAGCATCTGGCGGACCTTAGTCCCGCTTAAATGAAGGTGATGTTCCCGGCCATGCGGGCAGGTTTTCGAGGTGCACATGCTTTGGCAGACGAGGCAGTAAAAGGCATGTTCGAACTTTAAAATTTGAATCCCGATTTCAGCTTCTGAAAAATGATCAAAAATTTTCTGAGCATCATAGGTTCCATAATAATTCCCGACACCAGCGTGGTCTCTCCCGACAATAAAATGGGTACACCCATAATTTTTTCTGACAATGGCATGAAAAACAGCTTCTCTCGGGCCGGCATACCGCATGGCAGCCGGATACACGGCAAGCACCACCCGGTCCTTTGGAAAGTAACCTTTTATTAATACTTCATAACTTTGCATTCTAATGTCAGCAGGGATATCATCTTTTTTGGTCTCCCCAATTAATGGATGGATCAGCAGGCCATCTGCCATTTCCAGAGCGGTCTTTTGAATATACTCATGGGCGCGGTGAATCGGATTGCGGGTCTGGAATCCAACCACCGTTTTCCATCCTTTGGTTTGAATCTCTGCTCTTACCTCCGCTGGATCTTTGAAATATTTTTCAAAAGGAGAATGTGTGGGCCTTTCTAATAGATAGATTGGACCGGCCAAATAGGTGTCTCCTTTTTCGAATATTTTTTGGACCCCGGGATGGTTAAGATCCGTAGTCCCATATAAAAGAAGTGCCTCTTCCTCCTTATCATATGAATATTTCCCCTCCAAAATCAGGATACCGTATGGTTTTCCATTCTGTCCCGTTAAGCTTACCCTGCTGCCAATATTCAAATCAGCCGCTTCTTTCCTCGTTACTGGAAGGGTGACTGGAATAGTCCAAACCGTCCCGTCCGCTAGTCTCATTGTTTTCAAGACACTTCGGTAGTCCTTTTCTGTCATAAAACCTGTCAATGGACTGAAAGCCCCTGTGGCAATCAGCTCAAGGTCCGATAAAGCCCATGGATCCAAGACAATTGACGGCAGCTGCCCGGAGGATTCGAGCCACATTTTGGCTTGTTCGGGTGTGGCAAATCGACTAATCAATTTGCCGCCGTGTGGAGGCAACATTTAACAGTCTCCTTTCTTATTCAAGATTTCAGCTATCTATTATTCATTTCTATAAGACTCCAGTGTTTTGGTGATTCCTTCCTGAAAACTATGTTTCGGTTTCCAATTTAATTGGTTGATAGCCTCATGATTATTTAACCGGCTGTGGAGAATTTCTCCCTTTTTTAAAGACTTATTGATTTTCATTACACTTGTCTTCGTCTGTTCAGAGATGACCTTAAGGACTTCATTTATTGATGTTTGGGTATTGGTACTGATATTCAAGATCTGATTGTTACCGCGGTCGATGGCCGCAATATTCGCTTTGGCCACATCCTTTACATAGATAAAGTCACGAGTCTGCTCACCGTCCCCATTAATCACCACTGGTTCCTGGTTAAGGACTTGGTTGATAAAAATCGTCACAACACCGGCTTCCCCATGCAGTGTTTGCCTTTCTCCATAGACATTGGAATAGCGGAGGATCGTATAAGGGAGGTTATACAGCGCTGAATAAAGTTGAATATATTTTTCAGCCGTCAGCTTTGACAAACCGTAGAAGGATAAGGGATTTAAATGGTTGATTTCATTAATAGGAAGCTGTTTTGCATGTCCATAAACAGCCGCTGATGAAGCGAAGATCAGCTTTTTCACGCCATAGTTCTTACAGCATTCGAGAATATTGATGGTCCCCATGATATTTTGATCACTATCATAATAGGGATCCCTAATCGATTCTCCAACATTTGTCTGCGCGGCCAGATGGATCACGATTTCTGGCTGTTCGTTTAAAAAAATATCTTCCAGAAGTCTCCTCTTTCTAATGTCGACCGGATAAAACGAAATTCCTGGCGGAAGGTTTGATCGCTTACCATGCACCAACTGGTCAACGACGGCTGCTTGAAACTTCTGATTGAGTAACTCTTCCACAATATGTGATCCAATAAAGCCTGCACCTCCTGTTACCAAGACCTTTCTTTTTTCAGTATTCATTCTCTTTTCTCCATCCTTTCGATCATACAGATGAACACCGATTCCCTGTTAATTGAAAACGAAATAGGTGATTGAAACCTCATTTTTAATGTATGAATAGCCAGTCTTTATGGAAACGGCAAAAAAGGAAAACAGGCAATTGGCCAAAAGCAAGAGATTTATTTTTAAAAAATGACGTCTTATCAGTCATCCGTACAAGCATGGAAGATCTCATTTAATAAACTATATTTTAAGAAGGCGAGGTGTTCGTTTGGGTCTCTGTCAGGTTCACATCAGAAAAATTTGGGAAAGACAGTCAAACCCTAAACAACTAGCTTTAGCCAAAAAAAGAATGGGTTACGATCAAAAGCTATTAGTCGCCCCATTACATTGATTAACAAGATTTGGAGCAGGGGGAGCTGTATGAGGCAGGGAGTTAACTTAATTGGATATGCCAGAGCCGAATCGGGATTAGGAGAAGCGTGCCGTTCGGCAGCCAGGGCTCTTCAAGCCGCAGAAATCCCGTTTTGTATTATAAACATGGAGACATGTCCGGCCAGAAAGAACGATTTAAGCTGGATACACAAAGAAGCCAAGAGTCCACTCTATAATACGAATCTTTTCATGATTAATGCTGATCAGCTTTACAGCAATTATAAAAGGAATTTCATAAGGCGAAGCTGGTTTGCCAAGCGATATAATATAGGATTTTGGCATTGGGAATTACCTGAATTCCCTCATCGATGGATGAGCGGTCTAACTATCGTGGATGAGGTATGGGTGCCATCAAAGTTTACACAAAATAGCATTTCAAAGAAGTCGTCTAAACCTGTTCTTTGTTTCCCACATTCCATATCAATAGACCCGCCCGCACACATGAACCGCCAATATTGGGGACTGCCTGAAGATCGTTTCCTATTTCTAATGATGTACGATACCCAGAGTACTTCTGCCAGAAAAAATCCACTTGCCGTTATAAATGCATTTCAACAAGCATTTCAACCAAACGATCCTTCCATTGGATTAGTCATAAAAATCAATAATGCCTCCCATTTCCCGGAACAGGTTGAGACATTAAAACAAACGATTAGTGGGTTTGATCCTATTTTTATCATTGACAGGATAGTATCACGCAGCGAAGTAAATGGTTTAATCGCATCTTGTGATAGCTATGTCTCCCTTCATCGGTCAGAGGGATTCGGTTTGCCTATGGCTGAGGCCATGTTTTTGGGAAAACCTGTAATTGCTACAAAATGGTCGGGGAATATGGACTTTATGAATGAAGAAAATGCCTGTTTAGTAGACTTTACCCTGCAAAAAATTGGGGAAAGATACGGTCCATATGCAGCTGATCAGCTATGGGCAGAACCGAATATAGACCAAGCTGCCTTGTTTATGAAGAGGATAACGGAGGACAGAGATTTTGCCGGGAAAATAGGAGAAAACGGAAAAAGTACGATCATTGGCCAGTACTCTCCACAAGCAATAGGTGAAAGGTATCAAGCTCGTCTCCAACAGTTAGGTTTACTCTAGTGTGTCTCCTGCTTATGTTCAGCTGTGATCAAAAAATAGCGGCTGCGACAGTCACAACATTAACACGATTGAGGTGAGGAATATTGAAAGTAGTCATTATGGCCGGGGGCCGGGGGACAAGATTTTGGCCATGGAGTGTGAAAGATAAACCAAAGCAATTCTTATCGCTAATGTCTGACGAGTCCCTGCTGCAACAGACCTATAACCGATTTCTAGAATGGCTGCCTCCTGAAAAAATTTTCATTGTAACGTTAAACGAGTATGTGCCTTTAGTGAAGGAACAGGTGGCGGGAATCGAACCAAGCAATTTAATTATAGAGCCTTTACAAAGAGATACTGGACCTTGTATGGCACTAACTGCTCTAAAGTTCTTACGAGAAAATGATGATGAGGTTTTTGCTGCTGTTCCTGCCGATCACCATATTCCCGAGCATAAGGATCTGCCAGACTTATTTAAAATAGGAGAAAACCAAGCGGAAATCGGCCGCTCTATTGTCACTCTTGGGATGAGACCAACCCGGCCTGAGCCCGGTTATGGCTATATACTTGTTGACTCCGAGGCGGAACAAAAAAATCAAGTCTGGCCGGTAAAGGCGTTTATAGAAAAGCCGAATATGGAGAAGGCTAAAAAACTATTAGACTATGAAAATGTGTTTTGGAATAGTGGAATCTTTTTCTGGAAGCCGTCCACCATTGAACATTATTTTAGAAATTTATCTCCAGATATTTGGGAAGAACTGAAAGATTGTACAAACATCTCGGAAGCCCAGTATGCGCTACTTCCAAAAATATCGGTAGATTATGCCATTCTGGAAAAAGCAGAAACTATTTTTATGGTTCCAGCGTGCTTCCATTGGGATGATGTAGGAAATTGGAGCGCATGGGAACGGCTCCATGAAGAAAAAACATCCGTTAATAACCTTATTATAGGAAATGTCCATGTATTATCCACCAATAACTGCATTATTAAATCAGACGAACAAAAAACAATAGTAATCGGTGTCGAGGATTTAATTATTGTTTCCACTACGGAAGGACTATTAGTCTGTCATAAAACACAAGAACAAGCAATTAAGAATATTCTGGATAATATGTAAATAACATTTTGCTTCCTGCATTTAATTAAATAAACCAGCAGTTTCCATGCTGGCAAGCTCACTTTTCAACTTTTAATATTTATTTCATTTTGCAAGTTTTTGTAAAGGTAAAGGAGATGAGGGATTGAAAACAGCATTTATAACAGGAATCACCGGACAGGATGGTTCCTATTTGGCGGAGCTGCTATTGCAAAAAAATTACAAAGTATATGGGTTAAAGCGCAGGACCTCTACCCCTAATTTTGAAAATATCCAGCATTTAAAAGATGATATTGAATTTATTTCTGGTGATTTAACAGACGCTTCCTCCTTAGTAACTGCCATTCGCCACTCTAAACCTGATGAGGTTTATAATCTGGCTGCACAGTCCTTTGTGGGAGAGTCTTGGTCTCAGCCGATCTTGACAGGTGAAATAACTGCTCTTGGAGTTACTAATCTCTTAGAAGCGGTTAGAAGAGAAAAACCTGATGTGCATTTTTATCAGGCCTCAAGCAGTGAAATGTTTGGCAAGGTGATCGAAACTCCTCAAAAAGAAACGACTCCATTTTATCCCCGAAGTCCTTATGGTGCAGCAAAAGTATACGGCCATTGGATTACCGTCAACTATCGTGAGAGCTATGATATGTTTGCCTGCTCCGGTATCCTGTTTAATCACGAATCCCCTAGAAGAGGAATTGAATTTGTCACCAGAAAAATCACTGACGGTGTGGCGAAAATCAAATTAGGTCTGGAAAAAGAGCTCCGATTGGGCAATTTAGAGGCAAAAAGAGATTGGGGGTTTGCCGGAGATTATGTAGAAGCCATGTGGCTTATGCTTCAGCAAGAGCACCCTGAGGACTTTGTCATTGCAACAGGTGAGACACATACAGTTAAGGAATTTGTAGATATTGCCTTTAAGCATGTCGGTCTCGATTGGAAGGAGTTTGTTGTTCAAGATCCTAAATTTATGCGTCCGGCAGAAGTGGATTTACTATTAGGGGATCCTAGTAAAGCTAAAAAGAGATTGGGCTGGAAGCAAAAGGTTGACTTTGAACAGCTGGTTAAAATGATGGTGGAAAGTGACTTGGAAAAATATATTCGCGAAAGAAAAGGATAGAATTCGAATGAAAGAACAGGTGGTCATTGTTGGAAATGGCGGACATGCGAAGGTCATTATTGATCTATTAAACAGCTCATCGCAATTTGAAATTATCGGTTGTACGAGCAGCAGCAGTAAGGGCACTTATACAGCAGGTGTGCCCATTATTGGTGACGATACGATTTTACCGCAGCTATTTGACCAAGGAATTAAGCATGCCTTTATTGCAATAGGTGACAATCAAATCAGGAAGAAATTGTTTGAGAAACTTAAACAGCTGCACTTTGAATTTGTGAATGCCATCAGTCCATTTTCCTATATTGCTCCATCTGTTTCATTGGGAACTGGAATAGCTGTTATGCCGGGGGCTGTTATCAACACTGATTCCAAGATAAAGGACAATGTCATTATTAATACAGGATCGACCATTGATCATGACAATGTGATTGAGGAGCACGCCCATATAGCACCAGGGTCTCACTTGGCTGGTCATGTAACGGTTGGGGAAGGGGCATTTATTGGTACAGGGACAAAAATAATTCCGGAAATCACCATTGGCCAATGGTCGATAGCAGGAGCTGGTTCCGTAATTATTCGAAACGTGGAAAGCCATACGAAAGTTGCTGGTGTTCCTGCAAAAAAAATTTAGCAGATACAGAAGGTGATGAATATGGGGGGAACTTCAAAGATACCTATTGCATCCCCGCTTTTTAATGGGAATGAAAAAAGATATTTAGTAGATTGTATTGACACATCATGGATTTCATCCAACGGAAAGTACGTAGAGGAATTTGAAAAAAAATTCGCAGAGTTTTGCGGTACCAAACATGCCATCACTTGCGCTAATGGGACCGTAGCCTTACATCTTGCGCTCCTGGCCTATGGAGTTGGGCCTGGGGATGAGGTAATTGTACCGACATTGACCTATATCGCGACAGCTAATGCTGTAACTTACTGCGGGGCTAATCCCATCCTTGCCGACAGTGAACCTGAGACTTGGAATATGGACCCCAAGCGGATAGAAGATAAAATAACGAGTAAAACAAAGGGGATAATTGTGGTTCATTTATTCGGCCATCCCGTTAACATGGACCCTATCCTGGAACTAGCAAAAAAATACAATCTATTTGTCATTGAAGATGCCGCAGAGGCTCATGGAGCCAAATACAATCATAAAATGACAGGTTCAATTGGAAATATTGGCTGTTTTAGTTTTTTTGGCAATAAAATTATTACCACTGGTGAAGGCGGGATGATTACCACCAATGATAACGAATTAAATCAGAAAATTAGGCTGTTAAGAGGCCAAGGAATGGACCCAGATAAACGATACTGGTTTCCGATCGTTGGTTACAATTATAGAATGACAAACCTTCAAGCCGCGATCGGTTTAGCCCAGATGGAGAATATAGCCTTCCATCTAACGAAAAGACGGGAGGTGGCCGATCTCTATTTTAAGTATTTTCAAAGCCTTACTGATTTAATTGAAGTCCCCGTGGAAAAAAATTGGGCTGTTCATTCATTTTGGATGTTTTCCATCCTGCTCAAGGACAAAGCAAAGGTCACCCGTGATGAATTAATTTCCCTTCTTGACCAAGATGGAATAGAGACAAGGCCGCTCTTTTATCCAATGCATACCTTACCACCATATAAAGAAACGACGAACCAATATCCAGTTGCTGAAGATATTGCTTCCAGGGGGTTAAGCCTTCCAACCCATGCCCTGCTGACAGAGGAGAATATTAGATTTATAGTCAATCAAATTCATTATCATTGCAGAAGGACAACAAAATGAATCGTTCATGGAAAAATGTTTTAGGGAGGATTTTGCAGTGAAGATTGCCGTTGTCAATACCCACGTCCCCTATATATATGGGGGTGCTGAGTTTTTAGCAGATAACCTCGTAAAAAAACTCAATCAACATGGTCACAATGCAGTTTTAATAAAAATTCCCTTTCAATGGAACCCTCCCCAAGAAATCATTAATCATATGCATGCCGCAAGATTGCTCCATTTTGAATCGTATTTTGATCTAGTCATTCCATTGAAATTTCCGGCATACCATATTAGACATTCAAACAAGGTGCTTTGGCTGCTCCATCAATTCAGACAGGTATATGACTTATGGGGCACTCCTTTTCAAGGCATCCCCTCTACAAGTGAAGGGCTGCGCCTAAAAAATAACATCATTAAACACGATAATTTATATTTACGTGAAGCTAAAAAAATATTTACTAATTCCAACATAACTTCTGATCGGCTAAAAAGATTTAATGGCTTCGACTCAGAAGTGCTGTATCCACCTCTGATGGATGCTGAAAATTTCCATTGTGAAGAATATGGGGACTTTTTATTTTATCCCAGCAGAATCAATGGTGCCAAAAGGCAAAATTTAGCCATAGAAAGCATGCGATATATAAAATCAAAAGTAAAACTTCTAATTGCCGGGAACCCGGAATCCGAACACGACATGAAACAAATGCAAGCTCAAATACACCAATATGGACTAAAGGATAAAGTAACCATCATTAGCCAGTTTATTTCCCAAGAACAAAAGGTGAATTTTTTTGCAAAATGCCTAGGGTGCCTTTATATTCCATTCCATGAGGATTCCTATGGCTATGTAACGCTCGAAGCCTATCATTCCCAAAAGCCGGTTATTACATGTACGGATTCCGGCGGTACAGATGTTTTGGTTAAAGATCACCTAACAGGCTTTGTTGTACCTCCTGAGCCGCAAGCTATAGCTGAAGCAATGGATAAATTTTATATAAATAAGAAACGTACAGAAGAAATGGGGAAATTAGGTCTTGAACATATCCGCTCGTTGAATATTTCATGGGAGAATGTGGTTAGGAGGCTGACCGAATGAAGATTGCCTGGTTTACCCCGTTTTCCACAAAAAGCGCAATTGGATATTATAGTAAAACTGCTGCTGAACATCTAAGTAAATATTGTGAGGTAGACCTCTTTTTATTTGAAAAAGAAAATATAATTGATACGAGCTTAAAAAAATATTTTTTTACCAAAGATGATCGTTTACAGGAGACTCTATCCGCCTATGACTTTATCGTTTATAACTTAGGCAATTATCCCCCCTTTCATCTGGATATTTATGAGGTTTCTAGGAAGGTAAAAGGGATTGTTATTCTTCATGACTTTGTTATGCACCATTTTTTTCTCGGATATTATCTAAATTATAAGAAAAATAAACAGGAATATCGGCAGGAATTTTTGTCTTTATACGGTCCTGAAGCGTTAAAATATGTAGACGACTCTTTTTCCGGAAAAATAAAACCGATATGGGAATCGGAGCAAATCATTCAATTTCCTTTCTTTGAAAAGGCCATTGAAGGAGCACAGGCAGTCATTACACATTCTCACTTTCACAGAGAAAAAGTATTGGAAAGGTACCCTGGAAAAGTAAAAACATTATATTTTCCGTTTGATAAACAATCTATTCCCGCTCCGGAACTCGATGCCTCCCCTCCTGCCAGCAAGCTGCTATTGTTAACTTTTGGCGATGTGAATCCAAATAAGCGGATCCATCAAGTTCTTAAGGTGATCGGCATGAATAATACGATTAAAGAGAAAGTAGAATATGTGATTATTGGTTCACTTAATCATCGGCCATATGTTGGACAATTAAACAGACTCCTCCAAAAGTATCGCCTTGGAAATATTGTCACGCTGTTAGGATACCAGGATGATTCCGTTTTATTATATTATATAAAAAAAGCCGATATTTTTATTAATTTGAGATATCCTGCTATTGAAGGAGCCTCAGATTCTTTATTAAAACAATTAACAGCAGGGAAACCTTCCTTGGTGACCGATACAGGTTTTTATAGTGAACTTCCATCTGATGTTGTGGTGAAAATAGAAATAAAGCAAGAGATGAAAAATATAGAAAAAGCATTAAGATTTTTAATTCAACATCATCATATCAGGAAAGAAATTGGCCTAAAGGCAATGAACTTTGCTGAACAAAAATTTAACCCCGACGAGTATTGCAGGGGATTCTTAGAGTTATTAACGAGTCTGCGAAAATAAATACCTATTAAAGAAACACCTGCACAATGCTGCTGATTGCCCCATCAGTAAACATTGGTAACAGGTGTTTTTTATTGAAAAATAAATCCAAGCTCCGTTTTACTTGGAAGGCACCCATTTAAGCAGTGAATAATCAAAGTACGAATCGCTTTTTACATTTTTTAAGGATCTGGAATAAAAATAAGGTATATAATTTTTCAAGCTGCCCTGAAATTGCAGGTTATTGCATTTCAAAAATTCCCCTGTTTTCTCTTGTTTAAAATATAGCTCATTTTGAATATAGTAAACCTTTTTTAACTGATTAATTGTTTCACAGCCTTGGGGGATTTTTAAATTGGCACAGAAAAGGGAACCGCTTGTGTTTAACTGCAGGTCCTTATATAAGGATTTATGTTGAAGGGTAAAATACTCAAGCAGGTCCATATCGCTTACCCCCGCTTGATTCCTCTTTTGAAGTTCTTTGTTTTTTTCTTGGAGATCCTTAAATAAGGATGCATCACTATAGTAATGAAGGATAAACTTACATATTTTCTGCAGGATTGACAGGCTATTAATAAACATCATATGGCCAGTCCCAATAAAACAAGCAAATTGGACATCAAAGTAATGCTCTTTATTAAAATCGCCGGCATTCATATATAACATATTATCTGAATCTTGATAGAAACATTGCTGTAAATTATGTTTTCTCATAAAGCTTTCCAATATAAACCATCGTTCAAAGCAAAATGATTCATATTTAAATTCTCGTTTGCTCAGGTGTTTAAAAACCTTTTTGAATTCCGCTGCACTGTCATAGTAATCGTCAAAGTTATAATGTTTAACAAATGGATATCTATTATTTTCTTGATCACCAATTACTATCACGTCAGAATTACATGCTTTTGTCTGTAATAAAGGATATTGGAACCATTCCTGATTACCATAATGAATAAAAATGACAGGATAAGTCATAGGGGGCTCCTTTCACTCTAGGGTTTCAGCATTATATCCATATTTTTCGAAATCTTGTTGGTAGATTTCTCTAACTAAGTCCATTGTTTCTTTATCATAGAAATTTTTATAAGTAGGCAATTGTCCCACTAAAAGTTCTTTTGTAATAATCGTGTCTGCAAACTCTTTCTTTAAAGCCATTTTATTTGAATGATGATGTGGTGACTTAATAATCTGTGATAGTGGTGAATGTCCTAAGTTATATTTTTCCTCTATTTTCCTAATTTCAGAAGAGAAGCTTTCCAGTTTCACATAATTGTTTATATAAAACTCTTCTCCTTCCATGTATTGCTTTATCATATGAGGATCGATCGCCCCTCTATTAGGTCCTGCTTTTTTAACATAATGTAAAAATTGTTTAAAGGAAATTCCATCCACAGGTTTATTGGGGGTATTAAACATTTTTTTCATCTTTTCATATTCAATGCATAAGGGATGATCGGGCTGAGAAATGAAAAATGCCGCATTGGCTGTATGCAAAAATGAACTGACAGCACGTGTATACGGGTTTCGGACAAGCTTAAACATATCTTTTTCCTTATTCAAAATTTGGTTTTTGAATTCTGGATCGTTATGATATCTTCTGTATTTTCCCCAAAAATACTTATGGGGGTCCTGCTGGATTTCCTCCTGTGTGAAGCCAATTTAAAAAAAAAACCATTTTAGAAGTGACGTACAACCGCTTTTAAAACTATAAAAAAAGACAATTGGGAAATCCTTGTGATATAGAGGAGTCTTATAATTAACTAAATGGTCCACATTATTCGAAGGAGTATTGGCCATTACATCCATCATCTCCAATCTTTCGAAAAAATTTCCAACATATTAGTCTTGCCAATCAACTATTACCCTGACTTTTCCCGTTAAAAAATATTTGCCTATTATCAAATACCATTCTCCTTTACGAAAATTTATTTATCAATTACTTGCCTCTCTTACCGTTATATGTTGAATTTCAAATTTGGATTGGACAACTGTTAGTGGAAAACCGCCTATTTTCTTACAATCGGCCAGTGGGGACAGTCCCCCAGCACGTTAATTTGTTAAAGTAAAGTCATAAAAAATGGAATCTTAAACATGGAAAGTGATATAGTAATATAAAGAATAGTAATATAATTATTAATTTTCTTTTTTTGTGTTGTTGATTGAGTTTGCTATGAGCCCTATAATAGGTTCAAATGAAATTTGAAATCTGGTGAAGAGGTGTAGTCATGAATCAAACCATTGCATTTATCCAAAGGGAAATATTAAAGGAAAAACCTGAGCAGGCTTCATTAGGGTTTGGGAAGTATTTTACCGATTACATGTTCGTTATGGATTATGATGTTGAAAAAGGCTGGCATGATGCCCGGATTACTCCTTACGAGCCTATCACACTTGATCCTTCCGCCATGGTCTTCCACTATGGACAAGCCATCTTCGAAGGGATGAAAGCCTATAAGGCGGCAGATGGTACGATACAGATGTTTCGTCCGGAAAAAAATATGAAACGGTTAAACGATTCCTGCGACCGACTTTGCATCCCGCAAATTGATGAGGAATTCTTATTAACAGCCATTAAACAATTAGTGCTGACAGAAAAAGACTGGGTACCTAATGAGGAAGGAACCTCCCTTTACATTCGCCCCTTCATCTTTTCAACAGAGCCCTATCTCGGCGTTCGGCCCTCCCACCAGTATAAATTGCTGGTTATTCTGTCTCCGTCTGGGGCTTACTATGGCGACCAATTAAGCCCTGTAAAGATCTATGTCGAAGAACAATACGTCCGGGCTGTTATTGGAGGAGTCGGTCATGTTAAAACCGCCGGCAACTATGCAGCCAGCTTGAAGGCACAGGAAAAAGCCGAATCAAATGGCTATGCCCAAATTCTATGGCTCGATGCGAAGGAAAATAAATATGTTGAAGAAGTCGGCAGCATGAACATTTTCTTCAAAATTAACGGAGAAGTCCTGACACCTAAATTAAATGGCAGTATCTTGCCTGGTGTTACCCGCGATTCTGTTATTGAATTATTAAAATACTGGAATGTTCCCGTTCGTGAAGCAAGAATATCAATTGAAGAAGTTTACAGCGCCCATGAGCGCGGCGAATTAGAGGAAGTATTCGGTGCCGGTACAGCTGCTGTCATTTCACCAGTTGGCGGATTAAATTGGAATGGCCGGGCTATTACTATCAATGATAACCAAATCGGTAAATTATCCCAGCGTATCTATGATGAAATGATTGCCATCCAGCTAGGCAAAAAAGCAGACCCATTTAACTGGACAGTCAAGATTGCCCAAGTGGAAGTTTAAGCTTTAAACCCAAAAAACGGCGGCTGGAAACCCAGCCGCCAGTTTTTCTAAAAATCAGCCACTCACCTTCTGGCAAAATATTGTTTGCCTGCCCTCTTGTTCATTTTCTTCGTAAAAAAGAACCTTCCAATCCCCAAATTCAGACAATAGCTCCTGAGGCTTCAATTTATATTGATTGGAAACGCCTTGTTCTTCTTTTTGCTGTGACTGAAAGAAGGTCTCCATGAAAAAATAACCATTCTGTTTTATGCTGTTTTTAACTGGAAGGAATAGGGACCGGTCCAAATAATAAGTCATAACAGCCAAGTCAAACGAACTCGCTTTCAAAGGGAGGTGATCCCCTTCGGTAAGATCGAATACTTGGGGATTAATCGCCAAATCAAGCAAGTCAGCCTGTTCCTTTACATATTTTATGGCTACATCAGAAATGTCGACAGCCTGTATTTGATAATTTAAACGCGCCAGGAATATCGAATTCCCCCCCAGTCCGCAGGCAAGATCAATGGCTGTCCCTCCGGACAGATAGGCAGAAAGGTCTTTTAATCTTGCATTTGGTTCAGGCACTTCTTGATGATTTACTCGTTCCTTATGCTTTTGATTCCATTTACGTTTCGTATCCATTTAGAAACTCCCTGTTCCCCCGCTTATTTCCATACCTGTATTATATCGATGTTTCAAGCATAAAGACTACTAATTTTGAAAAAGCAGCCTTACCAAACAAAGAGACCCACAATCATAGCGCTTAATAAGGATACTGCCATCCCGCTAACCAATAGCTTCCACACATTTCTTCCAATAATCTTTGATTTTTCTTCACTAATGGTGGAATTAAATGCGCCATAAATCATGCCCACTGTACTAAAGTTAGCAAATGACGTTAGGAAGGTAACAGCCACAGCCACCGTATGGGGGGCCAGTTCCTTTATCCTTCCCATCAAGTCAAGCATACCGACAAATTCGTTAGTAGTGAGCTTGATCCCCATCAATTGAGCTACATACATGGCATCATCAACAGGTAATCCCAATAAGAATGCAAATGGGCTAAAAATATAAGAGAATACTTTTTGAATCGTCAAGCCATGTACAAAAAACCCTAATATCCCATTGACACCTGCCGTTAAGGCTACATATCCGATGACCATGGCCGCAATAACAATGACCATTCTTATGCCAATGAGCATACTGTTTGAAATAGTTGAAAAGAAATCTCCACGCTCTTCTTTTGTTGGAACATAAACAATATCTTCCTCTTTCGAGACATGAACAGGGTTCAGCATGTTAGCAAGCAGCAATGCATTCAAACAGTTTAAGGGAATGGCCACAAATACATACGTCGCTGGAACCATGGTCAGATAGGCTCCAATGATGGAGCCGCTAATGCAGCTCATACTCATTATGCCAAACGTTAACAGGCGATTTTCGTGTAAAGCGGTCAGCTGCTGACGGATAACGGCCAGCGCTTCCGTATTTCCGAGAAACATCATCTGAATAGAGAAGAAGCTTTCAAGCTTTGGCAAGCCTGATATCTTGGAGATAAGCCAGCCCACTTTATCAATGATCCACGTTAAGATTCCAAAATAGGATAAAATGTCAAAAAATGTAATGATGAAGATAATAGGCATTAACGCACTAAAAAAGAAATCAACCTGCTCACTAGCTAAAGCCGACGGGAAAACAAAGGAGATTCCCTCATTGGCACAATCAATTAACCAGGTAAAGAACGAGGCAATTTTATTAATGACCCATGAGCCAATTTTTGTGGATAACATAAACCAAGTAATCAAGAATTCAACGATGAGCAATTTCAATATTGATTTCCAGTTAACCTTGGCTTTATTAGGGGAACATAAGTAAATGAGACCAAGAACTACTAAAACCCCCAGTGCATTTAATAAGAAAAACACAACATCACTTCCTTTTAATTTATCAATTCCCTAAATAGGTCTTATTTATAGAAAAAGCCCTCATTTTCCATACCTTCAGCTGTTCGTGCAAGAAAGCATGAATCATTACGGCTTTATCATCGAAAATAACTGCAAAAAAATAGAGGACAGCACAAATGGCTGTCCACTATTTTTGATTGCGGGGGCAGGATTTGAACCTGCGACCTTCGGGTTATGAGCCCGACGAGCTACCGGACTGCTCCACCCCGCGAT
>NZ_CALPDF010000064.1 GCF_943193175.1 Neobacillus muris
AAACATGTCGAAAAATATTTTTTTGTCACTTCACCAACGGGTCAAACCGTTGATATATCAACATTTATAGAGGGAGGTTATTTTAATAATAACTTTATCTTTTTATTTAAATTCAGCATGGAACTTTAGTTTTATAACTTCTAAAAGTCAAAAAATTAAACGAGATGCAGGACAAATCACTATTTAAAAAGGTAGTGCCCCTTAATAAACTATGAATAATATCGTCTTGCGAGGGGATATTACGTTTGAAATAATTTTTGAAGGAGGAATTGTTAACAAACCACAATATAAAAATTAACATCGGCAGAAGTTAAGAATCTTTGTTTATTTTATATGAACGATAGTGCATCTATAAGTACGATTATGCACTTCCTAGAACACGTTAAGGACCAACAAGTTCGCTCTGTGTCTCGAATTTTCAATGAGAAAAAAATCCCCAATCCAAAGAGATCGGATCAAGGAGACACCTCGGTTGTATACTGATGATTTTTACCTCTTCTACATACAAAATATGGCCCGTTTAGATATATGAATACTTTACATCTAAATGAGTCAGAACGATTATTAAGTAACGGAAAATATGCTGGCTTATGCAAAAAAGATTAGAAAGTGGATTAAATATAAATGAATAAATAAAAACATAGTTTTTCACAAGTGAATGTAAAGTAGGAGAAAAATGGAAAAAGACGACCGAAAAGTGGAAATATTGCTATGAAAATTAACTAAAGTCTTCAGGTTAAATTAAACTACTATCCAAAGGAAACTAAAATGAAAAGAAAATATACCACGTATCTTATATCATTTTCAATTATGTTAGTATTGACTTTAGGAATCTCTACTAACCCTTATAAAGTGATGTCCCAAGGGTCTAATTTTAAAAGTGAAAACATAACTTCTATAGAAATTAATAAAGATGATCTTTATAAAAAAATTCAAGAGTACAGAAACCAGCATAAAATTAAACCGATTGACGCAAAAGTTGATAGGGTATGGAAGGCGATACCTGGATACAATGGATTGGATGTAAATATTGAGGCTAGTTATCAAAAAATGAAATCTACTGGTGATTTTGACAAAAACAAAGTGGTTTATAAGGAAATACCTCCTAATATTCATTTAGATAATTTGAGACCCGAGCCGATTTATAGAGGAAATCCACAAAAGCCAATGGTGGTGCTATTAATAAATGTCGCTTGGGGTAACGAATACATCCCAGAAATCCTAAAGATTTTAAATAATCATCAAACAAAGGCAACATTTTTCTTCGACGGAAGTTGGGTTAATAAAAACCCTGATTTGGCTAAGTCAATTAAAGAAGAGGGTCATGAAATTGGTAACCACGCTTATAGCCATCCTGATCTCAAAAAACGCTCTGTATACGAAACAACGGAAGAATTAAAAAAGACGAATGATGTCATTAAAAAAACTCTTGAAATAACACCAAGGTGGTTTGCGCCACCAAGTGGAAGTTTTAATCATGCAACGGTTAATGTGGCCGACCAACTTGGCATGAAAACCATTCTGTGGACGGTCGATACGGTTGATTGGAAAAAACCTTTACCTTCAGAAATGGTTCAGCGAGTTGTGTCAAAAGTAGAGAATGGATCAATGGTTCTTATGCATCCTACAAAACCTGTTGCTGAAGGACTGGATTCCATGATAACGAATATTAAAGCAAAAGGGTACCAACTAGGTACTGTCAGTGATCTTATTAGCGAAAAACGTATTGATTATTCAAGTAGTAACTAGACAACAATGTAAAGGGGGTCCGAAGATAGTTCCTCTTCCTATTAACCCCTTTTGAACAAGCTTAATAAAATCAAATTGGACTTTTATCAAGAAAACTACATATTATGTTTTGTAAATGATTGCAAAATGCTATCTGTTAGGACTACTTATATAGGTAGTCTTTTCATGTTGTACGTATCTATAGGGGTAATATTAGGGAGGTAATCTTATGAATTTAGAAAAATTAACAAATGAAGAATTACTGAAAAGCTTTGAAAGATTAGCCAAAAGGCTTGAACGTTACTTGACTGACGATGAAGCTGAATATAAAAGGAAGGTGAAAGAGGAACTTTTAAAAAGGTCTGGTTATTAATGAACAGTTCGAAGAATTATTAGTGTTTTCATGCTAGCAAGTTTTTTGGGTTTGTCTAATTATTAGATACCAAAAATTATTTATTGCCTAATTAAAGGCAATAAATAATTCTCGATTTAGAATCCCCCAGGTAAAAATGAATTTATTATAGCAAATCAACCAACTTAAGTTGGTTCGCAACCATAGATTTACATCCGTATATAATAACGCCATGTAAAAAAACATGGATACATTAGTGATGAGTAAAGGGTGTTCCTTTGTACTACAAAATCAACATAGCAAAACCCTTTTAGGCTAGTCCAACTAAAAGGGTTTTGCAGAGTGGGGAGTCATTCTAGAATAACCGTATCAGTTTTTAGATCAGTCGAATAAAAGGAAGGGGAATGAAGTATTTTTACTGCTGGATATCAGTATCCCAATGATTTAAAAATGAAATTTTTTAATGCAAATGTGTATTTAAAACAAAGTTTAACCGTTTGTAAAGGTTTTATTAAAAGTCATATATTGTGATATAAAGGGTTTTTTTCGTAATCGGGCAAATATTGGAATTCTTTAACTTAAAAGTCTTTGCCATTGCCATTTGATCTTAGGAAAACATTAATATGGGATTTATTACAGCTAATTCCCATTCTTTGATTTATACATACTTTCATTCATAGTTGGGAATTTTATTTGTATCTATAAAGTTAGGAGATATTCTATATGAACGATAAAGTATTTAAAATAATTAATCAGTTTTCTGGACGTTGTTCTCCAATTGATTTGCTGATGATATGGATTTCAAATAAGATTCGTTATGTGTTTATTTTTGTGTTGATTTTCATGTGGTTTAGAAATAATTCTTACAAAAAAGTGTCATGTAATGCGGTGAAATCTATGGGGATTACATTGTTAATTCATACTTTAATAAAGTTGTTCTATTTTAAACCACGTCCTTTTGTAGAACATTGTGTCGGCATACTTATTCCTTCAAAAATGGACTCTACATTTCCAAGTAAACATACTTTGCTAGTATTTGCTATATCTACTTCTATCTTTCTTTATGACCGTATCCTCGGTTCAATCATGTGGGTATTATCCTGATGGATTAGCAAGATTGTATGGCGCATTACATTCACAAAAAGGAGAATTTCTAATAGTAGATGCCAAACATGGCTACGAATTTATTGGAGAAAGTTCTCCTGAACATACAGGCGGGGGAGCTCATGGATCGATGCATAAAAATGATTCTCTTTCACCTATTATTGTAACAGGAACCAATAAAAGCATAGATCATTTACGTATTGTTGATTTGAAAGAATGGATATTAGATCTCTTGGAATAAGATTTAAAAACGATTACACTCAATTCTTCTTTTGAAAGTACTTCAAAAATTCTAATATGAAGGGGATGGGAAAGGCCCTTGAAAAACTCTGCTTTAAATTGTTGTAATTCAAGATCCATATATATCTAGCTCTTTTATATTGCACCAATATTGGCAACTAGTGGTCAATATTTAAATCGTATAAGCCCTAATTGGGGTACCGTTAGAATGCATTTTTCTGCTGGGACCCCTTTTTTACTAATAGGATAAGGGGATTTAAAGTCTGGTTTTTTTAATTTAATATCACACTAATAATTCTTCAATTTTACAAAGGATGAAAATTATAAATCAAATTTATTTAATAGTTCTTTCATGTTTTTATCTCGTTTTTCATTTTTTTCCAATTCCTCTTTATTAGCAATGGTAGCATCTGTTACTTTTGGGAAATGAGATGATAAATCCCCCAAATCCAAATTTTTTTCTTTGTTGATGTTAAAATCAATTAAATTATCTTTAATCCCTAATTCATTTAACTTTGATTTTTTTTCATTTTGTAAATGAGGAAAAACACTAGAAACAGCAAGGGAGTTATAAAGTTGTTCGTAATGTTCGGCCCTCTTTTTTTGTTTAGCTACTTCTTCTTTTAGTGATTGAGCTTCATTAATTGCCTTTTGGTATAATTCCTGTTTTGCTTTAAAATTTTTTAATTCAGTATACAAATCATAAATTAGTACTTCAACATTGAGTAGTTCATTTTTCAATAATCGCTTATCTTTCCCGTATTTTTCAAAAATTAAATCAATGTTAGGTAACGTTACTTCACCAGTTTTATCTAAATTTATGGTAGGTAACATAGGTTTATTTAATTCCTCGATAAACTCCTTCATTCGACGGCTCCAAGTATTTCTTCCTACACCCGTTTCTTTTTGTAAGAAGGACGGAGTTAAATTTTTACTTTGATTTTTATATTTAACCTCTAATGCCATTTCTTTTAGTTGGTCATCTGTCCATTCTTGTGGCTTGCCACGTCCGTTAGAATTTTTCTTCGTTACCATATATCTTTGCCTCCATGAGTCGTGAGTCAACTGTTGCCTTCATATCCATATACGCCAATAAGCTTCTCGATGTTGTTTTTAATGTATCATCATTCGAACTCCGAAGTGAATTAGCAAGATTCGTAGAGATTTCTTTCATTAATGCTATCGATTCCCGAATCTTTATTTCTAAGGTTTTTGATGAATCTAATAGCCATTTAATAGCTTCCTGGTGTTCATTAATTGAAGGGTTGAATATATAGTTAGAGCAAAACTCACAATATTCAATACAACTATTAGGAAAAACGTCTTTTTGTTCCATACAAGTACCATACTGTACTCTACCGACAATATTTTCCACGTTATTAATTGTTTTAGATTTTCCTTTATCATAAATGAATCGTCGCCAGCCGATGATTCCGTTGCCAATATTTTTACTTACTTTGATTTCATTTTTTCTTTGAGCCAAGCGATATACATAGGATTGTGCAAAGTGTTCAGCGTGGGAATAATAACTATACTGACTTCTTATATCATCCTGTCCGGCCATTCTAGCTATGGAGAGCATGTTAAATCCTTGTAGGCACATATTTATTATTGCAAAGTGCCTTGTATCTCCTGACTTTATCCTTTCAAGACCATATTGGCCGTAAATTCCTTCTACAACCTTTTCATAAAACTCCTTTTTTAAATAGTCAAAATCCCTTCTGTTCATTCTGCTGTTTTTTTTCTTTGATCTCCTTTTTCTAAACATTGTTAGCAACTCAACAGGGAAAAGATATTCTGAGTCGAAATCTAATGATTTTATTTTTTGGATTGACCTTGATAAAAGTTCATACGTACTTCTGTCAATTTCAATTAAATCATATCTGATTACGAAATCAGGAGAGCTAGACTCATTTTTAATTCTCGGTACTGAAATTCGATAGGGGTTACGAAAATGATCTATAACTTTTAAGCAATCCTTTTCTATCAATGTAAATTCAGACGGTCTCATAGGTAGAACATTCGTGAGTAGCCACCAAATCATTATTGGTAAGAACTTAAATGTTTCATCAGAGGAGTAATTTCTAAAATAATCGTTAATAATGTCATCGAAAATCATAATATCCTCAAATAAGGGTAGTTCCCTACTTAACCTTCTTAAAGAGATATTATTGCAAATGTCCTCAATTTTTTCATGGTTCTCGACCTTGTGAAAAGACACAAAGCGCTTTACGTCCGTTGATATTTGATAACCTTGATAGGAATAATTTGCACTTTGAATTTCTAATAAAGATTCAAGGGCCTTTATATCCTGAAAACCATTTGTTGCCAGAATAACCTTCTTAAGTATTGCTAACTCATTATAGACTGTAAAGGGGGACCTTCCAGATATTAACCTCAGAATGGTATACCCTTTAAGAGTTTTGTTCAGATCGTAATGGACTTCTATGTCAAAAGAAAGAATAATAGGGTAGTCCACCAATTTGTCCGGTATCTCCCAATGTATATCTTCAAAACTGCCCAACATATAGTTTGTATCAACTAATTGCTGAAACATTTCTTTATATTCGTTTATGTCAAATGTTTTAAACTCAACATTCGTTTTTTTCTCAATTATTGCATTGGTATTAATAGATCCAATTTTTGTTCTTAACTCCATTTATTTGCTCCTTTGATTATTCAATGTGAAGTTTATGCGCCAGATTCTCTATTCTTCTCCAAGTTTCCTCTGTTGGAATAAAAGCATTTACCGCCTCTTCACCATAAGTTAGACGTGCTTCTTTCCAAATTAATAGGCAATGTAACAAAAACTTGGTATCCTTCCTAATAAGTAACTCATTTGTGTAAGATTCTATATTATCTAATAGTCGATTTAATTCTTCCATGAGTTGAATTAACAATAGGTTCCGTGGAATCACGTATTCACATGAATAACAATTAGCTAGCTGCGGATATTTACAATTTGGATGAACAAAGCATTGGGCATGTTCACTTTTAGACGGCATTTTCCCTTTAGACAGCTTTAAAATAATTTCTTTGATTTCATCATATGAGTAATCTATTAATTTCGAAATAACTGATTGCCTTTTTCGATAAATATCTGTTAAATAATCATCGATGTTATTGGTTTTGTTATTTAAAGGAACAAGGGTTAAATGATTCTCTATAAATTTAGAAAGGTTTTCTAAAGCTATTGGAGAAATTTCCTGTCTAATATTTTCAATGAGTTTAGTCCGTTCTTCCATAGTATTATTAATCTCGTTAGATTGAGAGGCGTATAAGATAAGATAATTATATAGCCAGCCAAAATGTCCTCTTCTAAAAAGATTATATGATACACGATTGATCGACCCATCTTTATTTGTCGCTTGGATATATATACTGGTTGTTTCCGGGCTTTTGTGCGATCTAGCTGTCTGTGTTAAGTGTAGCGCTAATTCTCCATCATACCCGTCTTCTTCAGTTATTGAGTAAAATAGATAAGTACCTACAGAATTGTTCATTTTCTGGCTGCCAAAGTGAAACTCTTTAAATTCTGATACGGTATTAAAAAACTTTTTATGTCTTTCCTTTCCTTCAGTTCTTATAATATTGTATATACCTTCGAAAAAAGTATTTAACAGCATTTCACTCCCATCCATTTTTCTATGAAATTCAGAAATAACTAGGGAAGTAGCTAATGGGTAAATAAGGTCAGGTGCTACAATAAATGTTAAAAGCTCTTTCGTTTTACTTGTACGTTTATGTCTAAAATGAATATATAATTGATTAATAATCGACTGTGCTTGAAAGTCTGATAAATCATTTTCTAAAAACCAGTCAATTTTGCTAATATTTAGGCCTTCTAAGTTGATGTTTGGAGTGTTTGTAATCAAATCTTGCCCTCTTATAAAATCAGTAAGCAGTAAAATCGTATAAACCCACATATGAGCGTAGAATTTATCTTTAACAGCAATCGGTGTATGAGTTTTTGTATCTCTAATATAATTATAGATTTTATAAAATAACTCAGCTGGATATATTTCTTTGCTGTCTGTTTTTTTATTTATGTTTGAAATTACAAATTCTTCGTTAGGTTTGATATCTTTCATACTGTAAGTATATTTTATGAATTGTATAAATAATTTTTGTTCAGTCTTAGTAAAAGGGGAGTCTGACCCTAACAATGAATTTATCTCATTCATTGTTAGCAAATAAATCTCTTTATTTATGTTTGAATGTAATTTTTCATAAAAACGTTTAAATAATCTAACTCTACCCTTCATATAACCTGTTGAACCTGACATATTATTGGTTTGTATTAAACCATAATCAAGAAAAAGTTGTTTTGTTTCTTGAAATTCTTGTTTTTGATCTTTTGATTTTATAAATTCTTTTAATTCTTCAAAACCTAATTGGCCTGAATAATTTATTTTCTTTTTCAATTGTTTTTGAAGAACTTCAAAATCCTCAATATCTTTAAGTGGAATATACCATTGGGTATTTTTTTTAAAAGCATTTGGGAAATTCTTTTCTGAAATCATCCGAGAGATTACTGCTGGACTACTATAACCTAACCTTAAGCAAGCCTCTTTAGTATTTAAGTATTTAAGTGAAAACTTTCTAGTTGATTTTTCATAATCCTCAATATCGCTTATAGGAATCCACCATCTCCCTGAGGCTTTAAAACTGTTAGGAAATTCACCTTTTTTAATTAACTCGAAGATACTTATTTTTGTTTTGAAACCAAGCCTTCTTGTTGATTCTTGCACGTCTATACAATTTTTTTCCAAAGCTAGTTTTGGAGTCGGCCGTTTCTTTGTTAGTTTATATTTTTTAGATGATTGGTTATCTTTATCTGCTTTTTTAGACATAAAGCTATCTTTCTCAACTTGGTACGCTGTAATATCATTCATTGGAATCCACCATTTGTGGTCAAGTTTAAATGCGTTAGGGAATCTCTTGTTTTTTAGTGCTTGTTGAATAGGAGTAGTTGATTTATAACCTAACATTTGCATCGCTTCTTTGGTATCCAAACAATTCTCTGTATTAGAAAATTGTTCGAACACTTTGATATCACTAAAAGGAATCCACCATTTCATATTAATTTTAAAAGCGTTAGGGAACTTACCTTTATTGATTAAACAATTAATATGATTACCTGATTTGTACCCCAGTCTCTTTGCAGTTTCTTCCGAGGTTAAACAGTTTTTTGGTATCGTTTGATGTTCAAAGGTTTCAACATCACTAACAGGAATCCTATTTTTCCCAAATACTTTGAAAGCGTTAGGGAATTTATTTTTTTTAATTAAATCATTAATGGAGGCACTTGATTTGTATCCAAGTCTTTTTGCCACCTCTGTAGTGCTCAAGGAATTATCTGTATTTCCGGTGGGTTTAAATGCCTCAATATCGCTCACAGGGATACGCCATTTCCCTTTTAAAGTAAAAGCATTAGGAAGTTTTTTTGTCTTAATCAAATAATTAATATTAGAACTTGAACTGTATCCGAGCTGTATCGCTGCTTCCGTTGTACTTAAGGAACCATTAAGTTTATTTGAATTCTTGTAAGTTTCAATATCATTAAGAGGAATTTGCCATTTGTTAAGAATTTTTACTGCATTAGGGAATTTTCCCTCTTTTAATAACTGAATGACAGTTTTTTTACTGAGGCTCAATTCTTTCCCTACTTCTTTAAAATCAAGACTATTCGGTGGTTGAACAAATTCCTCGAAAGCTTCAATATCGCCAAGAGGAATCCACCATTGCCCTAGAGAACGAAAAGCGTTTGGAAATCTTTTTTCCTTTACCATTTTGATAATTGATTCTGGTGCCTTGTACCCTAGTCTAAGTGCAGCTTGCTTTGTGTCTAAACAATTCGCTAATTTAGCTTTTAATTGCTCAAATGCTTTTATTTCACTAATAGGAATCCTCCATTTTTTATAAAATCTAAATGCATTTGGGAATATACCTTCTTTAATCAACCAAATAATCGAATCACTAGACTTATACCCAAGTCTTAATGCAGCTGCATTGGTGTCTAAATAATTATCGTTATCTGTATATTTCTCAAATCTCTCAATATCACTAATAGGAATCCAGAATCTATCCTTGAATTTAAATGCATTAGGAAATATATTTGTATTAATCATATGATGAATACTGTCACTTGAGGCATAACCCAATCTTTGTGCTGTCTCTTTAGCACCTAAACAGTTGTTGGTATTTTTATGGGAGTTATTCAATATTCTTATTATCCTCCTGTATTAACCTTGGAATATAAGTTTGATGCATTTGTGAAACCTTTTGTTCTATTTTTTTGTGTATTCTTTCAGTAGAGACCATATAAGTTAATGCAGAAGTGATATTTGAATCACCACGAAGATGTGCTATTTCATAAGGATTCTCAGCATCTTCGGCAATAATGTTCGTAAATATCCCTCGACCGATATGGGTTGACCATTTCATATATTTAAGGTGTGAAGCTAAGAGTTTTTGCTCACTATCTCCGTAGGTTTCCAATTGACTGATAAAAGAGTCTTTTACTTTCTGGAAGTATTGTCTATAACTTCTTTGAGATAAAGCTTTTCCATCTCTATTGATAAACAAGGCATCACTTTCATCCATGGGTTTATAGAGATTAATATGATCTTTAAATAAGCTATGTCCCCAATCATTAATTTGCATGACTCGTTGGGTTCTTACTTTTTTAACGGAGGCATCTTCTTTAAGGTCGGGTCGAAAGTTCTGTTTGTTTAATTTTAAAACAAAATCTCCGTCTCCCATCCTTCTGACTATTTGAGTTCTTTTTAAATTTACTACTTCAGAAACACGTAGACCTCCAAAAATCTGAAAATAGATTCCTAATGCTATAGGTTTAGCTACAGCAATTGCTACTTCCAAAAGAAGGGGAATATACTCAATCGGTAAAGTATGTTCAATTCTTTTTGGTGATCTAGATGGATATAATGGTTTAAAGGGTGATTCATGATATGAAGAAAATTGTGTTTGCTTTCTAACGAACAAATCTTTTGAGATTGAATTAATACAATCTAGTTTTGTTAACCAATAATAAAAATGTGTAAGAGTTCTTTCTGCATCTTTAACAGTTGATCTGCTTACCCCTTCAATTGAAAGGTCATTAAGATATTGTGTACCATGAAAAATTTCCAGTTCTTTGAGTGTATTAATCTTTAATGCTTTTTTATTCGCTAGTAAATAATTAAGAAACTTTACAACATTATTTGCATGTTTTCGTTGTGTATTGAATGCGCGATTCTTCCAATTATCAAAAATAAATTGTGAAACTGGATGAATGATATGAACATCAAGCGTTTTATTTTTAAGGCCAATGGCTGCAAAGTGCTTTTTTTTCACTTCTCCATTACTGAAAAAAACAAAATCAATCCATACAGGGACTGTACAAAAATTAATGGATTGTCCTCTTCCAAAGTAAACTAAATTGTCTAATTGAGTTTCTATATCGATCACCCCAGTAAATGAATTCTAATTATGTGCATTTTTAGTTATATACCTTTATGGAAGATAGTGTATAAAACAATTTTAGCAATTATAGTAATTGTGTACAATATTAAAAAATATAAATATATTACTTTTTACTTGATATAATTAGGGCTATAAGTCTATTTATGCCATGAATTAAGTGCATTTAATT
This sequence comes from Neobacillus muris, assembly GCF_943193175.1. Classification (GTDB taxonomy): domain Bacteria; phylum Bacillota; class Bacilli; order Bacillales; family Cytobacillaceae; genus Neobacillus; species Neobacillus muris. Next base: position 11,079 of record NZ_CALPDF010000064.1, read on the forward strand.
TATGTGCATATTAATAGAGATAATATGCTCGATGAGGGAAAAGTTATATATGACGGGGCGCTCCATCATCTAAAGGAAACTTGGGGAGAAGGAAAAGAATTGCATTTTCAGTTTCTTGAGAATGTTGATCTGCAATCAGTACAGGCTGTTACGGCTGGCCTTCCTGTTAAATGGGAACTCGATGAGAAAGAGCAGCTTTTCATTGCCTATACAGAAGATAACGATGAGTTGATTTCACAGCTTATTGCCAAAATCGTGGCTGCTTATAAAATTAAGGACTTAAAAATCCACGAGACTTCAACAGAAGAAATAATTCGTAATATATATGAAAAGGGTGTAGTCAAGTTTGGATAAATACTTGGAAATGGTTCGGATCCGCTTTTTAATGATGCTCGCGTATCGAACCAATTATTACACTGGGATTCTCATCTACAGCATTAATATTGGGGCCTACTATTTTTTATGGTCAGCAATATACGGTGGGAAGGAGCAAATTCAAGGTCTTTCCATTGCGCAAATGACCACATATGTAGCCATTTCATGGATGGCCCGGGCGTTTTACTTTAACAATTTGGACAGGGAAATGGCAGTTGAAATTATGGATGGCCGGGTGGCGGTAGAGCTAATCAGGCCCTACAATTATATGGTGATGAAAATGATGCAGGCATTAGGTGAAGGGGTCTTTCGGCTGTTTTTATTTTCGATTCCAGGTCTTTTGATTGTCTATTTTATTTTTCCGATCCATTTTACCTGGGATATAACGGTCTGGGGCCTGTTTGCTATATCTATATTGTTAAGTTTCCTCATTAATACGGAGATAAATTTATTAACGGGGATTACCACCTTCTTTCTATATAATAATGCCGGCTTGATTCGGGCTAAACGGGTCATTATCGATTTGTTCTCTGGCTTGATTTTGCCTATTAGTTTTTTTCCGGTTTGGGCGCAAAGTGTCATGAACTATCTTCCGTTTCAGGGAATCAGCTACATTCCCAGCATGATTTTTACAAAAGGGTTTACTGCTGAACAGGCGATGATGGCAATCGGCCAGCAATTCATTTGGGTTTTAATTTTAATCGTACCCATTCAGCTGCTTTGGAATTTGGCCAAAAAACAGCTGGTTATCCAAGGAGGATAAGCATGTTTTACGTATCAATGTTATTTCAATATATGGCCCAATACATGAAGACCAGACTTCAATACCGAACCGACATATTAGTTGAATTTTTCTCGGATTTGCTCTCACAGTCCGTTAATCTTGTTTTTATTTTGGTTGTCTTTGGGCATACGAATTATTTAGGCGGCTGGTCTAGGGATGAGATTATCTTTATTTATGGGTATTTCTTAGTGCCATCTGCTGTTTTTTCCGCCTTTTTTAATATTTGGGATTTTAATGAGCGTTATATTGTTAAGGGGGAATTAGACCGGATCCTGACGAGGCCAATACATAGTCTGTTCCAAATCATTTTGGAGCGGCTGGAACTCGAGGCATTGCTTGGGGCTGTGACCGGTATGGCAGTTATGGTATATGCTGGCAGCCGTCTGAATCTTACACTTTCTTGGTATGATCCATTTTTATTCGTTCTATTTTCAATAGGCGGGGCACTTGTTTATGGAGGGATTTTCATCATGCTGGCATGCATTAGTTTTTGGGCGGATGCGCGCACGTCGCTCATGCCCATGATGTATAATATTAGCAGCTATGGGCGATATCCAATTAATATCTATAATAAAATCATCCGCTTTGTATTAACATGGGTTTTGCCCTTCGCGTTTGTAGGGGTTTACCCTGCCTCCTATTTTCTGGGGCGAAATGAATTCTTTTATTATTCATTATTAACTCCCATCATCGGAGTCATCTTCTTCATTCTTTCTGTCCTTTTATGGAATCAGGGAGTAAAACGGTACCGAGGAGCAGGAAATTAGTTTCGATAATAACATGAAAAAATATCAAACCAGGCCAAATGGAGCCTGGTTTTGATATTTTATTGGGCAAGTCCGCATAAAAATAGACTAACAGGAATCTGCGGGGTGGTTTTCATGCTCTTTTTTTTGCTGGTTATCGTTATTTTTTGCATTTTTATGAGTATCCGAACTTTATTTATTCCGAATATCATTAAAGAGAAGTTAGTTTCAGTTGATAATTTTTTTTATTTGGGGATTTGTTATTTAACTGTCATTATTGGTTTTGGCTTAATCTATTTACTGTTTGAGTTAATGGGTATGGCTGTGCTTAAAGAAATAAGCGGTGGCAACAACAATATCTTTGAAACAAGTTTTTATTTTAGTGCCATGATGCTTTTTTCTGTTGGCAACGGGGAAGTTATTCCACAGGGGATTGGCAGAATGGTTGCAGTAACAGAAGCTTTGATTGGTTATACATTGCCGGCTGCTTTTGTTGCGAAAGTGATGTACGACAAAGAAAAATAACGCTGTGCAGAAAGGTTGTTTTGAAATTGAAATTTAGTTAGTCTATATACAAAAAGAAATGAATAGTGGAGTGGTTATTGTGACTGTGGAAGCTGGAGTACAAGCACCTGATTTTACGTTAGAAGCCCAAACAGGTGAAAAAGTGGCTTTATCTGATTTAAAGGGAAAAAATGTTGTGCTGTATTTTTATCCTAAAGACATGACGCCAGGCTGTACAACAGAAGCGTGTGATTTTAGGGACAACCATGAACAATTTGAAGAACTAAATGCAGTCATTTTAGGGGTTAGCACGGACCCTGCCGGCCGCCATAAGAAATTTACTGAAAAATATGGCCTGCCCTTTTTATTGCTTGCAGATCCGGAGCACCAAGCAGCGAATGCTTACGGGGTTTGGAAGTTGAAGAAGAATTTTGGGAAAGAGTACATGGGCATTGAACGGTCCACTTTTATTATCGATCAACAAGGGATGATTGTGAAGGTGTGGCGAAAAGTTCAAGTGAAGGGCCATGTAGAGGAAGCTTTAAGCTTTATTCGTGAAAACCTATAAGGTTTTAAACAGCCTATTTTCTTGATAAAAGGCTTTTGTCCAATGCAACAATGCTTAAATTGAATATCATTTTATTAGGGCATACCTCCTCAGATAAAATCTTTCGGGTCCAGTGTGACCCGCTTTTTTTTTGCAAACAATAGAAATGATGAGGTAATAATGATATTATAAAGAAAATTGTGATATTTCAGAAATTATTCCAAAAGGGGGAAGTGGCGATGAAATCAATTCCATAATTGGTTTTGCCTTGCTGCCTGTATCAAGAAAAATTTCAGAGGAAAGAAATTTTTGAGATTTTATATCATAAAATACAAACAAGTCTGTTTTATATTTGGCCAGATGAAGTGATGCCGCACGATTAAATGAATAGCGCATTCTATTTGCCGTATGCCAATATTGACAAAAGTACAAAATACCTAGTAAAATAAATTATAACAATTACAATTTAAGAATATATTTTAGAAAAGAGGTGCATGACGATGAATCAATTAAAAGAAGCGTTGGATACCTTAAAGGATACGGGGGTTCGGATTACCCCACAACGTCATGCGATACTGGAATTTTTAATAAACTCAATGTCACACCCTACCGCGGATGAAATATACAAAGCCTTGGAGGGAAAATTCCCTAACATGAGTGTGGCAACAGTTTACAATAATTTACGGGTATTTCGTGAAGTTGGTTTAGTAAAGGAATTAACCTACGGAGATTCATCAAGCCGATTCGATTTTGTCACCACTCAGCATTACCATGTCATTTGTGAAAATTGCGGGAAAATCGTGGATTTCCATTATCCTGGTTTAGATGAAGTCGAACATTTGGCAACACATGTAACGGGTTTTAAAGTGTCAAACCATCGGATGGAGATTTACGGTACATGTCCTGAATGCACTGGCAAAGAAGTGCATTAGCAGCAAAGGCTGTTAAATAGTTGATGGAAAAAAGATGACCGAACCTATTTGTAATAAAATAGCTTCGGTCATCTTTTTATTTTTGGGATTTTCTGTTGTAGGACTCATCAAAATCCTTGCCTTCAAGATTCGGGTCTAATGTCAAGGGTTCTCGGCAATGCATACACATATCCACTCTGCCAAGCATTTTGGTTGGCTTTCCGCAATTAGGGCATATTACTTGGAGCGCTTTGGTTGACAACATGCCGATCCAGAAGTAGACAATGGTGCTGGCTATTATGAAAATAAGACCTAAAAGCATGAATATGGTCATAATAATTGGTGAAGTCCGAAAATAAACCCCGGCATACATGACGATAAAACCAACGAAAATTAATGATAAGGCAAAGGTTCGAATTTTATTTATTTTGCTCGAATTTTTGGCCATCATACATCCTCCCTAAAAAAACTATACCACACTTGAGGGTATATGGAAAAAGGATAACAGCAAGGTTGTCGAATGTTGTCTAAAATTTTAGAAGGAGATTTATCGTTGCTGTCGAACATATAAAACTATTGATAAAATATGGAGGTAGGATGAATGGAAGACATTCTTCGGCCGATCTACCAAGAGAGGGCGGGCCAATTAAATACTCTAGGAGTTTTAATGGTTGAAAAAAGACAAAAACCAAGTCAAACAACAGATACGTTTGATGTCATTTTATTAGTGATTGTAAAAGAAGCAGAGCAGCCAATTTTTATTAAGCACTATTCCTTCGGCGAAAAAAAGGCAGCCATGCATATAGTGACTGAAGCACAAGTGCACGAATGGATCTTGCTCGGGACCAACCGAAAAATCTTTGAATGGCTGCACCATGCAAAAATTATATTTGACCGTAATGAATACATTGAAAACTTAATAACTGAACTAAATGAGTTTCCGTTCAACGGCAGAAAGGTCAAATTAGGTTTGGAATTTGCAAAATTAATACGGCGCTATGTTGATGGTAAAGCGCTCTTTGAACAGAAGCTATTTTTAGATGCTTATAATCATGTCGTTCATTCTCTCCATCATCTTGCCCGTTTAGCGGTGATAGATAATGGGCTTCATCCCGAACTTACCGTTTGGCATCAGGTTAAACTCATTGAGCCGGAGATCTATAAATTGTATGAAGAACTCGTAAACAGTGAAGAACCCCTTGAAAAACGTTTAGAGCTTTTATTTTTAGCTAGTGAGTTTTTGATTCATTCTAGAACCAATATGGGTTCATCACATTTGTTAGGCGTTTTAAGTGCAAAAGACTACTGGACATTTAATGAAATGATGGATGAAAAAGAACTGAATCCATATTCTGTGGATTTGTCGGTACTTTTAGAGTATTTAATTGACAGGCATTTAATAGAAGTAGTCAATATTGAAACAAAAGGCAGGGGAGTTTGCCACCGATGCTATCGGGTAAATAAAAAGTTATCCTAAAAAAACAAAAAAACTATTGACCTTTTTAAAAATCCTTGTTATATTTATAACCGTCGCTGCGGAACATCATAAAAAAGTTTTTCGTAGTTGACGGTTTTAAAAAATAAAAGTTGACTTTGGTTGATAAGATATGATAAATTAATAAGGTCGCTTTTGATAGTTGGTATGAAATTGTTCTTTGAAAACTAAACAAACAAAAACGTCAACAATAAAACATTCGTTTCTTTTTGAAACGAAGCCAACGTT
>NZ_CALPDF010000065.1 GCF_943193175.1 Neobacillus muris
TTTAAGCCGGCTTATTGAAGACAATATAACAAAAATTCAAGAGACAATTGTCTTCAATCGGAAAGAATAATGACCAAATTTGGAGTTGTCTTTTGAATGGCTAATTTATTTTGTTTATTGGCGATGGAGATGAAAGCCCGTTTTTCAAAAAACAGAACCAAATGGGCTTTCATAAAGCGGTCACAAATCAACTACCCTGCTGCTCCCTCAAATACTGATAAATCAAAAATGGCCCCTTGTCTGACGTAATTTGCAGAAAGGAGGAGATAAACGGGTAATCACAATTTGGCATCATTTTTGTTAGCTCACTCCACCATTCTGTCTCATAACGGGCAATCATACTTAAGTTATACAGCAGCAAATAATGAACAAGCAATTCATGGAACATAAACAAAGGCGGTCTTGACAAAGGAAATGCCCATACATGCTCTTCAAGATTATACTTTAGTGGAGGCACTTCTGTTATTTTCTCCTGCATTAATTGAAACGACAGCCCCTCGCCTAAAAACTCAATCTTATGTTTAATCTTAGCAGCTAGAAAATCTTTAAATCGATTCTCCGTCATATGATAATGATCCAATATGTCTTCTGGTACCACAAACTGTTTTCCATCCCAATCCAGCTTTTTAAACGTTCTCTTTCCGGTATGAAAAGAAAATAAGTCATCCAGCTCGGGGATCATTTGCAATAATTCCTCCATCATCACTTTCTCGCCATCTGTTTGTTTCATATGGAACAATTTTTCTGACATAAACGGAAATAGTCCGTTTTTTTGCAGTTTCACCTCGTCTTGAAAAAACAAGTAGTTCTGTTTCTTTCGCTTTCGGGTCGATACACCATGCGCCAATACGGCGGTCGTTTCCGGATAAGCTGGATCGACTGTCAGGATGCAGGCTTTAATCAAATGGACGAGCCCATAAAAAAGCAGGATGGGTTTAATAACAAGCGGGGCATTTTTCGCCTGCTCATAATAAATTTGTCCATGTTCCAGATAATAAAGGAAGGCATAACAATTTTCATAGCTCTTCTGTTCTGCCTGTTCCAACTGGAGCTTTTGATAGCATTTTTTTAAAAAAAGCTGACAGTATTCGGCTGAGAAAAAACGGCTAAAGCTGTTCCAGCCTTTATATGGAATCTTCAAAGCAAATCACCTTTTTCAGAAAAATCAATCTAGTGCTTCTTCCTTGACAGTATTTTGTCCAATTGGTAACCTACAAATAATATTTTTTGTCCTGGGGGCTGTTAAAATGTGGGAAAATAAGTTTGCTAAAGAAGGATTAACCTTTGATGATGTATTATTGATTCCGGGCAGGTCTGAGGTACTTCCAAGGGATGTAAGTTTACAGGTTGAATTGTCACCTAATGTAAAGCTGAATATTCCGATTATAAGTGCAGGTATGGACACCGTGACGGAATCGGAAATGGCCATTGCCATGGCACGCCAGGGCGGACTGGGAATCATTCACAAAAACATGACGATTGAGCAGCAGGCCGAGCAAGTTGAAAAGGTAAAAAGATCAGAAAGCGGTGTGATCACAGACCCATTTTTCCTGACTCCAGAGCATCAAGTTTTTGATGCCGAGCATTTAATGGGAAAATATCGAATTTCCGGAGTGCCAATCGTCAATAACCTCGAGGAACAAAAGCTGATTGGGATTATCACAAACCGGGATCTTCGATTTATTCAAGACCAGGACTACTCCTTTAAAATTGCCGATGTGATGACCAAAGAAAATTTGATCACTGCTCCTGTAGGAACGACCTTAAAGGAGGCAGAAGAAATTCTCCAAAAGCATAAAATAGAAAAATTGCCATTAGTGGATGAAAACGGTGTGCTTAAGGGATTAATTACGATCAAGGATATTGAAAAGGTCATTGAATTCCCTAACTCGGCAAAGGATAAACAAGGCCGCTTATTGGCAGGCGCCGCAGTCGGTGTCACAAAAGACACGATGAAACGCGTAGAGGCCCTTGTCGAAGCAAACGTAGATGCGGTCGTCGTCGATACTGCACATGGGCATTCAAAGGGCGTCCTTGAAACCGTCAGAGAAATCAGAGCCGCTTATCCAAATTTAATGATCATTGCCGGTAACGTCGCAACAGGCGAGGCTACTAAAGCACTAATCGAAGCTGGTGCCGATGTGGTAAAAGTAGGGATTGGACCTGGATCCATTTGTACGACACGGGTCGTTGCTGGTGTGGGTGTCCCGCAAATCACAGCCGTTTATGATTGTGCTACTGAAGCCATGAAACACGGAAAAACCATCATTGCAGATGGCGGCATTAAATATTCCGGTGATATTGTTAAAGCAATCGCAGCTGGAGGGCATGCGGTTATGCTTGGAAGTATGCTTGCGGGTGTAACAGAGAGCCCAGGAGAAACAGAAATTTTCCAAGGGCGGCGCTTTAAGGTATACCGCGGCATGGGGTCCGTTGCGGCTATGGAGAAAGGCTCGAAGGACCGGTATTTCCAAGAAGACAACAAAAAATTTGTGCCTGAAGGAATTGAAGGGCGTCTTCCATATAAAGGGCCATTGGCAGATACCATCTATCAGCTGGTCGGCGGCCTGCGTTCCGGTATGGGGTATTGCGGAACAAAGGATATAGAGGAATTGAGAACCAAGGCTCAATTTATCCGCATGACGGGAGCCGGCTTAAGAGAAAGCCACCCGCATGACGTTCAAATTACAAAAGAAGCACCTAACTATTCGTTATCTTAATAGGAAGCGGCTGACACAACGTCAGCCCTTTTTTATGTAAAAATAGGGCATAAGCAAAAAGTCCTGTATTTAGTAAATAAAACTAGCAAATTGGAAATAAGATGGTCCGATGCTCTGTCTATGAATTGCTAGTGAGTTATGTTAAAATATCCAAAGTGTAATAATTCGTTGGAGGGCGTATGATCTTGAATAAACTACTTTTAAAAAAAATGGCAGCCGGAGCCTTGGCTATTTTGCTGTTTCTTAGTCCATTAGCCGGTTTGGATAAAGCGCAAGCAGCAGCACAATTAAATATTAATGCAGATGGAGCCATTTTGGTTGATGCAGAATCAGGCAAAGTGCTGTATGAAAAAAATGCCGACACCGTATTGGGCATTGCCAGCATGACAAAGATGATGACCGAATATTTGCTGCTGGATGCGATCAAGCACGGGAAAGTGAAATGGGATCAAGAATACCAAGTCAGTGACTTAGTTTATCAAATTTCCCAAAGAACCGACCTGTCCAATGTACCTTTACGGGCAGATGGAACCTACAAAATCCGGGAATTATATGAAGCAATGACGATTTATTCAGCCAACGCTGCGACCATTGCCATTGCTGAAACCATTGGCGGATCGGAAACCAACTTTGTTAAAATGATGAATGAAAAAGCTGAAAAATTAGGCTTGAAAGATTTTAAATTTGTCAATTCCACTGGTTTAAATAATGTCGATTATAAAGGATTGCAGCCAGAGGGAACCGGAGATGATGAGGAAAACGTCATGTCTGCCCGCGCTGTGGCGAAATTAGCCTTCCATTTGATTAACGAGTATCCTGAAGTTTTAAAAACAGCCAGTATCCCAAGGAAGACATTCCGTGAGGGTACTGATGATAAAATTGACATGATCAACTGGAATTGGATGCTTCCTGAATTAGATTATGGCTATAAAGGGGTAGACGGACTGAAAACAGGTACAACTGATTTTGCCGGCTATTGCTTTACAAGCACAGCGATGCGTGATGGAAAACGATTTATAACAGTTGTTCAAAATGCAAAGGACGCAAACGGTGCTGGCGGTTATAAAGCCCGGTTTGATGAAACGAAAAAAATGCTTGATTATGCATTTGCCAATACGAGCAAAGAAGAAATTCTGCCAAAGCATTATCAAGTGAAAAATCAAAAAACCCTTCCTGTAACGAAAGGGAAAGACGACCAAGTAAAAATTTATACTAAATCTGCCATTGATATGGTCATTTCTAATGGGGAAAAAGAGAATTATAAAGCCGTGTTAGTGCTTGATAAAGATAAAGTTGATAAAAATGGCAAATTGACAGCACCAATTAAAAAAGGTGAAAAGGTTGGATACGTTAAGTTAGTGCCTAAGAATGGCGAGAAGGTCAGCTTCTTGACGGAAGAAGGCCAAAAGAAGGTACAAGCAGACGTAGTTGCGGCACAAGGTGTTGAAAAATCCAACTGGTTTGTATTGATGATGAGAGGAATTGGCGGCTTCTTTGGAGACGTCTGGCACGGGATCTCCTCCACTGTTGGCGGATGGTTCTAACAAGAAAATATTGGATAGATTAGAAACGGGTTCCTAACTTGACAGGAGCCCGTTTTTGTTGCTTAATGATTTTATGGAATCATAATTCCGACTAATTTAGACGGAGTTTCCAATTAATAAGCTAAATTTTCTTAATTTTTAGTAATAAGAGGAGTCGAGAAAAATGAGAACTGGTACAGATCGTGTTAAACGCGGTATGGCAGAAATGCAAAAAGGCGGCGTGATCATGGATGTGGTCAATGCCGAACAAGCAAAGATTGCAGAGGAAGCAGGCGCAGTGGCTGTAATGGCATTGGAGCGGGTTCCATCTGACATTCGGGCTGCTGGCGGAGTTGCTAGAATGGCAGATCCTAGAATAGTAGAAGAGGTAATGAATGCTGTATCTATCCCTGTAATGGCAAAGGCACGGATTGGCCATATTGTGGAAGCGCGTGTCCTAGAAGCAATGGGGGTTGACTATATCGATGAGAGTGAAGTATTGACTCCTGCTGATGAAGAATTCCATTTAAATAAAAAAGAATATACAGTGCCATTCGTTTGCGGCTGCCGTGACCTTGGAGAAGCTGCCCGTCGGATCGGTGAAGGAGCCTCTATGCTGCGCACCAAGGGTGAGCCTGGAACAGGCAATATCGTTGAAGCGGTTCGCCATATCCGCAAGGTGAATGCACAAGTTCGCAAAGTAGTCTCCATGAATGAAGATGAATTGATGACAGAAGCAAAGCTGTTAGGCGCACCCTATGAAATCCTTCTTGAAATCAAGCGCAATGGAGGTCTTCCCGTTGTAAACTTTGCGGCTGGCGGTGTGGCGACACCTGCCGATGCGGCGCTTATGATGCAGTTAGGGGCAGACGGCGTGTTTGTAGGTTCCGGCATTTTTAAATCTGAGAATCCTGCCAAGTTTGCTAGAGCCATAGTGGAAGCTACTACTCACTATCAAGATTACAAACTGATTGCTGAACTTTCTAAGAGCTTAGGCACACCAATGAAGGGGATTGAAATTTCTTCCTTAGCACCTGAAGCAAGAATGCAGGATCGCGGCTGGTAAGAATGGGGACTAGCCTCTACGGAGGACTTCAAACGCATGACGGCATGTCCCAAACCGACATAAGGGGGGAATTTTGATGAAAATTGGCGTTCTGGCATTGCAGGGGGCAGTCCGCGAGCATATGCAGTCATTAGCGGCATGCGGCGCAGAAGCCATTGCGATTAAGCATAAAGAAGAATTGCAAGAAGTGGATGGCCTCATTCTCCCAGGCGGGGAAAGCACCACGATGCGCCGGCTGATTGATAAATATGATTTTATGGATGCATTGAAAGAGTTTGCTGCACAAGGCAAGCCAATGTTCGGCACCTGTGCAGGGCTGATTCTATTAGCCAAGCATTTGGCCGGGTACAGTGAACCTCACATTGGCGTGATGGACGTTATGGTGGAACGCAACTCGTTTGGCCGCCAGGTGGATAGCTTTGAGGCAGACCTCGCGATCAAAGATGTGGCTGACAGCTTTCCAGCTGTGTTCATTCGTGCACCGCATATCGTTGAGGCTGGAGAGAATGTCGAAGTCCTTTGCAAACACAATGGACGAATTGTAGCTGCACGAGAAGGGCAATTTTTAGGGTGTTCCTTCCATCCTGAATTGACAGATGACCATCGCATGACGGCGTATTTTGTGGATATGGTCCATCAGGCGAAACAGAAGCAGCCTGTATAAACGGGTTGCATTTGGCTAACAATTATAGTAAATTATTAGAAAAGCGGAAGCAACCGCTATCTAATATCGTCTAAAGCGATGAGAGGAACTAGTAACAGGCTGTTTATTCTAAAGAGAGCCGATGGCAGGTGCGAATCGGTGAATAATGCTTGTGAATCCCTCCTCGAGCAAGGTACGGAATGCCTCATGCCTATGGGGTTAGTAAGTACTTTCGGTTAAATGCCGTTAAAAGGTTCAAGGTGGACAGCCTATGCTGTCAACCAGGGTGGTAACGCGGGTAAATCTCGTCCCTGTTTTGGGGACGGGATTTTTTTATTTTTTTAAAAAGGAGTGTCTAAAATGTTGGATTTAAAGTATTTACGGGCAAATTTTGAGGAAGTAAAAGAAAAATTGCAGCATCGCGGTGAAGACTTGACCGATTTCGGCCGATTCGAAGAGTTGGATGTAAAACGGCGGGAATTGATTGTCGAGACTGAAAATCTGAAAAAAAGAAGAAATGAAGTAACACAGCAAGTGGCAGCATTAAAACGTGAGAAGAAGGATGCTGACCAGTTAATCGCAGAAATGCGCGAGGTTGGCGATCAGATTAAACAGCTGGATGGGGAATTAAGAGAAGTAGAAGAGACACTGGAACTATTATTGCTCAGCATCCCGAATATCCCGCATGAAAGCGTTCCTGTTGGTGACACTGAAGAGGAAAATGTTGAAATTAGAAAATGGGGCCAGGTCCGCGACTTTGGCTTTGAAGCGAAGCCGCATTGGGATATTGCTGACAACTTGGGAATCCTTGACTTTGAACGTGCGGGCAAGGTGACCGGCAGCCGCTTTGTCTTTTATAAAGGCCTTGGGGCACGCCTTGAGCGTGCGCTGATGAGCTTTATGCTTGATTTGCATGTGGATGAGCACGGCTATACCGAGATTCTCCCTCCTTACATGGTCAATCGGACCAGTATGACAGGAACAGGCCAGCTGCCTAAGTTTGAGGAAGATGCCTTTTTAATCGAAAGCGAAGACTATTTCTTAATTCCAACAGCGGAGGTGCCGGTAACCAACTATTACCGGGATGAAATTTTAACTGGCGAGGAGCTTCCTATCCGCTTTGCTGCTTACAGCGCATGCTTCCGTTCCGAGGCGGGATCAGCCGGCCGCGATACACGGGGATTGATCCGCCAGCATCAATTTAACAAAGTCGAGCTTGTTAAATTTGTGAAGCCTGAGGATTCCTATGAGGAGCTTGAAAAATTGACTCATGATGCGGAACGGGTTCTTCAGCTGCTCGAACTTCCTTATCGAGTGTTAAGCATGTGCACAGGCGATCTTGGCTTTACCGCCGCAAAAAAATACGATATCGAGGTTTGGATTCCAAGCTATGGCATGTACCGCGAAATTTCTTCTTGCAGTAACTTTGAGGCGTTTCAGGCGAGACGGGCGAACATCCGCTTCCGCCGCGATCCGAAAGCAAAGCCGGAACATGTTCATACATTAAACGGTTCTGGCCTCGCGATTGGCCGCACGGTTGCCGCCATCTTAGAAAATTACCAGCAGGAAGACGGCAGTGTCGTGATTCCAAAGGCATTGCGTCCATATATGGGAAATCGTGAGGTCATCAAACCAATGTAACCCCCTGCCAGACGGATTCCTGTCCGTCTGGCTTATTTTTCTGAATATTTTTTTATGGATAGATCAAGTTGACATGGAAATAAAGATGTGATAAATTATCTTTTGTTGTACGGAGGAATACCCAAGTCCGGCTGAAGGGATCGGTCTTGAAAACCGACAGGCGGGTTAAACCGCGCGGGGGTTCGAATCCCTCTTCCTCCGCCATCAATATATGATACACGCGCATAAAAACTGGAGATAGAAAGATCGCTGCCCTGGCTGCAGTGATCTTTTTTTTTAAAAAGAAAAGCACATATTGGGCTTATCCAATATGTGCTTTAGAAATAAATAGAATGTCATTTAATTTTTCCTCGACCTCTAGGCAGACACGCTTTGCATCTTGAGGGTTTTGAACCACATCAGTATGGTCCATATCAATGATCAACACTTCACTGGCATTATAATGGTTGGTTACCCATTCATCATAACCCTTCCAAACTTCAAAATAATATTCCTTCAATTCTGGATTGATTTCGAAGCTGCGGCCGCGCGACATAATCCGGTCAATCACGGTTTCAAAAGAGCCCTTTAAATACACCATCAAATCAGGGGCCTTTTTCGGAAGTTCATTCAACTCTTCCAACATGTTATCCACGAGGTCTTCATAAATCTTAAATTCCAGTTCAGAAATCCGTCCCAAGTTCTTATTCACATAGGCAAAGTACCAATCTTCATAAATGGAACGATCCTGAATGGTGTAAATGGGGTTTTCCCAGTTGATGCAGTCTTTAACCGTCTTAAACCGTTTGTTTAAAAAGAACAGCTGCAACAGGAACGGAATCCGTTTTGCATCTAATTCTTCTGGTGTCAGTTCATAATAAAGCGGCAAAATCGGATTATCATCGACTGACTCATAAAAAACCTTACTTTCAATTCCTTTATGCTGAAAGTGGCCTTTTAATAAATCGGCCACGCTTGTTTTACCGAGACCAATCATGCCACCAATAACAATACTCACAAACATCCCCCTGCTCTATAATATATTTGTCCAGCTGCTTGCTTTAAGCGCTGATGAAAGTTTTTCAATAATATAGTCCAAATCCTGTTCATTTTTGACGAAATCCAACTCATCACCATTAAAGCGGAGAACTGGAATGTCCGGATGCTCTTTTTCAAAGACAGAGAGCGTTTGTTCATAGTCTAGTGATAGCTGTTCCAAATAAAGCGGGCTAATATTTTTTTCAATTTCACGTCCGCGCAATTGTATTCGTTTTAGCAAAGTATCCAGACTGGCATTTAAATAGATAATGACATTCGGCTTAGGCATATCCTCAGTTAAGATCTGATAAATTTTATAGTATTTTTTGTATTCCGCCGCATTTAATGTCCTTTGAGCAAAAATCAAATTTTTAAAAATATGATAGTCCGCGACAACAGCTCTGCTTTTGCTCAAATAATGGGTATTAATATCCCCCAATTGCTTGAAGCGATTGCAGAGAAAAAACATTTCTGTTTGGAAACTCCACTCCTCAATGTTTTCATAAAATTTCCCCAAGAATGGATTTTCATCAACAATCTCTTTTAAAAGAGCGAATTGGAAATGCTCTGAAATGGCTTTTGCGAGAGATGTTTTCCCTACGCCAATCGGCCCCTCAACGGTAATAAAGGGTATATCCCCCATATTGCTGCTCCCCCTTCTCCACTGCCTGTACATTCTATGATTAAACGGATATTTGTGAAATAGATGTCTTTTTCTTCTATAGTTTATTTTCTACACGTTTCTGCAGAATGCGACAATTTCCATAAACACAAATGATATTTTATCATAATCTCTGGCAGGAAGGGATATGGAAAATATATTATATAAAAAAACTGCCAGGCTGCCGGCAGTTTTCAAATCTTAGCGCTTCGTCACATTAAAATTGTCTACGATTAACAGCCAGTTTTGCGGGAAGGCTAATCCGAGCTTCCAGTAACTCATGCCCCGAAGATTCATCGATTTAATTAAATCAAACTTTGCCTGAATCGATCGAGCGTCTTCAAACCAAACTTCATGCTGTTTGCCGTCCTCTGCTGTATACCTAAAGAAGGGGGCTTGGGCCCTTGTGTCATATTGAATCGGGACATTGTGCTGCGCTGCCAGTTGAATCGCCTGCTGCGGGCTGATGGCCCTTGCCACCGACCCTTGCACAAACGGCAGGGTCCAATCGTATCCATATAAATTTTGTCCCATCAAAATTTTAGTGGATGGAATATCGGTGACAGCATAATCCAATACTCTTTTTACCTGGTCAATCGGGGAAACGGCCATAGCCGGACCGCCGCTGTAGCCCCATTCGTACGTCATAATGACCACAAAATCGACAATTTCCCCGTGTGCCCGGTAATCATGGGCTTCATACCATCTTCCTTGCTGCCCGGCACTCGTCTTTGGGGCCAATGCTGTGGATATCAGCCAGCCCTGCTGAGAAAACCGTTGTTTCGCTTTTCTTAAAAAATTGTTATAGGCTTCGCGGTCGGCGGGACGCAGGTATTCAAAGTCAAAGTGAATATCCCGAAAACCATATTGATTGGCCATATCGACGATATTATTGAGAAACCGGTCTTGAATCTCCATATCCGTCAGTAAAATCCGCCCAAGCTCATCGCTGAATTGGTCATTTTCCTGATTGCTGATGACCATCATCAATACATTTCCGTTGGCTCTGGCGATTGCAGGAAGGTTGTTAAGCGGAGGTGCTTTTAATGTTCCTTCCCGGTCGACCTGAAAGCTAAACGGAGCTAAATACGTTAAATAGGGTGCTGCCTCACGGGCGCTTTGTTCCAGCGCTGGGGCTACTGTCGTACCGCGCGGCTCTACATAGGCATTAAACTCCGCATTCCGTTTGGTTCTTTCGGGAATATATAGGCGCAGGCCGATTTGAAGCTGCTGATTAGCCGAAATGCCATTCATCCTAGCAAGCTCTTGAGCCGAAATGCCATACATTCTGCCGATCGCATATAATGATTCACCAGGCTGTACGAAGTGAAACCGTCCAACGATGGGAATCACAATTGATTGACCAATAACCAGATTATTTGGATTAGGAAGATCATTTGCTTCGACAATATCGTTCACGGTTGTTTGAAAGGTCCTCGCAATGGTTGTCAAGGTTTCACCCTGTCTGATGACATGGATTTGCATCCTCATCCCTCCTTAGCAAACTGGCGCTACCACCATTTTATGAGACCTGATTAGGAATCATGTTATAATGTGAATAATTTATAGAAAAGCGGAAGTGCCCTGGTCAGCGCCGTATGCCTGAAACAGGGCAAATTAGGAGCCAACGACAATGAGTAACCTGGATGAATTGTTTATGAAGGAAGCCATTAAAGAAGCGAACAAAGCGGAGCAAATAAATGAGGTTCCAATCGGGGCGGTAATCGTCCATGATGGAAAAATGATTGCCCGGGCCCATAACTTACGGGAAACTGAGCAAAATTCCCTTGCCCATGCGGAACTTCTTGCAATTGAACAAGCCTGCCGGGAACTGGGCTCATGGAGATTGGAGAATACCACTCTTTATGTCACACTTGAACCATGTCCAATGTGTGCCGGAGCGATTATGTTATCTCGGGTGGAGCGGGTCGTATACGGGGCAAAGGACCCGAAAGGCGGCTGTGCCGGAACCCTTATGAATCTCCTGGACGATCCTCGGTTTAATCATCAATCTATAGTAGACAGCGGTGTATTGGAAGAAGAGTGCGGACAGTTGCTGTCGGATTTTTTTCGAAAACTGCGGCAGCGAAAGAAGCAGGAAAAGGAATGGCGCCGTAAACAACAGGGTTTAGGTGATTTACAGTAATTTACAGTTCAATATCGATTGCTTTTTTCATGGATTGTTTGTATACTTAAAAAGCGTCAGATAAGACGCATGAAACACAATTTTGCCGTGCTAGGTGGGGAGGCAGCGGTGCCCTGTACCCGCAATCCGCTCTAGCGGGACTGAATCCCTTCCTGAGGCTGATGACCTGTAGGGTCTGCCTTAAGTAAGTGGTGTTGACGCCCGGGTCCTGCGCAATGGGAATCCATGAACCATGTCAGGTCCGGAAGGAAGCAGCATTAAGTGGACGCTCCCATGTGCCGCAGGGGTGCCTGGGCTGAGCTAACTGCTTAAGTAACGCTTATGGGCGTCAGTCGAAGGAAGGTGCACGGCAGTACATATTAAATACTAAACTCATCTCTTGCCAGAAGGGATGAGTTTTTTTATAAATCAAGAGGAAACGCTTTGAAATATGGAAAAAAGATAGGCTATAATGGATTAGATGAGAAAGTATGAAGGGAGCGGTGCCGCATGTCTTATCAGGCGTTATACCGTGTTTGGCGGCCTCAAACATTTATAGATGTAGTAGGACAGGAACATGTCACCAAGACATTGCAAAATGCTCTGCTTCAGCAAAAGATTTCTCATGCTTACCTATTTTCCGGCCCAAGAGGAACAGGAAAAACAAGTGCGGCAAAAATTTTAGCTAAGGCGATTAACTGTGAGCATGCACCAACAGCTGAGCCGTGCAATGAATGTGCAGCCTGCCGTGGCATTACCGACGGGACGATTTCAGATGTATTGGAATTCGACGCAGCTTCCAACTCACGGGTGGAAGAGATGCGGGATGTGTTGGACAAAGTTAAATTTGCCCCAACTTCGGTGAACTATAAGGTGTACATCATTGATGAAGTGCATATGCTGTCGATCAGTGCTTTTAATGCTCTGCTAAAAACATTAGAAGAGCCGCCAAAGCATGTTATCTTTATTTTGGCGACCACAGAACCTCACAAAATTCCATTAACGATTATCTCACGTTGCCAGCGGTTTGATTTTAGGAGAATCACAGCTAGTTCGATCGTTAATCGGATGAAGCTAATTGTGGAGGAATCGGGGATTGCATGCGACGAGCCTGCCTTGCAAATGATTGCCAGGGCAGCGGAAGGCGGAATGCGTGATGCCTTAAGCTTGCTGGATCAGGCGATTTCTTATAGCCAGGACCGCGTAACCTTGGAGGATGCCTTGACGGTAACGGGGGCAGTTTCTCAAGGATTTTTAAATAAAATCGCTGCCGCTTTTCGGGAAAAGGATGTTGCCAGCGGTTTGGAGTCCTTGCATGAGTTGTTGTATCACGGAAAAGACCCAGCCCGGTTTATTGAGGATTTGATTCTTTTTTACCGTGATATGCTGTTGTATAAAACAGCTCCAAAGCTGGAGGAATCTCTTGAACGAGTCATGCTCGATGACGAATTTCGAAATCTTGCAGAATCAACTCCTGCTGAACAGATCTACGATTTAATTGATTTGCTCAATAAAACACAACAGGAAATGCGCTGGACTAACCATCCAAGGATTTTTCTTGAAGTAGCGATTGTGAAGCTGTGCCAGATGGAACAAAGGCCAGAAATGCAGACTGCAGCACCAAAAGAAACGGGGCAGCTCATTTCCCGCATTGAAATGCTTGAAGCCGAACTGCGGCATCTGAAGGAAAATGGCCTAGTGAGCACTGGACAAGAACCGGCATCCCAGCAGCAAAAGCAGGCCCACCGGCCAACGAAGCGAGCCTTCCAGCCGGCAACTGGGAAAATAAATGAGGTATTAAAGCAGGCAACCAAAGGTGATTTGAATATTATAAAAGCAAATTGGGGAGAAATGCGTGCAGGTCTTTTGAAATCCCACGCGGCATTGATCAATGAGGCCGAACCGGTTGCTGCCTCACCCAATGCGTTTATCTTAAAATTCAAGCATGAAATCCACTGTCAAATGGCGATGGATAAACATGATTTTATTGAGGCGGTTACCGCTTCCTTATATAAACTGACAGGCAGAAGGCTTATGCTGCTAGGTGTTCCTGAGGAACAATGGCCGTCCATTAGGGAGGAATTCCTCAGCCATCACGGAGGTTCCGAGGAAGGAAACGTCGCCGAGCAGGAGGAGGAGCTTCATATTGCTGAGGCGAAAAAATTATTTGGTGCCGAATTTGTGGAAATCATTGATTAATTCATGTATATCTTAAAAGAGATGAATTCAAAATAGTGAAATTTGGAGGTAATGGAATGAAACGTGGCGGAATGGGAAATATGCAAGGTATGATGAAGCAAATGCAAAAAATGCAGAAGCAAATGCAAGAGGCGCAGGAACAGCTTGGCCAAGAGAAAATCGAAGGAACATCAGGCGGCGGTATGGTGACTGTTGTGGTTACTGGACATAAGGAAGTCGTAGATGTGCAAATTAAACCTGAAGCTGTTGACCCAGATGATGTAGAAATGCTGCAGGACCTTGTATTGGCTGCGGTTAATGATGCATTAAAGAAAGCGGATGAGCTGACAAATAATACGATGGGCCAATTTACAAAAGGGTTAAACCTGCCATTCTAATAAAAGCCTAGCAAGGTGTCTAGGGACTTTTAGCTGCTAAAAGAGCTAAAGCCAAGACACCTTTGCTGTTTAGAGAGGAAAAACGAAAATGCATTATCCTGAACCGATATCAAAGCTGATTGACAGTTTTATGAAGCTGCCTGGGATCGGACCGAAGACTGCCTCCCGGCTGGCTTTTTTTGTCTTAAGTATGAAAGAGGATACTGTCCTTGATTTTGCTAAAGCATTAATTGATGCGAAGCGGAAATTGACATACTGTTCTGTTTGCGGCCATATAACGGATCAAGATCCCTGCTATATTTGTGAAGATGTACGCCGCGATAAGAGCATAATATGTGTAGTGCAGGATCCTAAAGATGTAATTGCAATGGAAAAAATGAAGGAATTTAACGGCCTGTACCATGTTCTCCACGGGGCCATCTCTCCGATGGATGGAATTGGGCCTGAGGATATTAATATCCCTGGTTTATTAAAACGGCTTCAGGATGAAACTGTCCAAGAGGTTATTCTTGCGACAAACCCCAACATTGAGGGGGAAGCAACAGCGATGTACATCTCTCGTTTGCTCAAGCCATCAGGCATTAGAACAACGCGTATTGCTCATGGGCTCCCGGTAGGCGGGGATCTGGAATATGCGGATGAGGTAACCTTATCAAAGGCATTAGAAGGCCGAAGAGAGGTATAAGAAATAAACATAATTGCCGGAGGTATGGTCATGTTTTTTCGGCGTAAAGGACGGCTTCGCAGCGAATTTGACGAAAAAGTATTAGTTCAGTTAAACCACTATAAAGAAAAATGGCATCAGGAAAAAAATCTGTTGGAAAAGAGCTTAGATCCCTCTGAAGATGTGATTTGCCAGACAAAAATAGCTGAAGCAAAATATATTCTTCTTTTAAAAGAAGCAAAATATCGAAAAGTGAATTTGCGCAGATAAGTATATGAAGAGGATGATTCAACGAGGGGTACCACGTTAGAGTCATCCTTTTTTGGTCTATTTGTCCCAGCCTGTACATATAGTTTCATTAAAAAGCTCTTTGAAGGGGGATCGTTTTATTGGAACCGGTTATTATCATTGCCGTTTTAGGAGGGTTAATCATTCTGCTGTTATTTACAGGTGCCCCTTTTAAGCCGGCACGATTTATTGGGCAGACTGCGATAAAAATAGTCATCGGGGCCTTATTGTTATTCTTTTTGAATGCGGTGGGAAACCGATACGGAATTCATGTTCCCATCAATCTGATTACATCCGTTATTTCTGGATTTCTCGGAATTCCGGGCGTATTGGCCTTAGCTGCAATCGATCACTGGGTACTTTAACAACCGCTGCCAGCCAGCGGCTTTTTATTAATTAAGTTCTTTAAAAAAAAACAAAAAAGTGTTGACTATAATTCGTTTATTGTGTAATATATTAAAAGTCGTCACAAGGACGATAACGAAAAGATTAAAATGTTGTTGACATTAACAACATGAAATGTTATATTAATATAGTCGCTTTGATGCGATGAAAGAAATTGGTCTTTGAAAACTAAACAAACAAAAACGTCAACAATAAAATATTCGTTTCTTTTTGAAATGAAGCCAACGT
>NZ_CALPDF010000066.1 GCF_943193175.1 Neobacillus muris
AACATGTCGAAAAATATTTTTTTGTCACTTCACCAACGGGTCAAACCGTTGATATATCAACATTTATAGAGGGAGGTGACTAATATATCTCCTTCTTCCAGTTCCGCCTCTTCCATGTGTAAAATAACACGTGCACGACCTTCTATGACTCCGGAAGAAACAGGCAGCCCGGCCATCGCTTCGGCTGGGAGATGTTCTCGTTTGTACGTGCCTGTCATGATTTCTCCTTCAGATGTGATAACACGCGGGGGAGTCAGTTTTTCATATCCTTTATAATCGTCTTTTCGCTTATGGATGACCTCGTTATCCAGCTTCTTTGTGCGTACGGCTGCGTGGAATTCTTCAAATGTGAGATAGTAGATATCTTCTTTTTCATGAATAAGTCCAGCATGCACGAGCTGTTCGGCTTCTTTCAGTAAAGCCTGCTTATAAACGAAGTAGCGATTAATCATGCCGTATTTGGGATATTCACGATACCCGATGAAATTCCGGATCCGGTCGATCATTCGTCTGGTGTCTCGGGCCTTTTGTTCACCTTCCGGCAATGGCTTCAATCGATCTAATAACTCTTGCGCTTTTTTCAAAGCCTCCTGTTTCCCTTGCTTAAATTTCCGCTTGCCGGCATCCGGCTCGAAGTTTTTGATGTTACTGAGAATCATCGGGACGAGGGTAAGCGGTTTTTCGCTCCAACGCGTGTTGGTGATATCGATTTCTCCGGGACATCGCATGCCATATTGGTTGAGATAATCGATAATGGCATCCTGGGCAGCACGTCCGCCATCAAACGGAACCAGTTCATCCAAAAAGCTATCATCTTTTACCTGCTGCAAAAACTCAATTACTTCTGGATAAGGGCGAATTACATCGGCAACGTCCAAAAGTGCCAAACCCATTTCTGAAGTAATATTGTTTGGTACAGATTGGGATAGCGTGTCGGCTGCGTTTTTTTCACCTAACCACTCGTACATTTTTTCATTGATCCAGTGGGTAGCATGGATTGCAGACATAAATACGGCTGTACTTTGCGGGTCAAATAAAATCTTCTTTAACTCTTTGATATCCTCTAAAATAAAATCAAATAGATCCGATCCTGATTTCGTTTGAATGTTTTGTTTTAACGCTTCTATCGACGCTTGGCTGCGCTGAATCAACTCATGAACAATGGCTGGATTGATTTCGATTTCTTCCGGGCTATCTGTATGGTTTCTGCTTTGACTCGGCGCTTTTGGATCATGTGGCAGCGATTGGATAAAATCTCCCCGCTCTATCACAGCCGTAAGGGCGTCTTTCATGAGCGGATCGTGCTGTTCCATGGTAGTTAATAGCCTGTTTCTGCTGTCAGGCGAAGATAGCATAGGTGTGACATCGACATACAGCCAGCCGCCCGCTTTACGCATAGGTGCAGGAGTTATCAGCAGGTGAAAGGATAATCCCAATGGTTTTAAGGGCGATGTCATCATTTGTTGATGGCCGACAGATACATAGACGCGATTTTCTTGATCATTCGCTTCGGGGATGGGGAAAAGCGTCGTGATCGGGCGGCTCTGGACGATATAAAATGTATCATCCACCAAACACCATTCGATATCCTGCGGATAGCCAAAATATGCTTCGATCTGTCTTCCGATGCGTGCCAGCTGGATAATTTGCTGGTCAGTAAGTGTTTGAGTCCTTTGCTGCTGCTGATTGACCGGAACGGTTTCTGTTCCGCCTTCCTTTCGTCCGTAGACCGCCCATTTTTTTGCCGAGATTCTCTTATCAACGATTTTATTCTCTTTCACCTTATAACAATCGGCAGTTACCATGCCGGAGACCAGCGCTTCTCCAAGTCCAAAGCTCGCATCGATGGATAGCAGCTTGCGGCTGGAGGTAATCGGATCAGCCGTAAAGATGATCCCTGAAGCCTGGGGGAAAACCATCCGTTGAACGATAACGGATAAATAAACTTGACGGTGGTCCATTCTATTTTGGATACGGTAAATAATTGCCCGTTCCGTAAATAGAGATGCCCAGCATTTTTTTATATGCTGGAGGATGGTGTCTTTTCCGATGATATTTAAATAGGTGTCATGCTGGCCCGCAAAGGAGGCATAGGGCAAATCTTCGGCAGTCGCACTAGAACGCACCGAATAAGCGTGGTGATTGCCAAACTGTGAGAGATAGTGAGTAATGGTTTTTTCAACATCGGAAGGAATTTCTGCCTCCATGAGGAGTTGCCGCATCTTTCTGCTGATTTCGCCCAGTTGATCTCGGTCTTTTGCTTTAAGGATGGTTAGTTGATCCAATAATGCTTGAAACGTTTTGTTTTGCTCGATGACTCTTTGATAGGCCGTGGTTGTCACGCAAAATCCATCTGGTACTTGTATTCCTTGCATTTTTGCTAGTTTCCCTAGATTTTGCCCTTTTCCGCCAATGAGCATATGCTGTGATTTTTCTATTTCCTGAAAACCGAGAACTAAAGAGCTCATTCTATTTCCCTCCAAGAAATTTCAGTCAAGTTCTATTGCATTTTAGCAGGTGTAAAGGAGAACAAAAAGGCTGTTTTTACCATTTTTTGTATGGTATAATTAGAGTAGGGAGAGTAGTGCCTGTCACCGCCCGAATTTTGTCGAAGATTTAAAATAATTGTAAACAAATGGAACGTCTTAGTTCATAAAAAAGCCTCCTTTTTTAGAAGGAGGCTTTTTTGGTTGTTAGCTGATCGAACGGCCTAGTTCATAGCCTTCGCTAGTGGCCTGCATGACTTGACCGACTGTTTTGGCATCCCCAATGGTATGAACCGTATAGCCTGCTTCCATTAATTCGGCCGCAAGACTATTTTCAGATCGAGCCCCTAAGGCGACAACCACCGTATCCGCGATCATTTCGAGTTCCTTCCCGTCATGAACACCTTTTGTTTTAACAAAGCCAGGCTTGATTTCTGTAATGGCGGTATTTGTGAAAATGTTGACTTTATGCTGTTCTAGGGCCCTTAATAATTGAATTCTTGGTTCATTGGCTTCATTCAAGGCGATGTCAGGCAGCATTTCCACCAAGGTCACCTTTTTATGCTGTACGCCTAGATGGTGAGCTGCTTCTGCTCCTACCTGGCCGCCGCCAATCATGATGATATGGTTTCCGACATTCACATTTCCGGCCAATACATCATTGGCTGTTATAACATGCGGCAGGTCAATGCCTGGGATAGGAGGCAAGAACGGTTTCGCTCCTGTTGCGACAATGACGACGTCCACTTTTTCAGATAGATTTTTTAAATAATCAGCTGACACATATGTATTGTATTCAATTTCAACCCCGAGCTTTCGCAGCTGTGTCACCTGCCAATTGATGAAATCAACAATTTCCCCTTTGCCAGCAGGGATGGCGGCTAAGCGGAATTGTCCGCCGGCATAATGGGCCTTTTCATACACTTTCACGTCATGTCCTGCTTGAGCGGCTGTAATCGCTGCTTCCAGGCCGGCTGGTCCAGCGCCGACGATGACGACTTTTTTCGGATTGGTTGTTGGTTCAATTTCACAATTGGCTTCATTGCCTAATGTCGGGTTTAACACACATCTGATTTCTTTGTTTTCATTGTACTGGTGCCTGTCACCGCCCGAATTTTGTCGAAGTTTGCTTGGTTGCTAATGGTACCGGAAGTGGTAGAATGGGGTGTAGCGTTCGACTTCCGTAATTTTTCCTCTTTTGTTTTTTCTCCTTCCTTTCATTATTTCTCTTACTCTTCCTTACATAGAAATCCCTTTATGTGCGGGCTATTTAATAATTTCAGGAGGCTGTTTTATGACCGAAAAGGTTTCATGTATTGGGTTAACAGGCTACATTCTTGCCTTACAGTCTATTAACCTTGATCAACCTGCCGATCGGCAAGATTCTTCTAAAAAAATCAACAAGCGGGTTGAGTCCGCACGGGTTTTTCAATTTCAGCTTCATCAGCAAGAAATTACCAATGAGAAGGTACCTTATGAAAACCAAGCTATCTGGGAAGTGATTACACTTAGACGCTGGAAGTACCAAAGAAAGCAAAGTATTGCGAGGGAGAAGATAAACGAGGGATGCTGGAAGTCAGCCGTTACATCCATTTAAATCCCGTGAAAGCCAAAATGGTCAGGCGGGAGGAACACTATCCATGGAGCAGCTTTCGCTTATACAAGTATTCGGAGACCATTCCCCCATGTTTTATGAACATGGAAAGTCTGCTGGATTATTATAAATCAAAAGTTAATCAGACGTTTGTTTAAACGACAATATTTTTAGACTCCACCTCGGAAAAAACCATTTATTTCGGGCTTTCTGCAGGGTTTAAATAAACGTTTCATTTTCTCTTCCCTTGTCATTTTTTCAGTCTTTTTGGAATTCGGAAACCATCGATAGGATGAATGGAAGACCATTTCGAAAAACTTTTGGATAAAAAAATCAGAAGAGGATTGACCGCCTTAATGTATTAAGCATATAATACACATATAGTGTATGAACTACTTAATACACACACTTAGAACATGTAGTCACTTATAAGGTCATATAGGAGTTGTTTCGATGAATGTAAATTTTAATAATCGTGATCCGGTCTATTTGCAGATTGTTCGGTACTTTAAGGAAAAAATCGCAATTGGTGAATTGGAGCCGGGAGAGGAAATCCCATCGAGACGAGAGTTGGCAAATCGGATGAAAGTGAACCCTAATACTGCGCAGCGGGCGTACAAGGAAATGGAGGAACAGGGCTTGATTTATACGGAAAAGAATCACCCAAGCAGAATCACAACAGACAAAAAAATATTAGGACAAGTGCGGGAGGAACTGCTTGTTGAAGCCGTTGATCTGTTTGTGACCTCTGTCCGTTCCATTAATGTACCAGTCGAGGAACTGCTGGAATTAGTCAGAATCAAGTACACCACCCATGATGATAAGGAGGCTTAAGCATGATTGAAGTAAAAGCGGTTGAAAAGAGCTTTGGACGCAAGAAAATTTTAAAAGGACTATCTTTCACGGCGAACAAGGGTGAAATCACTTGCATCATTGGGATCAACGGAGTTGGGAAGACGACGATCTTAAATGCCATTATGTCGCTTACCCCCATTAATAAAGGCCAGATTTTAATCGACGGACAACCGGTGACGAAACATACATTTGAAAAAATCACCTTCATCCCGGATGCCATTACCATGCTGCCGCAGATGACCATAGCAGAGGCTATGGAGTTTATGAAAGACTTCTATACCTGTTGGAATCAGGAACGTGCCACCGAATTACTTGGTTTTTTCAGGCTTAATTTAAGCGACCGGATTTCCTCCTTATCCAAAGGAAATACAGCCAAGGTGAATCTGCTGCTTGGACTGGCGCTGGATGTCGATTATGTCCTCATGGATGAACCGTTCTCCGGCATTGACATGTTCAGTCGGGAGGAAATTGCCAATGTGTTCACAAGTCATTTGATTGAAAATCGCGGCGTCATCATTACGACACATGAAGTAGGGGATATTGAGCATTTAATCGATAAGGTGGTCCTATTAGAGGATGGAAAAGTGATCAAGGAATTCAGCGCAGAAGAGAAGCGGGAAACCGAAGGGAAGTCTGTCATTGATGTGATGAGAGAGGTGTATCAGAGATGAAAAACTATCTGAAGCTGGTAAACTTTGAATTTAACCGGATTGCCAAACTATTTGCCGTCTTGCTGGGGATTACCTTGGTGGTGCAGCTGACAGGGGTTATGGTGATATCAAAGGGTTATCTAAACATGGCTAATGAAAAAATCTATGAGGAGATGATGACGAAAGCACAGTTTCTAGAGGATTTTGGCCGGATGAGCTTTATACAGATTGTCAAAAGCGTTTGGTTCATGGGGCCCATCGCGTTATGTATCGCTGGTGTTGCCTTTTACATATTTCTCATTTGGTATCGGGATTGGGTTGGAAAGAACACCTTTATTTATCGGTTATTAATGCTGCCCACAGCAAGATTGAATGTTTTTTATGCCAAGATGACGTCGATCCTCCTCATGACCTTTGGTTTAGTCGCCTTTCAACTGATCTTGCTGCCCATCGAGAATGCAGTGATGAAAGGCATGGTGCCTGATGAATTCAGGGTGGATATGGGTGTGATCCAAATAGTGAACAGTGTACCCGAATTAGCACTGATTATTCCAAATAGCATCGTGGAGCTTATCTTGTATTATGGAGCGGGATTGATGGTGGTCGCGATTCTGTTTACCGCGATCTTAATGGAAAGAAGTTTCAGATGGAAGGGAATTTTTGCCGGTCTTCTTTTTAGCGCTTTAGCTATAGTGGTATTGATTGCTCCCTTACTTTTACAAGCGTTTGTTCTAAATAGTTTTTTCTATCCAATTGAATTGTTAGGAATTGAAATCGTCATCGGTTTGATCGTACTCGCAGCCTCTATTTGGATGAGTGGATTTTTATTAAGGAAAAAGATCACCGTATAAGGAGTGTTAACATGAGAAAATATTGGAAATTCACTGCCATCTTCGCCGTGATTGTACTCAGCATCGGAACGTTCTATGTGAACTCCGCCAGGTCAGCGGAACAATATCCGGAGTTTGAGATCCAAACCGTAAGCGGTGATGCAAAAGAGGTAAAGCCAGTGGTGTTAGAGGGAGCTTATACCAATACTTCCTCCATGAATTATGTAAGTACGAACGTCAAGATCAGTGCAAAGGGGTCTGCCTATAATAGCCGCTCCTTTTTAGATCAAATAGTCGGACAATCTCCGACTTTGATTAAGGAATTTCAGAAAAAATATCATACCTTTATGCGCGGCAAAAATTCAATGGTTAACTCGTTTTTTGAGGATCAGCAGTTCCTGGTTTACGCAGATGTAGAGAATAAGGTGAGTTCATTACTATCACATGATTTTACGTTTCAACTATCGGTGTTAAATAAAGAGGATGACAGCATCAGCTCGTTCAAGGTGAAGGTTCCAGAGGCGGGAGAACTGGACCATATTTTTGTGGAGGATGTCCAACTGATGGGGGATGAGATTATCCTGATCACCCAAAACACGATGAGAGAGAATGATACCTTCTATGATGAAAAACATATCTATACGATTGAGAGGGGAAATCATAAAATAACCAGCCACGAGGCCATTATTCAGGTTCCACAAGGGCAGCTGGATACCCGTATCGACGTAGAGCTTGTTCGAACAAGCCCGGCAAAAGCGAACGACCATCTGATCATGGTAAAGACGGAGAGAAAAGTGATGGAAGATCCGGATGGGGATGCCATGACAGAAGAAGTGATCCATCAGGAGATCCTTTCCTACGATTTACAAACAAAAGAAAAGGAAACGATAAATCTGCCAGACTTGCAATTAGATGAGAACCAGCTGAGCTTCTATGATGGTGCTGTCATTTATTTCATGACAATAGAGGGGCAAGAGCTTGTCGTCACTCCATATAGTTTGGCAGACAATCAAGCAGGTCAGGTCTATCGGATCCCGCTCTCAGGGGAGGAAGGGATTGCCCATGGCCAAATGACAACCGTAAAAGGCGGTAAACTCTATGTGGCTTCCTCACAAATGAGTCCCGGCTTAAAGATAGATGCTGATGTAATTGTTGCGGATGCGCAAACAGGAAAAACGCTTTTTAAAGGGAAATTAGCTGTAAAGGATGCATCGGAGCAGCCAGAGAATTTTGAGGTATATCTGAATGAAATTGTGGTGAAGTAGGATTTTAGTGGTGCCTGGCACCACCCGAATTTTGTCGAAGATTGATGGATAAGTTAGGATGCTAGGCGGAGGGAGGTTCTCTCTCTTTCTAGAAAAATAGGAGGCTATTGTGGAAGCAGATTCGAATCAAGCCTTTTTTCTAGCCGGATTTGATCAAAGGATGAATGAACAACAGCTAAATGAGCTCTATAGGGAATATAAAAAGAGGGTGTATGGCCTCGCCCTTTCCTATGTAAAAGATACCTATCTGGCAGAAGACCTTTCCCATGAAATTCTGGTGAAATGCTATTTGACCCGAAAACAGTTTAACGGCAATTGTTCCTTCTCTTCGTGGCTGTATCGAATGGCAAGAAATCATTGTATTGATTTTTTGCGGAAAGCCTGCCGTCATCGGGATCTGTTATATGGAGATATCGAGCTGTTAGACCATACAGAAGTGTGTACGCCTGAGTTTGAGGCTTTAACTCGCTGTGAGAAAGAAGAGCTCCAAAACAAATTAAGGCAGCTGCCTTCGAAGTATGAAGAGGTCATTACGCTCTACTACTTGAAGGAGCGATCCTTGAAGGAAATGGAAGAACAGTTAAATGTAAAGCTTTCGACCATTAAAACAAGGCTGTTCCGGGCAAAGCGAATGTTGCGGGAGATGTATTAGGTGCCTGGCGCCACTCGAATTTTGTCGAACATTGATAGACTTTTGATCGTTAAAGGGGCCAGGCCCCTTAATGGATTATTCTGGTCTATTCCTCTTTTCTTTCAGCTGTTTCCTTAAATCATTCAGGGCTAAGCGAATAGAGGTGTCTTTATCGATACTGACCCCGAGTCCATCGAATTCATCGTAGGCGGGGGAGTGAATGGCAGCGCAGCTTTTGTAGCCTTCGGGGACTTTGAAAATCTCGACCTTAATGATGGTTTCATTGTCGACACGCAATTTTTGTATTTCAAAATCATGGATGGAATAGTTCATTTTAACACTCTCCTTTTCGGTTTTTTCGTTTACGTCCGTTTCGATTCCTTTGACGGCGCTCCTTTCAATGCCTGTGTGGTTTGCGAGAATGGTTTCGTCAAGAGAAGTCCTGTTATATGGATCGTACCTTATATTTTGATCATTGGATGTGAATCTTTTATGAAAGATTTTAAGGAGGGAGTGTAGTGAACCAAACTAAATTCGTCATAACTTAGTACCATCCAACAAACAGTGGAAATGTGGGGCGCTAGTAAGAAACGGGCGATTGGTCAGTATGACGATGAACTGAAATAAACGGGTTGCTGCGGCGTCCCGTTTTTTTTAATGGGCTTCTGGGGAGTTGAACAAGAATAATCGTACATCATTTTCCCAAAACTAAAATGAGAGTTTATTAAAAGCATGGAGGTTGCCCATGTTGAGGAAATATCATGTTGTTATTCTATTCCTCATTGGATGTTTGCTTCATTCATCCAGCCAAATGGCTGAAGCAAAGAAGAATGCCAATCAGCAGGTCTCTTTTTTGGAACAATTAATGGCACACACAATAAAGCATGATGAGGTTCAAACCATTAAAATGGAAAATGATTTGGGGCAACAGCGTGAATTCAGTATCACCGATGGTTTTCAAGAACGTGTGCTCCGAAAAGTCGTACACTGGCTTCATCATTCTAGCCAAGTAAAAGGGACAATTGAGGTATCTGTAAGGAATCCCGCTAATAGAATGACGTTAACGATGGTAAATAAAGAGGTGATTACCATTGAGCCTGCTTATACGTGTGCAGCTGCCGATAAACGCCAAATCTGCACGGCTAAGGATGGAGAATTAATTGTTTCGGAAAATAACCTAAAAATCCGATTAAAGTCACAGCCTCTTTATGATTGGCTCGCGGTTGGGTGGAGGAACGAATTAGACGGACCTACTAAAGAAGAGCTGCTTGAAGAAGCATTGTTTACACGTTATCTAAATGAATTGGGCCCAGCCTATTCGGATTTTTTTATGTGTCCAAAGATCAGAATTGAACCTATTGATGGGGATCCCAGGAGACATCTCATTTTTGCCAGTGCTTTAAACTACTCAGGACATCACGGCGGTAATTTTGATAAACTGACTTTTTCAGTAAGTGATTCTAACCTAACAGGATTGCAAGTGACCAATGTAAAAATAGATAAACATATTTCGCAAGATGAAATCGAAAAACAATGCCAAAGTTTCGATTAAGACGTAAGGGGGTGTTTCTTTTGAACGGGGAACGCTTCTTTTTTTTGGGGACATTTCGGAAAATCAAAACCGCAGAAAAATTGAACGATGATAAGGTTAGGCATGGTTGATGGAGTAATATTCCTAAAATGATGGCCGCTGGGTGATGCCCATTTATCATATAGACCGGCTCCATTTTCCTAACTGGGTCTACTATATAATGTAGTGTCAAATTAGCTCGCGATCATTCGAAAGGAAGTGTGAAAAATGGATAATGCCATGCCGATTTCAAATGCTTTACCGAATGCCTTACCGAATGCTTTACCCAATGCCTTACCGATTGCTGCTGGTCCTGCTGTTCTTCCCCCGCCTCCAATGTCTTACTCCTACGCAGCACCTGTTTCTGCTGGCGGTTTTCCTGCAACGGGCTGCGGTGAGTTTATACTCATCATCGTGTTGTTTATTTTGTTAATTGTTGTTGGTGCCGTTTGTTTTTGCGGTTAAAAGCAGCGGCTGTTTCTAGGAAATAATCCTTATCTTTACTCTGGATGAGGATTATTTTCCTAAGGCGAATGGGCCGTATTTTAGAGCTGAATAAGCTTCACAAAGGAACATGATAACATACTAATACTTTAGAAATAAAGTTAAGATCAGGTGGTGGTTTTTTAATGTATCATTATGCGGTATATTCCTATGATCAGCCATGGGAGCGTCAATTTTCAAGTTTGCCATTGCCATCGTTTCCGGGGCTGCCAGGCCTGCCGGGTTTTCCAGGGCCTGGTTCTACAGGACCTTCGGGTTTTCCGGGGCAGCCAGGATTACAAAGCCCACAAGCTCCAACGCTTCCTCCTCCGGCATTTGTTCCTCAGCAAGCGGCTGCTACGCCGTTTGCTGTTGATCCGGGAGGCATTCGGTTGTGCCTATTCCGTAATACTTTTATATGGCTCAGCAATGGAGAAGGATTTTGGTTTTATCCCGTTTTCGTTGGACCAAGATCTGTTGCCGGTTTCAGATGGAATGGCTGGTCCTGGATGATTTTTGGTATTGATACAAGGAGAATTGTTTCGTTTTCGTGTTTTTGAAGTCTATGAAAAAGGTCGTTTAGTTTGTGAATCTGTTAATGATAAAAGGCACTGCCTATGGCATTGAATAAAAAGGAAGTCCTTTTGCCCGTATGAAAGTGATGCCTTCAACTGGTATCACTTTTTATTATGGAAGCAGGAGGACCCGTTATTGTTCATCACTTTAACTGGGGCTAGGAAACTGTAATCACTTTTCTGGTAATTACGTGGTTGACCCATAAGCAATCCTATAGGGATATTTTTGCAGTTACTATTATCAAAACAATTGCCGTTTATCTGGTGACGGGTATCTTTTTGTATATCGCAGCAAAGGTATTCCATGGGCTGGCCAGGGGGTGCCTTTTTTGTCTATTTCAATTTCAGGAAATATTGGTGCTTAATTCCTGGAATATTGCTATTAATCTGCCGGTATAGTCTTCAAGCACATGATTGAGGACACTTCCAGAAAAAACAGAAGAAAAATGTCTTCAGGGGCCAGGACGGAGATAAAGCTTATTAAATTAACATATATCACGAATCTTATTATATTTTTTGTCTAACATGAAGGCAGCAGCTTACTTATTTCCAAATCGCTGCAATACCTTTCCTAAAAAAGCACTGCCAATGACGAATGTGCTGGTCCAAGAATGAATCAGGCTCAACGAAGAGATGATCCAAATTCCCCAAGTGAAGACAGTGAAAATAGAATGAACGATACTCAGGATTAATACTACTGTCGAGGCAGCAAAGCACAAAGTTTCTAATCTTTGTAAAAGCAGTTTAGCAGACTTCTCTTTTTCTATAAATTTTCCTTTTGTTAATTTCCTCTTTTGAATCCAATCCATCCCATTCAAATACTTACCTTCTGATTAGATAGAAATTATTGCTCTTTCATTCTTTTATCTAAGTAATAATCCACGTTTTCTTTTGTCACCAACCGATAAGGCAATAAGTATGAACGAGCGATTTGGCCCCGGCTGGCTAAAATTTTGGCTGCTTTAAGTGCCAGCATGGCTTGTCCTTCCGCATCTTGAAACACCGTTGCATCCAGCTCTCCGTTTTTAACCGCTAAGAGTGCATCCTGGATGCCATCGGTTCCAACCACGTGAATTTGATTGGTTAAATGATGATCCTTCAGGTATTTGCTTACTCCGAGTGCCATTTCATCATTCTGGGCCACGACTGCGTTTATTTGCTCCCCGTATTTTTTTACCCAGCTCTCCATTTGCTGATAGGCCTTCTCACTTGACCAATATCCGGACTGTTTTTCAAGAACATGGATATCTGGATATTTTTCCAGGACATTCTCAATGCCTTGAGCCCGCTGGAGCTGGGAGGATTGCTCCGTAATCCCCGTTAAAATAACGATATTTCCTTTTTTATTTAATGTTTCAGCGATATATTTCATCGCTATTTCACCGGCCTCAATGTCGTTTGAGCCAATATAGCATTGCATTTTGGCCGTATCAACGCTTGTGTTGATCCCAATCACGGGAATGCCTGCTTGTATGGCTAGATCGACCCCGATCGCTCCTGCCTTAAAGTCAATCGGATTTAGAATGAGCACATCGACCTTTTTTGAAATTAAATGCCTGATTTGGTCCAATTGTTTGGCCGCATTATTTTCAGAGTTATAGGTAATAAAGCGAATCCCTTCGTTTTCCGCGTTTTGCTCCATTATATTTTTAATCGTTGTCGGGAACTCGAAGTTTCCTAAAAATGTGGCTCCCACTAAGATGTCTGACTGAGGTGCGGTTGTGGACGTTTTTTTCCCTTTTACAGGATCCATAGTCGTGGAAAGGGGATGACAGCCTTCCAACATAAAAAGGAAAAAGATAAGCAGTAAGGTTGTTCCTTTGTTTATCATTCACGACACCTTTATCAAATGTGATTTTTTTGCCATACGAAAAAATATAAATAAATTTTCCGATTTTTATCAATATTATTATAACTTATTGAAATATAAAATCTAACTATGAAATCCATTATCAAAAAAATAATAGAGGGGGGATTTGATGGAGAGTAAAGCTGAATACATCCTTGAAATGAAAGGGATTACAAAAGGATTTCCGGGTGTCAATGCGTTAAGTGATGTCCAATTAAAGATCAGGCCAGGAACCGTCCATGCGTTAATGGGCGAGAATGGTGCGGGAAAATCGACCTTAATGAAGATTTTAATAGGCATGTATCCAGAGTATGAAGGTCAGATTTTTTATAACGGAAACCAGGTAAAATTTAAAGATATCAAACAGGCTTTAGATATAGGAATATCCATGATTCATCAGGAATTGACAGCGGTCGAGCATATGACGATTGCGGAAAACATTTTTCTTGGAAAAGAGCTGTCCTTCAAAAATGTCTGGATTAACGAAAAAGGAATGGTTCGAAAAACAAAAGAGCTGCTGGAACGGGTTGGATTACATTTGGACCCTAAAACCTTAATGAAGCATTTGAGTGTTTCGGAAAAACAAATGGTTGAAATTGCAAAAGCCGTTTCGTATGAGTCCAAAGTCATTATTATGGATGAACCCACATCCGCGATAACCGATCGCGAAGTGAACCAATTATTTAAAATGATTCATGAACTAAAAAACAATGATGTGGCTATTATCTATATTTCTCACAAAATGGATGAGATATTTAAAATTTCAGATGAAATAACCGTGCTTCGTGACGGTAAGTATATTGGAACCTATAAAACTGACAATCTTACCATTGACCAGCTGGTCGCACAAATGGTAGGCAGGGAGCTTACGGATCTATTCCCTCAAAGAAAGAAAGTATTGGGAGAGGAAGTTCTTCGTGTTAAGGGGCTAAAAAAAGAAAACGCTTACACTGATATTTCCTTTCATGTGCGCAGTGGGGAGATTATCGGAATCGCCGGCCTGATGGGTGCCGGACGAACCGAGGTGGTCAACACGATCTTTGGATTAGAGTCCTGCGATGAGGGAGAAATTGAGTTCAAAGGCAAAAAAGTCAAAATAAAATCGCCTGCAGATGCGATTAATTTAGGCATTAGTTTGGTAAGTGAGGACCGAAAGCGATTGGGTCTCGTATTGCCATTATCGGTAAGAGAAAACATGACATTGCCCAATTTGCATTTGATCTCAAACCCCTTTCATGTGGTGTCAAAGCGTAAAGAAAAAAATATCGTAAAGGGCATGATTCAGGATTTATCAATTAAGACCCCGACCGATGAACAATTGGTCAAAAATTTAAGCGGCGGCAATCAGCAAAAAATCGTTATAGCCAAGTCATTATTGAGAGACCCTGATGTAATCATATTAGATGAACCAACAAGGGGGATTGATATTGGCGCAAAATCGGAAATCTATCAATTAATCTCTAAATTGGCAGAGGCGGGTAAAGCCATCATTATGGTTTCTTCGGAATTACCTGAAGTTATAGGATTAAGCGACAGAATTCTTGTATTGCATGAAGGGAGATTAACAGGTGAGTTAACGAAAGAAGATGCTGACCAGGAAAAAATTATGAGGCTCGCCGTTGGAGGATAAACTTGCAGGTAGTGTCAAAAGTTCTATGAAAATTCAATAGGTTGGGTAGGTGCTTTTCCATTTTATTGGTGAAAAGGCCCCGC
>NZ_CALPDF010000067.1 GCF_943193175.1 Neobacillus muris
GGTCATTTTGGGATGGCAAAAACAGTAGTTTCATTTATTTATTAAAGCACCTTATTTCCAAAAAAATATATGGTGCCTATTCACGTTATATATTCACATGAGAAAGGCGTACATTCTTTTCATAATGTACGCCAATTTTTTGAAGCTAATATTAGACATTTGATTTCTGATTTTGAGGTGTGTTGATAAATTCCATTTTCCAACTAAAATAATCATTATCCGGATTTTTTTCATACCGTAGATTAGCATCAAATTTGTTCCCTTTTTTACTCGTAAGCCCCTTTACCTGAACTACACCATTTTTTAGTAAGGTTTTCACCATTGTTTTGGTAGGCTTTTTCTTCATTGTTGAAAGGAACTTGTCATTTTTCCAAATAACAAATTTACAGCCATTTTTCCAATTACTACAGCCAAATCCTTTTGTCCCTTCAATTATTCCATGACCACACACAGGGCATTTACCTAATACTTCAATTTCCCTTTTTTCTTTGGAAACTTCATTTAGAATAATATCTTTATCACCCTTAATTGTATTTACAGATTTTGTTGTAAAATCTACAATTAAGTTTATAAAATTTTCCTTTGAAAATTTTTGTTTTTCTATATCGGATAGTGTTTTTTCTAACCTACCTGTAAATTCTAAGTCAAACAGCTGCTTAACTGGAAATGTTTCAACTATCTTTTTTCCAAGCTCTGTGCATATTAAATTCTTGTTTTGGCTGGTAATATAACCGACATCTTTGAGTTTCTTAATAGTTTCAGCTCTGGTAGCCGGAGTTCCAATACTAAATCCACTTAAAACAGCAGCCATCATCTCTTCACTATTCTCATCTTCATGGCCTTTTCCACAAGTCTCCATTACCCTTAATAGTGTCTTTTCCGTATGATGTTTCGGTGGCTTTGTAACATGAGATGTCATATTATAATCAACTATATTTACAATATCATTGATATTTACATTTGGCAGAAAAGTATCCTTTGATTCAATTTTTTCAACCTTTTTCCAACCTTCTATAAGCTGTACTTTCCCCTTAGATAAAAAAATACCTTTAATATCGCTATGATTTACTTTTGTAGTTATTATCGTTTCCTCATACTCGGCAACGGGCATAAATTGCATAATAAAACGGTTTTTTATTGAGTTATAAACAATCTCTTCATCAGTTGTTAATGACTTAGGCATTAAATAAGTCGGAATTATAGCACTATGACTCTCTACTTTTGAATTATCAAAAACACGTTTTGTCTTTGAAAAGTTAATTTCATTTTCATATGGTAAATCCTTTTTTAAATTATCCAGTACTTTTGCAGCCTTTCCCACTAAACTCTCTTCCAAAACCACACTAGCCGTTCTGTATCTACAAAAAAGGGGACTTAATGAAAGTGGACTTAATGAAGTTAGGTTTAAAGCTAAGAACTAATAGGAATAAATTTATTATATTACATTTAGTAAATAAGCATCTATACATGTTTATTTCTTTATAAAGATTGTTTTAAAGGGGGGATTAGTTTAGCAGTTAAGGGTACAGAATGAGGAATGGTATGTTGATATGAAATTATTAAAATAGGGAGAAGATGTATTTTTATTGGATAAATAAAGGATGTGGAATAATAATGCATACACAAAATACTCATACAATTTAAAGACCTTCTTATAAGTCAGATAGAAAAGTTAATGAATTAAGATTAAATAAATTTTACAGTTAAAAGTAATGGGCCTTCGAAACATTGGTGGAAGTAAATTCTAATTGTTTAATAAAAAGCACATCATAGTGGGATAAATAATTTATATTCATTGTCTTTTGATGTTAAAAAGCAGAATTGAAAAATAACAAATGAGAGTAGTAAAAGGGAACTGACTTATTTGATTTAGGTCTATTAGAAAGTGCGAGTTAGATGAATAGAGCAGAAAGTATAAATGTCAGGGGCTGTCAAATAAAGTGTGTAAGTCCTAATTTACTCCATATACTTTAGGACTCGGTCTTTGAGGTTTTCGTGGAGTAAAAGTTGATTTATTACCATGGACCAGTTTTGAATAAACCCAACACTCCATTTCTTTTCTAATTCTTGAATACGTAAATATAGGACTTTGAACAGGGCATTTTCATTTGGAAATGCTCCTTTTTTCGTCACCTTTCGAAAGCTAGAATGAATGCTCTCTACGGCATTTGTGGTGTACATTACTTTGCGAATGGCACTCCCGTAGTCAAAAAGTTGCTCCACATGGTTGAAGTTGCGAACCCATACATCCACAGCACCTGGATAAGAAGTCCACTGTTTTTGAAAGGCATCGAAGGCGCTATGACAAGCTTTCAGACTAGGTGCTCCATACACCTTTTTTAAAGAAGCTGTAAAGGCTTTATACTCTTTAGTAGGAATATATTTAATGGAATTTCGAATCAAATGGACCATACAACGCTGCACAATCAGGTCAGGAAAAATGGCACGAGCACCTTCTTCTAGTCCACTTACTCCATCCATTGATAAGAAAAACACATCCTCTACACCACGTGATTTGATCTCATCAAAGATTTGCATCCATTTATGTTTACTTTCTGTTTCATTCAACCATATACCAAGGATTTCTTTCTTTCCGTCCATCGTATAACCTAGAATCGTATATACTGCATATTTCTTCGTCTCATACTGATTTCGTACAGTAGTGAACATGCAGTCTACGAACAAAAATGCATAACAGGGGCTTAAAGGTCTGGAATGCCATTCTTCTAGATGGGGTAGCATCAGTATAAGGGGATTCACAACGATAAGGAATTTCCAATATAAAAATCCTGATTTCCCATTCCCTAAACTGAGAAATTCGGCCTTTTTTTCGTTACCCAATAAAGAGGTACAGCCGACAAAATGCTGATATTATAGGCTAAGGCATTTTTTATATCCTAAGTGGACGTAGGGATGGAGTTCAAAATCTAGGTATAAATAAATATTCTCCTAGAAAGTACGTTCCGATCCTAATGGTGATATGTGCGGGAGAAAAACGTTACCTGATCGTACAAGATTTCTTAACTCGGTAAGAACAGACAACGCATAATTGGCGATTTATATTCCCATCATTATAAACGTGCTTTTGCCAGCGATTTGAGAGAAAGTTCAAAGGTGCGCCTTCTGGAATTCTTCGTTTATTATTTTTTGTTCATCTCTTTAATGGTCACAATAGCGTGAAGCAATGACTCTCCTGATTTTATATAGAAGTGATTTCTAAGGCATCTAACAATGTTGGGGTATGTTTACGTAAGTAGTTAAGAACGCGGTTGTTCTTACCTAGTAATTTGATTTTGGTTATACTTTGAATTTTTAAAGGTTACTATTATTTTCTGTGGCTGTTTCACAACGCTTTATTTAGTTGGTTTTCTGGATATAAATCAAATATTAGGTAATTATATAAAATATGGTAGCAAAAAGGAAAAACGAGATGGATAGTTAAAACAATAATGGGGTAAGAGGGTTGAAAATGGATCAAAATAAAGCAAGTTTTTCTACTATATTTGTTCTCTCTATGATGAGTATAGGATTAATGAACCATGTAATGGTGATACCCATGTTACTAAGCACAGCAAAGAGGGATTCTTGGATATCTGTACTAATTTCAGGAGTTTTATTTTTGGGGTGGCTTGTTTTTCTACAAGTAATTATTAAAAAAACAAATTACTCCCATTTATTTACTTGGATGAAGGACCGAGTTGGTAAAGGTGTTGCTTGGGGTCTTTCTTCGGTTGCCTATGTTTTTATCCTTTTATTAATTGGAGTTACCTTAAAGGATATGATTGTTTGGACAGTTACTTCCTATTTCCCTCAAAGTCCAGTTTTCATCTTAGCCATAGTTTTTCTAATCATTTGTTTTTTTGCTGCGACATCTAGCTTTGCTACCCTATCTATTATTTCAGGTTTTTTACTTGTTTTTGTTATTGCTTTAGGTTTTTTTGTCATGAGCCTAAATATTCCTCATAAGGATTACGCTCAAATATTCCCTATATTAGAACATGGTTTGAATCCTGTTTTGAAAGGCGTAATCTATAGTTCAGGTTCTCTAATGGAAGTTTCACTTATACTTTTCTTACAACACAAATTAAAACCCAACATTAAGGTTCGAAGTTTACTTTTTCTCGGAATTATCTTAATAGGGTTAACCCTAGGTCCCTTGTTAGGTTCAATTGCTATTTTTGGTCCAGAAGAGGCTGCTAATCAGAGGTATCCGGCATACGAGGAATGGCGATTATTAAAAATTGGTAAATATATTGGACATGTAGATTTTTTTTCTATTTATCAATGGCTGTCAGGTGGATTTATAAGAATAAGTTTAGGTTTGTTTATAATTGGACAGCTATTTCCATTTGAGAACGATAAGAATAGACATTTATTAATAGGGTTTAGCTCACTAATTACATTGTTGATGGTTCTTCTACCTATTAGTGATATGCAATTTGTTCGCTTTTTGCAAAATATATATTTTTATTTATCGCTTCTATTTTTAATTATCTTTTCTTTAAGCATTGGGTTATTAGCCTTTTTAAAAGAGAAAAGGGGAGATAATTCTTGAAATTTAATAAATATAAAAAACAAAAGGAACTGAACTCTTATCATACTACCTTTCAGAATACTGATGAAGTAAATGAAGAGAAAATTCGTTCAACTTATCAAAAAAGTGAGGATGTTAAAGTTGTACTACATAAATTTACTGATGAACAACAAGAAATAGATACCATATTTATCTATTGTGAGAATTTGGTTGATAAAAAACAAATAAATCAAATCATTATTCCACAACTAAAAAAAATGACAACAAAAAATTACTATAAAATATTCAAAGATTGCGTGGAATGGAATCAAGATGACCTGGAATGGACACCTTTAAAGGTGGAAACAGGGTTAAATTCCATCTCTTTAGAGATCTTCGATGGTAATTTAGTCATTTATTTTCCGGAATTTAGCGCTTTTTTTTCTGTTAGTGCATCCAATAAACCAAACCGTTCAACTGAACAATCCAATTACGAGGTATCTGTTCGTGGCCCAAGAGATAATTTCACAGAGGATATCTCAACAAATATTGCACTAATTCGAAAAAGACTAAGGTCGCCAACGCTATCTTATCAAACTTATACGATAGGAACAAGAACTCAAACTAAGGTGGGATTATTATATCTAGAAGATGTGGTTAATACGGAGATGCTAGATACTATTCGGGAACGATTATCTAATGTTGAGATTGATGGAATTATTAGTTCAACTCAATTGCAGGAGATGGTGTCCAAACAATCACTTTCTATTTTCCCACTTTCTGCTGATACATCCAGACCTGACTTTGCAGTTGAATGTTTATTACAAGGTAGAATAATCATAGTAGTAGATGGCTCACCATTAGTCATTATTGCTCCTGTAACCATTACTTTTTTGATTAAAGCAGCAGAGGATTCACATTTTAATTATTTACCCATTTCATTAGCTCGATTTTATAGATGGGTGGGATTTCTTTTAGCTGTCTACTTACCCGGGTTTTGGATGGCACTACTTGCATACCATCAAGATCAAATTCCATTTCCTCTTCTTGCGACTGTAACTGTTGCAAGATCGGGGTTGCCATTTCCTGCACCATTAGAACTTATGATCGTTTTATTCCTGTTTGAAATGTTCCGTGAAGCTGGTCAAAGATTACCTTCCCCTCTTGGACAAACTCTCTCTGTCGTTGGAGGACTCATTCTTGGAGACGCTGCAATTCGGTCGGGTTTTATTTCTCCTTCGGTCATCGTTATTACGGCTCTTTCTGCCATCTCAGGGTATACACTAGTGAACCAAATATTAGCAAGTTCAATATCCATTCTTAGAGGATTTGTTCTTGTTTGCTCGATTTTTATGGGTTTATACGGTTTTATGCTTGGAGGATTTATGATTGTCATTTATATGGCAAGGTTACGTTCTTTCGGAATCCCTTACTTAGCTTTAGTATTTCCGAAGTCTAGTTCAGATCTTTTCAAGGCGCTATTTCGGTTACCATGGAAAAGTTATAGAGAACGTGTTAGTTATGTTCGTACGCGGGATAGTACAAAGACGGATGAAGGGGAGTGACAATCCTGAAACTACGTAGGTTCTTTTTAATTAGCATACTAACTCTCTTTAGTCTGGTATTATCGGGATGTTGGAATATCAAAGAAATACAAGATATTTACTATGTTGCAGCACTTGGAATTGACTATAAAGATGAAAAATATATAGCTTATGTTCAATTACTGGACTTTTCTAATGTGGCTAGACTAGAAGGTGCTAGACCTGATAAACAACCACCGATTTGGATTGGGAGAGGTGAGGGAATTACGATGACAGAAGCGTTAAATCAATTATACAAGGACGCACAACAAAGACTTTTTTGGGGACATGTGTCTACATTGATTTTGAGTAATAAATTACTTGAGCAAGATATCAAATCCTCTATTGATTTTATAAATCGATATAGAGAAATACGTTATAATATCCAATTTTATGCTACAAATGAATCCATTGAAGACGTACTTAAAACAAAATC
This sequence comes from Neobacillus muris, assembly GCF_943193175.1. Taxonomy (GTDB): domain Bacteria; phylum Bacillota; class Bacilli; order Bacillales; family Cytobacillaceae; genus Neobacillus; species Neobacillus muris. The sequence continues at coordinate 6,533 of NZ_CALPDF010000067.1, forward strand.
ATTTTTCACTTTATCTGGACTCTCGACGATTCTTCACGAACCAAATGAAAGTTATAAGCAAAGATCCTACATACAACCCATTCAATTTTTCCAATTTATTCGAGATAGCAATCCTGTTGGACAAACAGCTTTCATTCCTTCAATAAAAATATCCACTGAAAATTGGAAAGAGGAAGATAAAAAAGCACCATTGTTAAGAAATGACGGCGCTGTCTTTATAAGAAATAACCATCTACAAGGATGGCTTTCTGAATCTGATTTAAACGGTCTAAGATGGATAGATGAAAAAACTGTTCGATCTCCTTTGTGGATAGTTGAAGATGATCAACCGGTTGTTTCTATAGTATTAGAAAAACCAAAGGTGAGGATAACTCCAGTTATTACTAACGAACAAGTGAGATATAAAATTAACGTATCCTTACAAGCCGGAATAAACGAAAAGTTAAAAGAAATTAGTGAAAACAAGTTAGTTGCTAACACTGAAAAAATAATAAGAGCTGAGATTTTAAATACTTTTGAAAAAGGAGTGGAGATAAATTCAGACGTTTATAGGTTAGGTGAAATATTATATCGGGAGAACCCTCAGAGATGGAATCAAGAGATAAAAGAAAAGCCATTTTTTTTAAATAAGGATAGTATCGAGCATATCAACATACAAGTTAATTTAGTGAACTCAGGAAAATTGAAATACCAAGAAGGTCATTATTAGAGTGATTTAGCTAAATTTCACAAAAGTCAATTCTTTATGTATGGAATTGACTTTTTAATTATATTTCTGATAGCGTATAATATTTGCGTTTCGTCTGCAGAGTCCCATAAACACATTCTATTACTGAATATGTAATTTACTTCGGGATAACAGGGACCCAGAGTTCGTGTCTTGGTTTATGCTTCGGACCGTAATAACATTCTATACAAGGTAAATTTGCAAGTTCATACTCGGAGTTAGGAACCCACTCGGTATATAAACGTTTCCATGCATCTACTATGTTCGGAAATACTGCCCATGTACTTGCGGGTATAATAAGCGTCTCCATATTTTCAGGGGATTCCCCATCGTATCTTACGCCCATGAAATAGGAAAATTCTTCATCTGTTATGGCGGCTTCTTTTCCGCAAACCCCCAGAAGGCTTTCAAGCGTGCATTTTGGATTTTCCCATGACATAGCTACTAGTTCTTGCATAAATCCATCTTTTTTCGCGGTGTTCCAAAGCGTAGGGATTGTTTTAAATGCTCTGCTTGTTTTTACTGGCTTACTTTTTCCTACAATTCTTAATTCAAAATCAAGGTTTTCAATTCTGTAATCCATCTCGGTATCTCCTTTAATAGTAATTTGAAAGGATATTCTGGGAAAGGCTTTTAACTGTACCCCTCTATTATGAGCATTGGAAGGGGTTACTCCATGCATTTTTTGAAAAGCACGTGAGAAAGTATCAGAAGAAACATAACCATATTTAACTGCCACATCGATGATCCGAATTTCACTTTTTTGAATTTCAAATGCTGCGAGTGTTAACCGTCTACGTCTAATATATTTTGAGAGCGATACACCTGAGATTGAAGAGAACATTCTTGAAAAGTGAAACTCGGAAAATTTAGCTACTTTTGCAGTTTCTTTGTAGTCTATTTCTTTATTTTCAATGAAGTTTAACGCATGGTTCATTCTTTTAGCCAATTGTGAACATCAAGTAGAATGACACAATTTCTGCTATAATAACTGAAACACATTACTGGAAGTTATCATTCACATTTTATAGTGAATTGCATCCTCTAATAACAAGACATCTGTTAATCATTTTCTGATTTTATAAGGCAAAGATAAGTAACAAAGAGACAATAATACATTTTAATAAGTAAAATAATGTATTTTTGAGCTTTCTATATGTAGTTATTGAATTAAAACAGTTTAGTTAAAGTACATTTATTTGCATACTTATTTTCAACAATGTAATTCAAGAAGAAGTAGAAAAAGAAATTACCTCTATGCAATAATAAGCAAGGAATGGGGGGGATAAGTTATCCTTATGTTAAATACTATCTACCGAGGTAATTAATTGAACGAAGTTTGAATTTATTCAAAATAAATACCCTGTATTACTCTAGTATAATAGATTTGGTTCTTACAACAATCTATACATAGTTTCTTATGTATCTTTAGGTGAAAACTCACAAAAAATAAAGAAAATACAGTAAGGGCATTTTTTTTACCTCTTAACTTTGTTACAACAATAGGGATGCCAAATTCGACACCCCCTTGTTTAGATAGTTCTAATCGGAAGATTAGTTAATATTGTTTTTAATATATGATGACTTAATGTTATGAGCAAGTTCATCTAATATAGCTTTCTTCTTATTATTTGAAGAATGACAAGTTAATATAAGCAAATCCACTAATTCTGGTTGCATATTAGATATCTCCTGCAAATAATCCTTATCAAATTCTTTCATAACTTCATATAATTTGCTCATTTTAATGAAATTCCACATCAATTTTCTTTTTATTATTTGGTGTAGTCTTTAACATTTTTACTTCTAATACACCATTTTTATAGGTTGCTGATACTCCCTCGGTAGATACAAGACTCGGAAGTGTTATAGCTCGGTGAAAACTACCTGTGTAACGTTCTTTTCTATACATATTTTTTTCTTTTGTTTCATTTGTTTTGTTTATAGAACCGCTAATCGATAATACATTATTTTCAATATCAATGTTTACGTCTTCTTTTTTCTCAAGTCCCGGTATATCACAAGTTGCAACAACTTCATTTTCACTTTCATGCACATCTACCTTAATACTTCCAAAGTGCTCTTTGTCCCCACTAAAATCAAACGGTAGGTCAGAAAAGATACGGTCAAAATCTCTTCTTATATTTACTAATTGTCTAAATGGGTCATAAGGTGTTAATGCCATAGTTACATTCCTCCTTCATTTATCATTCATATTCTCTTCATTTCTCATGAAATTATTAGCTTATGTATTATTTTCCTAATTTTTTAACAATTCATTTTAACTCGCTCATTAGTAAACTTCAACAAGGAATTTCTGATGAACAACGTTCATATAATTAGATATAGGGAGTGATAAAAGTGCCACGAGTAAAATATACCGAAAGTGATGTTGCATTGATGGCAAGGATGATGAGAGCAGAAGCTGAAGGAGAAGGACGACTAGGGATGCTTTTGGTTGGTAATGTCATTGTAAACCGACTAAAAGCAGATTGTTTAGATTTTTTAAATTTAAGGTCAATAAGGGACGTGATTTTTCAAGTACAAGGAGGAAATTATTCTTTTGAAGCAGTACAAAAAGGGAATGTTTTTTATCAACGTGCAAGAGATGTCGAAAAAAGATTAGCACGAAAAGCATTAGATTATTGGAGAGAGCATCCTTCTAAATATGCTCTTTGGTATTTCAATCCATATGGTAAATGCCCACCTACTTGGTACGCTCAACCATTAGCAGGTCAATATAAACAACATTGTTATTATGAACCCCAAGCTAATACATGCGAAAGCGTTTATAGATGGTAAAGCAGCATACGAATTGATATGTATTAATAAATAATTTGTTATCGATTATTAAGCTTGTATCGAAGATTTCGAAGAATCATTGTTACAAGCTTATATTACTTGCTTATCTTCAATAGTCGTGTCTTTTAAAACGATTAGGGATTCAATCCTTGTTGTAGATAAGGTCTCGTTATCTTAATATAGTACTTGTACTTTTTTTGCTCCATCTCCATCTGAAAATGAACGCATCCGTTAGTGAAGTAAAGTTATCGCTTCAGCCTCCAACTGATACCATTTTTCCACTGTAATATTTATCTAAGTTATCCCACTAATTTTTAGACTCTGACTTTAGATACTTATAATACATTCTTCCATAAAAAAGGACCTTTTGTTTAAGGCTTAATGACAGGGTTGCTGCTCTAGACCGCAAATTATAGTTTTCCATCCTCTAATAAATAGATTACACTCAAGGAACAAACACCCTATCAGATAAATTCATAAAACGGATTCTCTGGTTCATCTTTTTTTAAATCCACATTATATTCACCAAGAAAATTGATGTGCTCCTATCCTAACAAATTTTATTTAGGACTTACATGTATGCCTTCACTCTCTCTCCAATCTGCGTAAAGTATACGCTTTACATTATCATATCCATTGTTAGTTAATTGGTTATCTAACCACTGTTGATCAAATCCGAGTTCATGTAAATTATCCCATAATATTTCCCCATCTATAATTAACGATGTTGGGAGATCTACTGAACTTTCTGGAAGATTGAGATCTTGCTTGTCTGGTTTTTGATACTTGGATTTTAATAATAAACTTATTTGCCCATTAGCTTCCAATATACCGTATTTGACTTCACGAACTGAAAAGACATTATTTTGACGGAGTATACTCAATACTTGATTTACATCCAATTTGTTCTTTGTAAGTAACTTTCTGTCCATAACACCATCACGAATGATGATGTTAGGATTGCCTAATAAGAGAGAACGTGTCGATTTATTTTTTAGAGTCATATACTCTATTCCCAACATAAGAAACGTCCACAATCCGATGGCATATAAAAAATGAAAAATTCCTACCTTATCTTCATAAATGGTATTTCCTAAAAAATCTCCAAGTACTAACACAAAAACTAAGTGAAACGGGGTTAACTGATAGATGGATGTTCTGCCTGTTATGATAATGATAAAAAATAAAGTTGCAAAACCAACGATGACTTTGATCGTCAGTAAACCAATATTAACTTCTTCCAAAGTTTTTACCTCCAATTTAAATTTTACTTAGTTGTAAGATCTTGAGGTTTAGATAAAGAGGCTAGTTTTAGTATTAAAGCTCGAGTTACTATTCCAACAATGATGTATTATATGAACGAATATCTGTATCTCCACTCTAAATAATTATCAAGTTTGACCCACTCGCAAAAGAGTTCACCTAATAGGCATATGTTAGTGCCATAATGATCTGGGCTAAAATAAAAGATGTCCATGTTCTAAACAATAAATGTACCGGATATCTACTGATAAATCGAAAAAAATAGACATGCTCCACATATTCTCCCAGTCTCACGATTCTCCATTGAGCGTAAGCGGGGTATCTTTGGTTAGCCACTTAATCAGGATCAAATATCGCAATCGATTCCATCAATGGTCCTAACGTAAGTCCTGAAAGGATGAAGCACATCAACATCAAGCTTTTAAATCTTGGTTTTTTTGTTAACTTGTGCTGAAGCAGCAACATCAACAAAGACAACTCCAGCAATCCCCCGGCAACGTAAGGAATACCTTTCCATAATGGAGCTGTCCCGTTTTCTAACAAAGGAAAAAGCAGGGTATAATCTTTAAACTGAAAATTGGCAAGCGCCACAAGATGCCCTAGAATAACAACAAATGGCAACAATATTCCGCTTACAATTGCAATTGTACGGAGTCCTTGAAAAGCAGCAAAGAAGCATGCAACAAGTGTTGTTCCCGCAAGAACTAGTATCGGAGTTTGCGGCAAGTAAGACGCGATGCCCATGTTAGAGGATCTTTTAAGGAAATAAAGCCCATGAGGCATAATAACAAACTATAAATAATCACTAAGATTGCAGATAAAAACTTTCCAAAGTGCTGATCTAGCCACTTTTTAATGTGTTGATTGTTCATGTTTTGAATGATGTAGTTCAAGCAACCAATCCAAACAGGTGAAGCGACAAAAACAAGAAGCACTACGAGCCAGGCATCTCTGTTTGATGCTTCTAGTAGTAAAGGTATAATAATAACGTGGTTCATTAATCCAACCGAAAGCATAATAATCATGTATGACTGAATAAAAGTAATCTTAGGCAAAAACTCAACTAAAATCCAACAATTGGAAATAGAAACATCATGAGTTATAATTCCCACAACAACTTCGTTCTATTCATCTGATATTAAGCTATCACATTATGAGTCCTCGCTTATATCGGCCGGATCAACTTAGAGCAAGAAAAAAATGCTAAGCCCGTCACATCAAAGGCTTAGCGTATATTTTGTTCATCCAGCATGGCTATCCATTTTGATAAAACTTTAACGTGCTCGCAATCAAACAACCGTTTTCCCAACGAAACTACACATTTTCAATAATAATCCTTTGTGCTGTTCTCAGGTTGCGTTGTACAGTTCTCAACACATTTTCTTCTTCTGCGTAAGCCCCTACTTGCACACCGTCAACAATTACACGTTTAATAGCCATATTGCTTTCCAGATAAGTCGATTTTCTCTTCAAATTAAATGCGCGTGCTATACCATTAACATGACCTTGAGCGACCGCTTGCCGCCAATTCGGGTCTCTTAGTTTTTGGGCATCGCTTGCATGATCAATAAATCCGTTCTCCGTTAATAAAGCGGGCATTCTGGTTTCTCGCAGTACATGGAAATTGGCCTTTTTTTTGCCACGATTATACAAGTTATTTACTTTGACAATTTCTTCATGCATAATGTCCCGAATTAACGCTGTTCTCGATGAATCGGACAAACTGTTATGAATATAATCTTCATACCCATGAGCTGAACCGTTAAATGCATTAACGTGGATGGATAGAAAATAATCTGCACCCCAAGCATTCGCATCATCTGTACGTTCTTTCAAACTGATCGTAGTATCTGCTGTTCTACTCATTCTTATCTGCAGACCTTCATACTGGTTTTCCAAGAGATTTCGGATGCTATGGGAAATATTTAAGGTAATTTCTTTTTCCTGCATCCCATTGCCAATAGCTCCTGAGTCCACTCCCCCGTGACCAGGATCTAAATATAGTTTAAACATTTTACATCACCTCGTACAAATAAAATATGATCGAAGAGTAACGGAAGTATAGGAATTTGTCTGAGATACATATAAAAATAGGTGATGATAGGTATTTCATTTCATTGAATCAGTATTTAAAATTTTCCAAATGCGAGACCATATGTATGAGCAGTAGCAATTAATGTTCCATATTTTTCGTGGGTCAGGCAAACTCTTGTTCATCTAGACAGTAGGCTGATTGATTATTGATTCTTCTTTCTTAACAAAACACCTAAGTGTTTCTCTGCACATATACTGTTTCATTACTACAGGATTATGATTAAATACAACTCAATCCATACATAAAATAATCAAGGAATTTTGAAAATTGCACAGACAACCAAAGTTAGTATCCCCTTTCCATCCGTATGGGGGATTGATGCTTCTATTGCGGGGAGATCTATTATTAGAGGTATACTTACCATTGATTCCATTGTAGACAACAAAGTAATGGGTACAGTTAATTTTCGTGGTATACCTATTCCGATTAATGGGTATTGGGACGAAAGCGCTAAACAAATAAGTTTCGATTCACCATATGCCTCCTTTTTTGGCAACTTAACAATATTTGATGAGACCGCTATAAGCATTCGGCATTTCGTTTTAAGTGGACGGTTTATAATGAAACCTCCCTCTTTGCTGGCTGGTGAATACGGAACTTGGATTGCTACAACCTTTACAACCCGTTTGGGACCTCCCATATATACTAATGTTTTACCACCTGCTGGTGCCTTTTCAGTCTCAAGTATGCTATTGACACCGTAATTGTTTTAATTAGACTATGACTTTTAAAAAAACAACCTTAGTTTGTGTATGACTAAGGTTGTCTTTTATAAAGTGTTCTCGTAAAATGCAACCTTGCTTTAAATCTGAGTTTAGCGTATATCTCCGTTAAAATGTACTCGGGAACCTTAGAGGATCTTGCCTAGTTAGATAAACAAATATTGATACTTTTTTATAGAAATAGCCTGCTTAGTTAGGTACGTTGTATCACAATCCCCGGAAATTTTTAATATAAGGAATGAATGCTTAATTTTTCTTCCGATAGCTTTCTATATAATGAAGCTCTAGATTCATTTGTGAAATCACAAATG
>NZ_CALPDF010000068.1 GCF_943193175.1 Neobacillus muris
GAATTTAATGTAAACACTAGCTGCAAGCCTATGTAAATTTCGCTGCATTTTTCTGCACTTTCTGCTTGCAAAAAACAATAGGGAGCGCCCTCGATTCTAGAGCATTTATTTTAAACACCAAATCTATCAAAATTTGGTCATAGAAATACTAGGGGAGCATAGACTGTATTAACTGAACCAGTAATAGGAGGAAACGCGTATGAAAAAACGTTTGTACCAGTCCAATGCCGCCAGTTATTTCCGTGAGCATTCCTCAATTTTTTTATTTATCATTGTTTTATTTCTTATGGGGGTCATATTTGGGGCGATCGTGGTCAACAGTATGAGCTTTACTCAAAAAGAAGACCTCTTCTACTATCTATCTCAATTCTTTGGACAAGTTTCAGATGGAAAAACGGCAGGGAACCTAGATTTGTTCCTGCAAAGTTTTTATCATAATAGTAAATTCATTGGCTTAATATGGGTTCTTGGCATTTCTATTATTGGCCTGCCGATTATTCTTATCCTTTTATTTGTAAAAGGAATGGTTGTCGGTTTTACAGTTGGATTTCTTGTCAGTCAAATGGGGTGGAAAGGATTCACGCTTGCATTTGTTTCGATTCTGCCGCAAAATGTGATAATCATTCCGGTTTTCATTATCATGGCTGCCTTTTCCGTGATTTTCTCAATGAGAATGATTAAAAGACAATTTATAAAGAAATTTGCCGAACCGATCCTTCCGTTTTTTAAAGGCTACATTTTTGCATTTATTGCAGCTGTCCTATTCCTGTCTGCCGCATCGGGCATTGAAGCCTACTTGTCGCCATGGTTAATGAAGACCATTATCGGGACCGCCGATTTATAGGCTGAGAATTTCGTTTTATAATGAATATTAAATAAAAATAATTATAAACTGTTATTTGTAATAATTTTATTTTGACTCTCCAATGCCATCTGTTATAATGAGAATTAACAGTGGCGCGGGAGGAACTTCGGATGGAAACTAGAATTGAGAGAATTAAGAAATTGTTGCATTCAGCAAGCTACAAACTGACACCTCAGCGTGAGGCAACTGTTAAAGTCTTGCTGGAAAATGAAGAGGATCATTTAAGTGCAGAAGATGTGTACCTCCTCGTAAAAGAAAAATCGCCGGAAATAGGATTGGCAACTGTTTATCGAACACTAGAATTATTAACCGAATTGAAAATTGTGGATAAAATAAACTTTGGTGATGGAGTATCCCGCTACGATTTAAGACAGGAAGGGGCCGCCCACTTCCACCATCATCTTGTGTGCATAGAATGTGGTGCAGTAGATGAAATCCAAGAAGATTTACTAGAAGATGTGGAAGCCATAGTGGAAAGCAGATGGAATTTTAAAATCAAAGATCACCGCCTTACCTTCCATGGCATATGCCATCGCTGCCAAGATAAACCAAAGGATGAAGAAAAAGCAGAATAATAGAAGACTGGTCCTTTTTGAGAAAAAGGGCTTTTTCTATTTTAAAACATCATTATTTTGACTATTTCCAATTATCATAGGTATAAAACTTGTACAAATTGGCATACCTTAAATTAGTGAATAATGGAAATCTGGGGGAATAAAGATGTTCTCTTTTTTTAAAGCCATCCTGCAAACCTTAAAAGTATTTATTCTTTTCACCGGATGCACGGTGCTATTTTATTATGGTATCATGTGGGTAACAGAAGAATATCAAAACTATCATCGTTATGATGAACCAGAAGGAACTGCGGTAAAGGTTTCAAACGCCGTTGATCAGCAAAGTTCTTCCTTGTTTAATCGGCTGGTATTGTTCTATTTAAATGGGGAGTAAAAGCAATGGACGATTACTTACACAATTTTATCCATTATTTGTCTGCTGAAAAGCAGCTGGCAAAGAATACAGTCCTATCATATGAACGGGATTTAAAGAGTTATATTCACTATTTGCAAAGGGTTGAATGCGTTCAGGCATTAAATGAAATACAGCGCCTTCATATCGGCCATTTTCTAGGCATGTTAAAGGATGAAGGGAAATCTGCGAAAACGATTGCCAGGCACATTGCCTCCATAAGGGCCTTTCACCAATTTCTATTAAGGAGGCAAGTTGTCCACCACGATCCGTCGTCCGAAGTGGACCCGCCCAGAATTGAAAGAGCATTGCCACAAGTGTTGAGCCTTCAGGAAGTGGAAACCCTTTTAAATGCCCCAAAATTAATCGATCACTTTGGTAAACGGGACAAAGCTATGCTGGAGCTTCTTTACGCGACTGGAATCAGGGTAAGTGAGCTAATTAGCTTGGACGTGGAGCATATCAATCTGGCTATGGGTTTTGTCCGCTGCATGGGTAAAGGAAATAAAGAGCGGATTATCCCAATTGGCCGAACTGCGTCGGATGCCATTAAACATTATTTAGAAGAAGGCAGACCACATTTTGTTTCCGCCAAGCATTTTGAAAATGCCTTATTTTTAAACCATCATGGAAGCAGATTAACCCGGCAGGGATTTTGGAAGATCTTAAAAAGATTAACCAACGAAGCAGGAATTAATAAGCAGCTGACTCCTCATGTGCTGAGGCATTCTTTTGCTGCCCACTTAATTGAAAATGGGGCAGATTTAAAAGCAGTTCAAGAAATGCTGGGGCATGCCGATATCTCGACAACACAAATTTATGCTCAAATGACAAAACCGCGGCTTAAGGACGTTTATAACAAATTTCATCCACGAGCTTGATAGAGTCATAGCTTTAAGGACCATTTCACATAAATTTCAAAAAGCTGTCTGAAAAAAAGACAGCTTTTTCCTTGTATTTTCAGTAGCATTTAGTAAAATAAAGATGTCAGACTTCTGACCAATAATTTTGATTAATACAAATGTAAAAGGGAAACCTATCCTTATGTCATCTTTTTAGGTTTGAAAACGTTATCAATAATGAAGTAAAAAGGAGGGGCCAAAATGACAGCCAATACATACAAACGGATTTTTATTATTGTCATGGACTCAGTGGGAATTGGAGAAGCGCCAGATGCAGAAAGGTTTGGCGACAAAGGGGCAGATACATTAGGTCATATTGCCGAAAGAATGAATGGTCTCCATATGCCTAATATGGGCAGTCTGGGATTAAGCAATATTCGTGAACTGAAGGGAATTGCGAAAGCAGATCAACCGTTGGCCTATTATACGAAAATGCAAGAGGCTTCCAACGGAAAAGATACGATGACGGGACACTGGGAAATTATGGGTTTGAATATCAAAACTCCATTTCAAGTATTTCCAGATGGCTTCCCGGATGAACTTATTTCGGAGCTTGAATCTAGGACGGGGCGCAAAGTGATCGGAAATAAGCCGGCAAGCGGAACGGCCATCTTGGATGAGCTTGGTGAAGAACATATGAAAACAGGTGCTTTAATCGTTTATACATCGGCAGATTCCGTTCTTCAAATCGCAGCACATGAGGAAATTGTTCCTCTCGAAGAGCTTTATGATATTTGTAAAATTGCCCGTGAATTGACACTGGATGAAAAATATATGGTCGGCAGGGTGATCGCCCGTCCATTTGTTGGAGAGCCAGGCCATTTCAAACGGACTCCTAACCGCCATGACTATGCGTTAAAACCATTTGACCGCACAGTCATGAGTGAGTTGAAGGATGCAGGGTTTGATGTTATTGCCATCGGCAAGATTTCGGATATTTATGATGGAGAAGGGGTAACTAAGTCATTGAGAACCGTTTCCAACATGGATGGCATGGATAAGCTGGCGGAAACATTTGATATGGAGTTTACCGGCATCAGCTTTTTAAATCTTGTTGATTTTGATGCACTTTACGGACACCGCCGCGATCCAGAAGGGTATGGCAAGGCCCTGGAGGATTATGATGCCAGGCTGCCTGAAGTGTTTGCGAAAATGAAACAGGATGATTTGCTAATTATCACGGCTGACCATGGAAATGATCCGATTGCTCCTGGAACAGACCACACTCGTGAATATGTTCCATTGCTTGTTTACTCAAAAACCATGCAGGGGGGAAAAAAGCTTCCAATAAGAGAAACCTTTGCTGATGTTGGGGCCACTGTTGCTGAGAACTTTCAGGTTAAAATGCCAAACTACGGAAAAAGTTTTTTAGGTGAATTAAACTAGAGACAAAAGATGCCATGAAATTTTATGAATGAGAAAAGAGGGCAGTAGGATGAGTTATGAAAAGATAAAAAATGCAGCTGAGTTTTTAAAGAAAAAGTATGATAAAACCCCAAAAATTGGCCTTATTTTAGGATCAGGTTTAGGTGTTTTGGCGGATGAAATCGACCAGGCTGTCAAAATACCATACAAGGAAATTCCGGATTTTCCGGTCTCTACAGTCGAAGGGCATGCCGGCCAGCTTGTTTTTGGAAATTTGAGCGGTGTTGAAGTAGTGGCAATGCAAGGGCGATTCCATTTTTATGAAGGCTATAGTATGGAAAAGGTCACCTTTCCCGTCCGGGTTATGAAACAGATGGGGGTTGAAACATTGATTGTGACCAATGCCGCAGGGGGCGTGAATGAGAGCTTTTCTCCCGGGGATTTAATGATTATTACTGATCATATAAATAATATGGGCACCAATCCATTAATCGGTCCAAACGATGCCCAGCTTGGCGTCCGTTTCCCTGATTTATCGGAGGCATACAATAAGGATTTGCGGAAATTGGCAAAAAAAATTGCTGCCCAGATCGAGCTGGATGTAAAAGAAGGCGTTTATTTTGGCAATCCTGGACCGGTGTATGAAACTCCTGCTGAAATTCGGATGGTCCGTGTGCTAGGCGGTGACGCAGTTGGGATGTCAACTGTACCTGAGGTCATTGTTGCCCGGCATAGCGGCATGAAAGTGCTCGGTATTTCCTGCATTTCCAACATGGCCGCGGGGATTCTTGATCAGCCGTTGACACACGACGAGGTCATTGAAACAACCGAAAAAGTAAAAGCCAATTTTCTGCTCTATATTAAAGAGATTGTGAAAGCTCTTGTTTAATAAAAAAGTGATGGCAAAGTGGTGAGTCCAATGAGAATGGTTGATTTAATTGAAAAAAAACGTGACGGTCATGAACTGACGACAGAAGAAATCAATTTTATAATAAAAGGCTATACAGAAGGCTCCATCCCTGATTACCAAGTAAGTGCCCTGACTATGGCGATTATTTTCCGCGGCATGTCGGAACAGGAAAGAGCAGATTTAACGATGGCTATGGTGGAGTCGGGAGACCAGATTGATTTATCACAAATAAACGGGATAAAAGTAGATAAACACTCAACCGGGGGTGTTGGCGATACCACCACGCTTGTGCTTGGACCGCTTGTTGCCTCTGTCGGAGTGCCGGTGGCGAAAATGTCTGGCCGCGGTTTGGGCCATACCGGAGGGACGATTGACAAATTAGAGTCCGTAAAGGGATTTCATGTTGAGCTGGACAATAATAAGTTTATTGAACTCGTAAATAAAAATAAATTGGCAGTCATTGGCCAAAGCGGAAATTTAACTCCGGCAGATAAAAAGCTATACGCTCTGAGGGATGTAACAGGGACCGTTGAAAGCATCCCGCTTATTGCCAGTTCGATCATGAGCAAAAAAATAGCTGCTGGTGCCGATGCCATCGTCCTGGATGTAAAAACAGGTGCTGGGGCTTTTATGAAGACGCTGGAAGACTCACGCGAGCTGGCGAAAGCCATGGTTCGTATCGGCCGTAACGTCGGCCGAAAGACTATGGCGGTTATTTCTGATATGAGCCAGCCGTTGGGATATGCGATCGGCAATGCTCTTGAAGTGAAAGAAGCGATCGATACGTTAAAAGGAGAGGGACCTGAAGATTTAACCGAGCTTTGTTTAACGCTGGGAAGTTATATGGTTCTCTTAGCTGAAAAAGCAACTACTCTTAAAGAGGCAAGAGTCTTGCTGGAGAATGCGATTAAAGACGGCTCCGCTCTTGAAAAATTGAAGGTGTTCTTAAGCTCCCAAGGAGGAGATGCCTCGGTCGTTGAGGATCCTTCCAAGCTGCCACAGGCACAATACACCTTTGAACTGGAGGCGAAACAGGACGGATATGTTTCTGAAATTACTGCTAATGAGGTGGGAACAGCAGCCATGCTTCTAGGGGCAGGCAGAGCCACAAAGGACTCTGTCATCGATTTGGCTGTAGGCCTTGTATTAAGAAAGAAAATCGGGGACCAAGTGAAGCAAGGGGAATCATTAGTAACCATTTACAGCAATTTTGAAGACGTTAGCGAAGTAAGGAAAAAACTGTATGAACATATTAAGATTTCTGCTTCCAAGGTGGAGCAGCCAATCTTAATTCATGAAGCAATAACAGAATAAAAAATCAGAAGAATGGGTGTCTGGAATTATGTGAGCCTAACATAATTTCAGGCACCCAATTTTTATATCTGATTGAAGGGAATTTTTGTATAAAGTTAATTAAATTGGAAAAACTGGTATCCATAAAGAATGGAGGGTTATGCGAATGAAACGATTGGTCTTTTTACTAGTGGCACTCTTTATGTTTTCCAATTTAACGGTTCCTTCTGCATTTGCAGCTGAAGAAAAGAAAAGTTCAGATATTGTCACGAATGTTAGAGCGGCCATTTTAATGGAAAGAGATACAGGAAAAGTATTGTTCGAGCAAAATGCCAATGAAGAACTGCCTCCTGCAAGTATGACAAAAATTATGACCATGCTGCTGATTATGGAGGAAATAGACAAAGGAAAGCTCAGCTGGGATGAAAAAATCCGCACAAGTGAGCACGCTGCCTCAATGGGGGGATCACAAATTTTCCTTGAGCCTGGCGAAGAAATGACGACGAAGGAAATGCTGCAGGGGATCGCAATCGGATCAGGCAATGATGCCTCTGTTGCCATGGCGGAAAGGATTGCCGGTTCAGAAGAGGCCTTTGTCGATATGATGAATGAAAAGGCAAAAGAGCTCGGATTAAAGCACACCTTCTTTAAAAACCCGACAGGTCTGCCGGAGACTGGACATTATAGTACCGCTTACGATATGGCTGTAATGGCAAAAGAACTATTAAAGTATGAAGATATAACAAAGTTTACTGGCATGTATGAATCCTATCTCCGCGAGAATACAGAGAAAAAGTTTTGGCTGGTTAATACCAACAAACTTGTGCGTTTTTATCCGGGTGTGGACGGCTTAAAAACTGGTTTCACGGCTGAGGCAAAATATTGTTTGACAGCCACAGCTCAAAAAGATGGTATGCGGGTCGTAGCGGTAGTGTTCGGAGCGCCTACTTCGAAGGAAAGAAATGCCCAAGTGACAAAGCTGCTTGATTATGCGTTCAATCATTACCAAACCCATCCGGTGTATAAACGGAATCAGGCAATCGGACAGGTAAAGATCAGCAAGGGACAAGAAAAAACGGTTCAAGCCGTAACAAGTGAATCCCTGTCCATGCTTACCAAAAAAGGTGAAAAAACCGAGAATGTCAAGCAAAAAGTAATCTTGCAAAAGGGCCTGAAGGCACCAATTAAAAAAGGAGACAAGGTAGGGACTATTCAGCTTATAAAAGAAGGGAAAGTCGTCCTTGAAAGCCCGCTTGTAGCCAATAAAAACGTAAAAGAAGCCGGTTGGTGGACACTCTATAAACGTTCATTTGGTATGTTTACCAAAGCAGGAAAATAGACAAAATGTCGGGATTCCACTTGTTTTAGCGAAATACAACAAGTTTTGTATACAAGGAAGGAAAATTACCAGCAAAAAGCGAATTGACTCACTATACCAGATTAAGGAGGACTGTAGATAGTGAGTCTAACTATTGATTTTGAAACGAGACAGCATGTCTTATGCATTCGTCTTGGCGGGGAATTGGATCATCATACGGCAGATGAACTGCGGGAGAGGGCATCAGAACTAATTGAAAAAAATGAGATTCGCCACATTGTCTTGAATCTGGAACAGCTGACCTTCATGGACAGCTCGGGCTTAGGCGTGATTCTGGGAAGATATAAACAAATTAAACAGGTGCACGGTGAAATGGTCGTTTGTTCGATTTCTCCAAGCTTACAAAGATTATTCGACATGTCCGGTTTATTCAAAATAATTAAGATGGAACCGACGGAAGAATTTGCTTTGCAAAGATTGGGGGTGGCCTAAAGTGAAGAATGAGATGAATCTTCAGTTCAGTGCTTTGAGTCAAAATGAATCTTTTGCCCGTGTCACAGTTGCCGCATTTATTGCCCAGCTTGACCCAACGATGGATGAATTGACAGAAATTAAAACGGTTGTATCGGAAGCTGTTACCAATGCAATTATACATGGATATGAAAATGACCCTGCAGGAAAGGTTTATATTTCCGTAACCATTGAGGACAATGTTATTGATATTACGATTAAGGATCATGGATTTGGAATTGTAAATGTGGAGGAAGCTCGTCAGCCATTATTTACAACAAAGCCGGAATTGGAAAGGTCCGGAATGGGATTTACCATCATGGAAAACTTTATGGATGAGATCGAGATTCATTCGCAGCCTGGCAGCGGAACAGAAGTTAAACTGCGCAAATCTTTAAAATCCCGCAAAATGCTTTGCAATTAAGGAGACTTGCCAATGGATGTGGAAGTCAAAAACGATAAAAATCAAACATATTTAAAAGATCATGAAGTCAAAGAACTCATCCAAAGAAGCCAGGGAGGGGACCAAGAAGCAAGGGATCTCATTGTGGAGAAAAACATGCGTCTTGTTTGGTCTGTTGTCCAGCGGTTTCTTAATCGAGGCTATGACCCGGATGACTTGTTTCAAATAGGCTGTATCGGGCTGTTAAAATCAGTTGATAAGTTTGATTTATCATACGATGTTAAATTTTCCACATATGCTGTCCCAATGATCATTGGTGAAATCCAGCGATTTATTAGAGATGATGGAACAGTAAAGGTAAGCCGGTCCCTTAAGGAAATGGGGAACAGAATCCGTAAAGCCAAAGATGAATTATCAAAAACACTGGGACGAATCCCTACTGTTAATGAGATTTCAGAATATCTGGAGCTTTCGGTAGAGGATGTCATTTTAGCGCAGGAAGCAAGCCGGACACCTTCGTCTATTCATGAAACAGTGTATGAAAATGATGGGGATCCTATCACATTATTGGATCAGATTGATGATGGCAATGAGGGGAAATGGTTTGATAAGATTGCGTTAAAGGAAGCCATTAACGAACTGGATGAGCGGGAAAGACTAATTGTTTATTTAAGGTATTATAAAGACCAGACTCAGTCGGAGGTAGCCGTGAGACTGGGAATATCCCAGGTTCAAGTTTCTCGTCTGGAAAAAAAGATACTTCAGCAAATGAAAGACCGGATGGATCTCTAATCCATCGGTCTTTTTGTTTTTTACATGTTTTAATAGCGAATAATCCATACTAGATAGTACGAGGAAATCAAAATGTGGGAAGTGAATGTTTTGGAAAAAACAATCTACATCCGCATGCGGCACCGTCTCCATATTTCTTCAGATGAGAATGTGATCTTAAAAGATGCGGCCCAAATTATCGCTCCCGAATCTGTTCTAAAAAAAATTGAAAATCTTAAAATCCATCAATTGACAGAAGCGGATGGGAATATTGTCATTATTGATGTCATGAAGGTAATTAAACAAATTACCGAAGAATTAGGAGATTTTGAGGTCCAAACGATTGGGCCGCCGCAAACAATAATTGAAGTGGTGACGAAGAAAAAGGGAGCTTCCATGCCTTTTTTTCTTTTAATATGGTTTCTCCTGTTTTTTGGTTCAGCGATGACTCTGATGAATTTCCATGATGATGTCAGCATGAAAAGTGTTCAGGAGAAGATCTATACCATTATTACTGGAGAAAAGGATGAGAAACCTTTGCTGTTTCAAATATCCTACTCCATTGGTTTAGGTCTAGGGATGATTTTATTTTTTAATCATGTGTTTAAGAAACGGATTAACGATGAACCGAGCCCGCTTGAAGTTGAAATGTTTAATTACCAGATGGATTTGGATAATTATGTGATCCTCCATGAAAACAAAGAAAGTATGAAACATGTCCATGACGATTAAAATCCTAATGGTTCTGTTTCTAGGCTTTGCAAGCGGGTTGTCGGTGGGGGCAGGGTATGTAGCGTTTCTGACTGTACTAGGAATCATCCCAAGACTGATGCAATTATCCAAAACAATGAAAATGATTCATCATTACGAGTGGGCCGTTGTCATTGGTGCACTTGCTGGCGTACTGGCAGATTTAAGGGATCCAATCCTGGGATTGCCGGCCTTTTTGTTAATTTTTCTAGGGCTGACTGGAGGGGTCTTTGTGGGGATGATGGCTGCGGGCCTGACAGAGGCTTTAAATGTATTTCCGATTCTCGCCAAACGGATTCATTTGGATGGAAAAATCGTGATCTTAATTATGGCAATTGTGCTGGGAAAAATTTTTGGCTCGATCTTTCAATGGGTTTATTTTGTGCACCAGTAAAGGATTCCTTCAGGAAAGGATTAGAGTATGACTTCTAAAAGACGTGTCATTATAGTAACAGACGGCGATGAATATACGAAAAGGACACTCGAGGGTGTTGCCAAGAAAATAGGCGGCAGATGCATTTCTGCCTCGCAAGGCAACCCCACTTTGAAGACAGGTCCTGAAATGGTTGAATTGATTAAGCAGGCCGACCATGATCCTGTTTTAGTCATGTTCGATGACAGTGGAATTGTTGGAGAAGGCCAGGGCGAGTCCGCAATGAAATATGTTGCGGACCACGAGGATATTGAGGTGTTGGGGGTTCTGGCTGTTGCAGCCAAATCGAGACATGAAGAATGGGCCAAAGTAGACATTAGCGTCGACCGTGATGGAAACCTGACTCCATATGGGGTTGATAAGTATGGCGTACCTGAACTAGAAATGGGAAGGATTAATGGGGACACGGTTTATTGTCTCGATGAACTGGATATTCCCATTAAAGTCGGAATAGGGGATATCGGAAAAATGGCAAGACATGATTCCTATAAAATTGGATCGCCGATTACGGAAAAAGCTGTAAAGCTGATCCTTGAAAGGAGTGGTTTTTATGACCGGAACGAAAGAGTTGAAATGGCCGATCCCGGAATCGGTGAATGAAATTGAAAACTATATGAAACAGCGGGTTGGGCTTGGAATTAGTTTTGATTTTGGGATTAGGAAGTTGAAAATCCTAAAAAAAGATGTACATATCTATTATGTGAACGGCTTGTGCGATACTCGTTTTATTATTGAACTGATTGAAGAACTGGTTCAAATTAATGACCATGAAAAACTGTCAACGAACCTGTTTGGATTGATTGAAAATCGGCTGGTCAATCAATCTGTAGAAAAAATCAAAGAACTGGACCAAGTCGTGGATAAAGTGCTTTCCGGCTTAATTGCGGTGGTTATCGAGGGTGAAGGCTGTGCCCTTGTCGTAGATGTCAGGAGTTATCCAGGACGATCGCCGCAAGAGCCTGATACAGAAAAGGTCGTCAGGGGAGCCCGGGATGGTTTCGTTGAAAACATCATATTGAATACAGCGCTTACAAGAAGACGAATCCGTGATGAACGGCTCCGCTTTGAAATGCTGAAGGTGGGAAAAAGATCAAAGACGGATGTAGCTCTTGGTTACCTGGAAGATGTGGCAGACCCTAATTTGCTTAATATCTTGAGAAAAGAAATCCAGGCGATACAAACAGATGGAATTCCGATGGCGGATAAGACCATTGAAGAGTTTATCGTTAAACAGGGTTGGAATCCGTTTCCGATTGTCCGATATACCGAAAGAGCAGATGTGGCAGCAGCACATATTTTAGAGGGACACGTGGTGATTTACTGTGATACATCCCCAAGTGTTATCATAACACCTACTACTTATTTTCATCATGTTCAGCATGCAGAGGAATTCCGGGAATCACCGGCAATGGGTACGTTTGTCCGCTGGGCGAGGTTTTTAGGGGTCTTAACCTCGATTTTTCTGCTGCCATTTTGGCTGTTAATGGTCCTTGAACCATCGTTATTGCCGGAAAAACTGTCGTTTATCGGACCAAATGACAAAACCAATATACCGATCATTGTCCAGCTGTTTTTGGCTGATTTTGGGATTGAGTTTTTACGAATAGCAGCCATCCATACACCTACACCGTTGTCGACAGCTATGGGTCTAATTGCAGCTGTATTAATTGGCCAAATTGCCATCGATGTGGGACTATTTGTGCCTGAGGTCATTCTATATGTTGCTGTTGCAGGGATTGGAACGTTTACCACTCCAAGTTATGAGCTAAGTGTGGCAAATAAGATTGCCAGGATGCTGCTGATGATCGTCACTGCCATTTTTCATGAACCGGGTTTCGTCATCGGCACAACCTTGTTGTTTATTTATCTGATTCATATGCGTGCATTAAATACTCCCTATTTATGGCCATTTCTTCCATTTGAACCTAAAGGATTCATGCAGATTATTTTCCGGCGGGCAATACCGGGGGCTTATTTAAGACCGAGCATTGTGCATCCAAGAAATTTATATCGTCAGCCCCCTGGCGGCAATCAGAAATAATTGCAGATTGCCCATAATTATGCTAAAGTTATTTTACTTGATTAAAGGATTAGTGAATAATTAAAATAGGCAGTCTCTTTTGCGGATTCTGTCTATTTGTTTATATCTTTTGCGATTGTTAACATAAACTGTATTGAGTCGTTACGGAGAGAGGGAAGGAAATGCATTTTTACGGGACAACCGGAGTGAATAAAAAAGGACATTTAGAAATAGGCGGAGCAGATGCCGTGGATTTAGCTGAAACGTTTGGAACACCCCTGTATGTTTATGATGTTGCGCTAATTAGAGAGAGGGCACAAGGATTTAAACAAGCATTTGAAGAACAAAACGTAAAGGCTCAGGTTGCCTATGCCAGTAAAGCCTTTTCTGCCGTTGCTATGGTTCAACTGGCAGAGGAAGAAGGATTATCGCTTGATGTGGTTTCTGGGGGAGAACTTTTCACAGCGTTAACGGCAGGATTCCCGCGTGAGAAAATCCATTTTCATGGCAATAATAAGAGCCGTGA
Organism: Neobacillus muris; assembly: GCF_943193175.1. Lineage (GTDB taxonomy): Bacteria > Bacillota > Bacilli > Bacillales > Cytobacillaceae > Neobacillus > Neobacillus muris. Next base: position 13,033 of record NZ_CALPDF010000068.1, read on the forward strand.
AGAATTGGAAATGGCGATTGACAGCGGAATTGGCTGCATTGTTGTTGATAATTTTTATGAAATCGAACTATTAAAATCCATTAGCATGGAAAAACAACCGAATGAAATGAATGTGCTGCTTAGGGTAACTCCTGGGATTGAAGCACACACACATGATTATATATTAACTGGACAGGAAGATTCCAAGTTTGGTTTCGATCTCCAAAACGGACAAGCAGAAAAGGCATTAATGGAAGTTTTGGATTCTCCCTATTTCAATGTTCAGGGACTTCATTGCCACATCGGATCGCAGATTTTTGAGACAACAGGTTTTCTGTTGGCGGCTCAAAAAATTGTTGAGAAGCTGGCAGAGTGGAAAAATAAATTCGGATTTGAAGCGCAAGTGCTAAATTTGGGAGGCGGCTTTGGGATCCGTTACACAAAAGAGGATGAGCCAATCCCTCCATCTCAATATGTGAGTGAAATCATCAAAGAGGTAAAATCTTTAAATGAACAGTATTCCTTAGCCATGCCGGAAATTTGGATAGAACCTGGCCGATCACTTGTAGGGGATGCAGGCATTACGCTTTACAAGACTGGTTCATCTAAGGATGTTCCAGGAATTAGGAGATATCTGGCGGTAGACGGGGGGATGAGCGATAATATTCGTCCAGCCCTTTACCAGGCAAAATATGAAGCAGTCCTAGCCAATAAACCGTTAGCTAAGGCAGATGATACGGTTTCGATTGCTGGGAAATGCTGTGAGTCGGGGGATATGCTGATATGGGATTTACCTTTGCCAAACCCAGAGGATGAGGATATTTTGGCTGTCTTCTGTACGGGTGCCTATGGATATTCCATGGCGAATAATTATAACCGATTGCCGCGTCCGGCTGTTGTTTTTGTTGAAAACGGTACAGCTGCTTTAGTTGTCAAACGAGAGACATACGATGATTTGTTAAGGCTCGATTTGCCTTTAAAATAGCCAAAAAAGAAAGCTGCCGGACACGGCAGCCAGATTGTCGAGAAAGGGTATTTTTCTCGGCAATTTTTTATTATCACAGAATCTAAATACCAAATTTATTGATTG
>NZ_CALPDF010000069.1 GCF_943193175.1 Neobacillus muris
CGAAGCGCCTGGAGCGCAAATCAACCGACAATTCGCATAGACAACTATTAATAATATTATATCATATTAACGCGGTGGATTAATAAAGAATAAAGATAAAATAAAAGCTGTTGAAGGTTTTTCGACAGCCTGGCTGCCGGACACGGCAGCTTTTCATTTTTAAGAGAAAATAGCTTTAATGGCATCAATCAGAGAAATAAAGAATTGTTTAAGCTTTTCTAGGAATCCCTGGCCTTCCTCTGATTGAAGGAATTTGGAGATTTTATCCTTTGCTTTATTTAGTTGGTCACCGACTTGATTCCAGTCAATATCCAAGTCCTTTAGCTTATTAAATAAATCGATCAGGCTTTTTATTTGATCTTCGGTTAATGTAACATTTAATTCTTTTGCAGCCTGTTCAATAATGTTCCGTAATTCTTCATCATTTTTTGGCTTGTTTTTTGCGATTTCTTCCTTTATTTTGGCAATTAACGCGGCGGCATTTTCCTTGCCGATGGAATCCCCTAATTTAGCTGTTTCCACCATTTCCTGATTGGCGGCTTGTTTTACGTCTTCGGGGATGGTTTTGTCGGCGGAAATTTCATAGGCCTTAATAATGCCTGTTAATGCAGCTGTACCAGATACCGAGAAGGGGGCAGTAATATAAATATTGGCATCCTTCACGCCAGCCGTGATGAGAGCATTTATATACATTTCATCTGTTACCCAGCTGATATTTTTAGTTTTAACGGTAACCCCGGACCCGGAAGGTGCAATGGTAATGGCAGACGATGAGATGGCTTTTGTCCCAATAAGGGACTTTGCAATATAGTTTCCTAAATATTGATGTTCCTCCTGATTGGAAACCGTAACGATTTGAACATCGCTTGGCGCTTCCATTTCTTCAAGAAGCTTTGTTTTTTGTTCCTCTGTTAAATTTTCACCTAATGTAACAATCATATCGCCTTCAGCCATGTCTGCAAAGATGTGGTTTGGAATTACAAACAAGACAGCGGCTATTAGGAGTATGACGATTTTTTTCATTATTTGCCTCCTTAACATCTACAATAGATTTTTTAAGGGAACGGATGCCCTTATACTAATATAACCGATTTTGGATAGATAATCGAAAAAAACGGGCGAATAGTTTCATAGTATAGAATTTTCCGTTCGACGAATTTCGATAGCAGGGAGATGGAATTGTTGGTTTTTTTAGTGTAGAATGTAGAACAAGGTTAGTACTTTTGGAGGAACGGTCATTATGCAGCGGTCAAATTGGATTCTTTTTGGTGTCCTTTTTACACTTTCCATTGTCTGGGGCATTGTCTACTGGATATTTATTGCGCCAGGGGGTTCATAATATTTTCAATTGATGATTGATCAAGAATTAGGTATGATGAATGATAGTAACGATACGCCTTCTTTATTCATAAATTGTAGCAGGGTTTATGATTGGCGGTAAATGGGAAAAATATATTACTGTTAAACCAAGAGTTTTTCGGTTTATTTAATTTAATGAGGGATCTAAATGTTAATTCGTTATAAGAAAAATTTTGAGAAAATTGCAATGGGGTTATTGTCTTTTATGCCCAATGAAAAGGACTTAAAAAAACTCCAGCAAACAATGAAGGAATATGAAACAGAGGAAAATCGCCAGCTGTTTCTCTGGAAAGAAGAAGATATCATTGGATTAATTGGCGCTTTATATTATCCTGATACCAATTCTATGGAGATTCAGCATATTTCTGTTAATCCCTCTCACCGGTTTCAAGGGGTTGGCAAAAGAATGGTTAAAGCCCTAAAGGACATGTTTCCGGACAAAAATATTATTTCAAATGAAAATACAGCAGCATTTATTGAAAAATGCGATGTTTGTTAATAAAGAGGCAGCGAATGATTATTCGCCGCCTCTTTTAGCTAATTGTGCCTGATTTCTTTCTTCAATTACGGAAGTCCGGTCACGCAGTTTATGGCGGTGGACCAATTCCTTATCTTTCAGATTGCTTTCACTGCCCCAGACATAACCATATTTCTTGCATGCGCTGATACATAATTGCTGCAGCTCAGGATCTTCAATGGGCAGTTCAAAACTCTGGTAGGCTTGGCCTTCGGTAATGAATTGAAGGCGCTGTTCTAATAAATCAAATAATATCTCCTGATTTAAACCCAGCTGTGACAGGGATGCTGCCTGGTTTTTAAATATAGGCATTGCTTTCTCCAGCGTTTTCTGCGCGCCGGGAAAGTTTTCTCTCCGGTGATGATAAGCAGAGACCGCGAGCAAAATGAACCCCACCCATATCGAGTCTTTATTGCCGGGATCTGTTTTTTTCCAATAGTCTTCCAGTATTTCGTGGCATTCGAAATAATCACGATCACCGTGAAAATGAACCAAATAATCTACATAATCCTTCGGGTACAAATCGTTTCCCTCCACATATGGTATATGTAAAGTGTAACATAATTATAGAAACTTTTCGGTAAAAAGATGCCCAGAAAATGTAAAGACCCGCCAAAGACGGGTCTAGTTATTGCTGGATTATTCGGTTACTTAGGGTCATAAATTACCAAACCCAAGCTGCACCAACGATAATTAACAAAATGAATAATACGACGATTAACGCAAATCCGCCGCCAAAACCAAAACCTGCTCCATCAGACATATTCATATACCTCCTGTTAAATTTATTCTTTTCTCTGTCATCATATGTAAGGATTTTGTCCAGTGTTATGGGCAAACATCCTGTTCAGGTTGATTTTTCTATTGGATATGGGCAATGAATCCTCTATACTATTAATAGTCGTTTTCAAAAAAATGATTTATATTTCGAGAATTTTGGTGAGATTATGCCTTATCAGGTAAAGATTGATGCTTTTGAAGGGCCGTTAGATTTATTGCTGCATTTAATTAATCGGCTCGAAATTGATATTTATGATATTCCCGTAGCACAAATAACCGAGCAGTATTTAATTTATATACACACCATGAATGAACTTAAGCTGGATGTTGCCAGTGAGTATTTGGTGATGGCGGCTGAACTCTTGCAGCTAAAAAGCAAAATGCTTCTGCCCAAGCACGATGAATTGGAATATAATGATTCGGAGAATGGTTATGAGGAAGACCCTAGGGAAGAATTGGTCGAACGATTAATTGAATATCGGAAATACAAGGAAGCTGCCCATGAATTGAAGGAAATGGAAGAAGAGCGGGGCCTAATTTATACCAAACCGCCCAGTGACCTATCTAATTTTGCAAAGAATGTCCAGCCAGTGAAAACAGAGCTTGATGTGTCCCTATATGATATGCTGGCGGCATTTCAAAAATTATTGCGCAGAAAGAAATTACAGCGTCCGATGACAACGAAAATTGCCCGTCAAGAGATTTCCATTGAAAAAAGGATGACAGAAATTCTGGATGAGCTGCATCAGTTGAAAGGACGGAAAAAATTTATTGATTTATTTGATCACCCATCCAAAGAGCAAATCGTTGTAACGTTTTTAGCTATTTTAGAGCTGATGAAACGAAAAGAAATTGATGCCTATCAGGACAAGAATTTTTCCGATATTTATGTTGAATCTGCAAAGAAAGGAGCTGAGGGGATTGAATCTGATTAACTGGACCAGCATTCTTGAAAGTCTTTTGTTTGCAGCTGGGGATGAAGGGTTAACCCTTAAGCAAATAGCCGAGGTCTTAGAGGTGGATGAGCTGAGAGCGAGTGAAATTATCGAGGACTTAAGACAGGAGTATAAAAAAAACGATACGAGAGGAATCTTGATCGTTCAGCTGGCTGGAACCTATCAACTCGCTACCAAAAAGGAGAATTCTGCCTATTTAAAAAAATTGGTGGATTCCCCAAACACGTCGACCTTGTCCCAAGCCGCCTTGGAAACATTGGCAATCATTGCGTATAAACAGCCGATTACCCGGGCGGAAATCGAAGAGATCCGGGGAGTTAAAACAGAACGGCCGCTCCATACTTTAACTGCAAAAGCTTTAATAAAGGAAGTCGGCCGGTCAGAAGGAACTGGACGTGCGTATCTTTATGGGACAACGAAAGAGTTTCTTGATTATTTCGGACTAAAAAGCCTGGATGAACTTCCTCCGCTGCCTGAAAAAGTGGCGGAAGAATATGTGCAGGAGGAAGCGGATTTATTTTTTGAAAAATTTCAGGAAACAATTAACTCCTAAATGCAATTAGAATAGTAATCTATGCTAAAATAGAGATATACATTCCTTTTCAATATTGTGACAAATGCTGTATCTACAGGTAAGGAGCGGGATTTAAGTTGCTAATTAAACAGAGCAAAGGATATGAATTGGAAAAAGAAAAGTCAAACACCTCTGAGGATTTCTTTAACCGAAGTGAAGTGACTTACGCAGAAAATGGAGAAGAAAAAACGCTGCACGTGCTCTACGTCAGATATTTTGATCAAGTGATGAATGAATTTACTCCTTTTCAGCAGGACCCTATTTTTCATGTTCAGGGAATGGACGTTTGCTTTAAGGATATTGTTGCACTTGTCTGCTTATTAAAGAATCCGGGTCTCAAGGGACGCAAGCGGCTATATATTAATTCTAAACATGAGTTTTCCTCATATTTTGAAGGGATTAATTTTGAGAAATTGCCTGAAATTTTTCTAGAACTAAAGCAAAATAAAGGGTATGAACTGCGTTCACCACTCGAATTTGTTTTACAGCAGCAATAATTTGATTCCAGTCGACTTTAGGGGGATAAATATGGGAAACACATTAGTTCATTCACAGCTTCAAGATGTAAAGGGGTTTTTAAGCAAAACCAGTGCAACCATTGTGGATTTCTTGAATGAAACCACGGTATCACAGTGGAATTTGGACAGTGAAGAAGATCGCAATTATATTAAACTAATTTTGTCACATCTTCGAAAATTGGCTGTCTACAGTGAAGAGGGCCTGGATGCATGTGCGGTCATTTTGCAAAGTGAGCCGTTTCAAAAAGCTGCTGCTGAAAAGACGTTATATAGAATTTATCATCAATGCATTGAAGAGTTTTTTGCGCCGAAAAATGATGCATGGTTTGAAAATAGCCGTTCTGCATATACTGGCAGAAACTCGATTAAGTTTTATCGGGATGTTCCAGACCGCATCGTCCAGCTCATCAAAGGCTTAGAAGGTGACTTCCAACGGATCAGGGAAGAGCTGGAATATTATGAGACCGATTATCGGACCAAAATGATGCAATCCAAATAACTGCGGGAGAAAGAGGCTGCACCTATATGGCAAGCCTCTTTCTTTTGTTCTTAACGAAATGGTCCCCTCATAAAGTTAAAGAAGATAAACTTGGAAAGAGGGAGATCAATGAGCCGGTTTAGCCAATATGTTAATGACCTGTTTATCTGGAATGAGCAAATGCGGCAATTCCTTCAATCTGAACAAGTGGAGCAGGATACCGAGCTTTGGCATCAACTGGATGAATTTTCGGAACTGATTGAAAGTATCAATCAAGAATTGTCCACGGAGCAGCTTCTAAGTCTTCAAGCGAAAGCCGAACGGATTCATCAGCAAATGGAATATTATTTTTCAAGGAAGCAAGGGATGGGAGTCGGTACCATTTGGACGGAGGAGAGGCAGCTTTCTCCAGGGGGGCATACCCTCCCTGAGCTTCCATATGCATATAATGAATTGGAGCCGTATATCTCAGAAGAAATCATGAGACTGCATCATGATAAGCATCATCGTTCCTATGTGAATGGGTTGAACAAGGCAGAACAGAGCTTAAAAAAAGCCAGGGAGACACAGGATTATTCCTTGATTAAGCATTGGTCGCGCGAGCTTGCATTCCATGGATCCGGCCATTATCTTCACTCCATCTTTTGGAATAATATGAACCCAAATGGGGGCGGGCAGCCGAAAGGTGTTTTGCAGGGGGAGATGAATCGGTACTTCGGGAGTACGTACGCGTTTAAAAAACAGTTTTCTGAAGCCGCTAAACAAGTGGAAGGTGCAGGGTGGGCATTATTAGTCTGGTCACCGATGGCAGGACACCTGGAAATTTTGCAATCTGAACGGCATATGCTATTGACGCAGTGGTCTGTTGTTCCGCTTCTGGTCCTCGATGTCTGGGAACATGCTTACTATCTCCAATATAAAAATAACAGGGCAGATTATGTAGATAACTTTTGGAATATTGTTTATTGGCATGATGTAGAAATGAGGCTGGAAAAAGCACTGGACAAACGGCCGGGAATATAAGACAGAATGGAAGAGATAATCCTTGGAAGTCAGGGATTGTCTTTTTTTGTTTATTAAGTTGGGGTCCTGCCTTTATGGATATACCCAGCTTGTTCAAAATTAATAGTCATATCAGAGCTAGTCCAGCATAAACTTTTATTAAATTAACAGGGGGGGACGAGGTATACATAATGAAAAAGTTTTGGAGTCTAATAGTTTATTCCCTCATTATCGTATTGCTGGCCGCCGCTATCCCTCAAAGGGCTAAGGCTGCGGTTTCGGTAAGTGCCGCCAGTGCCGTTTTATTGGAACAAAAATCAGGACGGATCCTTTATGAAAAAGACGCACATAAAAAAAGAAGAATCGCTAGTATTACAAAAATCATGACAGCAATTATTGCGATTGAATCGGGAAAAATGAACAAAAATGTGCCAATCAGTGAAAAGGCCGTTCGGGCGGAAGGTTCTTCGATTTATTTAAAGCCAGGAACGAAAATGAAGCTTGAGGATTTGGTATATGGGCTGATGCTCCGCTCGGGAAACGATGCTGCCGTAGCGATCGCAGAATATATTGGGGGAAGTGTCGATGGATTTGCTTATATGATGAATCAAAAGGCAAAAGAAATTGGCATGCTAAATACCCATTTTTCCAATCCGCATGGGTTGGATGACTCAAATGACCATTATTCCACTGCCTATGACATGGCGCTGTTAACAAGATATGCCATGCAAAATAAAATCTACCAAAAGATAGCTGGCACCAAGGTGTATCGGACGGACAATCCAACGGAGGATTGGGAATATGTCTGGAAAAACAAAAACCGGCTGCTGACAAAATATAAATATACAACAGGAGGAAAAACCGGCTATACCAAGCTGGCAAAAAGGACCCTTGTTACGACAGCCTCCAAAGGAGAGATGAGTTTAATTGCCGTGACACTTAATGGTCCCGATGACTGGAATGACCATATTGCCATGTATGAATCAGGCTTTAAAGCCTATGACATGGCCGAGGTGCTGACAAAAGGAAAAATATCTGATATAAGCCAAAAATTTTATAAGGATCACCTTTATATTAAAAAAACAGTTGTTTACCCGGCAACAAGTGAAGAGATGGACTTATTTTCCGTTAAGTATAAGTTGAATAAGCCGGATAAAAATTGGCGAAACGCCGGCGAGGTAAAGGCTGGGAAAGCAATCGTCTATTTAGATGGGCGTGCCGTCAGTGAAACAGCGATTTTTTATCGAAGCAAACAGGAACAAAAAAAGGGGTTCCTGGATAACGTGAGGGATTTATTCCTTTCACTTACAGGTGTGAATGCCAATGGTTAATTATATTTGGGTGATTATAACGGTTGCGGGAATAGTATTTGCCCTGTTTAACGGGACGATGGAGGAAGTGAATAAAGCGGTTTTCGACGGTGCTAAAGAAGCAGTTACATTATGCATGGGGCTGATTAGTGTTCTGGTCTTTTGGCTGGGAATGATGAAAATTGCTGAGGAGTCCGGACTATTAGAAAAATTATCAAAGCTATTTCGCCCCCTGGTTAAAAGGCTGTTCCCTGAGGTGCCAGAGAACCATCCGGCAATGGGCTATATGCTGTCAAATATGATATCGAATATGTTTGGTTTAGGAAATGCGGCAACACCTCTTGGGTTGAAAGCGATGGAGGAGTTAAAAAGGTTAAATGGCGGCAAAGACACTGCCTCAAGGTCAATGGTCACGTTCTTAGCGATCAATACGGCCAGTATCACCATTATTCCCACCACCGTAATCGCTATTAGGATGACCTATCATTCTAAGGCTCCAACCGAAATTGTCGTGCCGACCATCATTGCCACCATTCTTTCGGCACTTAGCGCTGTTCTCATTGATCGGTATTTTTATTATCGCAGAAGCCGAAAAGGGTGAAAAAAATGTCACTAATTTCGTATATCTCTCTTGCGTTTATCCCATTTTTAATTGGGTTTATCCTATTGTATGGCACTTTCAAAAAAGTCCCCACCTATGAGAGCTTTGTTGAAGGCGGCAAGGAAGGGATAAAAATTGCATTTCAAATTATTCCTTTTTTGGTGGGGATGTTAGTTGCTATCACAATCTTCCGGGCATCCGGCGCGTTAGAGGCACTAATGAACTGGCTGCGGCCAATCATGCAAACAATCGGGATGCCGGCTGAAATTGTTCCGCTGCTTTTAATAAGGCCAATCTCCGGTACAGCTGCACTTGGCATGACCAGCGATTTAATTGCAAACTATGGGCCGGAGTCGTTTATCGGGCGGTTGGCATCTGTGCTTCAAGGAAGTACAGATACCACTTTCTATGTATTAACCGTGTACTTCGGTGCGGTTGGCATCAAAAAAATGGGTGATGCTTTAAAAGTCGGCCTATTGGCAGATGTAGCCGGCATTATTGCAGCGTTTGTGGTTGTTGTGTTCATATTTGGAACGAAATGAAAAGTTATAGTAGAAAAAGTAAGGATCCATTAAGGGAGACTTACTTTTTTTATGTAGAGGAATAGCCCTCACTTTGAAAAGTGAAGATTTTGTGTCATAATTCATTAGGATGGACATATTTGTTTATCCTTAGAAGATGAGAATTTTCTATAGACGTATAAGATTAGGTTGATCAATTGGCACATTTAGAGGTGAAGTTAGTGGAAAGACTGCAAAAAGTAATTGCTCGCGCTGGGATTGCCTCCCGGAGAAAAGCGGAGGAACTGATTAAAGAAGGAAAAGTGAAAGTAAACGGTAAGGTTGTCACTGAACTGGGGGTGAAGGTTTCCGGATCCGACAGAGTAGAGGTGAATGAAATTCCGCTCGAAAAGGAAGAACCCGTTTATTTTTTGTTATACAAACCAAGAGGCGTCATTACAAGTGTAAGTGATGAAAAGGGAAGGAAAGTGGTAACTGATTTTCTTCCAGAAATAAAAGAAAGAATCTATCCAATCGGACGTTTGGATTATGATACCTCAGGATTGATTTTACTTACGAACGATGGCGATTTTGCCCATCTGCTGATGCATCCAAGCCATGAAATTGAAAAAGTTTATGTAGCAAAGGTGAAAGGAATGCCTGTGAAGGAAACGCTTCGAAAGCTAGAAAAAGGGGTTCAGCTTGAGGATGGCAAAACGGCACCTGCAAAAGTCAAAATGTTATCCTTTGACAAGAAGAAACAAACAGCAATCGTGGAGATCAGCATCCATGAGGGAAGAAACCGCCAGGTAAGGAGGATGTTTGAAGCGATTGGCCATGAAGTAATCAAGCTAAAGCGAGAACGGTATGGCTTTTTAACTTTAGGCGGGCTAAAGCCTGGGGAAGCACGGGAGTTGACTCCCCATGAAGTGAAACAATTAAGGGCTCTTGCTTTAGACACTTCCTCAAAAAAGTCATAAAAACGTCACATTTACCAATTGTTGTTACCACTATGAATAGATTGGAAAATGATATAATTTAGAATAACTTTTTTTGGGACAGGGCATTGGAGGGTTGGCTATGAAAAAACGGCGATTAGTGATAAGGACGGTAATCCTGATTATACTAGCTGCAGCCGTTGTTTATTCATTGTATTCTAATTTCGCGTTGGATAATAAACAAAAGGTGGCGGTAAATGATCCTGCGCCTGATTTTGTCTTAACAGATATGCAGGGCAACAAGCACCGCTTGTCTGATTATCGGGGCCAGGGAGTGTTTTTGAATTTTTGGGGAACTTGGTGCCCTCCTTGTAAAAAAGAGATGCCCTATATCAACAACCAATATCAGCAATTTAAAGATGAAGGGGTTCAGGTATTGTCAGTTGACATCCAGGAATCAGAGCTTGCTGTAAATAAATTTATCGACCGATACCAGCTTGATTTTCCCATCATGATTGATGCTGAAAAGGAAGTCATGACAGCCTATGATGTCGACCAGCTTCCAGCCACCTTTTTGATAGATAAAAATGGAAAAGTAGTAAAGTATTATACGGGAGAACTAACTGAAAATATGGTTAGGGATTTTATGGAGAAAATAAAACCATAAGGGTTTACGGCTTATGGCGTAGGGAGTTTTTTAAATGGAACAGGTAAAGTGTGAATGCGGCCATGTCAATCCACATGGGACCGTTCTCTGTGAAGCCTGCGGAAAAGTGCTCGATGAACGGGAAGAGAAAAAAAACCAATTGCTTGATATGCGCTACGAAGGCAGTGCCAGGCGATCGCAAACCTATAATAAGACATTCATCGATAAAATCTGGAATTTCTTTTCGTCCGTAAAAGTAGGGGTTTGGCTGATCGTGATTACCCTCATTGCATCCATCCTTGGAACCATTCTTCCGCAGGAGATGTATATTAATCTGCCGCCTGAAGTGTATTATGAACAGGAATACGGTTGGTTTGGAAAAATATACTATCAACTGGGCTTTCACGATTTATACGGATCTTGGTGGTATTTATTATTAATTGCCTTGATTGGTGTCTCGCTTGTCATTTGCAGCCTTGACCGGGTTATCCCTCTTTATAAAGCGTTAAAGGCACAAAGAGTAACCAGAAATGAGGGCTTTTTGAAACGGCAGCGGGTATTTGGGACAAGTCCTGATTTTAGCAGCAATGATTTAAAGCTGGTAAAGGAACAGCTAAAAGCAAAGCGCTATCAAATTCGTGAAGAGGATGGCAATTTATTAGCAGAAAAAGGCAGGTTTTCCCGCTGGGGACCATATGTCAATCATGTGGGATTAATTATCTTCTTATTTGGCGGAATGCTGCGGTTCATTCCTGGTATGTATGTGAACGAGGATCTATGGGTTCGCGAAGGAGAGACCGCTTTAGTTCCCGAGACTGGAGAAAAGTTTTATCTAGAAAACAATCAATTTATCTTGCAGACCTACGATAAAAACGATGATAAAACCTTTGAAGAAGCGATTGAAAGAGCTGGGGAAGTCGTTAAAAACTATCAGTCGAATGTAGTATTGTATCAAAAGGTGGGAGATACTCTTCCTGGAGAAAAACCAAAGCTTGAAAAGGTAAAAGAATATAAGGTCCGCGTCAATCATCCATTAACTTTTGACGGGTATTCTATTTTTCAATCCTCCTATAGAAGCGAACTGAGTTCAATGACCTTTTCATTAACCAATAAACAGACGAATCAGTCATTTGGGGATTTAACCATTAACCTCGAAGACCCGAAATCCAAATATGATTTAGGCAATGGTTACTCGGTTGAGATTGTTGAATATTTTCCAGACTTTGAATTCGACAAAAACAAGGAACCGTCTACAAAGTCAAGGGTGCCCAATAATCCGGCTTTCGTTTTTCGGATGGTATCGCCTGAAAAACCTGAGGGTGAAACGAGTTTTGTGGCGATTAAGCAAACCATTGAACCATTTGGCAATAATACGTATAAGATGACTTTTAAAGGAATCCAGACCAAAAATGTTTCAGGATTTACGGTACGAAAGGATTCATCCTTATGGGCTATTATCCTAGGCGGAATTATCTTTATGATTGGCGTTATCCAGGGATCCTATTGGAATCATCGACGGATTTGGATACAAAGAAAAAATGGGCAAGTTTGGATCGCTGCTCATACAAACAAAAACTGGTATGGTCTGAAACGGGAAATTGAAACTTGTTTAGAAAATACGAATCTGATGATGCCAGATGACCAATTGCAAGCAGAGAAAGAGGAAAAGGAGGGAGCTTAGTTGGCAGCATTAAGCAGTAATTTATTGTTTATTGCCTTTATTCTTTATTTAGTGTCCATATTATTTTATGGAGGATCGATTAAAGAAAAAAAGGATTTGAATGGAAAAAGAGAAACCAATAAATGGGGAAAAATAGCTGTTTCTTTAACCATAATAGGTTTTATTGCACAACTGGGATATTTCATTACTAGATGGATTGCAGCCGGTCATGCACCGGTCAGCAATATGTTTGAGTTTACCACATTTTTTGGAATGGCATTAGTTGGAGCATTTATCGTTATTTATTTCATTTATCGGACAACCCTGCTCGGGTTATTCACAATGCCTGTGGCACTGCTCGTTATTGCCTATGCAAGCATGTTTCCGCGTGAGATTACGCCGTTAATCCCCGCGCTTCAAAGCTATTGGCTTCATATCCACGTTACAACTGCGGCTATGGGGGAAGCTATTCTGGCAATTAGTTTTGCCGCAGGACTGATTTATTTAGTAAAAGCGATTGACCAATCAAAAAGAAGCAAGAAAACCTTTTGGCTTGAAGCCATTATGTTCTCACTGGTAACGGTTCTTGGATTTGTTGCGGTGTCCACAATTTTTTCAGCGGCCGATTATCATGAAGAATTTTCATGGGTGGATAAGCATGATAATGAAGCAGCACTTGACTATTCAATGCCAGCCCTTATTGGGCCGCATGAGGGTCAATTGCTTACAGAAGATGGTTTTTCACCGTTAGTCAGTGTGCCAGCTATTATTAACGCTAAGAAATTAAATACAGTACTTTGGTCCCTCATTGGCGGAATAGTGCTTTACGCGATCATTCGATTGATCCTCAGAAAACGTATTTCAGCTGCGTTAAAACCTTTGGTCAAAAATATTAAACTTGATTTTGTTGATGAGATTAGCTATCGCTCTGTTTTAATTGGCTTTCCAGTCTTCACACTGGGAGCGCTGATTTTTGCGATGATTTGGGCGCATATGGCTTGGTCCCGTTTCTGGGGCTGGGATCCTAAAGAGGTTTGGGCGTTAATCACCTGGTTATTCTATGCGGCCTTTTTGCATCTGCGCTTGTCGAAAGGATGGCATGGCGAAAAATCAGCATGGCTTGCTGTTGTCGGTTTTGTCATTATTATGTTCAACCTTGTTGCAGTCAATCTTGTGATTGCCGGTCTCCATTCCTATGCTGGTTCCTAAGCGGGAAGTAAATAAAGCCTTCACTTTAAATGTAGTGGAGGCTTTTGATTAATAGTTCATGGTTAAGCAAAATTACTTTGTCAAATTATTGACACTTTTTATAGGAGTAATTGCTTAGAATATATAGCAAAAACGATGTCCATTTTGTAAAATTAACTCCATAGGGGGAATTATAATGGAAAAAGACGTGAAAATTTTAGTCGTTGATGATGAGGAAAGGATTCGCCGCTTATTAAAAATGTATTTGGAAAGGGAAGAATATATTATTGATGAAGCGGAAGATGGCAATGAAGCCTTAACAAAAGCCCTAGCCAACGATTATGATGTCATTCTGCTGGATTTAATGATGCCAGGCAAAGATGGAATTGAGGTTTGCCGTGAACTTAGAGAGAGAAAAGCTACTCCGGTCATTATGTTAACGGCAAAAGGAGAGGAAGTCAATCGCGTCCAAGGCTTTGAAGTGGGAACGGACGACTATATTGTGAAACCATTCAGTCCGCGGGAAGTGGTCTTACGGGTCAAAG
>NZ_CALPDF010000070.1 GCF_943193175.1 Neobacillus muris
TATAAACCGCCGCTTCTGTCGCATACTATTTCAACTGTCGCATAACCTTCTCTTACTGGCGGATGATCTTCCCCAACTATCGTATAGCACCTTCCAACTGTCGTATAAACCGCCGCTTCTGTCGCATACTATTTCAACTGTCGCATAACCTTCTCTTACTGGCGGATGATCTTCCCCAACAGCATTGATCACCCCTGTGTGAACAAATCCTCCAACTGCTTCCGCAAAATAAATTTTTGTATTTTGCCGCTCGCATTCCGCGGCAATGCGTCACAGAAAATATATTTTCTTGGGCGCTTATAATTAGCCAATTTATCACTAGTCTTACAGAATTCATCTAGTACTTGATCCGTCAAATTCGGATCCTTTTTCACCACAAAGGCAGTAACCGTTTCACCCCAGCGATCATCAGGCTGACCGACAATCGCGACATCCAGAACGCCTGAATGGCTGTGCAGCAAGTCCTCCACCTCACGAGGATAAATATTCTCACCACCGCTGATTATCATATCGTCCACCCGGTCATTTACATAAAGATAACCATCTTCATCCATGTACCCAATATCCCCTGAATGATACCAGCCCTTGTACATCGCTTTTTTCGTTGCATCCTCACGATTATAATAGCCGAGCATCATACAAGGCCCTTGGACAACAATTTCACCCGTCTCATAGGCCGGAACCACATCATCTGGATCGGAGGGGCCATCCTCTCTCGTCCTGGCAATCCGAATATCATGGCTTAAGGCTGCCTGCCCTGCCGAACCTGCCTTACGCAGCTGGTCCGCCTCAGATAAAAAGGTAATGGCGGGTCCCATTTCGGTCATCCCATAGGCTTGAATCAACGAAATGCCTAAGCGGTCGTGAAGAGCATGCACAAGAGATGGAGCCATCGGAGCAGCACCGTATAAGCCGAGCTTAAGACTCGATAAATCATATTGGCTTAAATCTTCTTGCAGCAGCATGTTCCACATAGTCGGTGCTGCAAAGAGCTTGGTGATTTTTTCTTGACCAATCAGCGAGAGGATGGCTTTAGGATTAAATTGATGTAAGATGACATTTTTAGCTCCAGTATGAACTCTGGGCAAGAACGCACAATGAAGCTCAGCGCAATGAAACATCGGTGCAGTGACAAGACCAACATCAGTAGATTCCAGCTTTTGAGAAGCCATACAGAGGACGCTTTGATCCACCATATTCCGATGTGAATGCATAACCCCTTTAGGACGTCCGGTTGTCCCGCTCGTGTAAATAAATGCATAAATATCGTTTTCGTTCACATCCCCATGGACGTCTTCACTTGAAGCTTCCGCAAGCTTCATTTGATAACTGGCAGCATATTCAGGAGCTGCATCATCAATAAACCAGAAAGAAATGTGTTCAAAACGGTTTTCAATGCCTGCAATCACTGGCTCCAAAGCTTTTTCAAAAAGAACAACTTTAGGGGCTGCATCTGATAAAATGAAAGCAACTTCCTCCGACACTAACCGGAAATTGATAGGATTAAATATAGCTCCAATTTTGGCGCAGGCAAAAAAGGCTGTTCCTAATTCTTCCGTGTTAAACAGGAACATTGAAACCCGGTCTCCTTTTTTTACCCCCTGCTTTAAAAGAGCATTGGCCAGACAGTTTACCTGTTCACTCCATTCCTTGTACGTGTAGCGCACATTCTTTCGCACGTCGTAAATAGCCTCTTTGTTAGGAAATTTTTGTACCGTTAAATCGAAAATTTTGCCAATAGTCGGTCCCATGACATCTCCTCCATTTTTTTAAATGAAAGGCAATCGGGATGGTCCGATTGCCTTTGCTGCCTTGTTATCCTGCACGGTTCCAATATTAAAATCTAGTCTAATCGTTCAATAATTGTAGCATTGGCCATTCCGTGGCCTTCGCACATCGTTTGCAAGCCATAACGGCCGCCGGAACGTTCCAGTTCATGCATCATCGTGACCATTAAACGCGCTCCGCTGCCCCCCAGTGGATGGCCGATTGCTATGGCCCCGCCATTTGGGTTGAGCTTTGCAGGATCTGCACCTGTTTCCTTCAGCCAGGCAAGCGGCACTGGCGCAAAGGCTTCATTTACTTCAAATACATCAATATCATCGATGGACAATCCAGCTTTATCAAGGGCTTTTTTAGTCGCAGGAATCGGTCCGAGAAGCATCATAGTTGGATCATCCCCGACAACGACGCGGGTATTCACCCGGAAACGCGGCTTTAACCCTAATTCTTCCGCTTTCTCACGGGACATCAATAATACGGCCGCAGCCCCGTCGCTGATTTGGCTGGAATTACCAGCATGAATGACACCATCCTCCAAGAAAGAAGTTCTCAGCGCTGCCAGTTTTTCTAACGATGTGTCCTTTCTTGGGCCGGAATCTTCTTTGATAACGGCTGTTGCCCCATCTGGAAGAGTGACTTCAATCGGGGAGATTTCCCGGTCAAAATAACCTTCCTCCTGGGCCCTTACTGCTCTTTTATGGCTTTCAAGAGAGAAACGGTCCAGTTCCTCACGGGTAAAGCCATATTTTTCAGCAATCCGCTCGGCAGACAGCCCTTGATGAATCATTTCATACTTATCTCTTAATTTCGGGCTGAATGGTTCTTCAGCGCCCATATAGTTGGAGCCCATTGGCACCCGGCTCATGCTTTCCACACCGCCTGCCACGACAACGTCCATATCGCCGGCTAGAATTGCCTGTGCCGCAAAATGGACAGCCTGTTGGCTGGAGCCGCATTGGCGGTCAATCGTTGTGCCAGGCACTTCAATGGGGTAACCCGCAATTAACGCTGCTACCCTTGCGATATCCCCTGCTTGCTCTCCTGACTGGGTAACACATCCAAGAATGACATCTTCGATAATGGCTGGAGCGATGCCGGTCCGGTTCACCAATTCTTTTAAGGCAAATGCTGCTAATTCATCTGGACGAATATCTTTTAAAACTCCATTTCTTCTTCCTACAGGTGTACGTACTCCCTCTACAATCACTACTTCACGCATGTTCATCTTCCTCTCTTTTATAATCCAAGATTTTTAACTACGATTGTTTTCATAATTTCATTGGTGCCGGCATATATACTGGACACCTGGATGTCGCGGAAACGTCTGGCAATCTCGTACTCTTCCATATAGCCGTAACCGCCGTGCAGCTGCATGCTTTCAGAGGCAATCCTTTTGGCTATGTCTGTCAGCTTCCATTTTGCCATCGACACCTTGGTCACGACGTTTTGCCCTTCCATGTGTTCAGCAATCAGTTGGTCTAAGAATGCCCGCCCCATTTGGACATCCGCTGCCATTTCAGCAATTTTAAACTGGGTATTTTGGAATTGGCTGATCGGCTTGCCAAAGGCTTCGCGGCTTTTTACATAGTCCATTGTCAGCTTTAGCATCACTTCTGATGCCGTTTGGGCACATACTGCCACCAAAAGCCTTTCTTGTTGGAGCTTCTCCATTAAGTAGTGGAAGCCCCTGCCTTCTTCACCAAGCAGGTTTTCTTTTGGAACCCGGCAGTCTTCAAAAATTAATTCCGCTGTATCCTGACAATGAAGGCCTACCTTATTCAGCTTGCGGCCCCTGGAAAAACCAGGATTATCCCGTTCGATTACCAGGAGACTGATGCCTTTATGCTTTGGCACAGCCTGTGGATCCGTCTTCACGACAACCACTACTAAATCTGATTGAATGCCATTGGTAATAAACGTTTTTTGTCCATTGACAATATAATGGTCTCCATCAAGCTTAGCCGTGGTTTTAATATTGGCTAGGTCTGAACCTGTTCCCGGTTCCGTCATCGCAATCGCTGTCATGATTTCGCCCGTCACGCATTTGGGCAGCCAGCGTTGTTTTTGTTCTTCCGTTCCATATGCCGTAATGTACGGAACGACAATATCACTGTGAAGTCCTATCCCCACTAAGCCGGAGCCAACCCGCTCCAATTCCTCGTTAATGATCACACTAAAGCCCCAATCCACCCCGCTCCCGCCATATTTTTCTTCCACATCAGGGCACAGAAAGCCTTGCTCCCCCATTTTTCTCCAAAAAGAGCGAGGAACCATCCTGTCCTCTTCCCATTGTTCATAAAAGGGATATGCTTCTTTTTCCAAAAACTTTCTTAGTGATTGACGAAAAATTTCATGGTCTTCCTTTAAGTAGGGATGTTTCATCATTTGTTGCCTCCTTTTACAAGTGTTAGCGCTTTCTAAATGGAGTTGCCCAAGCCCCCCTAACCACAGTTGACTAGGTTGGAATTTTGTATTTTTTTATTTTTTCGTATAAACCGGACCGGCTGATCCCAAGCAATTTTGCTGCCTTGACTTTGTTGCCCTTAACATGAATCAGGGCCTTTTTAATGGCAGCCAGCTCCGCGTTCTCCACCATCGACCTAGAAGCATCCGGTTCTGTTAACGATACTTTCGCTGTTAAATAATCTGGGAGATCCTCGAACTTGATTTTACCGTTTTCTGCAAAGGTCATCGCCCGTTCCAGAACATTCCGCAGCTCCCGGATATTCCCCGGCCAATCGAAATGGGCCATTGCCGCTTTGGCACGGTCCTCGATACCGGTAATCGAGGTACCCAAAATTTCGTTCAACTCAACCATAAATTTTCCAATTAGAAAACTGACGTCATCGGGACGTTCACGCAGCGGCGGCACATGCAAGGAAATCACATTTAAACGGTAATATAAATCCTCCCTAAACTGGCCTTCTTTCACCATTTGCTCCAGATTTCGATTGGTGGCGGCAATAATTCTGACATCCACCTTTACTCTTTTCGTGCCGCCGACCCGATAAAATTCCCGCTCTTGGAGCACACGCAAGAGCTTTGCCTGTAGAGTGAGGGCCATATCGCCGATTTCATCAAGAAACAAGGTGCCTCCGTTGGCTAAATCAAATTTGCCGATTTTGCCCTTTAGTCTGGCACCGGTAAAGGCCCCCTGTTCGTAGCCAAAAAACTCTGATTCAAGCAAATCCTCGGGAATCGCTGCACAGTTGACCACCACAAACTCACTGCCGCTTCTTGTA
Organism: Neobacillus muris; assembly: GCF_943193175.1. Taxonomy (GTDB): domain Bacteria; phylum Bacillota; class Bacilli; order Bacillales; family Cytobacillaceae; genus Neobacillus; species Neobacillus muris. The sequence goes on from NZ_CALPDF010000070.1 coordinate 5,025, forward strand.
CTGCTGTTATGGATGGCATGAGCAAACAGTTCTTTCCCTGTGCCGCTTTCACCGCGGATTAAAACGGTGGACCTGCCTTTAGCCGCTTTGGCAGCTGTCCGTTTCAGTTTTTCTATATGCGGGTCCTTGCTTAAAATATGGTCCCATGTAAACTGGGCCGATTCCGGCCTTTGATAGGGCTGTTGATAATAGCGGGCCTTACTTTTCTCCCTTAAGGGTTTTTTAAATAATTCACTGACCTCATTTAATTGTTTATAGACTACCTTGCCAATGGCCCCAATTACTTCCCCCTCTTGTAAAATCGGAATCCGGTGAATGATATACTTGATGCCATTGATTTCTAAGAATCCGCTTACTTCAGCAGCGTGTGATTGATAGACACGATCCATATGCAGTTGGGGCATTACTTTTGAAACGGGCTGATACAGAACTTGTTCGGACTGAAGGTTAAATAATTCAAGGATTGGCTCGTTCGCCATTTGGACTTGCTTATGCTCATCCGTCATAATGATCCCGTCAAAGGCGTGGTCAATGACCGTATCCAGTGTTCTTGTTAATTTTTTTACCATTTGCAATTCCTGGGATGCTTGCAGCAGTGCCATTACCATATCGGTTTTCGTAAGGATCCCTGCCACCCGATTGGATTCATCGACTACGACACCAGTGCCAACTTTGCTTGTCCTGACAAGCTCTTCAATTTTCTCAAATGGAGTATCGACTTTGATCGTTTCGACTTGTTTCTTTATGTAATGTCTGATGGGAGTGTTAAGAGGGGTTTCTTGGATGATCATATGATACAAGCTGCTGCGGGTAAAAACACCGATTAAAATTCCCTTCGGATTGGTTACTGGAAGGATGTTCCACTTCTTGCCGGCCATGATCCTAAAGGCTTCTTTCAAGGTAGTTCCCTCCGTTGCCATACAATCCATCGGAGTAATAATATCTTGAATTTGGAGCATGTGATCACTCCTAACTTTTGAACCTACCCCTATTGTAGCAAATATACTATACTTTTTTGAATATTTTATTTACTCAAAATTCCTTCTTTTACATTAATAGTATGGATAAGGAGAGATACTGTGATGAATTCTACAAAACGGATGAGGTATTTTGCCATTTAGAGCCGGGATTCTTCAAAAATTGGAGTTTTTCTACAAATAGTAGGTTGAATTCTACAAATATTGTAAATAATTTCCTATCTTAAAAAAAAGGACCCGTCTAGGGACCCTTTCATAGTAGAATCTATTTCGGCTGCATGCGAATGGCACCATCCAAGCGAATCGTTTCCCCATTTAGCATCGGGTTCTCAATAATACTCTGGACCAGCCGCCCATATTCGCTAGGATATCCTAATCTTGGAGGGAACGGCACTGTTTTTCCAAGGGAATCCCTCGCTTCCTCAGGCAATGTATCAAACAGCGGTGTATGGAAAAGTCCTGGAGCTATGGTCATCACCCGAATACCGTAGCGGGCCAGTTCTCTGGCAATCGGCAGGGTCATGCCGACAATTCCGCCCTTAGATGCGCTATATGCCGCCTGGCCAATCTGCCCCTCAAAGGCGGCAACCGATGCCGTATTAATCATCACCCCTCTTTCCTCATGTTCATTCGGCTCATTGCCAATCATTTTTTCCGCCGCAAGCCGGATTACATTAAAGGTCCCAATTAAATTTACTTGGATCACTCTAGCAAAATTAGCTAGATGATGAGCCCCGTTTCGCCCAATGACCTTTTCTGCTGCCCCAATTCCGGCACAATTGACAAGGGTATTAATGCCGCCCATCACATCCGCTGCCTGGTTGACTGCCGCTCGTATGTCCTCTTCCTTCGTCACATCCGCCCTGATAAATAAAACGGACTCTCCTAATTCTTCCGCAAGCTGCCTCCCTTTTTCCTCCGACTGATCAAAAATCGCCGCCTTGCCGCCTTTTAGAACAATGTTGCGAACCGCCGCTTCCCCAAGTCCTGAAGCCCCGCCGGTTACGACAGCTAAACAATCTTCTAATCTCACATAAATCCCCTCCCAAATCATGGCTCACTCAGTTTTTAATTTGCAATTTTCATGCCAAGCCATTTGTTCTAAAGGGACAATGAGATTTAATAAAGGTGTATGTTTTTTGGACAATTTATAGAAGGAAAGTGTTCAATCTCCGGACAGTCACAGCCAGGAGTTAGATTTTTGCATTTTTTCAACCTATTTTTTGAATAAAGCTGTTATGATAAAAACAGAAAACTCTTCAAATAGGAGGACTAAATATGCCCAAAAGAAAGCTTGTGGTTACCAATAACCTGACAGAGGAACTGTTCCAGCAAATCAAAGAAATAATCCCCGGCTGGGAGCTGATTGCTTCTAAGGATAAAGAGATTTGTCAGGAGCATGCAAGAGATGCGGAAGTGATTGCAGGCTGGAGGCGTGGATTGGATGAATATTGCCTCGGTCCTGAGTCCGGGCTCAAGTGGGTGCAAACCTGGAGTGCAGGAGTGGATTCCTTGCCGCTAAACAAATTACAGGCAGCCGATATCCTATTAACAAGCGCCAATGGGGTCCATAGCTATCCCATTTCCGAAACCATTTTTGCCTTAATGCTGGGATTAACGAGAAAAATCCACACCTATGTAAAAAATCAGCAATCCAAAACATGGCATCATGCCAATATAAAATTGGAGATACATGAAAAAACCATCGGAATCATTGGTGTAGGAGCAATTGGCAAAGAAACCGCGAAAATTGCCAAAGCCTTTGGGATGAAGGTGCTTGGCGTCAGGCACTCCGGCATGCCTGCCCAGTTTGTCGATGAAATGTATAAAATAGACCAGCTTGATCTGGTATTGCCACAATGCGATTATGTCGTGATTACTTTACCGCATACAAAAGAGACCCACCATTTGTTTGGAATCAAACAGTTTCAGTTAATGAAACCTGCTGCCTTTTTCATCAACATTGGCCGCGGGGAAATCGTCGTGGAGAAAGAATTAATCGCGGCCCTCCAGCAAGGTATTATTGCAGGAGCGGGATTGGATGTGTTTGAAACGGAACCATTAGCGGCAGAAAGTCCGTTATGGGAAATGGAGAACGTGATTGTCACCCCGCACACTTCCGGGGCAACAGAGCACTATAATCAACGGGTCATCCAAAATATTTTGATTCCTAATTTAAAAGCTTATTTATCTGGAGCAATCCCCGCTATTAATCTAGTTGATTATTCAAAAGGATACTGAGAAAAGGAGATCTTTCATGCAGCAAGTTACACTCGAAAAACCAAGAAAAAGACGGCGCCTTGCTGCCGTCATAAAATTCCTAATTCCTTTACTCATCCTTTTCCTGTTAGGGATTAATTTCGTCCCCGTCAAAAAAATCAATGAAAAAAGTTTTTTCCAAAATGACCGCCCTTTGGTGATTGCACATCAAGGCGGTGAACTGCTGGCCCCGTCCAATACCATGGCCGCCTTTCAAAATGCAGCAGATATGGGGGTCGATGTATTGGAGACGGACCTTCATATTACAAAGGACGGTTATTTGGTCGCAATCCATGACCCAACGGTTGATAGAACCACAAATGGGCATGGTAAAGTAGCAGACCTGACACTCGAGGAAATTCAGAAACTGGATGCCGGGTATCATTTTAAAGACCTGGATGGCAGCTACAGCTTCCGGGGCAAAGGTGTTTATATTCCCACGGCTGAAGAAATGTTCCAAACGTTTGGGGATATGAGAATTGAAATGGAAATTAAAGATGATAACCCGCCGGAACGGTATGAGGAAATGGCCGCTAAGCTATGGTCGCTGATTGAAAAGTATCATATGGAGGATAAAATCTTAATCGCCTCCTTTGACCAAGAAATCTTAAAAACGTTTGAGAAATACGCAAAAGGCCGGGTCGCCACTACAGCAGGAAAACAAGAAGTGAAAAACTTCGTCATTTTCCATAAGTTTTTCTTAAGAGACCTTTACCAGCCACAGGTGGACGCTTTTCAAATCCCGACCGAAGACAGCGGCTTTGACTTAACCGATCAGAAGTTGATTGACGGTGCGCATCGCCGCGGCATGCAAATCCATTATTGGACGATTGATGATCCAAAAACAATGAAAAAACTGCTGGATGCCGGTGCTGATGGAATCCTGACCAACCGCCCGGATTTATTATTGGAATTACTGAAAAAATAAAGCTGCTTTTCCAGCAGCTTTATTTTTAGTTAACATCTATTTTTTCAATATTTCGGAACGAGAAGTAAGCGATAAGGCAGCCTGTAAGCGCAAGTGCGATTGGAATCGCAATGAATCGATAAATATCCACATCATCAGCTGTTGAGTTGGTTAAAGATACCAAAATAATCGCTGAAACAATGGTTGTTGGAACTGATTTTTTCTTCATTCCAAAATACAGCGGGATTAACGCCATCCCTGCAGAAGCAATCGCACTGAGGATCAAATCAAAGAAAATGCCAGTTACTTGTCCTAGAGTCAATGCCTCGGGGACAAAATGCCAAATGGAATCAGCCAAATAAAACACAGTCCCGATGAAGAACGTCGATAACATGATCGCTAAAAAGGTAAAGCAAGCGACAATCATGAGTTTGGCAATGATCAATTTTTTGCGGTGAATCGGATACATAAATAAAAGCGTGATCGACTTGCTTTTATATTCCTCAATAATCAGCCTCGAAATAAGCACCGCGGCAAAGATAATAAACACCGGCCTGACAATACTGCCAAGTAATTCAAAGGTGACCTCATAGTTTGGGAACGCAATACCTCCTTCACTTTTTTCTGCAAAATAGATTAAGCACAGCATCCCCATCATAGCGGCATTGGCAATCCCTACACTTTTTAAATAAGAAAATAACTTAAACTTTTTTATTTCAAGCCTGATTAATTTACGCACTGATCCCGCCTCCATTTAACAAGGTTAGAAAATAATCTTCGAGCGAATGGTTCTTTTTATTCATTTCCTCAATCATGACACCATTAAGAATAAGTGTTTTCGATATTTCAGATTGTGAAAGAGCAGTATCATAGATTCTAAAGCGTGAGCTATCGACTACTTTAAAATTCTCCAGGTGAAGAATCTCATCCAAGACATAAAATGCCTTTTTCACATCGGTTACAGCCAGTTCAATATACTCCGTATTTTGTTCATGTATTTCATCCATTGAAACTTCTTTTATTAGTTTCCCGTCATTAATGACCCCAATCGTATCAGCGATCTGCTCCATTTCACCAAGAATATGTGATGAAACCAGCATCGTGATTCCATACTCATGGGACAGCATGTGAAACAGGTCGCGCAGCTCCTTAATCCCCACCGGATCGAGGCCATTAATCGGCTCATCCAGAATCAGCAATTCGGGCTTAGTAATAATCGCCCGGGCAATCGCCAGACGCTGTTTCATCCCCAGTGAAAACTCCTTTACCGATTTATTGTCGATATTTTTTAATTTTACTAAATCCAGCGCGGAATCAATCGCCCGTTTATCATAATAACCCATATATTCACAGTGCAATTCCAGATTTTCTCTTGCTGTCAGCCTATCATAAAAGACTGGATACTCAATGATGCTGCCCATTCTTTTGAATAGTTCATAGGAGGTGTTGGTTAATTTTTCTCCAAAAAGCTCAATTTCCCCGCTTGTTGGTTTGACAAGATTGGTCAGCATCTTCATAATCGTCGTTTTCCCGGCACCATTTGGGCCCAAGAAACCGTAAATTTCTCCTTTTTTTACCTTCATATTGACATTCGCCACAACTTCCTTGCCTTTGTAGGTCTTGGTCAGTTGATTGGTTTTAATCACGTAGCACATTTATTTCAGCTCCCCTTCGTCTTAACTAATTCTTATTTTAGACAACGAAATTTTCTTTTTTATTAATCAAATCTTACAAAAATCTTAAGTTAAAGAAAGGGTGCCAAAGAGGCACCCTTAGCAATTTAATATGTAATTCTTTTTAGTTGAATCGTAAAAGTGGTTTTTTCATAGGGCTTGCTGGTGAGAAAGATGTCTCCATTCATTTTTTCGACGAGCCTCTTGGTGATCGTCAGGCCCAGGCCGCTGCCTTGATAGGATTTATTGCGGGAATCCTCCAGTGTGTACATTCTTTCAAAAACCAAATCCTTGTGCCGTTCGCTGATTCCTTTGCCTTTATCCCAGACATCAATATAAACAAATTGTTCGTCGCTTCTTAAGGCAATTCCGAGGGTTTTCCCTTCTCCGCCGTACTGGATTGCGTTCGAAATCAAATTATTTAGCACCCGGTCCAGTGCATCTTCATTTCCCAATCCGTAAAGATTACCTTCTGGAAGGTCAATTTGCACCTCAAAGCCTTTAGTTGTTACTACTTCATAAAAGCTTAAGATATTTTTCCGGCACAGCTCATTAAGGTTGACTCTCGTTAAAGGAATATCTTTATCACCAGACTCCAGTTTGGCCAGATCAAAGAATTTTTTAATCAGCTCCAAAACCTCGACCGTTTTTGCCTGCACTTTTTGCAAAGGTTCTTCCGATTCATGATAGCTTCTCTCGGGGTCATTCAGAATCATTTCAAGATACCCGAGCACGACAGTCAGCGGTGTTTTTAGATCGTGTGAAATATTGGAGAGCATTTTTCGCATCGACAGTTCCGTTTTGTTGTAGGCTGCAATCGTCTTTTGATTGTGCTCCAGAAGACGGTTGACCTCAATCAGGACCTTTTTTAAATTTTCATCGGTTGTGTGCAATAACAGTTTTTCATCGGTTTTTTCGTCAATGATTCGCTTTAGTTTTTCATGGAGATACCCCAAATTTTCTGTGTGTTGTTTTTGGGTTCTCCACTGCTGGATGTTCAATCCTATTAAAATCAATATGACAATGAGCAAAAATAGGATCATGGCTAGAACTCTCCAAGCTTATAGCCAATGCCCCATAACGTTTTTATGTAAGTTGGCGAAGAAGGGTCGTCCTCAATCTTCTCTCGTAATCTTCTCATGTGGACATTAATGACATTTTCATCTCCATAGTAATCTTCCTCCCATACGAGACTATAGATTTGCGCCTTGGTATAGACGCGGTTTGGATGGGAGATAAATAGCTTTAGAATTTGAAATTCCTTTGCCGTTAATTTGACCTCTTCGCCTCGTTTGTGGAGCGAAAAATTATCTAGATCAAGGGTCAGCTCCCCGGCTGCCATTACGCTTGCCTCCTGTTTTTGCACTGTACGCGAATAATGGGTTGCCCGCCGGATCGCAGCTTTCACCCGTGCTGTCAGCTCAATCATTGAAAATGGCTTGGCAATATAGTCATCGGCGCCAAATCCCAAACCTAGCGCCTTGTCCAGGTCGCCATCCTTTGCTGACATGATCAGAACCGGTACCATGCTTTTCTCCCGAATGATCTTTAAAAATTCCATTCCATCTAATTTGGGCAGCATGAGGTCCAGAAGAATTAAATCAAATGTGCCGCTTGCAAACACTGCTAGTGCCTCTTCCCCATCGAATGCCGGCACTACCTCGAAGCCTTCTTTCATGAACTGTCCTTTGACCATGTCACTTATGGCTGTATCGTCTTCTACCAATAAAATTTTATGGCTCATCTCTATCCCCCGCCTGAGGCTTTCTCTATAAGGTTATTTTCCATAGATTATGTCTAAATTCCTTTTTTTTTGAAAAAAAAGAGAGGCCAAAGCCTCATTCTCGTCCTTTATTCTACAATGGGGTCTGCTTTTCGACAATAGGGAGCCTCTTTCCGACAGTGGCTGCTTTCTTTCTGACAGTTGACACCTCGCTTCCGTTAGTCGGATCACCCTTTCCGACAGTTGGACCCGCTTCCGACAGTGACGGCCTGCTTTCCGACAGTTGACACCTCACTTCCGACAGTTGGATCACCCTTTCCGACAGTTGGACCCGCTTCCGACAGTGACGGCCTGCTTTCCGACAGTTGACAACTCTCTTCCGA
>NZ_CALPDF010000071.1 GCF_943193175.1 Neobacillus muris
ATATCATATTAACGCGGTGAATTAATAAAGAATAAAGATAAAATAAAAGCTGTCGAAGGTTTTTCGACAGCCTGAGGCCCATTTTGGGCCTTTTTCTCACTTTACAGTGCTTTCGTATATTTTCAAATTAGCATAAACCGCTTCTAATACCGGAACCGGTATTTGCTCCTTATAGGCAGCCTCCAGCAGATAACCATGCAAATGGTCAGCTTCTACCTGCATCCCTTTTTCCATATCTCTCTGCATGGACGATTTCATCGTGTAATCAAGGGAGTTGATTTGATTTTTCTGTAGTTCAATAATATCTTTAGGAAAAGATGCGCCAAGATGCCCCATGACCGAAACAATTTCTGCTAATAAGGCTGAAATCGCTGCTCGTCCACTTGCCTGCTCTCGGATCGGACCGATTGGAGACCTCATTAAGGTCGTGATACCTGACATTACCGCAATAAATAAGTACTTATTCCAAAGATCTTTTTTAATATTATCGCTTAACCGATAGCCAATATTCGCCCCTTTGAAGGCCGCTTCAATCTTTAAAGCTCTCTCCGACCTAACACCAGAAAGTTCCCCAAAGACTAAATCATGCTTAGGGCTTGTCTGTATGACCTTCCCATCCTGGTTTAAGGTCGTTTCGATAAAGCATAGACCGCCGATAATCTTATCTTCCCCAAATTCTGCTTGCAATTGTTCGAGGTGTGAAATTCCATTTAACAGGGGTAAAACAGCGGTATGGGGTCCGGCATACTCCCGTATACTATCAATGGCACCATCCAGATGGTAAGCTTTTGTTGATAGAAGGATCACATCAAACGGCTGTGCATCGTCTCCTTTTACGATGGTTTTAGGAACCAGAGCCATGTTCCCGTGGACGCTGTCAATCACAAGTCCTGTTTTCTCTAATTGTTTCTTTCTTCCTTCTCTGACTAAAAAGGTAACATCCGCCCCGTTCTCCTGCAAACGTCCGCCAAAATATCCTCCTACTGCACCAGCGCCAACCACTAAAATCCTCATTCATTTCCCCCCTAAGTTTCAATTATCTTCTATATTTTAGTATACCGCATCCTGTATAGCAGCAGAAGATGGAAGCAGGAAAATAAGGATCCTTTTTCATTTTTCATCCTTCCTTCAAAAATAGTGTTCAAGCCAGGTAGCAGCCAGTCACAGCATTCATTCTCTATTTCCCTATTTTTCTACTGCAGCCGAACTAAACAGATTCAGCTTGGCGATTCGATTAACCGCTTCCTGAAGTCTGTCTTCATCCACAAGGAGCCCGACTCTTACATATCCCTCGCCATGCCTGCCAAAACCATTCCCTGCCGCAACGGCTACATCTGCTTTTTCCAGCAAATAATCAGCAAAAGATTCACTAGTAAAACCGTTTGGTATCGGAAGCCAAGCAAAAAAGGATCCAGTTGGGCTCTCCACGTTCCAGCCGATTTCCCGGCAAGCTTTTATAAAGGCATTCCGGCGGGATTCATAGCGGGATACCAATTCCGTGACACAGCTTTGATCCCCAGTCATGGCTGCGATCGCCGCCTCCTGGATGGCAGGAAAGAGACTGCAGTATAGATGATCCTGAATGAGATTAACCGCCTCGATCATGTCAGGATTCCCAACGGCAAAGCCCACACGCCAGCCAGCCATATTGTAGGTTTTCGACAGCGTATACATTTCGACCCCAATTCCTTTGGCCCCTTCTGCCTCAAGAAAACTGACTGGCTTTTTGCCATCAAATCCGATCGCTCCATAGGCGAAATCGTGCACAATGGCAATCTGATGTTTTTTTGCAAATTGGACCGTTTTTTCAAAAAACTCCCGATTAGCCGCAGCGCCTGTCGGATTGTTTGGATAGTTTAAATACATTAATTTAGCGGACTGCAAGTGCTTTGACGGAATGGCCTCGTAATCTGGCAAATAATGATTTTCTGCTTTAAGTGGAAAAGTCTCATATTGGACATTTGCTAACGCTGTACCTGATAGGTAATCTGGATAGCCGGGATCCGGCAGCAGCATCCGCTCCCCTTCATTTAGCAGGCACATCGGCAATTCAACAAGGCCTGTTTTTGTCCCAAACAGAATGGCTACTTCTGTCATTGGATCAATTTCAACCCCATATTGCCGATAATAAAATTCGGCAGCTGCTGCTTTTAATTCTGGCATTCCTCGAAACAGTGAATATTTATGGTTTTGCGGGTTTTCCGCCGCCTGCTGCAAGGCTTTGACTATATGGCTGGGAGTAGGCTGATCGGGATTTCCCTGCCCTAAATTAATGATGTCCCGCCCTTCCTCGATCGCTTGATTTACTTTATTGACTAATGATGCAAAAAATTGTTTTGGCAATCTTTTTATCCGTTCTGAATATTCCATATTATCCACCTTTTGTGAATTTTATTGATTTAATAGTACAAATTCTATAATCTTTAATTAAAAAAGTCTAGAGGTGGAACGGAATGAAAATAGCATGCGTACAAATGAATATTGTTTACGCAGAGCCGGAGGTTAATTTTGCAGCGGTTGAAGAATATACACAAAAAGCAGCAAAAGCGGGTGCGGATGTTGTGGTTTTTCCAGAAATGTGGAATACCGGTTATGCGTTAGCCCAGCTAAGCAAGCTTGCAGATGTGGATGGAGAAGAAACCAAAAAACGATTGTCACATTTGGCTAAATCGTTCAACGTGAATATTGTAGGCGGCTCTGTTTCGACTAAAAAAGCCGATGGGTATTACAATACGATGTATGTGGCAGACCGTTCTGGCAGGATTGCGGCCGAATATGATAAAGCCCATTTATTTAAACTGATGGACGAACATTTATTTCTCGAGGCAGGCCAGCATAAGAATCTATTTGAATTAGATACTATTAAATGCGGCGGAATCATTTGTTATGATTTGCGGTTTCCGGAATGGTTCCGCACCCATATTCTGAGCGGAGCCAAGATCATGTTTATTCCAGCTGAGTGGCCTCAGGCACGGGTGGATCATTGGCGGCTGCTGCTGCAGGCACGTGCAATAGAAAATCAATGTTATGTTGTCGCAGTAAATCGGGTCGGCAGTGACCCAAATAATCTTTTTAATGGCCATTCGATGGTGATTGCCCCTTGGGGAGATCTGTTGTTAAGCAGCCAATCTGAAGCAGGAATTTACTATGCTGACTTAGACTTGAATGAGGTAGAACGAGTTCGCAGCACGATTCCGATCTTTCAAGACAGGCGGACTGACCTATATGAATGACTTTGACGAAGTGGTCTGAGGCGGAGGGTCAAATCGGGAATAAAAATATGAACCTGTTTTCGTACTATCTCCCTATTTACCTTGTGTACTTTTTTTCCAATTCTCACGCTTTTGGTGATTAAAAAAAAATCGGCGGCTTATTGGACCCGCCGATGATCCATCTATTTATGGTTTCGAAATTCTTGCCCTAAGTTTGGTAAAATCTGTATTTTGATAATAACTATTTTTCACCAAAATATTAGGTCCCAAGCAGGCAACTGATGGGCAATGGCAGCTTAGTTCTTTGGCCGTCTTTGAGCTGTTCCATCGTTCATAAGCATCCTCAAGCTTGGTCGTTTGAATATTTCCCAGGGTTGGAATATCCCCAAAATCTGTCACGATGATTTCCCCTGTAAATATATTCACATTTAACCTTGAGCGGCCATCTGGATCATTCCGTACCGTGACATTTTTGCTCTTATATAATCTCTCCAACAGCTTTAAGTCGTCAGGGTTACCGCTGCAAGCATAAAATGGCAGTGTTCCGAACAACATCCATACACTTTCCTCACGAATATCCAGCAGATGATGGATGGCCCCTCTAATTTCTTCTATTGAAAGTGGTTCAAGATTACTAGCGAAATCGCTGGGATACATCGGATGCACTTCATGACGGCTGCAGCGCATTTCCTCGACTATTTGCCGGTGAATTTTTTCCAAATGCGGCAAAGTCCGTTTGTTCAGCATGGTTTCAGCCGATACCATAACTCCGGCTTCCGTCAGGCTCCGGCTATTCTCTATCATTCTTTCAAAATAACTTGCCCGTTGAGAGTAACTTGGCTTTCTGTCCATTCGGGCAAAGCCTCCCTCAACAAAATCATCCATGGTTCCCCAATTGTGGGAAATATGTAAGACATCTAAATAGGGAATGATGGATTCATATCGATCCAATTCGAGAGTTAAATTTGAATTTATCTGGGTACGCACACCTCGCTCATGGGCATACTTCAATAGAGGAACCACATAGTTTTTCACCGATAATTTTGACAGCATCGGCTCTCCGCCAGTGATACTTAAAGCCCGAAGATTGGGGATTTCATCCAGCCGCCTTAGAAGCAAATCCAGTGGAAGTCCATTAGGATCTTTTGGCTGAAGTGTATATCCCACTGCACAGTGTTCGCAGCGCATGTTACACAGAGTGGTAGTCGTAAATTCGATATTGCTAAGCTGCATTTTTCCGTATTCTTCTATATCCATATAGGCTTCCCAAGGATCAAATGAGGGGGTGATTTTTTTCTTTGTCAACATAATTGAACTCCTTAGTCTTTTTTCACACGTTTGCTATTATAGCATTTATCTCTTTTAAACTATAATAAAACCTATGCTTAAAGAACCATTTATAATACGCGAATCTTCTAAAAGACCGCATTTCCATACATAAACAGACTGCTTTTGATAAAAATAAAAGGGAGTAAATGGAGGTTTAAACAAATGGAGATGCAGCCGCTAAGTGAGGTCGAAAAACTGGCGTTAAAAAAGGTGAAAATCTTTAGGCAGAGCCTGTTAAGATACATTTTACGAGCGATGCTGGCCAGTATGTTTATTGGTTTTGGAGTGATTGTAGCTTTTAAGACAGGAAATTACTATTATTCTGTTCACTCTCCTTCCGCTTACCCGATGGCAGCCATCACCTTTGGGGCAGCCATTATCTTAATTGCCTATGGCGGGGGCGACCTATTTACCGGAAACACTTTTTATTACACCTATGCCGCATTTCGAAAAAAAATGGCGTGGAGTGAAGTGGTAAAACTTTGGGCCAGCAGTTATATTGGGAATATTTTAGGTGCCGCTGTGTTTGCCTTTATCATTTTTGCCACTGGCTTGTTTCGGGAATCTGCGGTCAATGCATTCCTTCTGTCAGTAGTGGAGCATAAGCTGGAAGCCCCAGTGATCGAGCTGTTTTTTCGAGCGATTTTGTGTAATTGGCTCGTATGTTTAGCGTTCTTCCTCCCATTGGCACTTAAAGGGGACGGGCCGAAGATGTTTTCTATGATGCTGTTCGTTTTTTGTTTTTTTATTTCCGGCTATGAACACAGCATTGCCAATATGTGCACATTCTCCATCGCTTTGGTGCTTGACCATCCGCATACCATTTCATGGGGTGGAATCATCCGAAATTTAATACCGGTTACCATCGGAAATTTACTGGGTGGAAGTCTGCTAATGGCCTTTATGTATTACTTCGTGAACAAACCATTTTTGGAGGAATACAGCAAAGAATAATTCTGCTTGATGCACTTTTTCGACAAATTTCCGGGGAAATAGGTCATATAGAGTGATAAAAAGGCTGCCATAACAGCTCAAATGGCAGCCTTTTTATCTAATGGGCATCCCAAATCGTCCGAAAAGCATATCTCCAAGCAAATGCAGTGACGCCCAACAGCACAAGGAAATATAGCAAAACCCCAAAAGGAACAAAAGTAACAGCATAATGAATGCCGATAAAGACGGCTATCAGCAGAAATGCTGCGATCATCTTCACTCCGCCGCTTGCATTGGCATCCGCAAAAGACTCGGAGAACGGCAGTCTCCCTTTAAGAAAATTCGAGCAAATAGCCGTAAATAATACGGATGCTACGAATGCTGCAACTAAATCAGGAAAGATTTTAATGCCAAACATGATCAAAAATATAATGCTTAACACTAAATACACTGGCAAAAAAAGATTAACGATAAATACCTTCAAGGCCGCACTATATAGTGGTGCGAGACTTTTTACTGGTGCTGTTTGGTAAATCCATGCTCCTTTATATTTTCCAGAATATCGGAGCATCGCAACAGCATTGGGTATCATCATGCCAGCAGTATAAATGCTTAAATACCATTTTGTGGTGATTAAATGGGCATACGAATTTATTTGAATGTCATTTAGCATAAACACAAATGGAAAAATGATCGCCATTCCCAAGGAAGGGTATACCTTTAATCGAAATTCTCTTTCATTACGCATCATTTGATCCGCAAAGCGAAAGAAGAACCTTTCCTCTTTGCTTCGGCAAATTGCACCTGCCATCCACTGTTTCCATATTCTTTCCTTTCTCCTGCTTTCTCCCCCGGTACTGTTCAATTTTTGCAGATTGCGTTCAAACGCAGGCGTGACCCGAATATAGATAAAAATCGAAACCAGTGGAATGATAACCGCTAACGCTGTAAAAGCCAGGAGATATACATTTTTTTCACCGCCCATAAGCAGTTGAAAAGGTGCGGCAAACCAGAACGGCGGCAGTAAAAACTGCCACCATTCCGCTTGGTAGGATATTTCCATTGCCGTAAAACTAAAAGCTCGGACAAGGACTTGATAGCCTGCCACAATCATGATGGACAAGACAATTTGTACATAATTGATGACATCCTTTAACTTCTCTCCGTCAAAAAAGCGCAAAATTACATAATAAATCATAGCAGTGAGGACAACGATAAACAAATCCATCAGGATCAAGCAGAGAAGTGACAACAGCAAAAACAGCAATCCATGACGTACGGTCCCAGCGCCAATAGGAACTAGGGCTACAGCCGCTGTCAAAAAGAATAAATAAATAGAAATATGCACCATTTTTGCAGCGCTGATTGTCTTTTTCCCGACTGGTTTGGTCAAAAGGATCCCCTTATCTTTGACATCAAGGAGAACATTGGAGAAGTCAGATATCATGGAGGTCATCACGATAAACATGACAATCCCAAAAAAGAGGCTCATCTGAAACAGAAGATTGCCCTCGAACAGAACGATTGGCACCAGCATAACACTTAATATCACATACATCATTAATGACTTCATAAAGCCGTTTTCTTCGGGCTTCTCTTTTTTTCTTCCTTGCTGATTGAAAATTGTAGGTGTCCTGCGCCCATCCATCGTCAGTTTGACTTCGACAATTCTTCTCATAATCGGGTATTCAACACCTGCTCTTTCGAACAGTCCTCTAAATAGGTCAATTACTTTTAATGAACGAAAGTCCTTCACAGCCAGCTACACCTCCTGAACAATCGAAACAAATTGTTCAGCAATTTTCTGTGACTCATTAAAACCTGTTATCTGGTTAAAAATTTGCTCCAGAGATCCTTCCTTATTTCTCTCCTTCAATTCGGTAAAGCTTCCATCCGCAGCAATTTTTCCTTCATGGAGCAAAATGATTCGGCTGCTTATTTTTTCCACGACATCCATAATATGCGATGAGTAAAAGATCGTTTTTCCTTCAGAGGCAAGCTTGGCAAGAATATCTTTAAACACCATCACACTATTGGCGTCTAATCCACTAAGCGGTTCATCCAAAAATAAAAGGTCTGGATTATGCAGAAGACTGGAGATAATTAATACTTTTTGCCGCATCCCTTTGGAGAAGGAAGCGATTCTGGAGTGATACGCCTCCTCCAGCCCAAAAATACCCATTAATTGTTTGGCTTTCAGGTCGGTTTTACGAAATTCCATTCCATATAGTTCTCCGACAAAGGTCAAATATTCTTTGGCCGTAAGATTATCATAAAGTTCTGCTATTTCCGGGACATAACCGATTCTGCCTTTATATTCGATGTTTTCTTCACTGATTTCCTCACCAAATACCTCCACGCTGCCGCTGTAGTCCCCCTCTAATCCGAGCAGGATTTTGATGGTGGTACTTTTCCCGGCACCATTTGGACCGATATAACCAATTATTTGTCCACGGCGGACGTCTAGATTAATTCCTTGAAGCACCGTTTTCGTCCCATAACTTTTTTTCAAATCTTTCAAGGATAGAACAATTTCGTCATGAGTTTCGATAATAGTCACCTTATTTCATGATATGATAAATTAATAGTAACATATATTTCCTTTGTTTCTAACAAAAGTTAAAATTCTAAAATCCTAAAAAAATCCCTCCAAGCTGCGGAGGGATTTTCTTATTCAATCATAGTGTTTATTTGAGCCTTACTAAGGTAATAAACATAAAGCTTGACCATAAAATAACTGACTTCTTCAGGGAGCAAATCCTTTATCGGTTTTAATCGTTGACGCCCCGCCTCGGCTACTGCCTTTTCTAAAAGCGGAATATATTCGTCAGGAATCAGCCTGGTATAGTCCACATCCAGTTTTTGCTGTGCACATTGGAGCAGATGGCCTTCGACCGTACTGATTGCAAGCCCGCGTTTTTCAGCAATTTCCTGAATCGACAAATGGTCCTTATGGAGTTTAAATGTTTCTAAATGTGAGTCCCCTGCTGCAGATTTGGCAGGCTTTTTCACTTGCTTGGGAGATGTCTCGAATTCACTTTGATAGTCAGGATTGGTTTCGTGAAAAGCACGGATGGCTTGCAGGAACTCCAATCCATATTTCTGGAGTTTAAGTTCCCCTACCCCGCTGACCGTTAAGAATTCCTCGTTCGTGGCTGGCTGTTTGGCACACATATCTTTTAACGCAGCATCAGAGAAAATCACAAATGGCGGAACATTTTCGGCATCAGCAATTCGTTTGCGCACCTCTCTTAATGCCTCAAATAATGGATCGTTTTTGGAAACTTGTTTAACCTGTGCTGTTTCCCGGCGAAATACTTGTTGTTTTCCAAGCAGAATGTCTTTTCCAGCAGGCGATACATAAAGGGTTGGAAATTGCCCCTGTTCAATGCCCAGCAATTCCTGGGAAACGAGGAATTCAATAAAATCACTAACCTCTTTTGCCCCTTTATTTTCCATGATTCCGTAGGTCGATAGTTTATCGAAACCAAGTTCCGTGACTTTTTTGTTTTTTGAACCGGTCAATACCTGTGCGGTCAGGTTTTTTCCAAACCGCTGCCCCATCCGAATCACACAGGATAGCACCATTTGCGTATCCTTTGTCACATCTATGCTCGCTCGTGCATCGGTACAGTTCCCGCACCTGCCACAAGGCTGCGTGTCTGATTCTCCAAAGTAGTTAAGGATAAATTCTTGCAGGCAGCTTTCTGTATGGCAATAATCTGTCATTTGCTGCAGCTTTTCGAGTTCCTGGGTGATTCGGCTTCTGTCACTGGATTGATCGATTAGGAAGCGCTGAATCTGAACATCCTGGGGAGAATAGAGCAAGATACATTCACTGTCCAGCCCGTCACGTCCTGCACGTCCCGCCTCCTGATAATAGCTTTCCATGTTTTTGGGAAGCTGATAATGGACCACATAGCGAATATTAGATTTGTCAATCCCCATCCCGAAGGCAGAGGTTGCTACCATGACGGAGGCTTCATCTGTTAAAAACCGTTCCTGCTCCTGGCTGCGCTCTTGATCCCCCATACCGGCATGGTACTTGGCTGCGTTAATTTTTTCCTTCCGCAGCCTCTCATACAGCTGATCAACATTTTTTCTGGTAGCCGCATAGATGATGCCTGCCTCTTTTTCGTTTTGTTTTATATATTGGATCAGATATTTTAGCCGGTCCTGCCCTTTAATCACAGAGAAGGACAAATTTTCTCGTTCGAAACCGGTGATGATCGTATTTTCCTCATTTATATCAAGCTGTTGGCAAATATCCTCCCGCACTCTTGGTGTTGCAGTCGCAGTCAGCGCCATAACACTCGGCTTTCCCGGCAGACGGTCAATCATGTATTGAATTTGGCGATAACTTGGACGGAAATCATGTCCCCACTGGGAGATACAATGCGCTTCATCGACAGCAATTAACGGAATTTCCATGTCACAAAGGTCTGCGATAAAGTCCGGTGACTCCAGCCGTTCCGGCGCTATGTATAACAACTTGTAGGCGCCGCGTTTAGCCTCCTGTATCCTTTCATTTGCCTCATGAAAACTGAGAGAACTGTTGATGAATGCGGCTGGAATGCCAACCTGAAGGAGGGAGTCAACCTGGTCTTTCATCAATGAAATTAAGGGAGAAATGACGATGGCGGTTCCCTGCAGGATCATAGCAGGAATCTGATAACAAATGGATTTTCCGCCGCCAGTAGGCATAACACAAATCGTATTGTTACCGGATAATATCGATTGAATGGCCTGCTCTTGGCCTTTCCTGAAGGAGTCGTACCCAAAGTGGGAGTGCAATAAGGGGAGTGCCTGATTCAACAAAATAGTTCCTCCGTTCTTTAAACCTACAAATTTGTTCTTTTCTATTATACTGCCTTCCAGGTATTTTTTAAAAACCATTTATCATTTCTTCATAATGGTTTCCCTATCGTACTGAATAGAACTCACTCCACCCCCATACACTAGCATTAGAATGGATTCGTATGGTATGTTAAAAGATATTGAGGATAGGAGATTAGTTGAATGATCGAAGCTGTCATTTTTGACTTTGATGGAACAATCATTGATACGGAAACAATTTGGTATCAGGCTTATAAGGATGTGTTACGCAAGCAATACGGGATCGAGCTTCCCCTCGAGGTATTTGCAAAAGTTATTGGCACGACGGATGAGGTATTATTTAAATTTATCGAAGATCAGGCTTCCACTACAATCAATAAACAGGAAATTGAATCATTAGTCCACGAATGTTTCCTGGAAAAGAAAAGTGAGCTGGAATTACGCCCAGGGGTAAGAGAGAGACTGCAGGAAGCAAAGGACTTGGACCTAAAGCTGGGCATTGCCTCTAGTTCTTCACGAGCCTGGGTGGAGGGGTATCTAAACCAATTTGACCTTTGGAGTTATTTTTCAGTGGTAAAAACAAAGGAGGATGTTGTCCGGGTAAAACCCGATCCCTCTCTTTATAGGAAAGCCTTACAAAGTCTGCAAGTCGAACCGGAACGGGCATTGGCCATCGAAGATTCGGTAAATGGCTCCATAGCGGCAATTGAAGCCGGGATGAAATGCTGGGTGGTCCCTAATCCAGTTACGTCCTTTTTACGTTTTCATGAAAAAGTGACACGATTTGATTCTTTTTTAGATTTTGACTTTCAGATGTTTCATTAATATGACGAAAAAATCGACTGCCTCTTGTCACGGCAGTCGATTTTCCTTTTAAATTAAGATATTTTTCAGGACTTCCTGTTTATGCTGGTCCTTTCTAGGCGGCGGTGCCGCATCCTCTACTGGAATGTCACTGTGCATTTTAACTTGATAGTCTCCCCAGGAGGAAACAAAAATGAGATTTTTTTCCTTAAAGTATGGATTCTCTTGAAGCTCGCCAATCTCCAGTACGGGTGCCAGACAACAGTCTACTCTTTGTGAGAATTCAATCCATTCATAAAAGGTCTTCTGTCTAAAAATGGCAGTTACTTCTTGATAAATTAGATTCGTTTCTTTTGTAGGCGAGAACTGGGCACTGACCCACTCCTCCCGGCCATGAGCTAAGCAAAAATTCCTCCAAAACTTCGGCTCTAATGCTCCGATGCTCATAAATCTTCCATCCCTGGTTTCATAGAGCGCATAACAGATAATGCTTCCGTTTAGGACAGGAATCCCGCTTTCTGTCCCCAGCTGCTGCTCGGTGAGAACATGATTCCCCAACAGTGATACCAGCTGATCTGTAATGGAAATAGAATGATAGCTTCCATTGCCTGTTAAATATTTTGAAACCAGCCCGGCGAGGATTCGTTCATTGGCGGCATATCCCCCTAAGAAATCGGCAAGTGTTATGGCGGGATGGATTGGTCTGCCTTGCTGGTTCTTAAATTGGGCAAGCACCCCGCTTAATGCCATATAATTCAAGTCATGCCCGCCAAGATGGCTTAATATCCCTGATTGCCCATAGCCGGTTATGGAACAATAGACAATATCCTGTTTCACCTGCTGGACCGTTTCGTAATCAAGCCCTAGCTTTTTCATGATTCCGGGCCTAAAGCTCTC
Source organism: Neobacillus muris (assembly GCF_943193175.1). Classification (GTDB taxonomy): domain Bacteria; phylum Bacillota; class Bacilli; order Bacillales; family Cytobacillaceae; genus Neobacillus; species Neobacillus muris. The sequence continues at coordinate 12,012 of NZ_CALPDF010000071.1, forward strand.
GATAACTACGTCTGCCTGGGAAATCAGCTTTAAGGCAGTTTCTACACCCTCTGTTTCCTTCAGGTTCAGTGTGATGCTTTTTTTCTGCCGATTGTTGGCTTGAAAAACAAGACCTGTTCCTTGGCTGGCAACGCCTGTATGGCGTGCCGGGTCTCCATCCGGAGGTTCCACCTTAATGATTTCTGCTCCCAGGTCAGCCAGCCTGAGCGTTGCAAATGGTCCTGGTAGATAATTAGTAAAATCTATGACTCTTATCCCTTTTAACATACATTGGTTCCTTTCATATGATCGGAGTTGTTTAGCTAACGAATCATGCCTGAATATTGTCTGATAACGCTCGGCAGCTGGCAGATACCACGTTCTTTCTATCGGATAACTCTATCCAACTGCCGTATGATCTCCTCCCACTGTCACATAGCGCTCTCCAACTGTCGTATAAACCTCTTCTTCTGTCGCATGCCATTTCAACTGTCGCATAACCTTCTCTTACTGGCGAATGATCTTCCCCAACTATCGTATAGCACCTTCCAACTGTCGTATAAACCGCCGCTTCTGTCGCATACTATTTCAACT
>NZ_CALPDF010000072.1 GCF_943193175.1 Neobacillus muris
CGTTTTTGTCGCCTTAACCCCTTCATGACGACAAATTCTTGCTTGCCTTCATCGTTTTTGTCGCCTTAACCCCTTCATGACGACAAACTCACGTTCCCCTTAGCCAATTTTGTCTCCTTGACCGTTTCATGACGACAATTCCTGAGCTCATTCGCTCACTCTTGTCCTCATAACCGGATTCAACATCCATTCTAAATATAAAAAAAGAGCCTTCCAAAAACAGCTCTCTGAAAAAACTTTATTAGATTATTGTTGAGTCCTGCGATATTGATATTGTCTCCATTGATAATGAATAAAGCATCCGACACAAAAACCCAGGATAGCGACAAAAGCAGCAACTGCCACCATAACCGAAAACACATACCCAAGCGTGTTCCAGCCCATGAAAAAACCGATAAACCCGAGACCCAGACAAGACACCGCAATCTTCTGGTTAAATTGCTGCTGCTCCCAGTCCTCAGGAATATAGGATTTCAAATCCTTTCTCAAAAAAAGCTTTGCTATTTGCATAACCGGATTAAATCCGAAAAAGAGACCAAGTACACCTGCAGCAAAAGGAATCAGTAAAAACCACTCGTAGCCAGTCATCCATGTCAAAAGAACACTAATGACAATCACCCATTGATTAGTTTTTACAAGCGGACGCGGGATCGAACGAACTGCTTCTGTCATTTTAATCCCAACCTTTCATATTGGTTTTATTGGTTTAGATTCATTTTACCTTTTTGCCTCCAGTTTGTATATAAAAAAGTCCCGAAAATAAGAACCCATTCTTTAACGTACAAACTATTCCACGAACTTGTTATACTTAAATAAAAGAGAAATAAGGATGGGATCCCTTTGATTAGAATAATCACCGATAGCTCAGCCGATTTGCCAAAACATTTACTAGAAAAATACCAAATTACGGTCGTTCCGTTGACGATTACAATGGGCAGCGAAAACTATGCAGAGGGAATCGACCTGACACCAAAGGAATTTTTCACAAAAATGTTTCACTCAGATGAGCTGCCCAAAACCTCGCAGCCGTCACCCGCTTTATTTGCCCAAAGCTTTAACCAATTCGATCACGATGACCAACTGCTTTGCCTGACCATCTCATCCGGATTGAGCGGCACCTATCAATCAGCCTGTCTCGGAAAAGAACTATCAGACAAAAATGTGACCGTATTTGATACCCTTGCCGGCTCGCTTGGCCATGGCCTGCAAATCATCCGTGCCGCAGAACTTGCCCAGCAAGGTGCGACCATGGAAGAAATCATGAAAAATCTAACCGAATATCGGGAAAACATGACGATCTTGGTTCTATTAGATACGCTCGAGAATATCGTCAAAGGCGGCCGCCTCAGCAAATTTCAAGGCTCATTAGCGAAGATCCTGAACATCAAAGTGATTTTAGAAAGAGTGGAGGGCGGGAAAGTGGAGATCAAGGAAAAAGTCAGAGGCAAAAAACGATTTCACAACCGAACAATGGAGCTCATCCAAGAACAAAGCAGCCATTTTTCCAATACCGTTTTCGGAATCACACATACGGGAAATGAGGAAGAAGCCGAAGCTATTAAACAAGAGCTTATCGAGAAATTCCAGCCAAAAGAGGTCCTCATCAATTATATGGGGGCAACTATGGGAACATATGCAGGAAAAGGCGGCATGATCATCTCATTCTAAAGATGACCGCCGCCAAATTCCAGTTTTTACATCGTCTTAGATGGTTCTTCCTTTGCGAAGGCCATGCGTTCTTTGCCAAGGCCAAAGATGAGCAAAAAGGCAATTCCAGCCGGAACGAGCCCCCACATGAAGGTATGGACAATCGAGCTGGAGAGAACATCCGTAATTTTTTCTAAAATTTGCGGTGGAATCTGCGTCCTTGCCTCCTCTGCCAAGAGCGACCGGGAATCGCCAAACGATTGGCCCTGTGCCATCCCGCCCGATCCTGCAAACGCCTTATTTAGCCCATCCGAAAAGTCATTTCGCTGGATAGACCCGAAAATGGTGACTCCTACCGTCATCCCAAGTGAGCGGATAAAATTGCTGGTCGAGGTGGCAGAACCGCGCTGCGCCATCCCAAATGGGTGAATCGCCGCCATACTTAAGACAGAAAAGGAAAATCCAACCCCTAAACCAACGACGATCATATAAAGGGTCAGGATGGCCCTGCTCGTTTCCGGCGTGAGTGTGCTTAGCAAAATAAAGCCCGCAATCAGGATCACCGCTGATAGAAACATAATATTCCGGTAGCTCATTTTGCTGGTCAAGAACCCTCCGGCCTGCGCCGTGACGACAGAACCGACCATCATCGGCAGAAGAATCAGCCCAGAATTCGTGGCACTTCCTCCATAAACCCCCTGAACAAAGATCGGAATATAGACCGTTGCTGCCATAAAGGCCGCCCCGTAAAACAAAGCAACCAAGGTACTCCCTGCAAACAAACGATTTTTAAACATCGAAAAAGAAATAATCGGATCCTTGGCTTTCATTTCGACGAACAAAAAGACGAGAAATAAGACCGCAAACCCAATAAACAAACTGATAATCAGACTAGAATCCCAAGCATACTTCTGGCCGCCAAGCTCGAGCGCAAACATTAAACAAACCACCGCACCAATTAAGGTAAGCGCCCCCCACCAATCGATGGACTGCTTTTGATGCACAGGCGATTCCTTGTAAGCAATTGCGACAAAAATGAACGAAATAATCCCAAGCGGCAAATTGATATAAAAAATCCAATGCCAGCTGATATGATCCGTTATATATGCACCTAAAAGCGGGCCAAAAATGCTCGACAGGCCAAACACCGCCCCAAACAGGCCGCCCATTTTCCCACGTTTCTCTGGTGGAAATAAATCAAACATAATCGTAAAGGCAATCGGCACCAATGCACCACCGCCCACCCCCTGGATCGCCCGGTAAATACTCAGCTGCGTAATCGTTTCTGCGGTTCCGCACAGGGCTGAGCCCGCCATAAACAGAATTAATCCAAACATAAAGAACCGTTTACGTCCATACATATCCGACAGTTTCCCAAATATCGGCATCCCGGCCATCTCTGCCACCATATAAGCGGAAACCACCCAAACGAAGCTCTCCAGACCACCCAAGTCACCGACAATCGTGCCCATCGCCGTGACAACGACGGTATTATCCATCGAAGCCATCAAGATTCCGAGCAAAAGCCCCGCTACTACCAACCCCAATTTGCTGTTTTTTGCTTCCATCCCGTTTCTCCTTTACCGCTTTATCGATTCTTTTATCGTGGAATCTGCACTCTGTTTCAACTCGGTTGAATATTCGACCAGACCAATGTGGCACCCAGGGCCGATTTTCACCACATTGCCGCGAACCACCTCAGCCGTGGTATTTTCCAAGTAAATCTCATCCCCCTCAATGGTCTTGGCGGACAAGAATCCTTCCTTTTTGGATAACGGGATATTGGTGAAGGGTATCAGCCAGGCGCCCCTTTTGACAGTGATTTTCCCGCCGCCGATTTCTTCCGCCTTGCTCGTACTAAAGCTTAAAGAAAGTTTAATCGCCTCTGCTGTCAGCAGCCCTTTAATCTCAAAGGCCCCGCTTGAAACAAACGATTCGTATTCGACATCCCCATCTACCGTGAGACTCCCTTTTATATCCGCTGTATCCCCGCTTAAATGTTCTCCAACTGATAGCTCGCCAAGTATCTTCATTTTGGTCAATTTCGCTTGCCGGTCCACTGTCATGGATCCCATGACCAGCGTCTTGTCAGCGGCAATATTCCCTTTAAATTCAGCTTCTCCCATAATTTTGACCGAGCCGGCCCGGATATTTTCCAGCGTTTCCCCTGTACCGTACACATGAAAGGCCGAACAGTTGACGTCATTAGCGATCGTGCCTTCACCACGGATGCTGACTTTTTGGTAGTCGCCGCCCGGATAGCTGCCCGTACCATTAATAATCAAATTCTCTGCTTGATTCATATTCTGCCTCCTCCCTTTAGCATGGTCTGACGTCGTTCACGACCGCCTGTTTATCCTGGGAAAATTCCTCTGTATATTCCACAATATCAATGTGGCAATTGGCCCCAATCCGAACCTGGTTGCCGCGGACGACCTTTGCTGTTGTATTTTCCAAATCGATTTTGTCTCCCTCAATCAACTCGGCTTCTAATTGGGTTTTATAAAGCGATTTAAATAACGCCCCGATCAGGGACCCTTTATGCGGTTTGACCGTTATGGTCCGTCCGCCGATTTCTTTCGCTCTACAATCGCCGTAAATCTCAACATCCACTTGATCGGCATTTAACAATCCGCCAATCGTAAACCGGTATTTGCCTGAGAACACTTCGACCTCGCAATCCTCACCCACTTTAAGAATCCCCTTGACCTTTAGTTCCTCGCCTTTCACCTTTCCGCCTACAAAAGCATTCCCAGAGACTCGTAGCTGGTCAACCATTAGGTTTCCTTCAATCTTGGCATTTCCATCAATGGTCATTTTCTTTGCTTCGATCGATCCTTTAAAGCGGGCATTTCCGTTTACCCTTGCTTTGGTCGTTTTGACATTTCCCTTCAGGACCCCAGATCCATTACAATCCAAAACATTGCACTCAACATCGGTGTTAATGGTGCCGCGCCCATTTAATGTGACAAGATTAAACTGGCCGCCATTGGATGACCCTAAGCCATTGATCAAGAGGTCCCCTTTATTCTTCCATTCCATTGTTATTCTCCTTCTATACCAATTTAGACTTTATTTCTTCCATGCATTCCATCAAGGATAAGGAGGCAACCACTTTTGTCCCTTGTTCAAAGTGAATGCTGTCTGCGTTAACTGTTAATAAACAGGATGACACTCCCAGTTTACGTGTAATAATCAACCGGCCGCTTTTTTGCTTTATTTCAGAAGCATGGTCTTTAAGCACCTGAAGCAGCATCTTCCCTTCCTCTAAGCTGATTTCTCCTGATTGCAGCAATTTTTCAAATACATAAACCTGCAGCAGTCTCGATATATTAAATAGGTCATTGCCCTGGTCCAGCTCTGAATAAATCTTCATCACACTTTCCGAAACGATGTTACGTTTCACTAATTCGCCCTTTTCTAACTGTAAATCCGTTAAATTCGGGGAAAACATATCGGCCAGCTCATCCAATGACAGGTTTTCCTTCATTAATTGAATTTTGTTGATGCGTTCTAGAATTTTTTGTTTTGGAAAAAATGTTTCCTGTCCAGTAAAGGTGGACTTTCGGATAAACCACTCCTCTGGAATCAAGTCTTTCCGCTTCCAGCGATAGAGCTGTCCATACGAAATCCCAGCTAAATCCAGCAATTCCTTTTTCGATATTAATTCCTCACTCATGGATATAACCCCTTTCTGAGATTAATGTAACATAACATTGTTACGTTGTAAAGATACACCTGCCCCGAAAATAAAAAAAGATCTTTTCACAGCTATTTGTGAAAAGACCCTTTATCTTTATTCTTCAAATTCCACTGTTGGATAATGCTTTAAAAAGTAAACAAGTGATTGCAGCTCGACAGCAAGGTCAATGTGATGAACTCTTATCGTGGAAGGCACATTGAGCCGCGCCGGCGTGAAATTTAAAATTCCCTTCACATTGGTTTTCATCAAACGGTCCGTGATTTGTTGGGCAACCGGGGCAGGGACAGTTAAAATGACGACCTGGATCCCTTCCTCCATTAAATAATTCTCCAGCTCATCCATAGAATAAACGGGCACATCCCCGATCGATGTCCCGACTTTGCCCGGATCCACGTCAAATGCGCATTCTATTTTCGTATTATTGTTCTTCATAAAATTATAATGTAAAAAGGCCGTTCCCAGATTACCTACACCGATGAGGGCGACCTTGGTTAATTCGTCCTGGTCAAGTGTTTTCCGGAAAAAGGTCAAGAGGTAATTGACGTTATAGCCATATCCTTTTTTTCCCAAAGCACCAAAATAGGAAAAGTCCCGGCGGATAGTGGCCGAGTCGACCTTAACGGCTTCACTTAATTCTGCCGAAGACACCCGCTGCTTTCCAGAAGCATGCAGGTTTTGGATAAATCGATAATATAAGGGCAGTCGTTTTGCTGTTGCCTGCGGAATTTTTGTTGTCTCGTTCGCCATACTCCTCACCTCTCTAACTGACTTATGTCTTCTCTAATAAAGTCGCCGTTTTTTCCTCCGGTTTTCTTCACTAAATAGGTCGGGCCAATCACCATTCCCTTATCGACGGCTTTGCACATATCATAAACCGTTAACGCACATGCCGATGCAGCTGTTAGCGCTTCCATCTCGACGCCAGTATTGCCTTTGGTTTTTACTTCCGCTCGTATAAGCAATTTATACTGATCCGCGTCCACTTGTTCCCATGAAAAGTTCACGTTCACACCGGTCAAGGGAATGGGGTGGCACATCGGGATGATGTCCCATGTTTTTTTGGCGGCCATGATCGCTGCAACCTGTGCAACAGCCAGAACATCGCCTTTTTTCATTTGATTATTTGTTATTTTTTCGTAAATTTCTTTGCTGACCTTGATGCTCGAGTGAGCAAGAGCCGTCCGTGCGGTTTCCGGCTTATCACTAACGTCAACCATCTTTGCTCTGCCTTCTTCATTAAAATGTGTAAACTCAGCCATATAAAAAGCCTCCCAAAAGGAATGATACTATATTTTTGCGATTATGTCTGTGAAACTTTGAACTTTTTTTCCAAAAAGAAACATGATCCTGAAAAATCGGCCTTTATTGCCGACCCTTTCGGAATAAGGTACACTATTCATAGGTAATTGAGGTGAAAATAAATGATTTTATTACAAGTGAATCAACTGCAAAAATATTATGGTGCTGACCTAATTTTATCGAATATAAAGCTTGAATTACAAACCCGGGACCGCGCAGCCCTTGTCGGACGAAACGGCGCTGGAAAATCGACACTCTTAAAAATCATTGCCGGCCATTTGTCGCATGACGGCGGTGAAATCATTAAACCTAAAGATGTCTCGATTGGGTATTTAGCTCAAAATACAGGTTTGGAGTCCAATCTGTCTATTTGGGAAGAAATGCTGACCGTGTTCGAGGAATTAAGAGTGATGGAAAAATCGTTGAGATGGCTGGAGGCGCAAATGGCCGACCCTGAAATTTTCAATCATCAGGGTAAATACGAACGGATCCTAAAAGAGTACGACCAGCTTCAAGTGAAGTTCAAGGAGCAAGGCGGCTATCAATTTGAGGCAGACATCCGGTCTGTGCTGCACGGATTAAATTTCCACGACCACTCCCTGATGATTTCGAGTTTAAGCGGCGGCCAAAAAACCCGGCTTGCTTTAGGTAAACTGCTGTTAACCAAACCTGATATCTTAATATTGGACGAGCCGACGAATCATCTCGATATTGAAACACTGTCTTGGCTGGAGCAATACTTACAGGGATATGACGGGGCGATCTTAATCGTTTCGCACGACCGGTATTTTTTAGATAAAGTCGTAACCCAAGTTTACGAACTGTCGCGCCGGCAAATGCAAAAGTATACCGGAAACTACAGTGCTTATCTGGATCAGAAGGCGGCCAATTATGAACGGGAAATGAAGCTGTATGAAAAGCAGCAGCAGGAAATTTCCGCTCTTCAGGATTTTATCCAAAAAAACCTGGCACGGGCTTCAACCACTAAACGGGCACAAAGCCGGCGGAAGAAGCTTGAAAAAATAGAAGTCATGGACCGCCCGCAAGGTGATGAAAAATCGGCCAATTTTTCGTTTGATATTGAAAAGCAAAGCGGAAATGACGTATTGACGGTGGATTCCCTAGCAGTGGGCTATAATGGGGAAAAAGTGTCTGAGGGAATTTCCTTCCGCGTGTTTCGCGGGGACAGCATTGCCCTTGTAGGCCCTAATGGAATCGGCAAATCGACGCTGTTAAAGACGATTATCAAAAGACTGCCGTCACTTGCTGGAAACGTCCAATATGGGACAAACCTTTCCATTGGCTACTATGATCAGGAACAGGCGAACCTTACCTCCAATAAGCGAGTTTTAAACGAGCTTTGGGACGAATACCCGCTCAAGCCAGAAAAAGAAATTCGTACAGTTTTGGGCAACTTCCTGTTTTCCGGCGATGATGTATTAAAAATCGTTTCCACTTTAAGCGGCGGGGAAAAGGCCCGGCTGGCGCTGGCCAAGCTGATGATGGAAAAAGCCAATCTGTTAATATTGGACGAGCCCACCAACCACTTGGATTTGGACAGCAAGGAAATCTTGGAGAATGCCTTAGTAGATTATCCGGGAACCATTTTGTTTGTCTCCCACGACCGATACTTTATCAACAGGATTGCCACAAAGGTCTTGGAGCTGAGCCCGTCGGGAAGCACAGAATATCTTGGCGATTATGATTATTATTTGGACAAAAAACTGGAACAGGAAGAGCTGGCCGCATTGGAGGCGCAAGCTTCCCTGAAGAAAGCCGCTGCCAATGACCTGTCTGAAAAAAATAGTTACCAACAGGATAAAGAGTCCAAAAAGCTAGAACGCCAGCGCAAGCGGAAACTAGAGGAAATCGAACAAAGGATTGAACAATTAGAAGAAGAAATCCAGTCGTATGAGCAGCAATTATGCGATCCTGAAGTGTTTCAAGACCATGAAAAGGTTTTAGAAATTAATAGTAAGAATGAACAGGCCAAAGCAGCACTCGATCAATTAATGGAAGATTGGGCTGAATTGGCTGAATAGCCATTAACCGGACCTTGTCCGGTTTTTTTTTGGCGCCAGAACTAAAAAATGATAGAGATATAGGAAGTTTTGCTTTTTCCACAAGCTTATTCACAAATAGGATGGCTTTATCACAGTAATCCACCGACTTTTCCACATTATCCACATTTTATCAGCAGTTTATCCACAATATCAACATATATATATACTTATCCACAACGAAAGGCTGGTCATTAAAATGTTTTATCCACATTTTTTTCTTTAATCAAACGTTTAATTGAAAAATAGGGAGAATTAATCAAACGTTTGATTAAATTTACTCAAACGTTTGATTAATCTCCAAAGCCCTGTTAACATCTTAGTTTTTTAAGAGTTAATCAAACGTTTAATTAACTTGCATCAGATTAAAATAAACCTTTTTTCACAAAAAAATCCCTTCCTCATGGAAGGGGCTTTAGTTAAATATCTCAATATCCAGTCCAGGATTTGCATTCAAAGTCAGGTCTGCCCTAATTCCTTTTTCAAACATGACACTCCCGGCAGCGGCAATCATCGCCGCATTGTCGGTGCATAACGCCAACGGAGGGATGACCAGCTCCACATCAGACTGATCGGAAAAGGTTAGTTCTAATGCCTCCCTGAGACCCTTATTGGCCGCTACCCCGCCAGCCACTAATAATTGTTTGACCCCGTACTGTTCCACAGCGCGTTTCGCTTTTGTGACTAAAACCTCTACGACGCTGGCTTGGAAGCTGGCAGCCAAATCCTCAGGGGCAATGGTTTCGCCCCGCTGTTCGGCATTGTGGACTGTATTGATCACGGCTGATTTTAAGCCGCTAAAGCTAAAATCATATGAACCTTCCTCCAGCCAAGCCCGAGGCAAATCAATGGCCGGCGTTCCTTCATGTGCCAGCCGGTCAATATGCGGTCCGCCTGGATACGGCATATTTAAAGTTCTTGCCACCTTATCATAAGCCTCACCTGCCGCATCGTCGCGCGTCTCGCCAATCACCTCAAAATGGCCGTGCTCCTTCATGTAGACAAGCTCGGTATGCCCGCCGGACACCACCAATGCCAGCAGCGGAAAAGTAAACTCTGTCACCAGCCGATTTGCGTAAATATGGCCTGCAATATGATGGACAGGGACAAGCGGCTTTTGATTGGCAAATGCCAGTGCCTTCGCCGCATTGACGCCAATCAGCAGGGCACCCACCAGTCCTGGACCCTCCGTTACAGCAATAGCATCAATATCAGCCATCGTTACATCCGCCCGATTTAAGGCCTCTTCCATAACGATTGTCATTTGTTCGACATGGTGACGGGAAGCAATTTCCGGAACCACCCCGCCAAACCGTTTGTGGCTGTCTATTTGCGAAGCCACGACGTTGGCGGCAATTTCCCTGCCATTTTTTATGATCGCAACAGCTGTCTCATCACAGCTTGTTTCGATTCCTAAAATTAATTGATCCTTCATTATAAATTCACCCACATCACTAAGGCGTCTTCCTGATTATCCGAATAATAGTTTTTTCGAATTCCGCCATTTTGAAATCCCATTTTTCGATAAAGGGATTGTGCCACATAGTTCGTGACTCTTACCTCCAGGGTCATGCTTCTTGCGCCCATCTCCCTGGCGGTTGCCATCAATTTGCGCATCATTGCATCCCCTAGTTTCCTGCCGCGGTATTCAGGCAGGATGGCCACATTCGTAATATGGGCCTCATCAAGGACGATCCATACCCCGCAGTAGCCGACGATTTGATCGCCGTGTTCCAGCACAAGGTAGACCGCAAATTTATTGTTGTGCAACTCATTATAAAAAGCTTCCCTGCTCCATGGCATCGTAAAAGATGCATGTTCAACCGCTAAAACCTGATCAATATCCTCATCCCTCATATAACGAAACCGAAATGTGTCTTCCATATATCTGTTCCTATCCTTTTACAATTTTTCCTGCTTCTCCAGCCATTTGGCTTCGGCTTCTGCCAGACGGATGTAGTTCGGAACAAAGTTGTGGATATCCTCTCCTGGTTTATCCATTCCTAATAACCCTAGTTCTGCCGGCCGGGGATTATGTTCCGTCATCGGGGCAAAAACAGCTTGTGCCCCCAGCTTCTCCTGGAATACGGTCCGATGAAGCGGCAGATCATTTCCCACAAATAAAATTGATTTGCCGGTGTTGGAAAGCTTTTCTGCCCAGTCAACAGCCATTGCTAATTGATCCGGTTCTACCACGGTCAATTGGCCATTCTGGAATTGATAAAGGCCTGTGTATATCTGCCCTCTTCTCGCATCAAATAAGGGAGAGACGTAACCATCAAAGTACCGGCCTGTCCCAGCTGCCAAGATTTCCAGGCTGGAAACCCCAACAAGCGGAATGTTCAGTGTCCAGGCCAATGTTTTGGCAATTGTGACACCAATCCGAACACCAGTGTAAGAACCCGGCCCTTTTGCCGCAACAATCTTCGTTAAATCCGATGGAACCCGCTCACATTCGTGCATCAAGGTTTCAATTGCCGGCATAATGCGGATGGAATGGTTCTTTTTTAAATTGGTGATATACTCGCCAAGGACTCGGTCCTCTTCTAAAAGCGCCACTCCTAATGGATTATTAGAAGTATCAATCGCTAATATTGTCATTGAAAAATCTCCTTACATAATTCCTCATATCGCTTGCCCCTTGGGATCAGAACAATTTTCCGATGATCCTCACTTTCATGATATAAATAAATCGTTAACCGCTCCTCGGGCAGCTGTTCCTCAATCAAATGGGCCCACTCTACTACGGTGACTCCTTCACCTTCAAAGTATTCATCAAAGCCCAAGTCCTCTAATCCGTCCTCCACCCGGTAGACATCCATGTGATACAATGGCAGTCTGCCATGATATTCTTTAATAATGGTAAATGTCGGGCTATTGACTGTTTTTTTAATTTCTAATCCCAACGCTAAGCCTTTGGTAAAAGTTGTTTTACCAGCACCTAGGTCGCCCTCAAGGGCAATGACGTCTCCAGGCTGCAACAGCTTGGCGAGCCTTTGGGCAAATTGGGAGGTCCCCTCAGAACTTGCTGTATTTAGTTCATATTGATTCATGCCATCACCTTTTATCTATTCCAATCTTATCTACATTTTACCTTATTTTTTCATAAAAAAAACCTTAGGAACTCGCCTAAGGTCACCTATTCAATAGTAGTTTACCTGATTTTAGCTTTTTCAGCAAAAAGCGTGCTATTTTTTAGATGAAAAGGGACTATTGTAATGGCAATGTCTTTAATGGGACAAAATTGAAGACATCATTGACCATTCCAACTAGATTTTGTCCTCAAGTGGACAAATCCCCAGTGAATTTCGATAACTTTGTCGTCTTGACGGGCTCATGGCGACAAATCCCCAGTGAAATTTGATAACTTTGTCGTCTTAACGGGTTCATGGCGACAAATCCTCGGTGAAATTTGATAACTTTGTCGTCTTAACGGGTTCATGGCGACAAATCCCCAGTGAAATTTGATAACTTTGTCGTCTTAACGGGTTCATGGCGACAAATCCTCGGTGAAATTTGATAACTTTGTCGTCTTAACGGGTTCA
>NZ_CALPDF010000073.1 GCF_943193175.1 Neobacillus muris
CATTTGCATGGACAATCAATAAATTTGGTATTTAGATTCTGAGATAATAAAAAATTGCCGAGAAAAATACCCTTTCTCGACAATCTGACAAAAAGCCCTTAGAGGGCTTTTTGTCAGATGTTTTAATTTTTAGCTAATTTGGGGACAACGTTTTGATTAGCCTGTTTAGTATTGGATCCCCCAATTGGGTCCACAGAAGGTTTTGCCCGCTTGATAAATAGGGCTAAAACAAGTGCCACGGCGGCAATCGCGGTTGCGACCATGAATGCGAAATTAATTCCATCCAACATTGCCTGAGCGGCGATTTGCTGTTTCATTTGAGCAATTGCCTCAGGTGTAGGCTGTCCGGTAAAATGCTTCATGGCTTCTTCTCCAAGCGTTTTACCTTGTGATTCGGCACGGTTTGTCATGATCGTTACTAAAAGGGCTGTACCAATCGCACCAGCCACCTGGTTAAGTGTGTTGTTCATAGCTGTTCCATGAGGATACAACCGTTTTGGCAGCTGGTTAAGGCCATTTGTAGAAACAGGCATCATGACCATCGACATACCAAATGAGCGGATGGAGTAAATAAGAATTAAATGCGCATAGCTTGTTTCAAGTGTCAATTGACTAAAAGCATATGTTGTTACAACAATGATGATTAAGCCAGTTACAGCAAGGATCCGGCCGCCAATCTTATCAAATAATCTTCCGTTAACTGGAGACATCACTGCCATCAAGATTGCACCAGGAAGAAGCAGCAAACCAGCATCCATTGGTGAAATGCCTCTAAGATTCTGCGTATAAATTGGCAGGAGAATCATTCCGGCAAATAAAGACATATTAACAACCATTGAAATTGCTGAAGATAGTGCAAACATTGGATATTTGTAAACTCGGAAATTCAGCATCGGATCTTCTTTTTTCAATTGGATTAAGATAAAAACAACCAAAGACACAACCCCGATGATGATAGTTCCATATACCTGCGGACTATCCCACCCCTTACTGCTTGCTGTACTGAAGCCATAAAGGATTCCGCCAAATCCAATACTTGATAATAATAAGGAAAAGAAATCAAGGTGAATATTGATTTTTTCTTTTTTATCTTTTAATAAGAAGAATCCAACTAAAAGCACGACAATGGCAATTGGAGTGACAAAGTGGAACAGCATCCGCCAATCGTAGTGCTCAACAATCCAGCCTGATAATGTCGGACCAATAGCTGGGGCGAACATTAAAATCAGACCAAATACGCCCATTGCTGCTCCTCTTTTTTCAACTGGGAAGCTGACTAACATAACATTCATTAACAGCGGCATTAGGATCGCAGAACCAGATGCCTGCAACAGTCTTCCGGTCAATAAAACGGAAAACACAGTAGCCGTTCCTGCTACAATTGTTCCGATGGTAAATAACAACATGGCAGCTAAGAATAGATGACGAACAGAATATTTACGAATTAGGAATGCTGTGGTAGGAATTAAAATTCCGTTAACCAGCATAAACCCAGTGGTCAGCCACTGAACAGTAGCTGCTTCAATGTTAAGATCCTTCATAATCGAAGGCAAAGCAATGTTCAATAAGGTATTGTTTAAAAATGCTATAAATGCGCCAATCATTAATATCGCGATAATGCCATATGGCGGACGCTGATTGGATTTTATGGTTTGATCCATATGTATTCCCCCTTGAAGTTTAGTTCGTATATTTTTGATCATGTATTACAGCAATAAAAATTATCATATACTATCGGTTCAATTTTTGCAACAGATAAATTTCCGCAATGTAAAGGCTTGCATAGGGTGTTGCCAATTCTGCTCTTTTAATTTGTACTCACGGTTCAAATAATTCTTTCATTTTCTGGACAGTCTAATATATTTTTCATCAAATTTAAAATAAATAACCAAACTTCTGGCTGGTAATCACAGAAAAAAAGCCCCCATTTTTTGGGGACTAACCAGAAATTTGTTGATTATTTGTTACGCTTTTTCTTTTATAAAGATATTGAAAAGCTAATAAGCCGCAGAATGTTATTAAACCGATGATGTCTGAAATTTTTTCTGGATAAATGAGCGCCAATCCAGCCCCGATGGCTAGAATCCTTTCGAACCAAGCAAGCTTTCGCATCCAGTATCCAATAACACCTGCACTAATTGCAATCATTCCTATAAATGCTGTAAAAACGACCCATATCAAATACATCCAAGAAGTATCAATCATCAGCAATTCTGGAGATAGAACAAACATATATGGAATGATAAAGGCGGAAATGGCCAGTTTGGATGACTCTACTCCCGTTCGGAAAGGTTCTCCGCCTGAAATGGCAGCAGCAGCCATGGCAGCTAGTGCAACTGGAGGTGTTATGTCAGCAACGATTCCAAAATAAAACACGAACAAATGAGCTGAAAGATCGGGGATCCCCAGCAATATAATCGCAGGTGCAGCAATTGTAGAAGTAATGACATAGTTGGCAGTTGTTGGTGAGCCCATACCAAGAATCAATGAAGCGACCATGGTTAAAAATAACGTTGGCAAAAGTGCCCCGCCAGATAAATCCAGTAAACCATTTGCCATTTTCAGCCCCAGACCGGTTTTGGTTACGACCCCGACAATAATGCCAGCTGCTGCAGTGGCGGCAGCAACTCCTAAGGCCGACCGGGCGCCATCGGCTAATGCGTCAATAATTCCTCTAAAACCAATTCGTGTCTCCTTTTTAACCGCACTGACCACTACTGTAATGACGATGGACCAAAGTGCAGCCCGTATGACACTCATGCCGGACATCATTAACATGATAATGGCTATGATTGGAATTAATAAATAAAGTTTACTCAATACCATCTTTAAACTTGGCATTTCTTCTTTCGTTAGTCCACGCAGGCCGATTCGCTTTGCTTCAAAATGGGTCATAATCCAAATCCCGGTAAAATACAAGATGGCCGGAATGGCGGCAGCTTTTGCTATATCCCAATAGCTGATTCCACCACCAATGAATTCAACCATGAGGAAGGCTGCTGCGCCCATAATCGGCGGCATTAACTGGCCGCCTGTGGAAGATGCCGCCTCAACAGCTCCGGCAAATTCCTTTTTATAACCGAGATTTTTCATCATTGGAATCGTAAAGGCACCAGAGGTCACGACGTTCGCAACGGAACTGCCGCTGATTGTGCCCTGCAAGGCGCTGGAGAAGACTGCTACTTTTGCTGGGCCTCCCACACTTCGCCCAGCAACGGCAATGGATAAATCATTAAAGTATTCTCCAACCCCTGTTTTAATTAAAAACGATCCAAATAATAAAAATAGAAAAATAAATGTCGAGGATACGCCGATTGGAGTGCCTAATATCCCTTCAGTGGTAAAAAACATGGTTTGAACCAGGCGGTCCAGGCTGACCCCGCGGTGGGCCATGAATCCAGGCATATAGGGGCCATAAAGAGCGTACAGCATAAACACGACTGCGATTATGGCAATCGGCAGTCCAACAGCCCGGCGGGTAGCTTCCAATACAAGCAGGATTGCTGCTAATCCAACATAAAAATCCAACCCCGCTAAATTACCTGTCCTCAAGACTAAATCATCTATCATAACAGGCCAGTAGGCTCCGACAATTACAGATAAAGCAGCTAAGATCAGGTCATACCAAGCTGCTTTATGTTCTTTTCCGCGATTTTTTTTCCTTGCTGGAAAAAGCAAAAATATAAGTGCTAAGGCAAAACCTAAGTGAATCGAGCGCTGCAGCTGGGCTGTGAGCATCCCAAATATCCCTGTATAAAGATGGAATAACGAAAAGGCTAAGAGGCCAATAAAGACCACCCACTTAATGATTCCTTTTAATTTTCTCGTACCTGCTTCTGGATCATATTTCTCCAAAAGCTCCTGTTGTTTCTCTTCAGAAAGTGCTTCCTCAATTTGATTCAAGGATATTCACTCCTTTCCATAGCTGTAAAAAATTCAATTTTTTAATTTCTACTTTGACAGATGTTCCCGGTTTAATTGAGCGCTTCAATGGAAACTCCTTGTTTTGGAAAATAACTCGGTGGTTGGCCCGAACCTGGCCGATCCTTAAATAAAAGGATGGGAAAATCCGTTTCATGTTTTTGATGTAATATTTCCCGTTTTTTTGCTCAAACGTCTCTCCTTCTGCTGCATTTGCCGGCATTCCGACTGCAGTTTCCTCATACATCAATTCATATTGCTGAATTCGATGATCGGGAAGGATTTTATAGCTTTCCACAACATCAGATAGATGAATCGAATGGGTATATTTAATCTTGAAATGGTTTTTGTTCCCCAAAGGTATATAGGCCGTTTTCTGTGTTGAATCCCTCGGCTGAAATACAATGGCCTGCCTTATTGGAATAAAGACAATCAAGATTGCACAAAGCATGATGATTGAAAGGCAAATAATTGGTAACTTCCTTTTTTTCATGTTTTCACCTGATTCTAGCTGGGAGGTTTCGATATCATTTGAGGGAATAGAACAAAATTAAAGATTCTGGACAATCCCTTTTGCAAACCAAGATCTAAATAGTAGAAAATGAGACCGGCTAGACAACAGCCGGTCATCGATTTAGTGGAAAATGAACCAAACTTAAACTGCTTACTGTGCAGGTTTAATGCCTTTTTCGTCAAAGTATTTTTGGGCGCCTGGATGAACCTCAATTCCGACTCCATTAAGGGCATTTTCAACTTTAATGGCTTTTGCCTTTGCATGTGTCACTTTATCCAGATTTTCAAAAATCGCCTTCGTAACATCGTAAACTACTTTTTCGGAAAGATCGCTTCTTGCAACCAGCATGGCTTGAACGGCAACGGTAGTAACAGCTTCTGTCAGCTTATAGGTATTAGCTGGAACTTCATCTTTAACATAATATGGATACTTTTTAATCAGGGCATCAATTTTGTCCTGTTCAATAGGAATAATCACGACATCCTCTGTTGCTGAAAGGGACTCGACTGCACCAGTAGGAGCTCCGGCAGTGACAAATGCTGCGTCAATCGTGCCATCTTGAATTCCCTGAGTAGATTCATCAAAGGAAAGGTCCTGTTTCTTAATGTCATCAAAGGTCATCCCATGTACTTCCAAAATTTGCTCAGCATTCGCTACTGTACCCGATCCTGGCGCACCGACAGATACTTTTTTGCCTTTTAAATCTTCTACCGATTTAATTCCCGACTTTTTAGTCGTAACGATTTGAATGGTTTCTGGATAAAGTGTTGCAATAGCCTGTACATTATCTACTTTATTATCCTTAAACATTAATTTTCCCTCTATAGCATAAGAGGCAATATCTGTTTGCGAGAAAGCAATCTCAGCTTCCCCATTTTTAAGAGTTGTCATATTCTCGGCAGAGGCCCCCGTGGTTTCAGCATTGGCATCAATCCCAGTTTCATCTTTGATGATTTTGGCAAAAGCACCGCCTAGCGGATAATATGTACCACCAGTTCCCCCTGTTAATACACTCATAAATTTAAGTGTTTCTTCTGCTGCCTTTTCTCCTCCTTTGTCTCCAGAGCCTTCAGATTCTCCGCTTGTGTCATTGCTGCCACAGGCAGCTAGAATCATAGACAAAGCTAATAGAAAAACCATCGAAAGTAACAATCTTTTCTTTTTCAACTATAATTTCCCCCTTTTGGAATTTTTTATCTATCACTTGTTCATTTTATTAAAACGAGCAAATATTGTCAATTATCTAAAAATTACGAGTTTGCCACTGTGTTTACAAAATAAATTTTTACTTTTTAAAATGTTTGGTGTATTCACTCAAGTTATATTCCTGCATAAAGAGAGGACTTCCATTTAGATAGTTGATTATGGTCTTAAGTGAATGTAAGGTGGGAGGAGCCAGGGAAATCCTGCCTTGCTCAAATTCTGACAGCGCATCGATTGGTGAAATCCAAAACGCATCACTTATCTCATGGTCATCAGGTCTTGGATATTGGCCTTTTGGAAGTTGCGAGAGAAAAAAACGGGTATCGAAGCGAATGGGGCTAATCTCAGGAGTAATAATATGTCCGAAATACTTTAGGTTTTCAAAATCGACCCTTAGACGTTCCGTTTTTAAAAAATCATGAAAAGATATTGCGCGGTTTAGCAATTTGTGACGGTATTCGGCCTGTTTTTCTTCTTCCAACAGAATAGCAGATCCATCCAAATTTCTGCAGATTAAGATTCCTACTTCCTCAAATATTTCTCTTGCTGCTGCAATATAATGAGCAGGATCAAATGAATCGTTTAACAGGGAATGATCCATACTATCGCTTGAGTCGGCCTTATCTCCTTTGTCTACGGCTCCCCCGGGAAAAACGTAAAAGCCGCCCATAAATTTCATTGTCTCCGGCCTTTTTGTCAAATATAGTTTCGAACTCTCATCGATTAGCACGACAGTGGATGCTGGTCTTGGCATTGCACTCATATTGAAACCGCCTTTCTCGAAAATTTCAGTTAATTGTATTTATATATTCACGCAGCTTCGATTATTTCCCTTCTAACGAATGAAAAAAAGGAGGTGATGTGTCCAGTCATGCAAAATGGCCGCCATCACTTCCTTTTTTTCATTTTTATTGCTTAACTTCAGCCGGATTTAACAAAACCTCCACTAACCGATCCATTCCAAGTTTAATTTTTTCTGGGGCAGAGTGGCTAAAATTCAATCGGAAAGTATTTAATTTTGGCTGTTCGATGTAAAAAGGTGCTCCAGGCACAAAGGCTACACCTTTTTCAACCGCTTGATGAAGCAGCATTGTTGTGTCGAGCTGGTCATTGCCCTCTACCCACATAAACATGCCGCCTCTTGGTTCGCTAAAGGAAAATAAGCCGCTCCCCAGCTTTGCTAAATAATCTCTCATAATCATCATGCGGTGGTGATAAACAGTGCGAATTTGCTCAATATGCCCGTCCAAATCAAAGTCACGCAAAAGGTAGTAAAGTGCCTGCTGGTCAATGCTGCTGGAATGCAGGTCGTTCATTTGCTTTGCTTTGGCCATCATTTGGACTACTTCGATTGGGCCTGTCACCCATCCCGTCCTAAGTGCTGGCACAACTGACTTCGAAAAGGTGCTGGTATATACAACACGGCTCTGCCCCTTGTCTAATGCTGCAATTGGCAGGATATTATCTTCTGAATGAAATTGAATATCGCCATAGGGATCATCTTCCAGTATAAGCACATTATACTCATTGCTAAGTTGAAGCAATGCTTCCCTTCTTTCCCTGCTCCATAGTTTTCCATCTGGATTCGAAAAGGTTGGGATAGCATAGACAAACTTTGGATGATAGAGTTCCATTTTAGCTTTTAAATCTACTGGGTCCATTCCCTTATCATCACTGCCGACGGCTATGACATGTGCCCCGTAAGACCTAAAAACCTGCAAGGCAGAAAGATAGGTAGGATCTTCGGCAAGAACCACATCGCCTGGCGCTAACATGATTCTTGAGAATAAGTCTATCACTTGCTGCGAACCCGTCGTAAGCAAGATGTTATCAGTGGTTGAAAAAATGCCTTTTCTATGCATGCGGGATTGGATCGCTTCACGAAGCGGAATAAACCCCTCCGTTAATCCGTATTGCAGGG
Source organism: Neobacillus muris (assembly GCF_943193175.1). GTDB lineage: Bacteria > Bacillota > Bacilli > Bacillales > Cytobacillaceae > Neobacillus > Neobacillus muris. The sequence goes on from NZ_CALPDF010000073.1 coordinate 7,560, forward strand.
AAGAGTTTCCGGATGCAAATACTTTTTCATAGGCACTTTTAACTGCTTCCAATGGAAATATATCTTCTGCAGGGAGCCCGCCTGCAAAAGATATAACATGTCCTTGCTGGGTTACCTTTAAAATGTCTCTGACAGCCGAAGATTCGTAGTTTGCGGTCTGAGGTGCGAATAAATAATTCAACGTTCGTCGCTTCCTTTTTAAAAAATTTTGAATTTAATTATAATATGTTTTCTAGTATAATAGAAAATTTTGATAACGCAAGCAAAAGAGACTAAATGTTTAGAAAAATTTGTAAACTCAGTTGAAGGAAGAACCTTGTACTAGCTTATTACATTAAAAAGAAAATATATGTTATCATATAAATATATCTATTTTATTTATTAAAAAACAAAGTGGATTAGTGCCCTTCTCTTCTAATGTTTGTCAAATTTATAAAAAATTTCCTGCCGAACCATGTGAGATAAACATGGTTATTTATTATTCCAGCCTTCACACAAAAACTATTAAAACAGAAAGGGTGTTATGATTGAAAGACTCAATCGAAACCATTTATATTTTGGAAAATCCTGAAAAAAACATTGTAAAATTCGCCACAGATTATCAAGTCCGTTATGAAGACATTATTAAGGATGTGTTTGGTGTCGCGTGCATCAGCGATCTCCACATGATGCTGCAATTTAACAAGGGATTTCAAGAAAGCATTTGTAAACGGAATGGAATTATGGAAAACAAAATCACGCTTAAATGTGTGATTCGGATCGCCTCAAAAGAAGATTTGCTGCAGCTTAAAAAGCAGTTGACCGAAGAACCGTCATCTGGCAGCAGTGCTTCTTCTGTTTCTCGACCGTTTGATGCTGTCATCCAGTTAAGTGATGGAATTTTCCAATGGGATGACGCCCATTCTGCCTATATACCCTATCAGCAGGGAGCTTAATTTTAAATCTTTCAAATAGAAGAATGTAAGAGTCCCGGATTTGCGATGCAGCTATAGTCAGCAGCATCAAGTCGGGATTTATTCATTACATACAGAAGGAAATGAGAAATGAAAAAAGGAATATTATTATTAATTTTAGCGACCATCCTGTGGGGCGGAAATTACATTTGCGGCAGGATTTTAGCGCCAGCTTTGCCGGCTACCTTACTTAATACGGTCCGTTGGGCCATCTCTACTATTCTGTTATGGGGGCTCATGAGACTGAATAAAAAACAATTCCCAATCTTTTCCGAATGGAAAGAATTCCTGATTCTCGGCTTTTTTGGGGTATTCGCCTTTTCTACGTTAAATTATTTTGGCTTGCGATTTTTAAGCGCCTCCTATGCGGGGATGATTTCAGCGGGGATCCCCATCGCCATCTTGCTGCTCACTCCTGTCGTTTTAAAAGAAACCAATACTCTAAAATCATGGATTGTTGCGGTCGTTTCCATTGGCGGGGTGGTCCTTTTGCTCCAAGGTAAACACAGCGGGGATTCACATGCATCGATAATCGGTATATCTGCGGTCTTGTTATCCTGTATTGCTTGGGGCATGTATACTGTTCTCGGAAAAAAATACAGTACAAAAATGGATCCGCTCACGATGACTGCAGGAGCAGCATTTTATGGGACGATCCTCAGCGCTATTAGCTGCATCGGGACTATTCAACCAGACACGATTCATATGTCCGGGACCGCATGGCTTGCTTTACTGTATGTAAGCACATTAGCATCAGTAGTCTCATTCATTTCTTGGTCATCTGGAGTAGAAAGAGTCGGAGCGGCTCTGGCAGCACCGTTTATCAACCTGCTTCCTGTTTGGACCGTTGTCTTTGGAATCCTGCTGTTACATGAACAGTTGTCCTTGATTACATTAGCTGGGGGAATCATTACCATTTTGGGAGCAATTTTAGCGACCTATCAGCCGAATCGAAATCGGAATCAAAAAGCACAGAGCTAAATACCTGCAATGGATGATGGTTGAAAAGCAGTGGGATTTTAATAATAAATCCCCTGCTTTTTTGGTTATTATAGGGTTTTATTGATTTCGTCAAGGGTTGGGCCGATCGATTCATGAATGATAAACGTGCTAGGATGATGGTCGTACGGAGTATGCCCCTTATTAATGATCATCAGCGGCACCCCCTCCTGCCTGTAGTGCGGGAAAGTGGAAAATGGTGTGACATTCAAGCTAGTTCCTAATACTAATAGACAATCAGCCTGTTCAATTTTGTTCAAAATGGAATGGAATCCAGATGGAGTAAACCATTCTCCCGAATCCCCAAACAAGACAACATCTGGTTTAATGAAATGGTCGTGCTTTTGGTCCGCATCACAACAATCGCACACATAAAAATCCTCACGTGAATTCATGCGGCGGACCATCTCTTCTGTCAAATAGGTCTTCCCGCAATTCAGACAAGACGCGGTTTTCATCGTGCCGTGAAACTCTATGCCCTGATTGCTTCCTGCTTTTTGATGCAGCCCATCAATGTTTTGAGTAATAATCTGCGTAACCCTGCCTTGCTTTTCCCATTTTGCAATCATTTCGTGCCCTTTATTGGGGATAGCATTGGGATGATATAGGTTTTCAAAGGCAAACTGATAAAACTCCTTTGGATGCTGGAAAAAGTAATCAAGTGATAGTATGTATTCTGGTGCCATCTGATAGATTCCCGTCCGAGATCGAAAGTCCTTAATGCCGGATTCCGTACTGATGCCAGCGCCAGTCAGCACAATAATATTAGCAGCGTTTCGAATGATCGCTGCACATTCTTTAACGGTTGCTTCCATTTTGATCACTCCTCGATGTTTTCCTGAAGGGAAGTTTTATAAGTATTATATATTTATTAATACGAATTGTTAATTTTCTGCTCATAAGAAAGTGCAAGCGCCCTGTTCAGCGCCGCATGGCCTGGAGCTAGGCAATTCTCAAAGTCTAAAAACTTTTATCCTTTCTAATAAAAAAGAGACAGGGATCTGTCTCAGGCTGTCGAAAAACCTTCGACAGCTTTTATTTTATCTTTATTCTTTATTAATTCACCGCGTTAATATGATAT
>NZ_CALPDF010000074.1 GCF_943193175.1 Neobacillus muris
TCCTCTTATTTTTGTCGTCTTGAACCCGTCATGGCGACAATTCCGGACGGCTTCTCCTTGGTTTTGTCGTCTTGAACTCTCCATGGCGGCAATTTTGGACGAACCCCTCTTATTTTTGTCGTCTTGAACCCGCTATGACCACATTTCAAGTCGATCTAAGTACGAGGCAAATACCTGCCAATAAAAGAGACTTTTTATAAGAATCACACTACATTTGGAACCATTCCATGAAACAAGAAATTCAAGCCATGACTAAGCATCAGAACCCGAAGAATGGATGGCGGCACAAATTAAACCAAAATACGTGGGCACCTCATAAGACAATAATTCAATTTGGCGCTCCTCCTTGGGGATCGCCCCTGCTAGGACAAGCGTCTGCCAAATCCCATCAGGCTTGGCTGCCTCAATAAAGCTGGCATCAAAATGAGCCATCTTTTCCAATTCGTTCGCTTCCATGAGCTCCACCACATGATCATCAAACCGTTTAGCTGCAGGGTCAAAACCATAGGGACCGATTTCTGCATGGGCATGGGCCCAATCACAGCTCGCAATGAGACCCACTTTCTTATTGGATTTCTGAACGGCTTCCCGAACAATTTTTCCAAAACGAATATGCTCAGCAAAGGATAATTCCCTTGTAGGATTGATGACGACAACCGGAACATCCGGCATAAAGCGAAGGGGGACAATGGCTCCCCAATCAAGCGGCAAGCAAGAAATCGGACCAGCGGCGGTACCAAAATTAATGGCAGCCGCTGGTATTCCCTCCTTGCGGGCAGAGGCGTAAATAAGTCTGGCCATCTCTCGATCTACTTGTTTTTCCATATAAAAGGTTTCACCGTTTTCCTCAACCGAACCTGACATTCGTTCAGAGTCCGTCATGGAAAATTGCCGATCCACCCTAACGCCATGAGGTGTCAGGACAATTAAACAATCTGGATTAGAAGCGGACATTCGTTCACCCAGCTTGACCATGTTGTTTCTTGTCAAAGACATCCTCTTAGGGTCTTTTCCTTGCAATTCGGGAATCAGTTCACCGCCATGTGGAGTCATGCAGGCAAATGCAAATGGATTCATAATTATTTCTGCCTCTTTTCTTTTTATCAAATTCCTATTTTCTATTAAGAAATACCTTGATTCAATGATCTTCGTAGGTAAAAAAGAACATACGCATATTTAATGGAAAATTCGGTATATTTTCCCGTAAAACTATTATACACAAAAAAACGATTGGCTTGGTCTAGCTCTCAGTCTCATTTTATTAAAAATTAGATAAAAATAATAAACACCCACACCCTATCCGCAGCAGTTACACGATATAATGGATATATAGTACGAAATTTCTGTCATCAAATGCATATAATAAGGGTTTGAGTTTATTTCAGGAGAGGAATTATGATGAAAAAAATAATCGAGTATACCCGTTTTCCAAGAACCAAACAATCGATTGCAGAAGATTTACGAGCCTTAGGACTTAAAAAAGGAATGACCCTGCTAGTGCACTCCTCCTTATCATCCCTTGGCTGGGTAAACGGTGGAGAAATCGCGGTGATTCAAGCGTTAATAGAGGTTGTTACCGAGGAAGGGACCATCGTGATGCCCTCCCAATCAGTCGAATTATCAGACCCAGCAGAATGGCAATACCCTCCCGTTCCGCAGGAGTGGTGGGAAACCATTCGAGACACTATGCCAGCCTACCATCCAGATTATACGCCCGTCACCACGGGTTTAGGAAAAATAGTCGAAGTGTTCAGGAACTATCCCGGAGTAATCAGAAGCAGCCATCCCAACTATTCATTTGTCGCTTGGGGCAAAGAAAAAAATCACCTCCTTGACGACCATAGCCTCGATTTTGGGCTAGGGGAACAATCCCCTTTAGCGAAACTTTATCATCAACAATCATTTGTATTATTGCTGGGGGCCCAATTTGGCAGTAACACTTGTTTCCATCTTGCTGAATATCGGATTCCTTATCGAAAAATAGTAAGCAAAGCTGCCCCGGTGCTAATGGAAGGAAAAAGAGTCTGGAAGGAATTCAAGGATTTGGAGTTCAGAGAGGAACTATTCGATCAGCTGGGCGAGGATTTCGAAAGGGAACATGCCCTATTATCCGGTAATGTAGGCTCCGCCGATTGCCGGCTGTTCTCCCTGAAAGAAGCGGTCGATTATGCGGAAGCATGGTTAACAAATTATGATCATAACAAATAAAATGAGGATGACATCAATATAGGATTTTTTTCATACTATACTTTTGGGGTGATAAAATGCCAAGAGTAAATTACCGAAGTTCGGACGTTGATTTAATGGCGAGGATGATGAGGGCCGAGGCCGAAGGTGAAGGAAAACAGGGAATGCTGTATGTAGGAAATGTCATTGTGAACCGGCTCGTAGCCGATTGTTTAGACTTTAAAGGATTAAGAAACATTAACCAAGTTATTTTTCAGGTGCAAGGAGGAAATTATTCCTTTGAAGCCGTTCAAAAAGGGAATGTCTTTTATCAACGGGCAAGAACGGCTGAAAAAAGATTAGCCAAAATGAATTTGGATTATTGGAGGGATCACCCAGGAAAATATGCCCTATGGTATTTTAATCCACATGCTCCCTGCCCTCCGACATGGTACGATCAACCGCAATCCGGCCAATTTAAAGAACATTGTTTTTATGAGCCAAAAGCCGGAACATGCGAAAGTGTTTATCGAGGCTAAGCTTACTCTTTGAGTAAGCTTTTTATACGTACCCGTTATTTGTGCCCCTCTAAAAACGCCTCAATCTCAGTTCCCAGCGGTATAGCGTTCTGCGCGCCGGGCTTAGTCACCGTTAACACGGAGGCCGCCGTGGCAAACAAGAGCGACTCCCTTGTCTTTTTTCCGGAAGCTTTCGCGGCTGCAAAAGCGCCAATAAAAGTGTCACCGGCTCCCGTTGTATCAACCGCAGGCACGATAAACCCGGAGGTGCGGATCGCGCCTTCCTCTTTTGAAACATAATACGAGCCCTGTTCTCCAAGCGTTAAAATAACGGTACTCACACCATGGGCAATCAGCCATTGGACAGCCTCTTCCATGGCCGCCTCTGTCCGAATGCGGATACCGGTTACGACTTCAATTTCGGTTTCATTTAAAATGAGACAATCGATAAACGGAAAAATCTCCACCGGAATCTGAAGCGCAGGCGCCGGATTAAAAAAGGTACCGACCTTTCGTTGTTTGGCCTGCTCCAAAACGTAGAAGGTCGTTTCCACGGGAATCTCATTTTGCAATAAAACAAAATGGGCATGATCCAGCAAGTGGAGCCGTTCCTCGATGTCTTGGACAGTCAGCTTCCCGTTTGCGCCTTCTGATAAAATGATGGTATTTTCACCGGATCCATCAACGGTAATAAACGCCATGCCAGAGGTTCCTTGTTTTTTCATGATGCCATTCGTTTGGACGTCAGCGTCGTGAAGGGATTTCAGCAATGCCTCCTGATAGGGGTCAGTTCCGACGGCCCCTAACATCGTGACCTGTCCGCCTGCCCGCGCAGCCGCCACAGCCTGATTAGCCCCTTTTCCTCCTGGTGAATAATCCGTACTTAACCCATGGATGGTTTCACCCGGAAGCGGATGGTTCACTACCCGATTGACAATATCCATATTGATACTTCCAACCACCAGAATACTCATCTTTACCCGCTCCTGTTTAGATTAAAGGATAATAGACCCAATGTTACCGACAGAGCCTTTCTCTTACTATAAAAATACATAAAAATGATGGAATCTACAATTGTTTCCGACTTTATTTAAGTAACCCTACTAAAAAACCTTTAAAACTACCAATCTTTGGTGACGTGCACGCCATAATCCCCTTAACCTAAAGGAAAAATAACTTCAATCAAGGTTCCGTCCTCATCGCTCCAAAAATTGACGCAGCCATGATGATTTTCGATAATTTGCTTAGAAATCATGACCCCTAAGCCGGTTCCGCTTTCTTTCGTTGTAAAAAATGGTTCTCCGATACGCTGAAGGAGATGCGGCGGAATTCCATTGCCTGAATCCTTAATAAGGATTTTTACCTTCTCATCGGTACATTTTTTGATTTCAATCGTAATATTTCCTCCATCCGGCATCGCCTCCATGGAATTTTTCAAAAAATTGATAAACACTTGCTTTAGCTGATTTTTATCACATTGAAGGCTGACGTCTCCACATTCATTCAATAAATCAATTTGGACATTATTCATATTGGCCTGTGTATCAATGAGCGCTTTGACTTCCTCAATTAACGTGCTCATTTTCTCTTTTTGAAACTTTAAATCCTGCGGTTTGGCAAGGACCAATAATTCGCTGAGGATCAGCTCGATTCGATCCATTTCAGAGTGAATGATATCGAAATAGGTTTTGTTTTCCAATTGCGCTTCCAATAGCTTAATAAATCCTTTAATGGCCGTAAGTGGATTCCTCACCTCATGTGCAATTCCGGCAGCCAGCTGCCCGGCAATGGTTAATTTCTCCGAATTAAGCAAAAGAGTTTGCGTCTTTTTCCTTTCCGTCATATCTCGAATCAGGATATGCTGGGCTGCCTGATGGTTAAAAAAGGTCGGAATTCCTTTCATCTCCACCTCAAGGGGAGTGCCATCCACACGAATCAAAACGAAGGGCATAAAATCAGTTACCTCTCCGTTCATCACCCTTTTTATTCGTTCCTTTACTGCTTGATGATCATTGGGATGAACAAAGTCTACTAGCGTTCTCGAGTCCATTTCTGCCATACTGGCAGCGTGAAACAATTTCAGGCCTATTTCGTTCACGTATAAAATTTTTTCATGGCCAGCAATGACAACTGCATCTGGTGAATGTTCCATTACATTTTGCAAAGCTTGTTTCAGGTTTTTCATTTCTTCTACAAAACCGTTCATCTTTATCTATTAATTCCTTTCCCGTTCATTTTTTCCATAAAAAAACCAAGATGGAATAGACCCACCTTGGCTTGTGTTTAGCTCATTTATATGTCTAACTCACTTCCGCCTCTATTATGGATTGGATAAAATGAGAGCGATTGCACTTTTGTCTAATTGAAAGTCCCAATCCACAAAAATGTCATCCACTTTCGTTTGGAGAATGCCCTCAAAATGGCTGCTATTATGCAACAGCCGCTTTTCCAGATTTCGTTTAGCAAGCCGCAATGTTTCCGAACCGCCTAAACGAATTAATTCTTTTTCGATCGCCACAAGGATTCCTTCCCGGATGACCACCAATGTTCTTGGATTCAATAGGTAGGAATACACCTTTTCTGGCTCTTTTTGGGCGAGAATACTAATTCTCTTTATTTCTGCATGAAGGTTTTCATTTCCTTCGTATGTATGATCTTTCATGGGTTCAGCTGCCTCAGGGGGTGTCCCGATGCAGACAAATATTCCGGTTTTATTATGAAGCCCCCAGTCATAATAAAATTCCTTTACTTCCATTCCCGTTAGAATGGTGATGTATGCCCTAAATTCGGGAATGAGCGTTTGCATAAGCATATCCCGTGTGGTTTGAACCATTACTTCTTGTCCTTGTCCCAATAAAACTCTTTCGGAAGGCGACAGAAAGTTTCTTAAATAAATGGCCAAAATAGAATCGTTATAGGAAACAAAAACGGATTCAGGTCCCTTCCCAAAGTTTTCGCGAAGTGTTCTTCCAATATAACCCGCTAGTTCTAGCTGCACTTGTTTGTTTTCCAAAGAAAACCATCCTTTATAAGATAAAAGCATTATTTCTTTTATCCTACTCTTATTTTATAGGGCAATAATGAATTTATCAATTTATCCTTTTTTATATTCACAAAATTTTTAAGAATCTCACTCCTTCATAGAGAAAAAGAGCAGTCAAAATGGTGATCTCGACTAAATGTTTAATCCTTTTGTCTTTTATAGATGAACTGTATTCTTTACACTCCCTTTTCAAGGATAAATTATTCTAAGATGTGGATGTTCCGCATAATTTGTATTTTCCAAGGCTATATTAGAACCGTCACCCCATGGAGCATCAGAGTCTCTGAAATATTTTCTTCTACCTGTTCTTTACATATATATTAATGAAAGCTTTCATGAAATTCATAACATTGGCTGAATGGGAAAATAATAGTTAAGAGGTGAGAATATGAATGAAAACAACTTTAAACTGACATCTTCTGAGATCGGAACTTTATGGGGGGAATATGTGAACGGTACGATGACAGATGTAGTAAATCGATATATGGTCTCTATTATTGAAGACGAGCAAATAAAAGCCATTTTTAACGACGCCATAAATACATTCGATAAACAAAAGCAACAAATAGTCACTTTTATCCAGAACGAAGGGTTTCCAGTTCCTATTGGATTTACTGACTCTGACCTGTATAAAGGGAAAACAAGATTATTTACGGATATATTTTGCCTCAATTATTTACATATCATGACATTACATGGTCTGCTAGGACACAGCACTGCATTAGCTGTTTCGGTAAGAAAAGATTTAAGAAATTTTTACGATTCATGCGATAACGATGCAAAAAAGATGTACCATCAGACCATTGAGGTATTATTGGAAAAAGGAAGTTTTCAAAGAGACCCCTTTTTTTATCCAGCGGATAACCCTCAATATGTATCCAGCCAAGATTTCACGGATGGATATTTCGGGAAGGGCAGGAAATTAGCAGCGACAGAAATCATTAGTATTTCTTTTAACCTTAAAAAAAGCGTTATGGCTAAAACACTGTCTATTGCCTTTAGTCAAGTAGCCCAAACAAAAGATGTAAGAAAATTTTTAACCGATTCCGAAAAAACAGCTGATAATCAAATAAAAGCCTTTGCAAAAATAATGCAAGCGGATAATTTGCCCGTACCGAGATCCATGGAAACAGAAGTAACTACTTCAACAGACTCCCCTTTTTCGGATAAGTTAATGCTGTATCATATGGGATTTTTATTTCAGGCAGCACAAAACTATCATGGGGCAGGTCTAGCATCAGCCATGAGAACAGATCTTGTGACCGCTTATGAGGGTACTATTTTAAAGAATCTTATGGTAACAAAAAAATGGTTTAATTTGATGGTGCAAAATAAATGGCTAGAGCAGCCTCCACTTGCTCCTAATAGAAAAGAAATGGCAAGGGAAGTGTAGAAATCCGTAGGGGCAGATAAGGAAAACAGGATTTACAAGCGGAGCAACGCCCTTCCTGGGTTTGGGCAGTTGTTACAGATCCTTCTAACTGCCCATTGTTATTGGTTTCCGGTACCATAATTGGATGTTTCATTAGAAAAGTCATAAATAAGCCACCCTCTATTTTTGAAGAGGATGGCTTTTAATGTGGTTTGCACAAAGGTTTCTAACGAAAGCTTTTCGGTAGTTGTGCAAGAACATAAGATTATCTATTAATTCTTTGAATAATCCTCATATTTATCACAAGAACAAAGTAGATGAAGGGATAGGATATCGCAGAATACCAAAGTTTCCACCCATTATAGTAAAAAAAATCAGTCTGTAAAGAAATCCATTCAAATATAACGGAAAATAAAGACCAGAGTATGATATAAAGTGCTTTTTTATCGATCCTTTTATCTAAAGGATAGAAATTGAGAAATAAAAAACTAATGGAGGGAAAATATAGAATGATTCCGAGAAGCCCCATCCATTGAAATCCTTTTTGAAAATAGCCATAAAAGTCATAATGTATATCGAATATCATATCAGCTGTCAAACCGTATGCATAAGCAAATAAACAGGTAGCATAAATTTCAGCCTTATTGATCCTTTTCGGAACAAAAAAGGACATTATGTTAGAAATGATAAAAAGAATATATATGAGGATCCACAACATAATTCTCCTTCCCTTAAAACTCTTAAACTGACTGTTACTCTTAATTTTACTATGCTCTATTTTTTGAAAAATAAGCAATAAAAAAGGACATATAGTTTAGAACCCCTAAAGTCACCAGAAGCAAGGGAAACAACTTATGGTTGCCCTCATTTTATATCCGTCAATATCTCTTAATAACTACACTCCTTGAACAAACATGATATTCTAATAATAATCACTTAGGAGAGTGGAATACATAAAGATGAGGGATGTTACGTGGAGACAATACTATTTGATGTAGATGACACTTTATATGATCAATTGCAGCCCTTTAAACTGGCATTTGAAAAGAAGTTCCAGCACATAAAGGATCTGCCGATTGATCAACTTTTTATTTCCAGCAGAAAGCATAGTGACAGACTATTTAATCAAAGTGAAGCAGGAACGATTTCCTTGCTGGAGTTACATACCTATCGCCTTATGGCTGCTTGCCAAGAATTTGGTCTGGAGATTAGCCAGGACGACGCCATAGAAATCCAAAAAACCTATGAGGAAGAACAGCAAAAAATAACGCTTGTTCCTGAGGTAGAATACCTATTAGAGCACCTATATCAGGAAGGGAAACAACTAGGAATCTTGACAAATGGCCCTTATGAGCACCAACTGAGGAAAATAAACCAGTTAGGTCTTGGCAAATGGATTCCGGATGAACATATATTCATTTCTTCCGCGATCGGGGCGGCTAAGCCTGCTCACGAGGCGTTCCAATTTGTTGAAAAAAAGCTCCGTTTAAATAGGGATAAGACCGTTTATATTGGAGATTCCTTTGATAATGATGTAATCGGGGCGAAACAGGCGGGATGGAATTCCATATGGATGAATCATCGAGGAAGAACGATGCCTAACTCTACTTTTCTTCCAGATCAAATCGTCCATACACATAAAGAATTATGGCAGTTATTTTTACTATAGAAGATTTTATGTTTTCTTCTATAATGGAAATAACTAGAAAGCACAGCAGACTCCCACTTTAATAGATAAAAAGAGAAGTGCTGTGAACACTTCTCCCTGCAGCCACTGCCGTCAGGACAGCGGCTGTCTGTATTATTCCCTTTTGCTCGTGACAGCGTTAGGTGGTTTTCTTGTTTTTTAAGACGTTTCTCCGTTAAGAATGGCCGAGCAAGAAGTTCACCAGTTCCCGGGTAAACTCCCCCGAGATCTCTATATTAGACAGATGCGCACCACTCAGCTCCACATATCGCGCACCCCTTATCTGTTCGGCAAGATATTGCCCATCACGAGGAGGCGTCGCCAAATCCGCTTTTCCTGAGATCACCAATGCCGGTACTGCAATAGATTTCACCGCATCACGCAAATCCATATCACGTACGGCCGCACAGGCCAAAGCATACCCGTCAGGAGAAGTCCCTAAAAGCACCCTCCTTACCTGCTCTGCCTCATCCGGTCCTTTCTCAAGATAGGATTCCGTAAACCAGCGTGCCAAAACCCCTTCCGTGATCGCTGCCATCCCGCCGTCTTGCACAGCCGAAATCCGGGCATCCCAAATAGTGCGCGGACCAATGAAGGCAGCCGTATTGCAAAATGCCATTTTTCCAAGACGCTCCGGCACATTCAAAGCCAGCCACATCCCCGTCATGCCGCCCATCGAAACACCTGCAAAATGGGCCCGTTCAATTTCCAAGCCATCTAACAGGCCCACCACATCCTGCCCGAGCTGCTCAATCGAATATGGCCCCGCTGGAACATCAGATTGGCCGTGACCGCGTGCATCATATCGCAGGACCCTAAAATGCTTAGTTAATTCTTCGATTTGCGGATTCCACATGGAAAGATCCGTACCCAAAGAATTCGAAAGGACCAGCACCGGAAACTCCTCCGGACCGTCGAAACGGTAATGCAAGCGGACCCCATTCACTTCAATAAAATTCATACCCATCCCCCTCCATAACCTGCCGTATTGTAAAAACTTTTATTTAAAACAGGCTATAAAATACCTTGATAGAGGGCTTTATAAGCAAAAAAATTGTCAC
>NZ_CALPDF010000075.1 GCF_943193175.1 Neobacillus muris
CATGTCGAAAAATATTTTTTTGTCACTTCACCAACGGGTCAAACCGTTGATATATCAACATTTATAGAGGGAGGTTAAAACCATGATTGAAAAAAGAAATGTTCAAAACGATCAACTTCCTGAAGAGTGGGTTGAATTAGTAAAAGAAGCAATGAAATCCAATATCACAAAAGAGGAATTTCAGAGGTTTTTGAAAGAAGAGAAAGAGAAACGAAAAAAGAGAATGTAAAAAGTTTTGTGTAATTGGTTATACTTACCAACTAAGGAGATGATCGATTATGCAAAACAGAAGAAACCCATTAGCTGAGGAATTAGCTAAAGACTGCCGTACCGTGGAAGATATTCAGGAAAAATTAAAGATGTTGTTTAAGGATACTATCCAACAAGTATTTGAGGCTGAAATAGAAGATCATCTCGGCTATTCCAAACATGATAATGCAGGTGACCACTCTGGAAATAGCCGAAATGGATATAGTAAAAAAACAGTGAAAACAAGGTTTGGCAATACAGAATTGGATATCCCTAGGGATCGTAAAGGCGAATACGACCCGCAAATTATTAAGAAATATGAGACCACTGCTAACGGATTGGAAGATCAGATTATTGGTCTATATTCCAAAGGTATGTCTACTAGAGACATTGAGGATCAGATGAAGGACTTATATGGGATTGATGTCTCTCCAACCATGGTCAGTAAAATTACAGACAAAATTATGCCTCTTATTGTAGAATGGCAATCTCGACCTTTAGATCGGGTTTATCCTATCGTGTTCCTTGATGCCATTCATTTCAAAGTCCGAAAGGAAAACCGTATTGTTAGTAAAGCTGCTTATAGTGTTTTAGGGATCAATCTATCGGGACATAAGGAGATTCTTGGAATATGGATTGGAGAAAGTGAGAGTGCAAGTTTCTGGTTAGGAGTATGTAATGACCTAAAGAACAGAGGGATTCAGGATATCTTGATTGCTTGTAAAGACAATCTTTCTGGCTTTTCAGAGGCCATTAGCTCTGTCTTTCCACAAACGGTCCTTCAGCTTTGTGTCATTCATCAAATCCGTAATTCTATGAAATTCGTATCGTATAAGGAGCAGAAGGCTGTGATGGCTGACCTCAAGAAAGTCTACCAAGCCATTACCCTAGAAGAGGCAGAACTTGAGTTTGCCAACTTTAAAGAGAAATGGGGCAAGAAACACCCTATCATCATCAAATCATGGGAAACAAACTGGCTGGAACTGACTGCTTATTTTAGTTATCCTGCCGAAATCAGAAGGCTCATCTATACTACAAATACCATTGAAGGCTATCATCGCCAGCTCAGGAAAGTCACCAAGACAAAGACAGCCTATCCAACGGATGATTCACTGAGAAAGATTATCTATCTGGCTACTATGGAAATATCAAAGAAATGGACTATGCCTGTAAGAGGATGGAAAGAATGTATATCACAACTGGCTATTTATTATGGGGATAGGTTGGCGAATGAACTGACTGCTTAAGCCGAAGGTTAGTGCCGGCTTGACACGGAGCCTCTGCGGGCATGATTTATGGCGATTGGGCGATACCTTCTTAAAAACCGAGGTATCGCCTGGCAGCCAAGCCTATCATGCCCGCCACTCCATGTAAAGCCTTTATATATTATTTGGCTCTAAAAACCAATTACACAAAATTATTTATACTCCCCGAAAAAAAGATTAGGGAATTTACAATTACTTGCTTGTTCTCTAATTTCTTCAACATAGGATGATTTTTAAATTACCATTTTCCTGAATAATAGTAAATAAAAGTAATCAAATTAAGGTTCAGCTATCGTCTTAAATCATTCTAAGATTCCCTTTTAAGTCTGGTATATACTTTTAGGAATTCTAGAAAGCATTTAGGACAATATTTTTTGTTGAGAAAAATCAGATCGTTTTGTATTATGTCTTTCCAAAAGTACCTTTTACAACAGGAACATCTCCACATCACCTTCAAAGAGAACAACTCTCCTTTTAAATTTTATTTTTTATAAATTTCATTTAAGATGCAATGTCAAAACCCCAATAAAATTTGATAATATTCTTCCAATTCTTTTGGATAGCGTGTGGATAGTACTTTTCACTAAAATCAAGTGAGCTTCTGAGTAACATTGAAAGTTGACTTTTTAATAAAAAATTTTTAAAAGATATATACATTTCGATGTTAATCTTCTTCAAGAAAACAACCCCTTGAATTCATCTTTATTAAAAATTTAACCTATTATATGCTCCGCTATTGTCATAAGGATAGGTACTTTTCCTATTAAAAGCAATCATAATTTTAGATTTAAATGGAATGATAATAACTGTTAATACATAAACCTGAAAGGAAAATGAACATGCATAAAAAATGGTTTTTCATTCTTGCAGGTACATTTTTATCTGCCATGTTACTAGTGGGTTGTAATAATAATGATCAGAATCCACCACCAGAAGATAACAATAATGTTATTGAAAACAATGATATGAATGATAACGATGGAAATAAGGATCAAAATGATAATGGCGATCTTGAAAATGCACCAGGTGTTGATGAAGATGATAACATGTTTAAAGATGATGAAAATGATAACGATCCAGATCCAGAAGATCCAATAGAAGATGCGGAAGATATTGGTGATGGGGATAACAAAGATGAGTAAATTTCTTATAAGTAAAAAACCGATTCTCCTTTCTTAAGGAAAATCGGCTTTTTACGTAATTCTTAATAAAGCCAAAAGTGATTTTCAAAGAAAAAGTATCAAATTGCTTTTGAGAAAACTTTTTTATTAATTAAGACCACTATTTATTAAATTGATTTTTGTTAGGGACTAATTCTTTGGAAAACTCTGTTACAGCTGTAGCCATTCTTTTCATTTGACCATTATTTCGAACATTATTAGTGAAGTTTTGGACAGGAGCCAGTATATTCCTGTTTCCATTTCTTCTTAATCCAAAAACAGCAGCTGCACTAACTCCTAAACCAATCAAAGAGGCCCATAAAATCCCTCTGTTATTTCTTCTTCTGTTAAACATTTTTATAAGGTTTTGTCCTTGTCTTGTACTGAAAAAAGTATTCACCCAGTTATTCAATTTCAAACACTTCCTTATAAGTATTGGAAAGAAAATTAATCACTTTCCAATTTTAATATTTACCTGCTAGTGTTTGAACATGCTGGCAATGTTTTGATGTTTTCAAACAACCAATAAAGTTTTTTATCTATTTAAAGATTAGTCGTTAACATTAAATGTGTTCACAACTAATGAGTGGTCCGTATCCTTAACTGATGCATAAAATACATCCTTGATTTGGTCATATCCCTTTGCCTTTAGTTCCTGTTTTAACCACTTTTCGTTTTTGTTAATTAATTTTAAGTTATACTTTTGAATTTTCCCGTCAATTACAACGGCAAGGGGGAGTCCTTTGTATTGAACTTTCATATGCAAATCTTTAGGTGTAACAGGAACTACCTACAATGGTTAGTATTCCATTCCCATCAGTATGGGGTATCCATGCTGCTATAGCTGGTAGACCAATCGTTTGGAGCGTACTCACCATTAACTCTATTACAGATAACAGGGTAATTGGTACGGTTAATTTTCGTGGTACACCTATTCCAATTAATGGATCTTGGGATGAAAACACCAAACAAATAAGATTTGATTCATCTTATGCCACATTTTATGGCAACTTAGCCATATTTGATGATCCACAGATTAGAATTCGACATTTTATTTTAAATGGGAGGCTTATTATGAAACCTCCTTCTTTACAAGCAGGCGAATACGGAACATGGGTTGCTACAACCGATAGAACTCTTACCGGATATCCCGTTAGTAGTAGTACCTTGCCCCCTGTTGGAGTCTTTTTAACATCGAATATACTTAGTCAGCTGCAGCAGAATTACGGAAGATATTGGGATTAAATAGAAGAAATGTAAAACGAACCTCCTTTTTTGTTTTTCGATCCATTTCCAACGTTTAAATTCCTGTGACAAAATAAGAAAAGGTATCTAAACAATTCCTTCGTATTCCAAACGTATACTCGCTACACAGTTTGTACATGTTAAGAGAAAAACAAGTGAGGGATTTCAGTTGGAGTGGATATTTTATCTATACCTTATAAATACGTTCTTTATCTTATTCATAGCAATTTGGGAAGTTCGTCGTCCTGCCAAGGCTTTGAATTGGATAATAATCGTCCTTGTTTTGCCTATCATTGGTTTCTGGCTATATCTTAGCACATCAAATCCCAAGATTATTCATCGGAAAAGATTGACCTCTTCTCATAATGAGTCTGATAAATTACCTGATACATATAGTGATTCAGCATCGATAATCGCCGATGCTTTAAGGTATTTTACTGTAGGCGGGCTTCGAGTCGGCAAAGTCCACGTACTAAACAATGGAATAGCAAAATATGAACAACTTATCGAATCCCTACAAAAAGCCCAAAAAACCATTGATCTGGAATATTTCATCTATCGGAACGACCAAATTGGTAATCACATCTCAGAACTGCTGATCGAAAAAGCAGTAAATGGAGTGCGGGTTCGTTTTATTAGAGATGGTTGGGGGAGTAAAACATTTCCGAATCAAAAAATCCTTCAGATGGTGGAAGCAGGGATAGAATGCCGGATAATATTTCCTTTACGCTTTCCCTGGATTTTATCCAATTGGAATTATCGGGACCATTGTAAGATTGTCACGGTCGACGGAAATAAAGCTTTTACTGGTGGCATGAACGTAGGATATGAATATACAGGATTAAAGCCAGACGTAGGATTTTGGAGGGACACTCATTTGCAAATTATAGGGGAAGCAACAGGCGACTTGCAGACTATCTTCGACGTTCATTGGAATATCGCTGTACCAGAACGGATAAAGTCAAAAACAAAATCTGAGGCAACGAAAAAGGCCACTAAAATCCCAAAATATAAATCAAAGGAAATCAATCCAACCGGCAGCATAGATCTTTCAAGATGGTCTGCCGAATTAGGATCTGAGTTATGGCCTATAGAAGGTAAAACAGACAATACCCAAACAAAGACAGGAGAATTGCAAAAAGCGTACATCCATACGTTGGAAGGAAACCCTGGAATTCCTACCCCAGTTATTCGTCAAGCTTACTTTATATGTATAACACAGGCGACCAAAACTATTGATATAACAACACCCTACTTTGTACCAGAAACAGATATTATCATGGCATTAAAGACAGCTGTGGCTCGTGGTGTGCACGTAAGATTGCTGGTTCCTCGCCACATTGATCAAAAAAGCGTGGGCTATGCAAGTCGTACCTATTACGGGGAACTTATAGAAGCTGGGGTCCAAATCTACCAGTACAATAAAGGAATGTTACATGCGAAACTGATGATCATTGATGAGGAAATTGCAGAAGTAGGCGCAGCAAACTATGATATGAGAAGTTTTCGCCTGAATTATGAGGTGTGTCAAGTCGTGTACAGTGCTGATGTGGCAAGGGAACTCACAGAGCAGTTCGAGAGGGATCTTACTGATTCTGTACCATTAAGAATTGAAGACTTGTTGCAACGATCCCTGACCGAGCGCATTGTTGAACAAGGTGCTCGTCTGCTTTCTCCATTATTATAAGTTGATGTATCCTGTTTTTATTGTTCTATCTTAAATCTAGATTTAACTTTGTTTTTAATATATTTCTGACTTATTTGAAAAAAAGTCGAAAACCCGTGTATTATAAGAACTTCCAACATGGTTTTTTTCTTATTTACGATGGAAATTCATTACTAAAAAACGGTAATACTAAAAAGGCAGCTCAAAGAGTTTGAATTCAAAAATATCTGTTACCTTTTCATTTAAATATAGAGGTGATATCAATAGATAATATATTTGAAAATCTTAAGGAAATACGTTTATTAGAAGATAAGCTCTATCATTTAGAATTAAATGGTTGGCTAAAAAATGAGTTTTTAACTTGGGAATGGTGGATACTAGTCGTTTTTTTAGTTGTGCCTTGGGTTATATGGGCTAAACTTGTTAAACGAGACATTATTTTAGAAATTTTGTTATTTGGTACCATCATTATCTTGACAACAACCTTATTAGATGTAGTTGGTGCACAATACAGTTTTTGGGATTACCCCATTGCATTCCTACCTTTTATTCCTAGGGCCTTTCCTTTTGATTTTTCAATGGTACCTGTAGCTTACATGTTGTTATATCAATATTTTAGAACATGGAAATCTTTTATTTTAGCCCAGATCATTATGGCACTAACATATGCCTATATAGGTGAACCCTTTTGCGAGTGGGTCAAACTTGTTAATTATTTAGAGTGGAGATACAGATATTCATTCATATATTACATCATTGTTGGAATTGTAACTCGAGTTTTAATACTAAAACTAGCCTCTTTATCTAAACCTCAAGATCTTACAACTAAGTAAAATTTAAATTGGAGGAAAAAACTTTGGAAGAAGTTAATATTGGTTTACTGACGATCAAAGTCATCGTTGGTTTTGCCACTTTATTTTTTATCATTATCATAACAGGCAGAACATCCATCTATCAGTTAACCCCGTTTCACTTAGTTTTTGTGTTAGTACTTGGAGATTTTTTAGGAAATACCATTTATGAAGATAAGGTAGGGATTTTTCATTTTTTATATGCCATCGGATTGTGGACGTTTCTTATGTTGGGAATAGAGTTTATGACTCTAAAAAATAAATCGACACGTTCTCTCTTATTAGGCAATCCTAACATCATCATTCGAGATGGTGTTATGGACAGAAAGTTACTTACAAAGAACAAATTGGATGTAAATCAAGTATTGAGTATACTCCGTCAAAATAATGTCTTTTCAGTTCGCGAAGTCAAATACGGTATATTGGAAGCTAATGGGCAAATAAGTTTATTATTAAAATCCAAGTATCAAAAACCAGACAAGCAAGATCTCAATCTTCCAGAAAGTCCAGTAGACCTCCCAACATCGTTAATTATAGATGGGGAAATTTTATGGGATAATTTACATGAACTCGGATTTGATCAACAGTGGTTAGATAACCAATTAACTACCAATGGATATGATAATGTAAAGCATATACTTTACGCAGATTGGCGAGAGAGTGAAGGCATACATGTAAGTCCTAAATAAAATTTGTTAGGATAAAAGCTTTTCAATTTTCTTGGTGAATATAAACTTTAGTCTTCAACAATCAGGCGCTTTAATGAAGTAACTAAAGCCTAATTTTCCACTTATAACACCGAGAAATTAGACTTTTTATATTTTGATTTCCTTAACGTTGTAAATCCGCATTTATCTATACTATGAAAATCAGGAGTATTTAAAGTATTCGAAGTAGAAAAATTGAGTGAAAAACTACTTTGAATACTTAATATCTTAACTCAGTAAACAATGTAATGATGTCTTAACACTGGGAAGGTATAAATGCTAACCTTATCTTAAATAACAAAGGCTTGATACGCCTTAAGGCGTTTTAGCTGCCTTCAAGGTAACTAACGATTGTAGAATTTGATGATTTGATGCTACGAGGATCGTTATCTAGACGAATACGTTGTTTACATGTCTTCAATGTAAAAGGCTTATGAAATAAAGGACTTTTTACTCCCAAGTATAGATAAACGCAGTTTCCTGACGCTACCCCTACAATAGAAGTAACTGCCTCTGCTTGTTTCAATTTATTAGTATCAATTTGGTTAGCCATGTTTATTTCCTCCCTTTTTCGTTTAGTACAAAATTTAGAATGCTTCAAAAAAAATATCTTATCCTCAATTTTTTTGTAAATTAAAACTTACTAATGGGTTTCTAAATGCTACCTAACTTCAATAGTTTGAAGGATATCTATATATAAAAGGAAAGGGCCTCAGTAGTGTATCAAATAACAGTCAACCTAAATGTTTTAATAAAGTCCTACCCAATAAATGCAGTAAAAGAATGGACCTTCAAAATGTCTGAAATGGTCTTCTTCCAAAAAATCCTTTCGTTACGTTTTGTCCTGGCTCAAATAAAAAATAAATAAATACAGCTTAAATCACCTGCTAATACATATATTAATGATAAATAAATGATATAAGGTGATTTATATTTTTCAGAAAGCAATGGTAATTTTTATAGGTAGTCTACTAATTGGTATTGGTATAAATGGATTTTTAGTTCCCCATCATTTGTTAGATGGAGGGATTACAGGAATTGCTCTTATCCTACATTATTACTTTGGTTTTCCAACAGGTTTAACGTTGTTTCTTTTAAGTATCCCTTTATGTATATATGCGTGGATTTATGAACGTACATACTTTTATAATAGCTTTCTAGGTTTGGTTGTTACTTCTATCTTCATAGATTGGTTAGCACCTTTAAAAACACAGTTTTTGCTTTCTGCCTTTACTAGCGTGTTATTAGGTGGATTATTTATTGGGGTAGGAGTAGGGATTATGCTTTTTTATAAGACAAGCACTGGAGGGACAGACCTGCTAGCCCAATTTATATCGGAAACGTTTTCCTTAAATATAGGGGTTGTTATTTTCTTGATAGATGGTCTAATTGTAACTGTGGCGTTTAATATGTTAGAGTTAAAGGCATTTATTTTTTCTTGCTTTACTATTTGTATTATTGGAATCATTACATCTTTGATAGTTAAGCCATCCAATAACTAAGAAAATATAAACAGGGTTAGGACAAAAAATGTAGAATATACTTTCATACTACGCCAATCTTATGCCGAGTGTTTTTTGCAAGCAGAAAGTGCAGAAAAATGCAGCGAAATTTACATAGGCTTGCAGCTAGTGTTTACATTAAATTC
>NZ_CALPDF010000076.1 GCF_943193175.1 Neobacillus muris
TTTTGAGCCATTAGCTCAGTCGGTAGAGCATCTGACTTTTAATCAGAGGGTCGAAGGTTCGAGTCCTTCATGGCTCATAAATAAATAATTGCTAAACACAAGAGTGCAAATGCTCTTGTGTTTTTTTATGCATAAAAATTTATGTGGAAAATTACATCTCCCTGCGGTGAACCTTTTGCGGCGCATATACATGCAAAATTTTGCCAAGTTGAGTCATTCTTAGATGTACCGTTAAAATATACCATATAGGGAGGGGTTAGTGATGCACAATAAGCTTTCCATAATCGGCATGCCAATGGATTTAGGTCAAATGCGGCGCGGGGTGGACATGGGTCCAAGTGCCATCCGTTACGCCGGAATCAATGAAAAATTGAAACCGCTCTTTTCTGAACTTGCGGATTTAGGGGACATTCCAATTGGGAGGCCGGAGGTTGAAATTGATCAAGAGTCGAATCTCAGAAATCTGCATTTAGTAGCGGAAAAAAACGAATTACTTGCCCAAAAAGTAGATGAAGTAGTTCAGTCTGGTGCATTTCCTTTGGTCCTTGGAGGCGATCATAGTATTGCAATCGGAACCTTGGCTGGCGTAGCCAAGCATTATCAAAACCTTGGAGTCATTTGGTATGATGCTCACGGTGATTTGAATACGGCTGAAACGAGTCCTTCTGGAAATATCCATGGGATGCCGCTTGCAGCCAGCCTTGGATGGGGGCATTCCTTGTTGACGGGAATCGGCGGCTACTCGCCTAAGGTCAAACCAGAAAATGTCGTGATCATTGGCGCCAGGGCATTAGATGACGGGGAAAAGAAGCTGATGAAGGAAAAAGGAATGAAAGTGTACACCATGCATGAGATTGACAGGCTGGGTATGACAAAGGTTATGGAGGAAACGATTGCTTATTTAAAGGATAGGACAGATGGCGTACATTTATCACTGGACCTGGATGGATTAGATCCCCGTGAGGCACCTGGTGTGGGAACACCCGTTATGGGAGGGCTCAGTTATCGTGAAAGTCATTTGGCCATGGAAATGCTGGAAGAAGCAAAAATCATCACATCTGCTGAATTTGTAGAAGTTAACCCTATCTTGGACGAGAGAAATAAAACGGCGTCGATTGCGGTTGGATTAATGGGGTCATTATTTGGGGAAAAGCTGCTTTAAAACATATTTATTTTGTTTTTTTGGATAATAGCATTGTTATTTCATCATATTTTGTGTAATATGGCAGGGCACTTTGGTTTTTTACCGCCCTGCTTTTTTGTTTTTAAAACCTGCTAGAATCTTTTTAGCAATTATTAGTAATATTTTGTTAAAATTATAGGTACTGGGAACTTTTTTCGTCAAAGGCGAAACTTTTTTGTTAACGATTCGTATTATCGTTAGCAGCAATGGAGCTGAGGTAAGTTAATGGACCAACTAGTAAAAAAACGAATTAAACAAGTCATTAAAGGCGATCATGATGCCTTTGGCGATATTGTTGAAATATATAAGAACAGTATATACCAGCTGTGTTTCAGAATGCTTGGGAACCGTCATGAGGCAGAGGATCTAGCTCAGGAAACCTTTATTCGAGCATACGTGAATATCGAATCGTTTAACCAGGATTTAAAATTTTCCACCTGGCTTTATCGAATTGCCACGAATTTGTGCATTGACCGGCTTCGCAAGAAGAAACCAGACTATTACTTGGACGCAGAAGTGGCCGGGACGGAAGGGTTGACGATGTATTCACAGATCCCGTCTAATACCCCGCTGCCGGAAACGGAAGTCGAAAGCTTAGAGCTCCAAGAAACGGTTCAAAAAGAAATTTTAAAGCTGCCAGAAAAATACCGGTCAGCGATTGTCCTAAAATATATTGAAGATTTGTCATTAAATGAAATCAGTGAAATTCTTGACCTGCCGCTAGGAACGGTCAAGACCAGAATTCACCGAGGCAGGGAAGCTCTGAGACAACAATTACGGTACGTTTAAATAAGAGGTGAATAATCCAATGTGTCCGGACCAAATTATTGAACTAATGCATGACTACTTGGACGATGAATTAGACCCAGACAAGGAGCAAATCCTCAGAGAACACCTCCAAAGCTGTAAAGAGTGCCAAACCATTTTTAATGAGTTAAAGAAGACGGTTGCTTTCGTTCAGAGCATTTCTCACATGCAGGCACCCGCCGATTTTACGGCGCAGGTTTTGGCCAAATTGCCGAAGGAAAAGAAAAAGATTTGGCTGGGCCGTTTGTTAAAATCCCATCCGATTTTATCAGCTGCCTCCGTATTCGCTGTGTTAATGTTAGGCAGTCTGGTGCAAACTTGGAATCAGGACCAGGAATTTTCTGTTTCCAAGCAGAAAAATCTGGTTGTGAAGGATAATACTGTCATTGTGCCCAAAGGGGAAGTAGTCAAAGGCGACGTTATTGTCCGCAATGGAGATTTGCAAATTGAAGGTGAAATTCAAGGGGATGCTACTGTCATTCATGGGAAACAATATTTGGCCTCAGCAGGCCATGTGACAGGAGATATTGAAGAGGTGAATGAAGTTTTTGACTGGATGTGGTATCACATGAAAAAAACAGCTAAACAGGTCGTTAACGTTTTTGACTCCGAATAAAAAACAAATCACTCCTTTAGGGTGATTTGTTTTTTTTATCAGTTACATATAATAAGGACATGTGTGTTTTATGGTATAATATATGAGTTGTTTGTACATTTGTTTTTAAAGCAAGCAAAGTTACGGAGGAAGAATCATGCCGTTTGCCGATTGGACATTTTGGAAGTATATAGCGAGTATTGTTGATATTGCTGTTGTCTGGTATGTCATTTATAAATTAATCAATATTATAAGAGGCACGAAAGCTGTTCAGTTATTAAAAGGGATTTTTGTCATATTGATTGTAAAAGTCGTAAGTGATTTTTTTGGGCTTAGGACGCTTAGCTGGATTATGGAGCAGGTGATCACCTATGGGTTCTTGGCAATCATCATTATTTTCCAGCCGGAATTAAGAAGAGCGCTGGAACAGCTGGGGCGGGGGAAGTTTTTTTCCAGGACCGCCAACCAGGGGGATGATGACCAGGAGAAGACGGTGGAATCCATTATCAAAGCTGCCGACTACATGGCAAAGCGCCGAATAGGAGCGTTAATTTCGATAGAGCGGGAAACAGGGATGAATGATTATATCGAAACAGGGATTCCGTTAAATTCAAGAATATCATCTGAGCTTTTGATTAATATTTTCATACCAAATACGCCGCTGCACGATGGGGCCGTGATCCTTCAGAAAAATTCCATCGCTGCTGCTGCCTGTTACCTGCCTTTATCCGAAAGCCCGTTTATTTCAAAAGAATTAGGAACAAGGCACCGGGCCGCACTAGGGATAAGTGAAGTAACGGACAGCATTACCGTTGTGGTCTCTGAAGAAACAGGAAGCATCTCATTGACCAAAAACGGTGAATTGCATCGTGACTTGAAAGCAGATGAATTTAGAGTATTACTGACCAATGAATTAGTGGATTCTGTAAAAACGAAGCAAGCTTCTTCAGCCCGCTGGAACTGGAGGGGAAAAAGCAATGGATAAATGGATGGATAATTCCTGGTTTATCAAAATTTTAGCCTTATTATTGGCGGTCCTTTTATACAATTCGGTACCAGCTTCAGACAATAAAGAAGTGAATGTGCCGGATGGTGAAAAGAGTGCGGTGATTGAGGATGTGCCAGTAAAAGTTTATTATGATACCGAAAATTTAGTGGTGTCGGGCATTCCCAATACTGTTGATGTGACCATTGAGGGGCCCAACACCCTTGTGCAGTCAGTAAAAGCATTACGCAGCTTTGAAGTGTATGTCAATTTAACAGGGGCCAAGATTGGCAGACAGCAGGCTAAGATTCAGATTAAGGACTTATCTGATAAATTGAAGGCGACCATTAAGCCGGCAGCTGTGTCGGTAACGGTTCAAGAAAAAATTTCCAAGCAATATAATGTGGAAGCAGAATTTAATGAAGACTTGATAGAAGATGGCTATTCGGTCGGACAACCTGTGACTGACCCGAAAAAGGTGAAAATTACGGGGGCCAAAAGCGAAATGGACCGCATCGCCTATGTAAAAGCAGTGATTGGCGGTAAAAACAAATTAAAGGAAACTACCGAAGCAGAAGCAACGATTCAAGTTCTAGATAAAGACTTAAATAAGCTGGATGTCACCGTGGAACCAGCTTCCGTGAAAGTGACCATTCCAATTAAGCAGAATGTTAAAACGGTCCCAATAGATATAGTGAAAAAAGGGACACCGCCGTCAGGCGTCACCATTGATGACATCACACTTGACACAAAAGAGGCTGTGATTTCTGGCAATGAAGCTGTGCTGAAGGAGACAGATAGTGTCAGGGTGGAAGTGGACCTGACTAAGATCACCGATGATACTACACTGGAACTTCCAGTCATCATTTCTAATGGAATAACAAAGGTTACACCGGAGCTGGTGAATGTCAAGGTTACTGTAACCAAGCAAGAACAGAAGACCGTCACGGGTGTCCCATTGAGCATTAAAGGGCTGGACACAAAGTATAAAGCGGTTATTAACGACCCGGCAAACCAGCAAATTAATCTAACAATCAATGGTCCGAGTTCAGCGCTGGCGGCATTAGGGCCAGGTGATTTTCATGCATATATAGATTTAAACAGCCTCACCGAGGGAAGCCATGAAGTCAATATTCAGGTGGAGGGACCTTCAAACATAAATTGGACACCTGATCGATCAACCGCAAAAGTGACAATTACAAATAATGCATAATATCGCAATAACATATTGAAGGAGCGGATTTTAAAATGGGAAAATATTTCGGTACCGACGGTGTACGTGGAGTGGCAAATAGCGAGTTGACACCTGAACTTGCCTTTAAACTTGGCCGATTCGGCGGATATGTTTTAACAGAAGATAAACCACGTCCAAAAGTTTTGATTGGCCGGGATACACGGATATCCGGGCATATGTTGGAGGGGGCGCTTGTTGCGGGTCTTCTTTCCATCGGTGCTGAGGTCATGCGTCTTGGGGTCATTTCCACTCCTGGGGTGGCATTTTTAACAAAGGCGTTAGGAGCCCAAGCGGGAGTCATGATTTCCGCCTCCCATAACCCGGTTGGCGATAATGGAATTAAATTCTTCGGACCAGATGGTTTCAAATTATCGGATGAGCAAGAAGAAGAGATCGAGAAGCTGATGGATCTTCCTGAGGACCAGCTGCCGCGTCCAACAGGCGCCGACCTGGGCCTGGTGATGGATTATTTTGAAGGCGGGCAAAAATACCTGCAATACTTGAAAAATACCGTTGATGAAGATTTCTCTGGGATTCATATTGCTTTGGATTGTGCCCACGGAGCGACCTCGTCCTTGGCTCCGCATTTATTTGCTGACTTGGATGCAGATTTGTCCACCATGGGTGCTGCGCCAAACGGCCTGAATATTAATGACGGGGTCGGATCTACCCATCCAGGTGCCTTGGCTGAATTGGTTAAGGAAAAAGGCGCTGATATAGGACTTGCGTTTGATGGCGATGGTGACCGATTGATTGCAATTGATGAAAATGGGAAAATTGTCGATGGTGACCATATCCTATATATTTGCGGAAAATATATGAAAGAGATGGGCCGCCTGAAGCATAACACCATCGTTTCGACTGTGATGAGCAACCTAGGCTTCTACAAGGCATTGGAAAGTCACCAAATTCAAAGCATCCCGACCGCGGTTGGGGACCGCTATGTCGTAGAGGAAATGAAGAAAAACGGCTATAATCTAGGCGGCGAGCAATCCGGCCATATCATTTTCTTGGATTACAATACGACAGGTGATGGGTTATTAACTGGCCTTCAATTAGTAAACATTATGAAATTTACAAAGAAACCTTTATCGGAATTGGCTGCGGAAATGCAAAAATTCCCGCAAAAGCTTGTGAATGTAAGAGTCACCGACAAGCATCATGTTACAGATAACGCAAAGGTAAAAGAAATCATCGACAAGGTAGAAGCAGAAATGGCTGGCGACGGGCGGATTCTCGTGCGCCCATCAGGAACGGAACCGCTTGTCCGTGTAATGGCTGAGGCACCTACAGAAGAGCTTTGCGAGTCGTATGTGAAGCAGATTGTTGAAGTTGTGGAAGCTGAAATGGGATTAAAAGAGGAATAGCATAAAATATGCATAAGGGAACAAAATGGCTCCCTTATGCATATTTTATTTTATAGATTTATCATCTTTGGGAAAATAGTCATTTTTTAGTTTTTTAATTGACGTACCCTTATTCTTTCATGTAGTATAAAATTGCTTTATTTTTTAAAGCAGTTTGTTTATCGCAGAATGAAAGGAGGGCAGCAGGTAAACCTATAATTATAGCGCCCGAACTAATCCATGACTGAGTGATTAGTTGACGAGGAGGAGGAGTATCGAAATGTTCGGCGGATACCTCCCGGCTGCACGCACAACCGTAATTTTTTCCTTAAAACACAGAGGCAACTTTGTGCACAAAGGGAAGAAAATGCGTAAACAAAGCAATGTTTAATCAGGCATAGACAGATGCCTAAAACAGAGATAAGGGGGCAAGTATGCCTCCATGCCTTCTTGCCCCCTGTCGTCCAGGGAGGAAAAGAAATTTATGTGCGGAATTGTTGGATATATTGGAAACAACGACTCGAAAGAGATTTTATTAAAGGGTTTAGAAAAGCTCGAATATAGAGGTTATGATTCAGCGGGGATTGCAGTAAAAAATGAGAACGGCATCCATGTATTTAAAGCAAAAGGCCGGATTGCCGATTTACGCGGCATCGTCAATGAAAATGTGATGGCGGAGATCGGGATTGGCCATACCCGCTGGGCTACGCACGGCGTGCCAAGCATGGTAAATTCCCACCCGCACCAAAGTGAGTCTGGCCGCTTTACTTTGGTTCATAACGGCGTTATTGAAAATTATGACCTATTAAAGCGCGAATACTTGGCAGACGTTCGTTTTGAAAGTGAAACCGATACAGAAGTCATCGTTCAGTTGGTTGATAAATTTGCCCATGAAGGCTTCGAAACCTTGGAAGCATTTCGTAACACTTTAAAGCTGCTCCATGGTTCTTATGCGCTTGCCCTTTTGGATGCAGAAGACAATGAGACCATTTATGTAGCGAAGAATAAGAGCCCGCTTCTTGTTGGCCTTGGGGACGGTTTCAATGTTGTGGCAAGTGACGCGATGGCCATGCTGCAAGTGACGAATCAATATGTGGAATTAATGGATAAAGAAATTGTGATTGTGGCTAAAGATGAAGTGACAATCCAAAATCTGGCCGGTGAAACAATTAACCGCACCCCGTATACGGCTGAATTGGATGCAAGCGACATTGAAAAGGGCACCTATCCGCATTACATGCTGAAGGAAATTGATGAACAGCCGGCTGTACTCCGTAAAATTATTCAAGCGTATCAAAATGACCAAGGACAGCTTAAAATTGAAGAGGAAATTATCAGTGCTGTTAAAGCAGCAGACCGGATTTATATTATTGCGGCCGGCACGTCCTACCATGCGGGTCTTGTTGGAAAGCAGTTCATTGAAAATTTGGCAAAAGTTCCGGTTGAGGTTCATATTTCCAGCGAATTTGGCTATAATATGCCGTTATTGTCGGAAAGGCCATTGTTTATCTTTATTTCCCAGAGCGGAGAAACGGCCGACAGCCGTGCTGTGCTTGTTCAAGTAAAAGAAATGGGTTATCCCGCATTAACCATCACCAATGTACCTGGATCGACGCTTTCACGTGAAGCAGACTATACACTTCTCTTGCATGCAGGTCCGGAAATTGCAGTTGCCTCTACCAAGGCGTATACAGCCCAATTAGCTGTTCTGGGTATTTTGGCTGAAGTAACAGCTAAAAGCCGCGGGCTGGAAGTCAGCTTTGATTTGATTCATGAGCTTGGCTTGGCAGCCAATGCTATGGAGGTTCTGTGCGATTCGAAGGAGATTATCGAGGTAATGGCAAGAGAATTCTTATCGGTTACCCGCAATTGTTTCTTTATCGGACGGGGAATTGATTTCTATGTTGGTTTAGAGGGAGCCCTTAAGCTGAAGGAAATTTCCTACATTCAAGCAGAGGGTTTTGCCGGCGGAGAGTTAAAGCATGGCACGATTGCATTGATTGAGGAAGGTACCCCAGTCATTGCGCTGGCTACCCAAGAAAGTGTGAACTTAAGCATTCGTGGAAATGTCAAAGAAGTAGTTGCCCGCGGAGCGAACCCATGCATCATTTCCATGAACGGATTGAATATGGATGAAGATAGTTTTGTGATTCCAGAAGTACACGAATTATTAACACCACTTATCTCTGTTATACCATTACAATTGCTAGCTTATTATGCTGCGCTGCACCGTGACTGTGATGTGGATAAACCACGAAATCTCGCGAAGTCGGTGACAGTTGAATAATTGCTTTTTGTTATAAAAAAATGTTGTCCGTGGAAAATAAAGTTGGTAACTCCTTATCTCATATATACCTGTAACTTTCCTCTTCCCTCTGCTTT
>NZ_CALPDF010000077.1 GCF_943193175.1 Neobacillus muris
TTGACACCCCGTATCATACCAAGAGGGCTCTTTTTTGTTCAAGTCCCCGAAAATCCTTCTAACAGGAATGCTCCTTTACTGACCCTAGCTGGACGCCACTGTTCGTATCCATAAAAGGCTTAGTCACGGAGGTTGGCGGCCTGATGACACATGGAGCCGTGATCGCGCGTGAATACGGATTGCCAGCCGTTGTCGGAGTAGAAAATGCCACCAAGCTGATCAAAGATGGACAGCGAATTCTTGTCAATGGAACAGAAGGATATATCGAAATATTGTAATCGTTGAATAGGTGAAGCTTTCATTTGAAGCATCCCTAACGAGAAGAAATGGATAAACGGGTACACCAAGCTTTCATTAAAACAACCACAAAACCAATTCATTCCCATTGCTTTATGAAGCGGCGCAAAGCACCCCTTTGCGCCGCTTTTTGATTTACAGCCATCTAGTCCCCTATTTTAAGCTGCTAATCATTAAAAGTTCATGGTGCTATTCTTCGACAAATTTCGAGCGGTGACAGGCACCGCCGAATGCACACGCACTCCCCCCATCCGTCTCGATTTTCTTTCTCAATATTGCACCCAACCTCACAATAGGATATCGTTGTATTCGGTCATACGGTTCATCAACTTAAACCATTAAACCGATTACTGGAGGTATTCTACCGAATGAATAAACAGGACCAACTAAATAGACTCAAAGAGGATTTTATCCATTGTCAAAAAGTCCTATTGGCCATCGGCGACGAAACACGTCAAGCGATCCTGTTAGTCCTAATGGGGACAGATTGCCAAACAGGATTACGAGTCGGTGAAATCACAGAACAAACCCACCTTTCTCGACCCGCTGTGTCCCATCATCTGAAGGTTTTACGAGATGCCGGTGTCATCTTAATGCGAAAAGAAGGAACCAAAAACTTTTATTATATTAATGTTCGTTCAGAACTAGGTTTATTAAGAACACTTGTGTCAGATATTGATCAGTTCATGCAGAACTTTTATTGAAATATAGAAATGGGAGGTAAAGACGATGAAGGCCATGGTAATTGACCGGTATGGGAAAGTGCCCATGCGTTTGGCAGAAATGCCCACACCTGAAATTGGTGAAAATGAGGTACTTGCAGAAATTCATGCAGCAAGCATTAACCCTGTTGATTTTAAAATACGTGACGGGAAAGTGAAATTGTTAGTGAGCTATAAAATGCCCCTTATCCTAGGGAATGACTTTTCTGGTGTCGTGACAAAGGTTGGCGCCAAAGTGACTCGTTTTAAAGCGGGCGATGAAATCTATGGACGTCCACGCAAGAGCAAAATCGGTACGTTTGCTGAATATATCGCGATTCATGAAGATGACATCGCCTTAAAGCCTAAAAATTTGAGCTTTGAAGAAGCCGCATCGATCCCGCTGGTGGGGTTAACCTCCTATCAGGCCTTACACGACATTCTGCAGCTGCAAAAAGGACAAAAGATTTTGATTCATGCCGGGGCTGGCGGTGTCGGTACCTTCGCAATTCAGCTGGCCAAATTAATGGGGGCCACGGTAGCAACCACTGGAAGTGAAGCTAGTACGAAGTTAGGGGTCCCACCAACAAAACGCGGAAAACATACGCTAAGCAAATTTCGACATGAATAAAGCCGATTTTTCCTACGCTAAGGAATCATCGGCTTTATTTTATTGGATAAGGGGACGGAGTGTACCTAAACATGTTACTTTTTTCATATCAAAGGTGTATTCTCCAAGAAACTTTAGGTGTTCTCATCCCAGTGGAGAACAGAAAGAATATCCATGAATAATAATAAGATGCTTTAAACATACTAATCAAAAAAATGGAGTGAATATTATGATTAGGTTTTTTAAAAAATTGGCTTTATTATTTATATTATTAATTATCTTAGTCCCAATGGAGACCAAGGCAAATACAGGAGAAAAGATTGTAGGAAGGATTCCAGAAGCAAATGCTACATTATACGCCACTGAAAAAGAAGGGGTTTTAGAAAGGGTTTTAACAAATTTTAAACTCCAATGGATGGGACATCCTAAAATTTTTCCAAAATGGACGAATGTAATTAACCCATCATATCACCCAGAATTATATTACAGTGATATTAATAATGATGGTAAGAAAGAAATAATTATTGTTTTAACAATAGGCTATGGAAGTGAAGACGTAATACAAGAAGTTCATGTGTTACATATAAGAGATGATGGAGGATTATTAGAAATACTTGTCGATAATCCAATGGCGATTATTAACAAGAATGTAAAAACTGAAGCAAGCAAAACAGAAGCTATCATTACTATTGGTAAAAATACAACTAAAATAAATGTTAAGGAGTTAGGTATTGTTCCATCACACATATTTGAAAATGTATCTATAGGAAGGACTTTAGAGTTTAAAGTTATTAATAATAAATTAATGGCTATAGTTGGAGCGACAATAGCACCTTCAGGGGGATTTTTAGGTGAAATACATATTACCTATACTTTTAAAGATAATATGTATCAAGCTGAACAGATTAGTTTTATCCCTAGATGGGAATTAGATTAAATCGCCTCTTCTAGTTCTTAAAAAAGGCAACCGAATGAATCATTCGGTTGCCTTTTGTCTACAATCTGAAATCTTAACTTTAGGTAAGATTCTTCATAAATGATTAATAACCATATACTCGAAAAAATATGTGATTTCCAATATCTACTCTTTCCATCACTCGCTTGGCAGGTTGGCCAGGGAAAGTATATGTTAAATAGCCAGCGCCATCATAGCCATCTCGTTGAGCAAATACAGTAGGTGTATTAAACCACAAGGTACTACCTACTCTTTTAGTAGCTGACCCCGGATCATTAGCAGCAAGCCAGCTATTATTCCATGCTAAAACATCTGAAGGACATCTTGCACCTGATTTTGTCATTCCATCAAAACCCCCAGGTGTTTTTAATACAACATTACGGACATTAGTACCTCCGAATTCCGAAAGATTCTTAAGTTGTCTATTTATTACTACTTGAGCGACTCCTTTCTTTCCATCCATTGATTCTGCTGCTGCCTCTGAATATATTAATCTAGCAACTAATTCAACATTATTAGTTACTGCATTAAATTCTGATAATCCTGTTTGATCAGTTAAACATTGAGGAAGACTTACAGTAGCTGAAGCAGGAGTAGGAATTCCTAAATTAATTAATAATCCTGAACATAGAATTCCAAAACCTAAAATCCCTGATAAAATCTTTTTTTTCACATCTAACACTCCCTTCTTTAATAATATAATAATTCAATAAAACTTGGGTAAATCATCCCATTCTGGAAATTAATTAGAAAAAACAGTAAAATTTACCTATCATTAAGCTTTTTTAACAAAAATAAAATTATAGGTTAATAAATAATCAATCAGTTCACAACTCCAATAAATAAAGAAACTAGGGAATTTTATAAAAGCCTTATCTAATAAAAGTGTTTTATGAAGAATTATAGGAGATTAATAGAAACTATGTTCAGTAAGTCATCAATTTCTGTACATTGAAAAATTTAAGTAGTTTTCTAGCTTTCTATCTACTATATGTGTTCATAAACTCTATAAAGAAATCTATGTTCAGATATTATCCCCAACATTAAGTTATGTTACGATAAAACAGAGAAATCTAAAATCAAAGGGTGGAATTAATGAAGGTAGGTTATGCACGTGTTTCAACAGGCGTTCAAAATCTTGATTTACAACTAGATGCTCTGAAGGAACATGGTTGCGAGGAAATATTTACAGACAAGATTAGTGGAGCTAAAGATAAACGGCAAGGATTAGAGGATGCTCTTCGTTTTGTGCGATCTGGCGATACGATAGTAGTCTGGCGTTTAGATCGATTAGGAAGAAATATGCAGCATCTAATCAAAATTGTAAATGACCTTAATGATCGAGGAGTTAGTTTTCATAGCCTACAGGAAAACATCACGATGGACAAAGCCAGTGCAACGGGCCAACTTATGTTTCATCTTTTTGCTGCTTTTGCCGAATTTGAACGTAATCTTATTCAGGAACGTTCAGCAGCTGGCCGGGCTGCTGCAAGAGCAAGAGGACGATTAGGTGGAAGGCCAGAGAAGTTAGATAAAAAGGAATTAGAAATGCTAAAAACGTTAGTAGCAAATGGAACGCCTATTACGGATATTGCTCAAATGTGGGGAGTTTCCCGAACAACTGTTTATCGATATTTAGAAAAGTAAATTTAAATGTGCTTACGAAAGGATGGGGAAATTATGGCATCAAGAGGAAAAGAATTACTTACAGCAGATCAAAGAGCAGACTTTGTACGGATACCAGCTGATATGAACGAGCGTGAACTGGAAACCTATTATACTTTTTCACAATATGACCTTGAAATTATTAAACGGCATAGAAGAGATCATAATCGCTTAGGCTTTGCTGTCCAATTATGTGCTTTGCGCTATCCTGGGTGGTCCCTTTCAGATGTTGAACCCATTCCCGATTATGTAATTCAATACATCGCAAGACAGATAAATGCAGATCCCAATTCTTTTTCTTTATATGCCCAACGTGACCCAACTAAACATGAACATCTGGAAGAAATCCGACAAGTTTATGGATATCAGAATTTCTCTGCAAGTAAATATCGCGAGACAGCACAGTTTTTATTGCAACATGCCCTACAAAACGGGAATTCTATGTACCTACTTCATATTATTCAAGAAGAACTACGGAATCGAAAAATTATACTTCCTAGCATGACTACATTAGAGCGACTTGTGTGGGAAACCCGGCATCGAGCAGAAGAAAGAATTTTTAAATCATTAACCTGTTCTCTTTCAGATTGGCAAAAGAAAAAGTTGGACAACCTTATCGATCCCTTTGTAGAAAGTAGAAAAACTCCATTAGCATGGCTGAGAGAACTTCCGGGTCAATCTTCACCTGAAGCCTTTCTAAAAGTAATCAAGCGTTTAGAATATATTCGAGAGTTGAAGCTCTCATTAAATAAGATTGAAGTTCATCCTAATCGGTTACTTCAATTATCCCGTATTGGAGCACGCTATGAACCTCATTCATTTCGCAGATTTAAAGAAAATAAGAAATATGCGATTCTTGTAACATACATTGTGACCCTTGGTCAGGATTTAATTGATTATGCGATTGAGATTCATGATCGACAAATGATGATTTTACAGTCGAAAGGTCGGAAAACACAAGAAGAAATGCAAAAACAAAACGGGAAAGCAGTTAATGAAAAAGTCGTTCATTTTGCAGATATTGGGGCCGCACTTATTCAAGCACGAGTTGAAGGTCTTGATCCATTTAGCACTATCGAAAAGGTAATGGCATGGGATAAAATCGTTACTTCTGTTGAAGAAGCAAAAAAACTAGCACGACCGATGGATTATGATTACCTTGACTTACTAGGGAATAGATTTACATATCTGAGAAAGTATACTCCTACCCTTCTTAAATCATTAGAATTTCGTTCCACAAAAGCTACTGAACCATTATTACGTGCATTAAAAACTTTGGACGAGATGAATAAGTCTGGAAAAAGACAAGTTCCGGAAGGATCTCCATTAGATTTTATTCCAAAACGATGGCAAAAGCATGTATATGATAAAGAAGGAACAATTAATCGACATTATTATGAGATGGCAGCCCTAACGGAATTAAGAAATCATATTCGTTCAGGAGACGTTTCTGTAGTTGGTAGTAGACTCCATAAAGACTTTGAGGAATATCTCGTTCCTCAACATGAATGGACAACAACCCATCTTAAAGAATCAAGACTGGCTGTCCGTTCGTCAGCAGAGGAATACCTTGAAGAGAGAAGGGAAGCTCTAGCTCACCGTCTTACATGGGTTTCAAATAATCTTGATAGTCTTGAAGGAGTAAATATCGAGAACGCAAAACTCAGAGTGGATCGTTTGGAGAAGGATACACCAGAAGAAGCACGCGCCTTCAGTTTATCCTTATATAATATGTTGCCAAGAATTAAGCTCACTGATCTTTTAATGGAAGTAGCACATTGGACAGGATTTGACGAGATGTTAATACATGCTTCCACCAATCGACCTCCAAAGGGAGAAGAAAAGGTCATTCTTATGGCTGCGCTCATGGCTATGGGAACTAACATAGGATTGACTAAAATGGCAGATGCTACGCCTGGAGTTACCTATCACCAAATGGCAAATGCCGCACAATGGCGATTGTATGATGATGCTATTAATCGAGCACAAGCCATATTGGTAAACTTTCAACAAAAGCTTACTCTAGCCTCTTATTGGGGAGATGGTAGCACATCTTCATCTGACGGAATGCGCGTACAAGTGGGTGTATCATCGTTGCATGCTGAAGCAAATCCCCATTATGGCACGGGTAAAGGAGCAACCATTTATCGGTTTACTAGTGATCAATTTTCATCCTTTTATACGAAAGTCATTAATACCAATGCAAGAGATGCAGTCCATGTCATCGATGGATTGCTTCATCATGAAACAGAATTAAATATTGAGGAGCATTATACTGATACGGCTGGTTATCAATACCTTTTTATAAAAAAGTTAGAATTTAAGTGTGTTCTTTCATTATAGACATGTATTTAAAG
>NZ_CALPDF010000078.1 GCF_943193175.1 Neobacillus muris
TTAATTGTACTAGTATTAGAAGTAGTTATTAACGTATCTTACGATAACAACTACTTCTTTTTTATTTCCTCATAGAATCATTATGTGTACTATGAAATTCATGTATATAAAGTATCCTAAGAAATCAGGGGGTGGTAATGTTGAAAGTACAAGAGGTTCTTATTCAAGAGAAGAAAAGATATCTGTTAATTGACAAGGATGGCTGTCCTGTCATACCGGTTGCAAAGTATATAAAGTATTTAGATAACATTGGAAAAGCTGAAAACACACTAAAATCATACTGTTACCATCTAAAGCTTTACTTTCAATTCCTAGAGGAGTGTGGATTAGAATATCAAGAAGTAAACCTTGATATTTTGGCTCAGTTCATCGGATGGCTGAGAATTCCTGATCAATCTACAAAAGTCATTTATTTTGAAGAAACCTTAGCGAAACGATCAGAAAAAACGGTCAATACCGTCATAACATGTGTCATAGGGTTCTATGACTATTTGACTCGTAATGAGGATTACGAAGGAAATGTAAATGATCAGTTAAAAAAGCAAGCCCCAGGGCGTTTTAAGACTTTTAAACCTTTCCTCCATCACATTACAAAAGGGAATTCATACGATAAAAACATTTTAAAGATTAAGGAACCAAAGCGTTTAATCAAAACTTTGAGTAAAAATCAAATCCAAGTGATCCATGATGCATGCAGCAATATACGTGATGCATTATTATTCCGTATATTATATGAAGGAGGATTACGGATTGGAGAGGCTCTTTCTTTGTGGGTAGAGGATTTTGAAATAGGTAAAAACGCTATTACGGTGAGGAAATCCAAAACATCAGATGGAGAAAAACGAAAAGTTTATGTGTCTATTGAGACTATGAATCTCTTTCAAGATTATCTAATAGACTATCATTCTTACGAAATTGATAGCAATTATGTTTTTATCACCTTAACTGGACCAAATCGTGGTAAACCAATGACTGATGGTTCTGTACGTTCTTTAATTAAACGGATGAAGAAAAAAACAGGAATAGATTTTACCCCTCATATGCTCCGGCATACATATGCCACAGAGTTACATGCAGCAGGAGTAGATATTGCCATCATACAGAGGTTATTAGGGCATGCACACGTTCAAACAACCATACAGACTTATATCCATGCATCCGATGAAACCATACGTGAAAGCTGGGAACAAGCTCATTCAAATAAAAAAATGGGAAGAAGAGATAAATAATGATACAGAGCACATTCAAAATAAAACCCCTTCCCCACCATCTGGAACAGATAAATGAACCATTGAATGGATATTGGGCAAATGATGTGTGGGATGTACAGGAATGCCCCTTCTTGGATAAACATTATGATTGGAATAGAAAATTGATTTTTGATAAGGTACACAATCTTAGATTAAAAAATGAATTAAAATATTATTTTTATAAGGGGTTACAGGAGACAAGGATTTCGATTATCTATGCTTTTATGCATTATTCTCCATGTCTTAAAGTTTTTACAGAATTTATCTCTCGATATTATGCTGATTTAGATTCTATTATTGATATTCCGAAAGAAAAGTTTCTATTAGAGTATCGAACATTTCTTGTAGAGAAAGGAAAGTCAGTTGAGATTGTACACCGGAAAAAGTCATCACCATGGATGTCACCAACCGTTCAACCATCATTGTATATTAGACTATTTCTTCAAATTTATGAATTTTATTATCACTTTTATGATAAACGAGAAGAAACAGATAAGGATTGTTGGGATGTACGAAAATTAAAGATTAATTATAACAATACAATCAGTAGATATTCATTAGACTTTTCGAAGGTTCCGCAACCTTATAGACAATTATTTAAAAAATATATAAAGACTCGCCTAGTAGTTCAGCAATCCATTAGCTTTTCTACAGCAATATGTTATTTAAATAGACTTTCGTTTTTCTTCACCTTTTTGAAGGATAAACATCCTGAGTGGAAAGAATTAAACCAGCTATCCAGAATAGATATTGAGGAGTATATTGAATACTTGCGACATTCCACTATTAAAAAGGGAAAATATTTAATTAATCCAGATCACAATTATGTAAATCGTTTTTTAATAGACCTTAAAACGTTTATCTCATACATACAGAAATTCGAATGGGAGGAAGCTCCGACAAAGTCAGTTATTTCACTATTGTCAATTGAGGATATCCCTAAAAAGAAAAGAGCAAAAGCTGATGAAATTAAATATATTCCGGATGAAGTATGGGAACAGTTAGTTTACCATATTAACGAACTTTCCTCAGAACATATACCTATAATTCTTCTAATGGAAGCAACAGGTTTTCGTATTAGTGACGTTTTATCACTTAAAATTGACTGCTTAGTAAATCAAGAAGATGGCTGGTGGATTATCGGAGATCAAAGGAAAGTAAGTTATAAAAATCATAAAGTTCCTATTTCAGAAGAAATTGCTAATGTTGTCTTAGCGCAGCAAGAACTTACAAAAAAGAGATCCACTTTGGATACGAACCCTAAGAAATATTTGTTTCCAACACTTAAAGGGAAAAGGATGGGTAATCCCATATCGCAGGATTCCATTAAGTTGAACCTTAATAAACTAGCTAACAGATGTAATATTAAGGACAAGGAAGGAGAAATTTATTGGTTTAAAAATCATGCGTTTCGACACCGTTACGGTGTTAATTTGATTAATAACGGAATGAATATCCTTCATGTTCAAAAACTGATGGCACATGCCAGTCCTGAAATGACATTAGTCTATGCCCAAATTCATGACCAGACACTCCGTGATGAATGGGAAAAGGCTCGAGATAATGGCGCAGTAAGACTAGATACTCATGGAGAAGTTATTGTCGCTGATTTAGCTCAACAGGCTCAAGAAAATGGAGTTGAACTGGAGTGGATACGTCACAATATGGACTCCATTCGTTTAGATCATGGGTTTTGTGTAAAAAGCCCAAAACTTCATTGTGATTTTCTTGAACAGACATTGGAACCACCATGTATTAAAAACAACTGCCGAAGTTTTCACGTTGACAAGACTTTTCTCGACTATTATCAAGAACAGATATCTAAAATGGAAGCTGATATTGAAGTATACAAAAAATCCGGAAGGTTACGTTCCATTGAGTTAATTGAACCCAAATTAAAAAGATATAAAAAATTAGCAAATGGTTTACTACATACTGGCGGTATCTTTGGTTTAGATAAAACAAGACGTGAGTATGTTGGTGATGAACGTGAGAAGGTGATGCAAAATGTCTAATGAAAACCCAAATACCGAAGGTATTATAAAACATGCGAAATTGAAAACGGAAAAGACCATTCAAAAAGTTGAAGATGCCATCAAAAAGATGATAAAAAAACAAATGAGAATCAATTTTAACTCTGTATCTGAAGAATCAGGGGTTTCAAAGGCATTTCTATACAGAAATACAGAACTCCGAGATCGAATCGAAACACTTCGCAAACAACAAGAAGGTCTCCCCTCAATAAAACAAGCTAAAAGGAATATGAGTGACGCATCAAAAGATGTAGTTATTGCTTCCTTACGGAAGAGAATCAAAGATTTAGAGAAGGAAAATAAAGAAATTAAAGAACAAATGAAAATTCAATTTGGGAAGATTTATGAGGGAATTTAAGTTCAACGATTTTTCCCCTCCCATGTTTGATATTTTTTTGTGTAATATGACGATGCCATTAAAGGATAAGTTCGATGTCCTTTTCATTCTACAATAGGGCAAGATTTTTGAAGAAAGAAGTAATTCAAAAATTGATTGAAACAGTGGAAACAAGTTTGTTTTATAGATGTTACAATTAATAAAAATTATTTGTTCTTGTGGGAGAACATTATATAGAAAGGAGAAACTAAAGCTATGGTCAATATGAGTACATCAACTATTCAAAGTTTCGATAGAATAATAGAAAGAAAAATA
Source organism: Neobacillus muris (assembly GCF_943193175.1). Lineage (GTDB taxonomy): Bacteria > Bacillota > Bacilli > Bacillales > Cytobacillaceae > Neobacillus > Neobacillus muris. The sequence continues at coordinate 3,936 of NZ_CALPDF010000078.1, forward strand.
CGTTACGACTCCACAATTGTGGAACATAGCTGTATACTGTTAAAAGCAAAAAATCAAAATGTCGTGCTTTTTCATAAAATACTAGATTCCTTTACGATGATAGCAAACCAAAATAAATTAACTATTCCTAAAGGTAGTTATACACTCGCATATTACTGGAAAGATCGTCCATATAATTTGTATATTTGGAGAGATAAAACTGGGAATTATTTAGGTTCCTATTTTAATATCGTAAAAAATACATATATGACAGATAAGTTAGTATCTTTTGAGGATTTGATTATTGATATTATGGTTCTTCCTAATGGAGACTACTTTATATTAGACGAGGATGAGTTACCTGAGCCATTAAATCAATTTGAGAATGGGTTTGCCCATCAAGCTCTAAATTCATTAACGGATACCATTGATATACTTCTTTCTCAAACTATTTCGGAAACTGAGAGCACCTTTAAGCATGAAGAACTTCTTCCTTGGTTGAATAACGGATGACATTCTGGAAGGTTATATTTATACTTTGATTTTCGGCATTAAGGCGCGTTAATGGAAGATGATGGCTAACGACTTTAAATCGTTAGTCGTCATTTTTAAATCATTCTTTAAATACATGTCTATAATGAAAGAACACACTTAAATTCTAACTTTTTTATAAAAAGGTATTGATAACCAGCCGT
>NZ_CALPDF010000079.1 GCF_943193175.1 Neobacillus muris
AGTATTCAAAGTAGTTTTTCACTCAATTTTTCTACTTCGAATACTTTAAATACTCCTGATTTTCATAGTATAGATAACTGCGTTTTGTTGGTGGTACCCCAGCTTCTTCTAGATAGTCTTCCCAGATATGACGTTGGATTAACTTCTGATGATTTTGACTCTACAATTTACACACTTCAAAGGATTGGATTTATACTGCCGATATCCTTCCTTCGTCGTCGTTGTGTATGATAATATCTCTCCTTGCGGACAGATATAGCAATCATAGTGCTCATCATAGACGTATTCATGTTTACGCATGAAACCTACCTTTGTTTTTGGTCGGGTGTAAGGAAGAGCAGGAGTAATACCCTTTTCTAAAAGGAAATTACAAATCGCAGGTGTCTTATAGGCAGCGTCAGCTGCAACGGCTAAAGGCTTCTTTACTTTATCCATTATTTTCTCTACTAATGGCTGAAGCATATGACTATCATGAATGTTCCCAGGCGTTACAATAGACCCCAACACAAAACCATTTCGATCTGTAGCAGCATGAAAAGAATAAGCGAACTGTTTGGTCCTTTCATCTTTTACGTAATATCCACTTTCTGGGTCTGTGGTACTTTCCTTAATTTCCTTCATCTCTTCCTTTTCAAACTTTTCAGGTGGAAAAGGTTTCTTACCATTATCGATACGGTCCTGATTTAATTCAGCCTGAAGCTTCGCTTCATAAGCTCGAGTTTCTTTTCTTACTGTTTTCTTTTCAAATTTACGTTTATTGGCGCTTGCCTTAACATGAGTCGAATCAATAAATACATGATCCGCGCTTAATAAGCCCTTATCTGTAATCTCTTTTAAAATTCGGTAAAAGATCTGTTCAAATAAATCGGTTTCCTTAAAACGACGTTCATAATTCTTGCCGAAGGTAGAGAAATGCGGAACTTCAGTGTAAAATCCGAAACCTAAGAACCAACGATAAGCCACGTTTGTTTCTATTTCTTTAATGGTTTGTCGCATAGAACGAATACCAAATACATACTGGATAAAAGTCATTTTGATCAAAACAACAGGGTCAACACTAGGACGGCCAAGTGTCGAATACAGATTTTCAACTAATGGATATATGAAAGAGAAATCAATAGCAGCTTCAATCTTTCGTACCAAATGATCTTGTGGCACCAGTTGATCAATTGCGATCACTTCTAATTGATCTCTTTCGGTATTATTGTTTCTCGTCATCATAATCCATCACCTCAAAATAAATCTTATTGATTATTGTAAATGAAAAAAGACTGTAGGCAAACTCGAATTTTTCGAGTTTGTCTACAGTCTGAAAGGTCCTAATTCAATTAGGGCCTTTCTTGGATGTGCGCCCGGCATGGGTACAGTCTATAGGGTGCAAGTCCCGAGCCACGAAGGCAGTAGTAGTGGTTAGTTTAACGCAAGGGTGTCCGTGGTGACGCGGAATCTGAAGGAAGCGGGCGGCAAACCTCCGGTCTGAGGAACACGAACTTCATATTAGGCTAGGTACCATTGGATGAGTTTGCATTACAAAACAAAGTCCTTACTGCCGAAGGTGGTACAGAGTAAATGAAGCAGATAGGTGGAGGGAAAGACTGTACTCTTACCCGGGGAGGTCTGATTGGTATGTCAAGTACACTTGGTAACCTATCCAGCAATGGATAGCTGAACAATCAGAAGTCAGCAGAGGTCATAGTACCAGTCTAACTCGAGATAGAATGGGAAGGACTGAACTATTAAGAGAGAATGAAATCTGCCCATTCGGCGATTGCACTTGAACACAGACAATCCGAAAGGACTTACCAAAAGGAGGAAGCGGTGAATCCGCAGGGGACTTTAGGAGGGTGGAGCAAGAACCGGCATAAACAGAAATTTCATTCACGTAGAAAGGAGTAACATCATGTTAATGGAACGAATCTTGTCACGGGGAAATCTCTTAACTGCCCTAAAACGGGTAGAGCAGAACAAAGGAAGTCACGGCATAGATGGAATGTCCGTAAAATTCCTACGAAGACATCTCTATGAAAACTGGGATTCCCTTCGGGAAGCCTTGAGTACAGGTAACTATCAACCTTCCCCTGTTCGCCGTGTCGAAATTCCGAAACCAAGTGGAGGGGTACGGCTTTTAGGCATACCAACTGTTACAGACCGTTTCATCCAACAGGCAATTGCCCAAGTATTAACCCCAATCTTTGACCCAACCTTTTCTGAAAACAGCTATGGATTCCGACTTAACAGGAGTGCCCATGATGCGGTAAGAAAGGCAAAGGGATATATCAAAGAAGGGTTCCGTTGGGTAATTGATATAGACTTAGAGAAATTCTTTGATAGGGTTAATCATGACAAATTGATGGGAATACTCGCTAAAAGAATTGAAGACCGCATTCTTCTCAAACTAATCCGGAAATATCTTCAATCAGGTGTAATGCTTAATGGGGTTGTTCAATCAACGGAGGAAGGTACTCCGCAAGGAGGTCCTCTCAGTCCTCTACTTTCAAACATAATTCTTGATAAATTAGATAAAGAATTGGAAGCAAGAGGGCATAAGTTTGTCCGTTATGCTGACGACTGCAACATTTATGTTAAGTCATTAAAAGCAGGGGAACGTGTAATGGAATCCATTACGGCGTTTATTGAGCAGAAACTAAAATTGAAGGTAAACAGGGATAAGTCGGCAGTAGACCGTCCGTGGAAACGGAAATTTCTTGGCTTTAGCTTTACTTGGAATAAAGAACCGAAGGTGCGAATTGCTAAAGAAAGCATCAAACGCTTTAAGAAGAAGATTCGAGAAATTACCTCACGGTCAAAACCTTTTCCATTAGAAGTAAGAATTGAAATGTTAAACCGTTATCTAACAGGATGGTGTGGATACTTCGCTTTAGCTGACACTCCAAGCAAATTCAAAGAATTCGATGAATGGATAAGAAGAAGGCTCAGAATGTGCGAATGGAAACAGTGGAAGAAACCTAAAACCAGAGTTAGGAAACTTATTGGTTTAGGCGTCCCTGATTACAAAGCATATGAATGGGGCAACTCCAGAAAGAAATACTGGAGAGTTGCATGTAGTCCAATATTACACAAAACCCTCGATAACTCTTACTGGAGTCAACGAGGGTTGAGAAGTCTATATAATCGTTATGAAATTTTACGTCAATCTTAATAGAACCGCCGTATACCGAACGGTATGTACGGTGGTGTGAGAGGTCGGGGGTTAGTCACCCCCTCCTACTCGATTTATTTATTATAGGGGTCCTGCAGTTATCTTCTAGACTCAATAAGGGGTTTTATGGGATAATTCCGAAAAAATTCGTTGTTTTTTAATGTTTTGCTACAATTGATGGATAATCAAATGTACCCAATTAGATATTTTTTTATCTTATTCTATCCCAGACTCTGTTTAGATCTAAGGGAACATATACTTTATCACCATGAATTTCTCTATGAATAATGGGATTGGAAAAGCTTTGTTCTAAACTATCCATTAATTCCTTACGTTTAGCTCTTGTTTTTGTTCCTAATACATGTTCAAAAGGGTCTCTATTCATACATATACCTCACTTTTTATTATCTAGAGTTTTCTGCTCATTAAAAAAATGTAATAAGATATACTGCCACAATAATCCATTTCCAAAATAAAAAAGCATATCTGACCATGCTTCTGAAAGGGTAATTTCCCCTATTCGGATAGAAAACTATTGTTAAGCTAGTTAAAAACCCCAGTATCCATGAATAAATCATATGTACTTTGATCAGTCTTATTAAAAACTCAATTGTCAAATTTTCATCACTTCACTATTCTCCTATGCAATATGTTGAATATACAGATATATAGTGTCCAGTAATTCTAAATTTTAATTAATGAAAACATCTTTATTTGGTAATATAAATTTTAAGAAGGAGCATTCCTGTTAGAAGGATTTTCGGGGACTTGAACAAAAAAGAGCCCTCTTGGTATGATACGGGGTGTCAAA
>NZ_CALPDF010000080.1 GCF_943193175.1 Neobacillus muris
TATATCATATTAACGCGGTGAATTAATAAAGAATAAAGATAAAATAAAAGCTGTCGAAGGTTTTTCGACAGCCTGAATCGGTCTCAAATGACCGATTTTTATTATTTTATGATGATAATTTGTATTGCCATAATGATGAAAAAGATTGCGGAATTAATGATTTCATATATGCCTATTTGTTTGGGGGATAGTTTTTTTCCATAAAATAAAATCGCTCTAGCCAAACTAGGCAGCAATGCCAATGAGACAATCCATTTCCCAAGAGCCAGCATCGCGGTCACAACCAGCAAATGATAGATCCAAGATAACCATTTATACTTCCTGCTTGTCTTCTCTCTTATCATGGTCTTCACATAAAAGGTGCAGCCAAGGAAAAATAAAATCGAGGATAACCATGAATAAATGATCGTATGAAAAGTAATCGTTCCAGATCCAAAATAACTGCTTGCCAATGCGGCGATGGAAAATGCCAGGATGGCACTTATATCGTTTAAAAAGGCTCTATCGCGTTTAATCGAAGAAAAATATGCATTTATGACAAAAAAGGGAATCATGACTAAGCCAAAGTAAATAATTGCTGGTTCCTGAAAGAGAGGAAAAGAAAGAAATAGTAAAGCCATGATCAGATAAATGATGGACCATTTGGCATAATACCGCATTTTCTTTCTTTTGAATAAAAGAAGCATTGGATAGGTAGCCAAATATAAAAGCAGCCAGCCCATAAAAAAGGGAACATCCTGCCATACAAATCCACCATCGAAAACTCCAAGCCAAAATGGAATGATCAGCATAGCCCATGCTCCATGCTGTTTGGGTATAAAAAGTTTCATCTCAGGTATCACTCCTTTCCTTGCTTTTCTTTACTATAGCTCATCCTTTAGCAATAAGAAGTGAACCTCGTCACAAAAATTCAAAAAGAAGGCATCAGCCTTCTTGATTGACAAGATTTATTAACAATTTGACCAGCCCGTAAATGGCCGCTTCATCATGGATGAAAAAATTAAAACTATTTAATGATTCTATTGCAGTTTTTATTGGTTCCTCCCAATATCCAATTGCTGCCACATTGCCAACCACTCTTAACAATGAAAGATCGTCCGTGCTCCTTAAGAGCAGCAGCTTTGGGTACTCCGCCTCTTTGTAGCCTTCAACAAAAATGATATCTGGATGAAAAGAGCTTAGCAGTTCAATTTGATTCTCCAAAGAATAGCTTGCCTTATCTGCCTGCAGGATTAGCCTGCCTCCGCCCTCTATACTGGAAACAATCGCGCCAGCCTCCAGATGCCTTGCAGAATCCTTTCCAGCTAAAACATCCGGCTGTCCGCCGTGTCCATGATGTTTTATCACAGCGGCCTTAACCCCATGCTCTGTTAAAAGTTGGATCAACCTGGCAATTAAGGTCGTTTTTCCACTATTTTGATACCCAACAACCTGAAAAATGACAGGACTTACCAAGGCCATTCACTGCCCGTCTGGTCTTCCAACATCAGAACATCTACTTTGGTTCCTGACGTAAAACCCCTTGTCCCACCGGGAAGAATGGTTAAGGAGTTTGCGCCAGCAAGACTCATAATAATATTTGACTTGTCTAATCCACTTGGCGTTACCTTTAGTTTTCCGTCCTCAATATATAACGAACTCCGGACAAATCTTGTAAACGGATTTGCTTTTGGAAAATCCGCTTCAAGGATGGCGGATTCTCTTTGCAAATGCGGTTTAGATGAAAATAGCAATGTCCGAATAATCGGACGCGCAAATAATTCAAAGCCCACATAGCACGCAGAAGGATTACCGGATAAACCGAATAAGATTTTTCCGTTTATTGTTGCGACAGTTGTGACACTTCCTGGACGCATTGCTACTTTATTAAACAGGACCTCCGCACCTAATTTGGCATAGATTTCAGGGAGATAGTCAAAATCACCAACCGAAACCCCGCCGGTAGTAATTAGAAGGTCGCAATCATCAAGAGCGTTTTTTATCGCCTCAAAGCAGGTATCAAACTCATCTGGCAGTTTTCCGAGATACCTCACTTCACCGCCCGCTCTTTCTATCTGCGCGGCAATCATGTGTGAATTGCTGTTCCGGATTTTACCTGGCATCAAAGGCTCTTCGACTTCCAATAATTCTGTTCCGGTGGCAAACAAACCGACAACAGGTTTTTTCGCTGCAGGAACTTGGCTGTACCCAAAGGTGGCCAATACTGCTTGAATCCCCGGATTGATCAGAGTTCCTTTTTTAACAAGAATCTCTCCTTCTTTGGCATCCTCGCCCCTAAAGGACACATTCTCACCATTCTTTAGGCTGCGTTTAATTGTAAAGTACGGTTTTCCATCCTTCTCATAAGGTTGAGCCAACTCAAACATGACAACGGCATCTGTGCCGCTTGGCATCATCGCTCCCGTCATGATTCGAACGGCTTGGTATTTTTTTACCTGTTTTTCTGATACCATTCCTGCCCCTATATGATCAATCACTTCAAATTCTACTGAATTTGTTTGGGAAGCCTGGATCGTATCTATTGACCTGACAGCAAAGCCGTCATATGGAGCCCGGTCAAAATGAGGCACATCACAAGTTGCCACTATATCCGCTGCTAAAAATCGTCCATAGCTTTGTTCAATCGATATGTATTCGACTTTCCCTTTCACTTGGCAATCCATTATCTTTTTGACAGCTTCCCCAATGGGAATAGGTCGTCTTCTTTCAAACAATCTCATCGTCTCCTTCTTAAAAGCTGCTGGCAGACAAAGCAATTAAATTCATTATAAGCCTATAAAAAACTTTCCAACATAGCAAATGTCACAATCCAGTTGTTCCTGGCAAAAAAAAAATTAATCCTAATCGCAGATAGTGTGATTTAGGTCACCATGTTTCGTTTTATATTAGATTATTCTTAGTTTAGAAACAATACTCATCTATATTTAAGGAGGAATTTATATGACATTCCCATTTTCAAAAACTGACTTAGTTAAAGATATAGTTAACCAATTGCCCAAAACAAGCGATGTATTTAAACGTAACCGCATTGATTTCTGCTGCGGCGGCAACATTCCGCTTTTGGAAGCTGCTGAGAAAAACGGGCTTAGTCTTGAATCACTGCTGGATGAATTAAAGGTTGTTTATGAAAAAAATATCAATAGTGAAAAGGATGTTGCGGTTTGGACCGAGTCTGATTCCAACACCATCATAGATCATATCATTGCCAATTACCATCGTGCATCAGAAGAGGAATTGAAAATGCTAAGCCCTTATGTTACAAAAGTATCGCGCGTGCATGGTTTCAATCATCCAGAATTGATGAAAGTTTACGAGCTTTATTATGAATTCAAGAAGGAACTTCTAGAACATATGGCTAAAGAAGAGGAAGTTGTTTTTCCATTAATCCACAAGCTTGCCGACAATACAATAGAAGACCGTGAACAAGCCATCAATCTTATTATCGAACTTGAAAAGGAACATGATCATGCTGGTGAGATTCTACGGCAGATTCGTGCTGTTACATCGGACTTTACACTGCCTGCCGATGCTTGCAATACGTACCGCTTAGTATACAATCGTTTGGAAGAACTTGAGGCATTGACCTTCATGCATGTTCATCTTGAAAATAATATTCTGTTCCCTAGATACATTGCATAATGCCAATTTTGCAAAAAAAACTCTCTTCAAAACAAATGAAGATAGTCAGGCTGTCGAAAAACCTTCGACAGCTTTTATTTTATCTTTATTCTTTATTAATTCACCGCGTTAATATGATATAA
>NZ_CALPDF010000081.1 GCF_943193175.1 Neobacillus muris
AACACGGAAGTTAAGCTTCTCAGCGCCGATGGTAGTTGGGGCGAAAGCCCCTGTGAGAGTAGGACGCTGCCAGGCAATAAGAAAGCAACCAGAGATGGTTGTTTTTTTTTGCGCATTTAAGGATTTTTGAATATAGAACATATGGATTTTAACTAGAATTGGCCGTTATTTGAAGGGGAAGGATAGATTTCTTGAATCTTATTGGGGAAATTTCAGGGAATCAGAATCATCGTTTTCTGATATGGACATCGGACTATTTTTTATTGATTACCCTAAAGTTGTACCATTTTTCAATCTCCTTCATACCCTAACAGAAAGAATATGGATAGAAGGGACTGTGAAAATGAAAGGTATCATATTAGCCGGAGGAAAGGGGACCCGTTTGGAGCCTTTCACCAAATTGCTCAACAAGCATTTACTCCCTGTCGGATCGGCCCCTATGATTTATTGGCCAATCAATAAATTAAAAGAGGCGGGGATTACGGAAATTCTCGTTATTACCAATACCCAACATTTAGGAGCGTTTCAAGAAATACTAGGGAACGGCGAGAAACTGGGCGTTTGCTTGTCCTATGCCGTCCAAAGCGAAAGTGGAGGCGGGATTGCTGATGCTTTAGCCTGTGCAAAGAATTTCGTAGAGGACCAATGTGTTGTTTTGTTAGGGGACAATCTGTTTGACGATCATTTAAAACCATTTATTGAAGATTTTAAAAATCAACCTCAAGGTGCAAAGGTACTATTAAAAGAAGTGATGGACCCCGAGCGATATGGTGTAGCGCTTTTAGATGAAACCAATCATATTATTCTCTCGATTATTGAAAAGCCTAAAAGTCCAACGTCCAATTTTTGTGTCACAGGAATCTATTTTTATAACAAAGAAGTATTTGATTTGATTGATTTTCTGCAGCCTTCAAGCCGTGGAGAAAAAGAAATTACGGATTTAAATAATCTCTATATTAAAAGAAAACAACTTGATTTTGATATTTTAAAAAGCTGGTGGCTGGATGCGGGTACACACGAAGCGTTGTTTAAAGCCAATCAACATTTCTATGAAAGAAGTTAAATCGTTTGCCGCCGGCTTCCAGCAGTTTTTTCTTTTAGACCATACATTTTCTTCCCGCTTTCACGCGTTGTGGGTAAGGTTTTAATTCAACCGAATTGATTAAGGATAAATTTAACTCGATGGGTGAAGGTGTGATTTTCCAACACCTTTTTTTGTGCATTTCTTCGATAATAATCCCTGGAGGTTTCATCATTGATAAATTGATGAACCAATTCAATACATTCCTCCACATTGGAGTAGACAACGATATCTTGATTAGTTGCAAAATGCCTTTCAATATCCGCCATATTAGTGAGAAGCTGGAATCCTCCACAAGCTGCAATGTCAAAGCTGCGATTATTAATACTTTTATTTTCTATTTCAATTGTATTTTTATTTTTATTATAGTGGTAGGTGCGATGGGGATTAAGGATGATTTTTGAACGGTTGAATAAGATTCTTGCAAGCTCAGGTTTTATCCACTTATTAATAATTGACAATCCTCTATTTTGAATATGGCTTTCGATATGTTTTTTCCAAAGCGGACCAACTAGAATCAGATTATGCTGTGCATCATTCAATAGCCGATTGATTAGTTTGATTCGCTCGGGGTAGGGATAACCAATCAGACATAGATCATATAAATAGTCTTCTTTAGGCTCAATAGGATAATAAAGCGAAGGATCGGTTCCTAGTGGAAGATGATATATTTTTTTAGAGGGGAACTGTTTCTGATAAAATTCATAGGCTCCTAAGTCAATAGTAAATATACAATCATAATTCTCTACGATAGGAATGGACATATCCATATAAAAAGGGTCTTCTGTTAACCAAATACAACGAATGGCCTTCGTTTTTTTCAAAAAGGCCATTAATTTTGGATCCATTTTATATCCAACCATAGTCAAAATTATATCCGGTTGAAAACTCTTAACCATTTCCATAGTTGCTGCCGTATACTTTGGCTTTATTGTAATAACTCTATTGCCTAAGTTGTTAAACGCATCTTCTATGGCTTTTTCAAAATATGGGTATATTCTTGGGTAGCTTGAGGTAATGAGTAAAATATTCATTTGGATGACTCCTAAATTTAATTAGTAAGGAAAGCAGGAGAAATATATTTGAAGTTAGTATATATTTCTCCTGCTATTTCCTTATAGGCCAGTTGCTGGGGGTTCAAAAGAAAAAGATTCAATATCGGTAACACGAAGGACAAGTACCGCTTCTTCATTAAAAGGTGAAACCATTGATGTTTCTAAGATACTTACAATCCCATCTAAGGTTACTCTTCTTAGTGTTCCTTCAACCATGTCCCCAGATCTAGTTCTTAAAGTAACAGTTTGGCCGATGTATCTGCGCAAATAGCGAGCTAGGTTATCAGAACCAAGTGAAAGGGATAAATCAAGTGCCAATATTATCACCTCCCTGTTATGTTGATTTTTGGTTCAATCATACATTATTCAAAAGTAGAATAAAGGACAGGGCTTATTGGATATTATTCAAAAAAACCGCAATTACCCATTGTTCAATATAAAGCTGCACTCAGAAGTCCAATGTGACCGATTGGATTGAAAAAATATTGTTGACATATGCATGCAATTAGTAGTATATTATAAAAGTTGTCATTGAAATTACTAAATTAGTAATAAATAACTTTGAAAAAAGTTGTTGACAACATTGCGAATGAATGATAAGATTTAAAAGTTGTCTCGTAAAAATTGTTCTTTGAAAACTAAACAAACGAATACGTCAACAAAAAATAACATTCGTTTCTTATGAAACGAAGCCAACGTTTTAAATTTATGAGCTATATCAACTTTCTCGGAGAGTTTGATCCTGGC
>NZ_CALPDF010000082.1 GCF_943193175.1 Neobacillus muris
TATATCATATTAACGCGGTGAATTAATAAAGAATAAAGATAAAATAAAAGCTGTCGAAGGTTTTTCGACAGCCTGACAGCTTGATTTAAGCTGCCTTTTTCTTGTATCGGAAATCGACTATTTTGCTGCGCTATATCGTCTTGCTACTTCATCCCAATTCACGACGTTCCAGAACGCACCGATATAATCAGGACGCTTGTTTTGATATTTTAGGTAGTAAGCATGCTCCCAAACATCAAGTCCAAGAATAGGGGTTTTGCCTTCCATTAAAGGTGAGTCTTGATTTGGCGTACTTGACACTTCTAATTCGCCGTTGTTGACTGACAGCCATGCCCAGCCTGAGCCAAAACGTCCGGTTGCTGCTTTTGCGAATTCTTCTTTAAAAGCTTCAAAACTGCCAAATTTGCTGTTAATGGCATCAGCTAATTCGCCAGCAGGAGCCCCGCCGCCATTTGGGGAAAGAATCGTCCAGAATAAGGAATGGTTTGCATGGCCGCCGCCATTATTGCGGACTGCTGTACGGGCAGCTTCTGGAACCGCATCCAGGTTAGAGATCACTTCTTCCACAGATTTAGAAAGCAATTCTTCGTTTCCGGCTAAAGCATTGTTTAAATTAGTCACATAAGTGTTATGGTGTCTTGTGTGGTGGATATTCATGGTTTCTTTGTCGATATAAGGCTCAAGTGCGTCTTCTGCATAAGGTAATTGAGGTAATTCGAATGCCATGGTATTTCCTCCCTATGTATCCTTTTAGTTTTGGCTTTTTAGCGGACTAACAGAAAAATCCAACTCTAAAGCTTCACTCTTAAAATAACAAATTCGGCCATTTTTTTCAAATAATTTGCTCAATTCACCTTATAGGAACCTCCTATGGATCCTTCATGGTCTGCCTCTATCCTCCTGCTAAAAAGTTTCGAAAAATTGTCACGAACACGCAAAACCTATTCTGTCAACGATTTTTGTCATATACGCTTTTGAATAATTTCCATTTTATGTAAACAACATATTGACAGGATTGATAATTTTCCATTTAATCAAGCTAGAAGATTGTAAAGGAAGTGTCAAACATGCAGATTGGCAGTTATTCTATCTATTATATATTGCATGATTTTTTTCTGAAAACGGAGCCTGTCCAAAGCATTAAAGCCGGGACAGTTCTATTTCAAGAAAAAGACCCTGCAAAATACGTTTATTTATTACTTAATGGAAGCATTGCGCTTGGCAGAGTCCATTTAAAGGGCAAGGAGTTTATATTAAAGATCTTAAATAACCAAGAGTTAATTGTTGAATATCAACTGTTCAAACCTAATCCTCATTATCAGTTCTTTGCGAAAGCGCTGACGGATTGTGAACTTGTTGCCATAAAAAGAGAAGAATTTGAAAAATTTATCGAAACAGACAATGGAGCTATGAACGCTTTTGTCTTTTGGATGTCCACAGGATATTTAAAAGCTCAAATGAAATGCCAGGACTTAATCATGAATGGCAAAAAAGGCGGTCTCTATTCCATGTTAATCCGTTTGTGCAATTCCTTCGGGGTAATGACAAAAGACGGCATTCTGATTGATTTGCCTTTAACCCATCAGGAGCTGGCCAATTTAACCTACGGGACACGGGAAGTAATCCAGCGCATTTTAAAAGAATTACGGGAAAAGGATGTTATCTCCTATGATAATCAGATGTTTACCATTAAAAATCTCAATTATTTAAAAATGGCGGTTGACTGTCAAAACTGTTCATCAGAAATTTGCGGATTAAACTAAGGAATGTTTTTCGTACAGTTGATCGAGGAGTGTGCCCCAGGCAACACGTCTAAAGCTTTTTTCCTTCATGTCCATTCTTGTATAAGGGATTTATAACGGCTACAATAGAATGATGAAACTATAGTTAGGTGGTCATTATGAATCTTTTTAAACAATTAGTAAAAAGTATCTATTCACCAAAGGATATTGCCTCCTTTCGATCTCAAGGAATCGGCAGGACGATTGCTTTTGTATTTCTGCTGACACTTATCTCGGTACTTCCATCGATTATTTACTTATCATCCGCTTTTTCTTCCGGAATTGGTAAAACTGAAACTCTATTGCAAAAAGAGGCTCCTGATTTTTTGATTGAGGATGGCCAATTGACAGCAGAAACAGACGTCCCAGTTATTATGAATAAAAATAATATAACGTTTATCATTGACCCGACTGGGGCAGTTTCCGAAGAGGATGTATCGGAGGAAGAGGATGCTTTTGCCTTGTTAAAAGACCGATTTGTTATTGTAACTGGCGGACAGACAGAGACATCCTCTTATTCAATGATGCCGGGATTAGTCATTTCAAAAGATGACGTGTCAGGATTTATTGAATACATATCTGGGTTAAAGGGTGTCATCATAACGATCCTTATTGCCATAGTTTATTTATTCTCCAGTGTGATGAGCTTTATTGAAGTATCGATTGCCGCATTCATTGGATTGCTGCTAAAAAATTTGGCGGGCAGGGAGTTAAAATACGGGCAGTTATGGAGAATGGCCGCTTATTGTGAAACACTTCCGACGCTGTTTTTTACAATTATGGCTGCACTAAAAACAAATGTACCAAATAGTTTCGGATTAAATTGGCTGGTAGTGTTATTCGTGCTATTCCTAGCCATTAACGAAATTCCAAGAGCTGAAAAAAACAGTTAAAAAGCATCCGTTTTAGGATGCTCAGATTGTCGAGAAAGGGTATTTTTCTCGGCAATTTTTTATTATCACAGAATCTAAATACCAAATTTATTG
>NZ_CALPDF010000083.1 GCF_943193175.1 Neobacillus muris
TAAATCCTCTAACATTTTTTGAAGTTCCTCACGTTTCTTTGTTGCCCCAGAAACTTTTTCTTCGTATATAATATCCATTCCGATTTCGTTCAGCTGCTGAAATTGCCTTGAAGGGTTTTGGCTAGTCGAACTGACACGTATATAACCGATTTTTCGCAAAATATCACCTCGTTTTTGAGACAAGTCTTATGAGACGCTCTTAACTATGATTTTATCAGTCTACTACACTTGTATCAATAGAGTACACTCTATTGATACATAATTGTACTAATAAACTGAATAATTGCAGAGATGGGATGATACAATATGAAAATTGTGAGAGGAAGAGAATTGCTTACGCCAGATCAAAGACTAGCTCTTATGCAAATTCCTGAAGATGAGTGGATATTGGGAACCTACTACACTTTTTCAAAACGGGATTTGGAAATTATTAATAAGCGAAGGAGAGAGGGAAACCGTTTAGGGTTCGCTATTCAATTAGCCGTTCTTCGGTATCCTGGTTGGCCATACACCCATATCAAAAGCATCCCAGATTCAGTCATACATTATATATCTAAACAAATCGGTACCACTCCATCTTCTCTTAGTCATTATCCTCAAAGAGAAAATACACTTTGGGATCATCTGAAAGAAATTCGAAGTGAATACGACTTTGTAACTTTTACTTTGAAAGAATATCGAATGACATTTAAGCATCTTCATCAAATAGCTTTGGAAAATGGCGATGTCATTCATCTATTACATGAATGCATAGATTTTCTAAGAAAAAACAAAATCATACTGCCTGCTATCACTACACTTGAAAGAATAGTGTGGGAGACGAGAGAAATGGCTGAAAAGAAGCTGTTTAATACGGTTAGTCAATCTCTAACAAATACGCAAAAAGAAAAGCTTGAAGAAATCATTACTTCACAACATCCATCCGAATCCAATAAAACGATATTGGGTTGGTTAAAGGAACCACAGGGTCATCCTTCACCCGAAACATTTCTAAAAGTAATAGAACGACTCGAATATATACGAGGAATGGAATTAGAAACGGTACAAATTAGTCATTTGCATCACAATCGCCTGTTACAGCTATCACGCTTAGGTTCAAGATATGAGCCTTATGCATTCCGTGATTTTCAAGAAAATAAACGATATGGGATATTAACCGTCTATTTATTACATCTTACACAGGATTTAACGGATAAAGCTTTTGAAATTCATGACAGACAAATACTCAGTCTGTTATCTAAAGGCCGTAAGGCTCAAGAAGAAATTCAAAAACAAAACGGTAAAAAGCTGAATGAAAAGGTCATACACTTTACGAACATCGGACAAGCCTTAATCAAAGCAAAAGAGGAAAAATTAGATGTTTTTGAGGTTTTAGAATCTATTATTGAATGGAATTCTTTTGTCTCTTCGGTGGAGGAAGCTCAGGAGCTTGCACGTCCTGCCGACTATGATTATTTAGACTTACTACAAAAAAGATTTTATTCACTTAGAAAATATACCCCAACGCTATTAAGGGTATTGGAATTTCATTCTACAAAAGCAAATGAGCCACTTTTAAAAGCTGTAGAGATTATCCGAGGAATGAACGAATCTGGAAAGCGAAAAGTACCTGATAACTCACCCGTGGATTTTATTTCAAAACGCTGGAAAAAGCATTTATACGAGGATGATGGTACAACAATTAATCGTCATTACTATGAAATGGCCGTTTTAACAGAACTTAGGGAGCATGTTAGGGCAGGAGATGTTTCCATTGTTGGTAGCAGACAATATAGAGATTTTGAGGAATATTTGTTTTCAGAAGATACATGGAATCAAACGAAGGAGAATACGAGATTATCAGTTAGTTTATCATTCGAAGATTATATGATTGTGAGAACCAGCAGTCTTAATGAAAGGTTAAAGTGGTTAGCTGCCAATTCCAACAAGTTAGACGGAGTTTCTCTCGAAAAAGGAAAGCTGTCAATTGCACGCTTAGAAAAAGATGTTCCAGAAGAATCAAAAAAATTTAGTGCAAGCCTGTATCAGATGCTGCCAAGAATAAAATTAACCGATTTACTCATGGATGTTGCCCATATAACAGGGTTTCATGAGCAATTCACTCATGCTTCTAGTAATCGAAAACCGGGTAAAGAAGAAACGATTATTATTATGGCTGCTCTTTTAGGAATGGGAATGAATATTGGTTTAAGCAAGATGGCTGAAGCAACACCCGGACTTACATATAAGCAATTGGCCAATGTAGCTCAATGGCGCATGTATGAAGATGCAATGAATAAAGCCCAAGCCGTCTTAGTAAATTTTCATCACAAATTACAATTGTCTTCCTATTGGGGAGACGGTACAACATCCTCGTCAGACGGTATGAGAATGCAGCTAGGTGTTTCATCACTACATGCAGATGCAAATCCACATTATGGAACTGGAAAAGGAGCCACCATCTACCGTTTTACTAGTGATCAATTCTCTTCTTACTACACAAAGATTATTCATACTAATTCAAGGGATGCGATTCATGTTTTGGATGGTTTGTTACACCATGAGACGGATCTAAACATAGAAGAGCATTATACAGACACGGCTGGTTATCAATACCTTTTTATAAAAAAGTTAGAATTTAAGTGTGTTCTTTCATTATAGACATGTATTTAAAG
>NZ_CALPDF010000084.1 GCF_943193175.1 Neobacillus muris
AACATGAATCAGCCATCAGTTCAGTTCAGTTCAGTTCAGTCGCTCAGTCGTGTCTGACTCTTTGCGACCCCATGAATTGCAGCACGCCAGGCCTCCCTGTCCATCACCATCTCCCGGAGTTCACTCAAACTCATGTCCATCGAGTCGGTGATGCCATCCAGCCATCTCATCCTCTGTCATCCCCTTCTCCTCCTGCCCCCAATCCCTCCCAGCATCAGAGTCTTTTCCAGTGAATCAGCTCTTTGCATGAGGTGGCCAAAGTATTGGAGTTTCAGCTTTAGCATCATTCCTTCCAAAGAACACCCAGGACTGATCTCCTTTAGGATGGACTGGTTGGATCTCCTTGCAGTCCAAGGGACTCTCAAGAGTCTTCTCCAACACCACAGTTCAAAAGCATCAATTCTTCGGCACTCAGCTTTCTTCACAGTCCAACTCTCACATCCATACATGACCACAGGAAAAACCATAGCCTTGACTAGATAGACCTTTGTTGGCAAAGTAATGTCTCTGCTTTTTAATATGCTGTCTAGGTTGGTCATAACTTTCCTTCCAAGGAGTAAGCATCTTTTAATTTCATGGCTGCAATCACCATCTGCAGTGATTTTGGAGCCCCCCAAAGTAAAGTCTGCCACTGTTTCCATTGTTTCCCCATCTATTTGCCATGAAGTGATGGGACCGGATGCCATGATCTTAGTTTTCTGAATGTTGAGTTTTAAGCCAACTTTTTCACTCTCCACTTTCACTTTCATCAAGAGGCTCTTGAGTTCCTCTTCACTTTCTGCCATAAGGGTGGTGTCATCTGCATATCTGAGGTTATTGATATTTCTCCTGGCAATCTTGATTCCAGCTTGTGCTTCATCCAGTCCAGCATTTCGCATGATGTACTCTGCATATAAGTTAAATAAGCAGGGTGACAATATACAGCCTTGACATACTCCTTTTCCTATTTGGAACCAGTCTGTTGTTCCATGTCCAGTTCTAACTGTTGCTTCTTGACCTGCATACAGATTTCTCAGGAGGCAGGTAAGGTGGTCTGGTATTCCCATCTCTTTAAGAATTTTCCACAGTTTGTTGTGATCCACATAGTCAAAGGCTTTGGTGTAGTCAATAAAGCAGAAGTAGATGTTTTTCTGGAACTCTCTTGCTTTTTCGATGATCCAGTGGATGTTGGCAATTTGATCTCTGGTTCCTCTGCCTTTTCTAAAACCAGCTTGAACATCTGGAAGTTCACGGTTCACGTATTGCTGAAGCCTGGCTTGGAGAATTTTGAGCATTACTTTGCTAGTATGTGAGATGAGTGCAATTGTGCATAGTTTGAGCATTCTTTGGCATTGCCTTTCTTTGGGATTGGAATGAAAACTGACCTTTTCCAGTCCTGTGGCCACTGCTGAGTTTTCCAAATTTGCTGGCATATTGAGTGCAGCACTTTCACAGCATCATCTTTCAGGATTTGAAATAGCTCAACTGGAATTCCATCACCTCCACTAGCTTTGTTCGTAGTGATGCTTTCTAAGGCCCACTTGACTTCACATTCCAGGATGTCTGGCTCTAGGTGAGTGATCACACCATCGTGATTATCTGGGTCATGAAGATCTTTTTTGTACAGTTCTTCTGTGTATTCTTGCCACCTCTTCTTAATGCCTTCTGGACCAAATGGTAGGTCCATACCATTTCTGTCCTTTATCGAGCCCATCTTTGCATGAAATGTTCCCTTGGTATCTCTAATTTTCTTGAAGAGATCTCTAGTCTTTCCCATTCTATTGTTTTCCTCTATTTCTTTGCACTGATCACTGAGGAAGGCTTTCTTATCTCTTCTTGCTATTCTTTGGAACTCTGCATTCAGATGCTTATATCTTTCCTTTTCTCCTTTGCTTTTCGCCTCTCTTCTTTTCACAGCTATTTGTAAGGCCTCCCCAGACAGCCATTTTGCTTTTTTGCATTTCTTTTCCATGGGGATGGTCTTGATCCCTGTCTCCTGTACAATGTCACAAACCTCATTCCATAGTTCATCAGGCACTCTATCTATCAGATCTAGGCCCTTAAATCTATTTCTCACTTCCACTGTATAATCATAAGGGATTTGATTTATGAATGGTCTAGTGGTTTTCCCTACTTTCTTCAATTTAGGTTTGAATTTGGCAATAAGGAATTCATGATCTGAGCCACAGTCAGCTCCTGGTCTTGTTTTGCTGACTGTATAGAGCTTCTCCATCTTTGGCTGCAAAGAATATAATCAATCTGATTTCGGTGTTGACCATCTGGTGATGTCCATGTGTAGAGTCTTCTCGTGTTGTTGGAAGAGGGTGTTTGCTATGACCAGTGCATTCTCTTGGCAAAGCTCTATTAGCCTTGCTCTGCTTCATTCTGTACTCCAAGGCCAAATTTGCCTGTTACTCCAAGTATCTCTTGACTTTCTACTTTTGCATTCCAGTCCCCTATAATGAAAAGGACATCTTTTTTGGGTGTTAGTTCTAAAAGGTCTTGTAGATCTTCAAAAAACCGTTCAACTTCAGTTTCTTCTGTGT
>NZ_CALPDF010000085.1 GCF_943193175.1 Neobacillus muris
TGTTTTTTGCAAGCAGAAAGTGCAGAAAAATGCAGCGAAATTTACATAGGCTTGCAGCTAGTGTTTACATTAAATTCCATCTTGTGTTTTGATTGAAGAAAGTGCATTTTTCAACCGGTAACTTTCCCCTGTGAACGCAATCACATGGGCGTGATGCACTAATCTATCCACCAGGGCAGAAGTTAAACGATTATCCCCAAAAACTCGATTCCATTGACCAAATTCCAGATTAGAGGTTACAATCACACTCTTATGCTCATAACAGTCCGCAATAATGTGAAACAATAATTCTGATCCTTGCTTTTGAAAAGGGACGTATCCCAATTCATCTAGTATAAGCAAATCGCACTTCTCAATCTGGCGTTTTATCTTGTGTAAAGAACCTTCTTTCATCGCTTCCTCTAATTGGACGACTAAATCAGCCACTCGGAAGAAACGGACCTCATACCCCATTTCACAAGCCTTTACCCCCAAAGCCATTCCCAAGTGCGTTTTTCCCGTGCCAGGCGTTCCCATAAGCAGTAGGTTCTGTTTTTCCTTTATAAAGCGGAGGTCACAGATTGCCTCTTTCGAGGTTGTCGCTGGCAAGTGCTGCTGCTCGGACCACTCATAGTCCCTAAGCCATTTAAGTTCCCTAAATTTGGCCTTTTTTATCAGCCTGGCGACTTTGGTGGTCTGCCTTGAATTTACTTCAATTGATAGAACATCACGAAGAAATTGCTCTTTACTTTCAAAAGGGACTTCCTCGAATTCCTCAATAATATGGGCAAGGTGGAGTGTCTTACAAATAGCCTTTAAATCAGCCATTAGGAAACACCTCCTTCCAAAGAAGGACATAGAATCTTGTCATAAGTATGCAAATCGGTTTCATAATTAAGCAATATTTCCGGCGTGTGCACTTCGTTTAATTTCTCTGGATAAGTAGCTTCTTTGGCTTCCAGGATATACCCCAGTTCATGCGGAGCTCTTTCAAACCGTTCCTCCAATTCCAAGGCCGAATCAATATCTTTTAGCGAATGCTTTTCTAATAATTTCTTTATCCCCTTGACCCGGGATCTGGTTTCCTCTGATCGTATCGTCAGATACGTTTGGACCTTCTCAGGCAAATACTTGAAAAAGCGTGAATACCTCACGGATCGTGGCTTCTTCTCCCAATCTATTAATATATCATTCCAGGGAATCGCTCTTGTCGTATTCATATAAGGCCGGTCTTCTTGGTAAACAATTTCCCCGTCATTTGTAAAACAGGTGAATCGATCCCATTCCATTTTGAGAACTAATGCTTGTTTCATTCTCGCTTTGTGGATAACAAATTTATCACCATCGACTTCAATTTCCCCGTATTTATTAACTGTTGCTGATTTCACTGAGTAAATCGAAAGATCAGTTAAAGGCAAGGCCTTCAAATGCTTTTTATCCTCTTCCCACAGCTCATCAATCAACACATTTTTTTCATAGTGGAGACGTTGCCGATCCTTTTCCATTTCCTCCTTCATCCAGTCCGCTAATTGGGGAAAACTCTCCATTATCGGAGCTGTTGTAAATAGATTATTCCTCGTATAGCCAACCTTCTTTTCCACATTTCCTTTTTCATGCCCGCTTGATGGGTTACATGCCTGCACTTCAAAGCCGTAATGGCATTTGAACCTTAAAAATGCGTCAGTGTAGGTCCGTTTACCCCCTTTGCCAATTGAAATAACTGCCGCTGCCAGGTTATCAATACGTAAATAGGTTGGCACCCCTCCAGCCTGGTGAAACAACTGCTTTAGCCCTTCAAGGAAACACTCGGTATTTTCGCCGGGAAGAGGGTAACCAAATCCTGTATTACTTTGTGGAAAACTCAGGATTAGGGCTTTGATATCTTTATATGCTCCATCTTTTACGACAGTCATATTTCCAAAGTCCACCTGTGCTTCACCCGGAGGGTGTTCTAAACGCTCATGTCTTTCAATCTTGGCAGCTTTGAGTTGGGGCTTTCGATTCTGAATATATTCACATACGGTCCGATAGGACCCTTTGAAACCAAGGTTATCTCTAAGATCTTCATAGATTTTCTTGCTGGTTCTCCGTTCTTTTCTCTTGAGTTTCATGTCCTCCTCTAGCCAATCATCAACAATTTCTCCGAACCCTTCCTCGTACATCATTCCTCTTCTGGTGAACTTGAGGGTTTCTTCAAAACTTTCTCCATCAGCGTACTTCTTCACAGTCCTCCAATTACATCCAGTTTTTCTTGCAATTTCATTTATTGATAAGTCTTCTTCTTCTCTTAAATGTTTGATATAATCAACTTCAGGCATTGCTAGCATCCTTTCATGTCCTCCCACTGTTGTGATCTCTCAATCCATACAGTAGGGGATATTTTAGGGGCTGGCAAGCCTATTTTTTATGCAGTTAGATTCTGCACAAATTCCTCGCAAACCTCTGTACTTTTATTTTGCAATAAACA
>NZ_CALPDF010000086.1 GCF_943193175.1 Neobacillus muris
CTTTTTGTGCGACGGGCAGTCGCGTAGAGTGTTGACTCAGTCGACACTCTTCTTTTCATTATCTGAAAGAGACGTCATCTCGGTGAAACGACTTGGTGAGGGTAATGAATACGAATCCCAGATGGTGAAAATCCATACCCAAGGAGACTGACCTAGCTTGGGAAGCTTAATCTAGGGCAACACCGCGAGGTGTTGTCTGAAGGAGATGCGGAAAGTCGAGAGACCCGTAAGCGAATAGGTAGACCCTAATGCAATAAGTGTGAAGCACGGCGGCGAGATAAGTTGGCGACTTTTCGAAAAGTGAGGAAGCCCACTTAAAGACATTTTCTTCAGAAGTCAGAACGAGAAAGTGTGACTTATAGCGTGATGGTGCAGGGTATGCTTAGAAGGGAAATGCGATGACCCCGTGAGGACTCCATCTTACCGAACAGGCAGGGTTCTAGTCTATAAGGATAATCCGAAGTGACGAAGAACTGGTGGAGTAGTCAGACATTCTCATAGTACGGGAGTAACTTGATGACCAGAACATCAAGTGAACGGAAGGGGAATGACCTATGGCTCCAAGCCATGAACAAGATGTAATGCCAACAATCATGTTACTGCGGTAAAACCGTTTGAATGTACATCAAGGAAAGGCGTGGAATATGCAATGAATCAAGAGTGGAAATTTAAATTACACAGTGTATATGGACAAATTCTATTTGACCGCAAATTAACTCAGAGCTTTGAACAGGTAAAAGCAAATAAAGGAGCAGGTGGAATAGACGGAGAAACGATAGAAAGTTATGATGCTAAATTAGAAGAAAACATCATTGCACTTCTAGAAAAGTTAAGGTCAAAGACTTATCAAGCTCAACCAGTTAGGAGAGTATACATTCCTAAGAAGAATGGGAAGAAACGACCACTTGGAATACCAACTATTGAAGACCGCATTGTCCAACAAAGTGTTGTAAACGTACTTCAACCGAAATTTGAGGATAATCTGTTTCATAATTGGTCAGTCGGTTATAGGCCAAATCGTGGAGTTCAAAGAGCTTTACAAATAATCCTTTGGAATATTGAACAAGGATACAATCATATTTACGATTGTGACATAAAAGGATTCTTTGATAATATACCTCATAAGAATCTTATTAGCGTTCTAAAGAAGTATGTTTCGGACCGTACGGTCCTAGGGCTGATTGAACAATGGCTAAAAGCTGGACACATGGAAGAAGGAAAACTCATTCACTCGGATTATGGAACTCCTCAAGGCGGTGTAATCTCACCACTTTTAGCAAATGTGTATTTGAATGAACTAGATTGGGAATGGGATTTGAACAACATTCGCTTTGTTCGCTACGCAGATGACTTTCTTCTTTTTGCAAAATCGAAAGAAGACATCAAGAAAGCTGCTTCAATCACTAGGGATAAGTTGAAAGAATTAGGGCTAGAAATTTCTAAGGAAAAGACAAAAATCGTCGACTTTAAGAAGGATGATTTTGATTTTCTAGGTTTCACCTTCCATCATTGGAGAGAAGGAAAGAAAGATAGTAAACCTGTATTTCATGTAACTCCAAAGGAAGAGTCCATCAAAGATTTTCGGCTAAAGATAAAGGATAAGACCCGTAAAACGCTTACGCTGAGTAAGGAAGAATGGATTGAACGTGTTAATCCCATTATTAGAGGGAAGGTCAATTATTACGTTACGATTGTTAACGCAATAAAGGAGAACATTAAATTAGGACTTCCAAACCACTGTATTACACGGTGGGTTCGAAGAACCCTTTCCTCATTAGATGGTTATATAAGGAAAAGACTTAGAGTAGCCTTTATTCACAAGCATCCTTCTCAAAGAAAAGAGAAAAAGATGCGTAGTCAATGGAATAAAGCATTCTTTCTAAAGATTAATCTAATTCCCACCTATTGGCTTTATCTAAATAAAGTATATGGATATACAAAGGAACAATATTTAGATGAAATGTCCAGTAAAGCCAAAAGAGACCTCCAGAATAGAATCAAGCTTACAAAAGCAAAAGGTGAGGAGTATTATACACCTCACCGACTCCAAAAGATGCGGAACGCCTGGAATGCATCCTCTTGATAGAAATTGTAACATATTGGTAAGCCGTATGCCTTAGTAGGGCACGTACGGTTTGATAAGGGGGAAGCCTTGAGAAAGGTTTCCCTACTTTAT
>NZ_CALPDF010000087.1 GCF_943193175.1 Neobacillus muris
GGAGCATTCCTGTTAGAAGGATTTTCGGGGACTTGAACAAAAAAGAGCCCTCTTGGTATGATACGGGGTGTCAAATCTGCGCAGAATTGACCCCTAACTTAGTTAACCAAGGAGGACTCCATAATGGATTTTAAACAAAATCAAAAAATTAATCAAGTCACTGAAAAAACATTAGTCGTCGGAATTGATATTGCTAAGCGGACACATTACGCTTGCTTTGTTGATGATCGAGGACGTGTGCTCCAAAAATCATTCTCTGTTTCTCAATCCGGAGGCGGCTTCGAGCTTTTCTATCAAAGCATTCTGGCTGCGATGAAGGAAAATGAGAAAACGGAAGTCATTATCGGGATTGAACCTACAGGACATTACTGGCTCAATTTAGCCTACTTCCTAGAGGAACGGGGCATTCCCCTGGCCATGGTTAATCCTATGCATGTTAAACGATCAAAAGAGTTGGATGATAATCTTCCGACTAAACACGACCGTAAGGATGCATTAGTAATCGCTCGTCTAGTAAAAGATGGGCGCTTCAGCTATCCCCGTATCTTGAAAGGTATGGAAGCTGAACTTCGCGTTGGATCATCACTACGAAGTAAGCTAGCGGAGGAATTAGGCGCGGTCAAAAACATGATGATTCGCTGGTTAGACCGTTATTTCCCTGAGTTTACTCAGGTGTTTCCGTCATTCGGAAAAATGGCTTTGGCTGCACTGGAATGCACTCCATTTCCAAGTGATTTTCACCAGAAACAACCCGATGAAGTGTTAACCCTTTATCGAAAGGTCGATGGGCTCAAATCCCCCCAAAGACCAAAAGCAGTGCGCCTTATCGAAGTCGCAGCTAACTCAATCGGAGTAACAGAAGGACGTGAGATGGCCCGTATTGAAATCGCCACACTTGTCCGCCGTTACCACCAGCTAGAACAAGATATCGAAAGCATTACTGGGCGCCTGGTTGAACTTGTAAAAACATCTGTCGAGTATGAATGGCTATCAACGGTACCAGGGCTTGGAGATACGACAATTGTTGACCTATTAGCGGAGATTGGAAGCTTTTCACACTACGAAGATCCACGCCAACTAATCAAACTCGCGGGACTAACGTTACGTGAAAATTCCTCCGGTCTGCATAAAGGGCAAAAACGCATCTCCAAACGGGGCAGAAGAAAGCTACGAGCCCTTCTATTCCGAGTGATGATGCCGATGATTCTCCACAACGAAGCCTTTAAAAAATTACATGAATATTATACAAACCGTAAGGTTAATCCTTTACGCAAGAAGCAGTCCATCGTGGTTCTATGCGGTAAATTATTAAAAGTGTTACATGGAATCAGCACAAAGCACAAAGCGTTTGACGCACAGCGAATGATGAGGGATATTCCTAGTCTCGTAGAGGCTGCATAGGGCCCAACATCCCCTTAATCAGACCTAGACAACAGGATGACACGGAGAAGCTGGCAATATTTTCACCATTCGACCGAGAGTCCCTAAAGGAGCTTCGCTAGCCTCTGCCTTATGACTAGACCGAACGAAGGAATGTAGGCACACTGATGCCCAGAGACATGGGAGGGTACGTCATCATAAGCTACGCAGAGATCCATTGTGCATCGCATAATTTCCTATCACTACTTTCCACTATTATCCAGTAGTGACCGCGTAGCGTACCCGTATGTTGGAATAGTTTCACATAATATAAAAATTTTGTTAGGAAACATGTCGAAAAATATTTTTT
>NZ_CALPDF010000088.1 GCF_943193175.1 Neobacillus muris
CCTGAATTATTCATACCATCTCTGAGTTCATGCATTTAACCAAAAATCAATTATAGTTTTTAAACTTTCTAAGGAATTTTGTTCATTTTACTTCTTAAAATTGTATTTCTAGAACTTGGGGCTACAAATCTCTATTTTTAGGCAGACTACTCCCTTGGAATTAACACGATTTTTTAAAAGCGTCAAAATGAATGAGTTATTCTATCTGTAGGTTTTGAATTCGGCTAAGCACCTTCCAGAAAAATTTCTGATAGACGAAACTTGAAGATAATTTAAAGAATAGGGATCGTCCTGACTTTACTACTTTACTAGCCACTTTAATGAGCCGTGTACGAATCGTCTCAATTTGCATATTCTTCTGCTCTGCTGGGAAAGAAAGGGTTCGAAGCCAATTCGTTAAGTTATAAGCTAGAAGACTCAACATCATTTTTGCCTCGTTCACTTGGAAAGAATGACTATTCATTTGATCGAATCTGAAACCATTCTTGACCTCTTTGATATAGTTCTCCATCGTCCCTCTTTTTTGGTAAGCACGGACGATATCTTTTGGAGAAAAGGCAATTTCTAAATTGGTCACAAAAAATGAATGGATAAAGAACAGTTCACCAGCTTGACGTACTGATTGTATAATCACTTTTCTAGGCTTGGACCATGACTTCGCTTGATAAATGGTTTCTTCAAAACAGTATTCGGTCTCTGTGACATTTGAAGGCATAGTGGAAGGATGGTATTCTTCCGCAATCTGTTGTAGTTGAGCATTAGACTTTAGTCGAATGACGTAGTAAACGGATTCTTTTTCGCACAAATCATATAAAGCAGGGACGGCAAAACCACTGTCCCCGCGAACAAATAATGAAGTCTCCGGGAATTTCTCGTTGTAATGTTCAATAAGTGGTTGTATGAATTCAATTGCACCGTTTGAAGTATACACATTTCCAGGACGCAGCTTTGCCTTCAAAAAGTCACCTGTTACACCATCGAAAGCCACTAATGGATGGAAACCAATGGTTCCATAATGGGCATTGTAAGCTGCCGATTCTTGATGACCATAGGTATCGGAATGAGTAGAATCTAAATCAAAGATGAGTGCTTTTGAATCTCTGAACTTATGAACTTTATCGAGTAGATCTTGATTGGCCTGTTCCAATTGTTGGATAGATGTTTGATCAAACCGTTTAAAAAAGCGAGATAAACTAGGCTGGGAAGCTAACGCCGGTGTCCCTATAATTTGAGTAAACACAGGATCTTTCGTTAGCTGATCAGCCGCGTCATCTTCTGAATAGCCGGCAATCATTTGATAGATCTTTTGACGAAGCAAATTTTCATTCGAATGAATAAAGTAAGTCCTTGAATCTTTCAAGTTTAAGTGCCCGGCCAATGTCTTTGAGAAACCAATTTTCTCATCGAACTCTCTAAAGATGAATTCACCCGTATCAGAGGAAAGAGAGCCTCCATCATTTGATAATTTAATTTGACGATTGAAATCAAGTGTTAATTGCGGTAAAGTAGCCATTATAAGAATCCTTTCTGTGGTTATTTGGTCGCGCTTTAACCTTATCAGAAACGGATTCTTTTTTCATTTATTTAATGCACGAACGATTTACAAGAAAGCCTATTAGATAGGCGATATTTGCCTATTTCATAAAATCTGTGAATAATTCAGG
>NZ_CALPDF010000089.1 GCF_943193175.1 Neobacillus muris
GCTAACCCCTCCTCTTAACCTTCCAGCACCGGGCAGGCGTCAGCCCCTATACTTCGCCTTGCGGCTTCGCAGAGACCTGTGTTTTTGCTAAACAGTCGCCTGGGCCTATTCACTGCGGCTCATCAAAGCTATTCACCTTAATGAGCACCCCTTCTCCCGAAGTTACGGGGTCATTTTGCCGAGTTCCTTAACGAGAGTTCTCTCGCTCACCTTAGGATTCTCTCCTCGCCTACCTGTGTCGGTTTGCGGTACGGGCACCTTTTATCTCGCTAGAGGCTTTTCTTGGCAGTGTGGAATCAGGAACTTCGGTACTCTATTTCCCTCGCTGTCACAGCTCGAGCCTTCACGGTGAACGGATTTTCCTATTCACCAGCCTAACTGCTTAGACGCACATGACCAGCAGTGCGCTTACCCTATCCTCCTGCGTCCCCCCATCACTCAAACGATAAAGAGGTGGTACAGGAATATCAACCTGTTGTCCATCGCCTACGCCTTTCGGCCTCGGCTTAGGTCCCGACTAACCCTGAGCGGACGAGCCTTCCTCAGGAAACCTTAGGCATACGGTGGATGAGATTCTCACTCATCTTTCGCTACTCATACCGGCATTCTCACTTCTAAGCGCTCCACCAGTCCTTACGGTCCAGCTTCAACGCCCTTAGAACGCTCTCCTACCGCGGACACCAAATGGTGTCCACCCACAGCTTCGGTGATACGTTTAGCCCCGGTACATTTTCGGCGCAGAGTCACTCGACCAGTGAGCTATTACGCACTCTTTAAATGGTGGCTGCTTCTAAGCCAACATCCTGGTTGTCTAAGCAACTCCACATCCTTTTCCACTTAACGTATACTTTGGGACCTTAGCTGGTGGTCTGGGCTGTTTCCCTTTTGACTACGGATCTTATCACTCGCAGTCTGACTCCCACGGATAAGTCTTTGGCATTCGGAGTTTGTCTGAATTCGGTAACCCGATGAGGGCCCCTAGTCCAAACAGTGCTCTACCTCCAAGACTCTAACTTCGTGAGGCTAGCCCTAAAGCTATTTCGGAGAGAACCAGCTATCTCCAAGTTCGATTGGAATTTCTCCGCTACCCACACCTCATCCGCGCACTTTTCAACGTGCGTCGGTTCGGGCCTCCATCCAGTGTTACCTGGACTTCACCCTGGACATGGGTAGATCACCTGGTTTCGGGTCTACGACTGCATACTTATTCGCCCTACTTAAGACTCGCTTTCGCTGCGGCTCCGTCTCTTCAACTTAACCTTGCATGCAATCGTAACTCGCCGGTTCATTCTACAAAAGGCACGCCATCACCCAACGGTTTCAGGATCTCTTTCACTCCCCTTCCGGGGTGCTTTTCACCTTTCCCTCACGGTACTGGTTCACTATCGGTCACTAGGGAGTATTTAGCCTTGGGAGATGGTCCTCCCTGCTTCCGACCGGATTTCACGTGTCCGGCCGTACTCAGGATCCACTCAGGAGGGAACGAAGTTTCAACTACAGGGCTGTTACCTTCTATGGC